>JABBOD010000075.1 GCA_019351995.1 Acidobacteriota bacterium
CTAGAGGACCGAGCCAGTTCGCACGCCGACGGGTTCAACCGCGTCGACCGTGCCCGTTGTGACGTCCGGAGACAGACCGGCGCCGATCGCCGCCGCCCTCTGCGCGAGAATCGCCTCGTCCTGATCGGCGACCTCCTGGAGGGCCGACTTCTGCCGCAGCGGGGTGGCCTTGAGGAAGAAGCTCAGGCCGAACGCCACCAGAACCACGCCCAGGCTCACCCAGAACCCGCTCACCATGGCATCCGAGAATCCGGTGAGGAACGGAGCGGAGAGGGCGTGGCTTGCCCCATTGAGGAACGAGGTGTTGCTGTCAAGGCTCGAGCCGGCGCTGCCGGAGCCGCTCGCGAGCTTGCTCTGGATGGTGGGAAGCACCTGGTCGATCACGGACTTGCGCTGCGCGGCGTTTGACAGGTCGAGCTGTGCGGGCAGGTTGGCCTTGATCGGCGTGACGATGTTGTCGTAGATCTTCGCCATGATCGCCTTGTTCTGCGAGGCGCCAGCGACCGCGGGGTTCAGCGCGGCGTCCAGTGCGGCCGTGAGCGTCGATGTCTTCGCGAAGGAAGTCTGGATGGCGCTGCCGACCACCCCGAACACCACCGAGAAGATCACCGCCACCCCGAGCGTGCCACCGACCTGCCGGAAGAAGGTCGACGATGAGGTCGCCACTCCGATGTCGCGCGCTCCGACCGCGTTCTGGCTGGCGATGGTCAGCGTCTGCATCATCTGACCGAGACCGAGACCGACCAGGAGCATCGCCGCGGCCAGGATCCAGTAGTTCGTGTCCGCTTTCAGCTGCGTGAAGATCAGGAAGCCCATCGCCATGAACGCGGTGCCGAGGATCGGGAAGATCTTGTAACGACCGGTCCGCGAGATCAGCTGACCGCTCACGATCGAGGCGATCATCAGGCCGAGAATCATCGGCAGCAGTTGGAAGCCGCTGAGCGTCGGGCTCGACCCCTTCACCAGCTGCAGGTAGAGCGGCACCGTCGAGATGGCGCCGAACATTCCGAAGCCGACGAGCACACCGAGAATCGTGGCCATCGAGAAAGTCGGGCTCCTGAACAGCTTGAGCGGGATCAGCGCGTCGTCGCCCATGAGTCGCTCCGTGATGACGAAGGCGATGATCCCGGCACCCCCGACGATGTAGCACGCCATCGATCCGACCGATGCCCAGCCCCAGTCGCGACCCTGCTCGGCGACGAGCAGCAACGGGGCGACGGCCAGAATGACCGTCGCAGCACCCCACCAGTCGATGCGCACACCACGGTTCACGCTTTTCGCGGGCAGATGCAGGAAGCGCAGCACGATCCCGAGAGCCACGATGCCGATCGGGATGTTGATGAGGAACACCCAGCGCCAGCCGCTGATGAAGAGGATTTCGGGCGCGCCGGCGAATAGTCCGCCGATGAGGGGTCCGATGACGCTCGAGATACCGAAGACGGCGAGGAAGTAGCCCTGGTACTTGGCGCGCTCACGCGGCGCCAACATGTCGCCCATGATGGCCAGTGGCAGCGCCATCAGGCCGCCGGCACCGAGGCCCTGGATGGCGCGAAAGCCGGCGAGTTCGAGGATCGAGGCCGAAAAACCGGAGGCGATCGAGCCGATCAGGAACAGCACGATCGCGATGATGAAGAGCGGACGGCGGCCGAAGATGTCGCTGAGCTTGCCGTAGATCGGCGTCGCGATCGTCGACACGATCAGGTAGGCCGTCGTCACCCACGCCTGCTGGCTGAGCCCGTTGAGGTCGTCGGCGATGGTGCGGATCGACGTTCCGACGACTGTCTGGTCGAGTGCCGAGAGGAACATCCCCGCCATCAAGCCGAAAATAACGGTGAGGATCTGGCGGTGGGTCATCTCGGCGGAGACCGCGGAGCGGGTCCCTCGCGATGCCGTGACATCGGACATGGTGCCTCGTTCTTCTGGAGCGCGGGGTGGTGGGCGTCGACGTGACCGTGGCCACCGGTCGTCGTCTCTGTGACGACGCAGCCGAGGGTGGCCGCGAAAAATTTGCGTGAAATGCAAAGTTACATGCCCGGCAGTGATCCTCGCAAATGGGCTTTCGGTCGTACCATGGAGGCCATGTCGAGATCTCGCCGGGTTGCTGTCGTCGCGTTAGCGTCCCTCATCGTCGCGACGATCGTGACGACAGTCGTCGTTGTGCTGGCGCCCTCGCCCTCGTCGACGCTGAGCGCGGCGGTGCACGCGCAGAAGGCCAAGCCGGTCGTGTCATCGACGCCGACGCCGACGGTGCCGCCCACGCCGGTGGCTGCCCCCACGCCCACGGTTCCACCGGTACCGGCCGTGTGCCTCGCCACCCCGGCCGGTGTCAAGCACATCTACGTGAGCATCAGCCAGCAGCACCTGTGGGCGTGCACAGGCCCCACCCTCTTCGTCGAGGGGTCGGTGACGACGGGCGCATCAGCATTGACGAACGTGCACGACGCAACGCCGATCGGTACCTCCCACATCACGGCCAAGATCCGCAATACGGTCCTCGCCGGGCGCGACGTCAACGGGCCGTGGAACGACCCGGTCACCTACTGGATGCCGTTCAACGGCGGCGACGGGTTCCACGACGCTCCCTGGCAGACCTTCCCGCTCGGGAGCCCGCTGTACACGACTCAGGGATCACACGGCTGCGTGCATGTCGCGCTTGACGTCGTGGCTCAACTGTTCAACTGGGCCTCGGTCGGCACGCCCGTCACCATTCAGGCGTGACGGCCTTCACGTCGAGACGTGTGCGTTAGCTCAGCAGGGTCTTCAGCGTTCCGTTGATCCAGCGGGCGGCCTGCTCTGCGCCCTCGCTCGCCGCGCCCATGTCCCAGAAGCCGTGGATCAGCCCGGGGAACTGCCGGTGCTCGACGGGGACTCCTGCGGCGGCAAGCGCCGCCGCGTAGGCGTTCCCGTCGTCGCGCAGGGGGTCGAACTCGGCGGTCGCGACGATGGCGGGAGCCAGCCCCGCCAGGCTGGCAGCTCTCATGGGCGCGACGCGCGGATCTGTCTCCAGTTCGCGCAGGCGAGTGTCCTGGAGATCGATGCCGATGTAGTGCGAGAAGAACCACGACATATCGGCCCTGGTCAGAAAGTACCCGTCGGCGTTCTCTGACGTCGACGCGTAGTCGCCACCGGGATCCGTCGTCGGGTATGCGAGCAGCTGCGCGGCGAGTCGGATGCCGGCCGCCGCAGCCGACTGCGCGGCGACGGCGGCGAGGTTTGCGCCCGCGCTGTCTCCTGCCACCGCGATCCGGGCCGGGTCGCCCCCGAAGTCCGCGATGTGGGAGGCCACCCAACGGACCGCAGCATCCGCGTCGTCGACGCCCGCCGGGAAGGGATGCTCTGGCGCGAGCCGGTAGTCGACGCTGACCACTACGGCGCCGACGTCATGGCACAGGCGCCGCGCGATGGAGTCGTGGGTGTCCAGGTCGCCGATCACGAATCCGCCGCCATGGAAGAACACGATCGTGGGAACCCCGAGTGCGGCGTCGGGCGAGTACACCCGCACCGGAATCGATCCGGCAATCGTGTCGGACCGTACGCCCCCCACAGCCGGCTCCCCCGTCGGAGTGCCCGAGGCGCCGAGAGACATCGAGCGGAGTACGGCTCGCGCGGTCGGCACGTCGCTCGACGAGATGGCGGGTACGCCGCTCGCGCTCATCTGCTGCAAGATCGTGGCGATTCCGGGGTCCAGGGGCATGAGCCCTCCTTGGTGGCGCACCGCTGCGCCGTCGTGTCCGACGTTAGTCGTCGAGTGCCGCGTCGACGATGGTCCTCGCCTCGGCCTGCACCCTGGCCAGGTGCTCAGGGCCCTCGAATGATTCGGCGTAGATCTTGTAGACGTCCTCGGTGCCGCTGGGCCGCGCCGCAAACCAGGATGTCGCCGACTCCACCTTCACGCCGCCGAGCGCTGCGCCGTTGCCGGGCGCGGTGCTGAGAGTGGCCGTGATCGGTTCGCCCGCGAGCGAGGTCGCCGTGATGTCGGATGCCGACAGCTTGCCAAGGCGGGCCTTCTGGGCTTTGGTGGCTGCGGCATCCACGCGGGCGTATGCCGGATCGCCGAACTCCTCGACCAGCTCGGCGTACAGCTGCGACGGCGACTTCCCGGTCACGGCGAGAATCTCGCTGGCGAGCAATGCCAGCAGGATGCCGTCCTTGTCTGTCGTCCACGACCGCCCGTCGAGCTGCAGGAAGCTGGCTCCCGCGCTCTCCTCGCCGCCGAATCCGACGGAGCCGTCCATCAGCCCCGGCACGAACCACTTGAAGCCGACCGGCACCTCCCACAGGCGGCGCCCCAGCGAGGCCGCGACCCGATCGATCATGGAGCTGGAGACCATCGTCTTGCCGATCGCGGCATCCTGGCGCCAGCCGTCCCGGTGCGTGTACAGGTACTGGATCGCGACCGCCAGGTAGTGGTTGGGATTCATCAGCCCGCCGTCGGGCGTGACGATGCCGTGCCGGTCGGCGTCGGCGTCGTTGCCGGTGATCAGCTGGAAGTCGCCCAGCTTCGACACCGTGGAGGCCATCACCGACGGCGATGACGGGTCCATGCGGATCTTGCCGTCCCAGTCGAGCGTCATGAAGCCCCACTGCGGATCCACCAGCGGATTCACGACGGTCAGGTCGAGACCGTACTGCTCCGCGATCAGCTGCCAGTAGTGCACGCTCGCCCCACCCAGCGGGTCGGCCGCGACGTGCAGTCCGGCTCTCTTGATGGCATCCAGGTTCAGGATGCTCGCCAGGTCGTTCACGTATTCGCCACGGAAGTCGTACTGCTCGATCAGATTCGGCTCCGTGCGTGTGACGTCGCGGTTGCCGTCGGCGATCAGTTCGTTGGCGCGGCCGGCAATCCAGTTGGTGGCGTCGGAGTCAGCGGGCCCCCCGTGCGGCGGGTTGTACTTGAAACCGCCGTCGCGGGGCGGGTTGTGGCTGGGGGTGATGACGATGCCGTCCGCCTGCGGGGCACCCGGGCCGACGCGGCGGTTGTGCGAGATGATCGCCCGGCTCAGTGCGGGCGTCGGCACGTAGTCGTCGAACTGATCGGCGAGCATGCGCACCCCGTTGGCCTCGAGCACTTCGAGCGCCGTCGTCTCGGCCGGTCGCGAGAGCCCGTGGGTATCGCGGCCGATGAACAGCGGACCGGTGATGCCCTGACCGGCGCGATACTCGACGATCGCCTGCGTGATCGCGGCGATGTGCGTCTCGTTGAACGCGGCATCGAAGCTCGATCCGCGGTGGCCGCTGGTGCCGAACACGACCTTCTGGGTTGGATCGGAGACGTCTGGAACCTTCTGGTAATAGGCCTCAACGAGTGCGTGCACATCGATGAGATCGGATTCCTGGGCAGGGGTACCGGCGCGGTCCGTCATGGCCGTCATCTTTGCACTCTTCAATAGACTCCGACCATGCCCGAGCCGACATCTCCCGTGACATACAGCTATTTGGGACCCGCCGGCACCTTCACCTGGGCCGCACTGCAGCAGGTTCCCGAGGCCGCGGGCCAGACCTGGCGAAGTGTCAACAACGTGGGTGAAGCCCTGGATGACGTGGTCTCCGGCCGCAGTGTCGGCGCCGTGATCGCGATCGAGAACAGCGTCGAGGGCGGGGTGAGCGCGACCCAGGATGCCCTGGCCAACATCCCGGGCCTGCGCATCACGGGCGAGTATCTGGTGTCTGTCGACTTCGTGCTGGTGGCGCGCCCCGGGACGGCGCTGGCCGACGTACGCGTCGTCGCGGCGCATCCTGTCGCCTACGCCCAATGCCACCTGTGGCTCGACGCTCGGCTCCCGGAGCACGAACATCTGCCGGCGACGAGCAATGTCGCCGCCGCCGCACAGTTGCTGGCCGACAATCCGGTGGCGGATGCCGCGATCGCCCCGCCGGGAATCGACGCCGAGTACGCGGTCGAGACGCTCGCCGAGCACATCGGTGACAACCCGAACGCCGTGACGCGCTTCGTGCTGGTGACGGCATCCACCGTGATTCCGCCGCGCACGGGCTCGGACAAGACCAGCATCATCGTCGAGCTGCCCACTGACCAGCCGGGCGCTCTCGTCGAGATGCTCGAGCAGTTCGCCACCCGCGGCGTCAACTTGAGCCTGCTGGAGTCTCGGCCGATCGGCGACGAGCTCGGTCGCTACCGCTTCGTCGTCGACCTCGACGGGCACGTCCTCGATGAGCGGGTGGCGGATGCGCTGCTCGGACTCAAGCGGTTCAGCCCGAATGTGCTGTTCCTCGGCTCCTATCCGCGGGCCGACAAGCTCGCCATCGAGGTCACCTCGCGGTACGGCGACGAGGTGTTCATCGACGCACGCGATTGGCTTCGCGGCCTGATCTCCGGCGAACCGGCCTAGCCTTCCTCGCG
>JABBOD010000076.1 GCA_019351995.1 Acidobacteriota bacterium
GGAGCTGGGGGATGGGGGCAGCGATCTTCGATCGGAAGGGCAGACCACAATGGGCACTCAGCGTGACCGGTGTCGAGCCCCGATTCCGCACCGAACGCATCCCGATTCTTGGCCGCATTCTCCTCGAACAAGCTCACGAGGTCACCCGTCGGCTGCAGGGGATAACCGCAATACCGCGAGGCTGAGAGTCGCCGAGGCCTCACCACGCGAAGAGCCTAAATCGCTCGCGCGCGCGCCGACCCGAGCCAAGCGAACCGGCGCGCTCGTGGGGACGGCTCTCTTTCCGAGACAGGCGACGCGGGCACTCGCTCACGGGTTGCAGCGTTCGCACCACTCCGGGCTCGCGCGTCGGGCGGCGACGGGCGTTCGCACCTGATACGAACACCGCGCGCAGCCCTCGACGGTGGCCGCCGCGAGCGCGGTCGGCTCTCCGCAGTCGCGGCAGGGCAGGCCTGGCTCCGAGGCGGTTGGTCCCCACCCCGGTGCTGCGCAGCCGGGGCACGGTCTGGCGAGCCGCTCAGCGAGTCGTTCGGCGAGCGACCGCAAGTGCTCGGCGCGGGTGGGGCACGCGTGAGCGCGGTAGTCGGGCTGAATCGTCACCTCGTTCTTCGTGTCGAACAGCTTGTCGAGGGCGCAGGTCAGCTCGGCGGCGGTTCCGAGGTCTTTCCGCCACGTCGGGCCGTCGTCGTCACTTGTGGCCAGGACGATGCCCTGCCGTGGGAAGCCGATGCGCGTCGCGAACTCGAGGCCCGCATCCATGTCACTAATGGGGCGTGGGCCGGCAAGGGGCGACATGACCCGGCTGATTTCGACGACCTCGATCTGGCGCACGTCGTCGATGAAGAGCAGGAGTTCGGTGTTCTCGACCAGCCCCGGTGAGTTCGGGGTGGCAGCGAATGTGCCCTCCGACGCGAGTCCGAGGGCTGTGTTGTCGATGTGCATGCCGAGGCGAGCCTTGACGCGCGCGGCATCGATCGGGCTGAGCGTGCGAGGGATGTCGCCCGCGAAGGTGCCGAGCAGGTCGGTGTTCAGCCCGTTCGGGGTGGTCACCCGCGCGCCGAGCATTTGCCGGAACGGCTCGGCGGCGAGCTGCTCCTTGCCGTGCATCGTGGCGAAGGTGACGGTCCTCCCCTGGTATGGGCGTGCCGAGGGTGTCATTCGAAGTAGTCGGGGCGGCTCACCGCGGTGTCGCTGACGAACATCACACCGCTGCCGCTGCCGAGCACCTCGCGGGCGGCATCGATGAGGGCGGGAGCCTTCTCGATCGGCAGCACCGTGATCAGCATGGTGAGGGTGTCGAACTCGTTGAAGAGGAGCGCCCCCGAGTGCTGGCCGCTGTGGCCGATTCCCGATACCCCGGAGACCGAGGTGAAACCCGTCGCGCCGGCGGCGGTGATCAGCTCGCGGATCGCGGGGGCGTCACGGGCCGGAACGATCACCTCGATCTTGGTCATGGGGGTGAGAGTGCTCATGGTGTTGCTCCTTCTCTGTGCGGGCCCCTCCAGGGGCGCCATCCGTAGGGTGTGTAGCGGTGCCACCTGTCGGACGGTGTCTCGGTGTGCGGCGTCGACCGTGCGATGAGGGTGAGCCAGGCGTTGTCGAACAGATGACGGAGTACCTGGTTGCGGGAGACGATCTCGCCGATTCGTTCAAGCGGTGCTTCCACGACGACGGTGAGCCGCATCGGTTCGTGAACAAGGTGGTGACCGAAGCCCACGGACTGCCACGGAAGCCCTTGTTTCAAGTCGCCGGAGCCGCCGGCGAGAACCCCCAGCGTGCCGATGGCGTTGTGGATCGTCTTGGTCCCGGCGCCCCAACGTTCGGGATCGATCGCCGAGAAGTAGTACTGGTGGTTGATCCACTGGGCCACGACCACCGGAGCGGTCAGGATGGATTCGAGTCCCGTGCCGTCGGGGTCGGCCGCAGAATCGTAGGAGTGCAGGAAGACACGCCGTTCCAGGTCGACGCCCCGTGTCATCGCGCGCGGTCCGACGATCATGGCGGCGTTGCCGGTGAGACCCCACTCGGGGTAAACCTCCGCCCAGTCGTGGGCTCGCCGACGCACACGGGCAGGACGGTGACGCGCTGACGCTCCTGGTAGTTGCGTGGCACGCTCGCGGACCAACGCCTCGCCGGCCGCACGCTGGAGGAGGTCGAAGTCGGCGATGAGCCCCCTGCAGTGTTCGGGCAGGTGGTGGCGGTCGAGGATTTCGACCGTGTCGAGGGTGGTGTCGTGCTCGGCGGCGACGAACACGGTGTCCTCCGGGATGACGATCCCGCGGTCGGCGAGGCGTAACCGCACCTCGGGATCGTTGAAGATGGCCGCCGCCGACCGTGCGTTCGCGTCGCCCGGGTTACCGCCGCACGCGCCGCACTGCAAGGCGGATTCGTAGAGGTTGTTGGTGGTGGTGGAACCGTGCCCACTCAGGATCACGAGCGGGGCGAAGCTTCGGAGCCCGGTCATTCGAAGCACGGTCTCGGCGAGGGAGACCCGCTCGTCGATCGTGAAGGCATCCGCGATCGTGATCGTGCTCGCGAGACGAGGTGCAAGAGCCTCGGCGGCCCGACGACGCAGTCGCGCGGTCATCCCGGGCGCGAGCGTGCGAGCCAGAGTAACGACGCCATACAGCAGACCGCTCGCTTCGGCGAAGGCGAACGGTGTGAGAACCGAGTTTTCGCTGGCGTGCACGGTCGCGGAGAAAGCACTTCGCAGCCGGAGTCCGGCAGTGTGCCGTGCCGCGCGGCGAGGGTCCACCGGCTGCTCGGTTGCGGCGTGCCGCGGCGAGAGAAGTGCCGGCAGCGCATCGATCCGCCCGCGGGCGCCATATCGCGCGAACCGGATCGGCACCCCGAAGAATCCGGCGACGCCGAAGGTCTCCACGCTCGGGTTCGTCTCCAGGTGACGCCGCATTCCCTCCGAGCGCGGGTCGATGCAGAAGAGTACCTGTGTCGTCGGCTCGCTGCTCGGCGTGGTGCTCTCGAGATTCGCCTGTTCGTGAATCGCTTCCAGAAGCGCGTCGCGATAGTGGATTTCGTATGCGCGCTGCCAGGTGAAGACGTGGTCGGCGGGGGGATGCGCGGCGAGAACCCCACGAACCACGGCGACATCGTCGGGGTCGACCTGGGCATCCGGGAGCAACGAGCGGACGATCTGCGTGGCCCGGAGGGTCGCGTCGCGGAACGACGATCCCCCGCCGGGGGCGGTCTCGTTTGCCGCGGAGAGGGGCGCTGAGATGGCCGCGCGCAGGCAGAACCGAAGGGCCAGATAGGAGGTCAGATCGACGTCACCGAGCTGGTCAGCGCGCCATTTCAGATGAGCCACCCATCCGGGCAAATGCGCGAGTTCGTGGTGAAGCACGTCCGCCTGCCGCTCGGCCGTCACCCCCAGCTCGATCAACGCCGCGGCAAGAGCGTCGTCGGCGGTCGGCGAAAGGGTGTCGAGCCGCCGACGCTCTCGTCGTGTGAGGTCGGGGTCATAGCGAGCGAGTCGCCGGAACACGCCGAACAGTCCGTCGTCGGCCCCCGGCATGCGCCAGAGCGGATCTGGGTCGAGGAACGCCGCCAGCCACTTGGCAGTGAGGTGATCGAGGCGTGCGTGCGCGCCGGACTCGCCGGACTGTTGTACCGGCGTCGGGTCAGCCGAGTTCGGCGGCAGCGTCAGATCACAGGCGACCAGAGTTGCGGGGAGCACCGTCACGCCCCCGATCGCCGCTCGAGCGGGAGAGCCGAACTCGGGGATCCGCTCTCGAACCGCCGCCTCGACGTCCGCAAAGCTGATCCGACCCGACCGGTAGTCCGCTCGGTAGGCCTCGACCGGGCGAGTGGTCCGCAGGGCAGCTGGCGCGTCATCGAAGGGCATGCTCTCGAGGTCGGCGACCGGGTTGATCGCGATGAAGGAGTCGAGTGGCCACGACCGGGTCACCGACCGTGCGGCCACGGCGACGGCTGTGCGCAGAGACAAGTTCATGCGGCGAGTTCCTTTCGGGGTGATATCGGGGGGACCGAGCTGGAGAGAAGGCGCGCGTACAGTCGTGCCCGCATCGGCGACGGGCGGGTGCCGCGCCTGGCCGCCACCTGCAGGGTGCCAAGAGCGACAATCGGGATCGTGACGAACCACGCCGACACAGGCTCGACGGCGGTGGGCAGCGGAACGACGACTGCCACCACATCCAGCAGACCTGTGTAGCCGAACGCGAGCGTGCCGATTGCGCAGATCGCCGCCAGTACCGCGAGGGGTGACCAGGCGGTGACCAGCCACCGAGCCCCAGCGACACCGGCGGTCACGATCACGAACACGATCAGCGCGGTGACCGGGTCGCCCGGTCGGGTGCCGAGTACCTCGGTTGCGGCGAAGAACGCGCCGACCGAGGTCGCCGCCGCCAGCACCCATGCCGCCGTCACGACCCGACGAGTTCGCGGGACGGCCGCGGGCCAGTCCCTCTGGGCGGCACGCGAACGGATGCCGCTGCCGGCCCCCAGGAACAGCGACGACTTGAAGAACGAGTGGGCCACCAGATGTAGCAGGACCGCCGGGAATGCCCCGAGCCCGCACGCCATGATCATGTAGCCCATCTGCGCCATCGTCGAGAAGACAAGGCGGCCCTTGATGTCGGGCTTCACCAGCCGCACCGCGGAGGCGTAGACGAGTGTGGCTGCTCCGGCGACGAAGAGCGCCGTCATCGCGAGCGGCTGGCTTGTGATCGCCGGAGCGAAGCGGATGACCAGAATCGCCCCGGCGTTCACGACCCCGGCGTGCAGAAGCGCCGACACGGGCGTCGGCGTCGTCAGGGTCGACGGTAACCATCGGTGGAAGGGGATCTGAGTGGACCGCGAAAGTGCCGGCGCCACCAGGAGTAGCGCCACCGCGAGTTGCATGGCAGGCGGCAGGCCGGCGGCAACGGCGGCGAGATCTGCGAGCCGGATGTCGTGGCCCGCGTGCACGACCAACACAACGACCGCGGCGACGAGTCCGATATCACCGAGCGCGAAGCGGAGTGCCGCGCGCCGCGCTCCCTCCCGAGCGCCGGGGGTGCCCCGGTAGATGTTCAGCAGCGCGACCAGGCACGCGCCCGCGGCGATCCACGTGGCGGCGAACACGATCGCGGTCTGTGCGTTCACCATGACCGTGCTGACGCCGGTGAGCAGATTGGCCCACACAACCCACCACAGTTGGCGAGGGTCACCCCGCAGGTAGCGCAGCGCGAAGCACTGGATGACGGCAGACAGTCCGATGATCAGCGCCGTCAGGATCACGGCCAACGGGTCGACGCCGAGCGCCCCCACTCCCCAGAGCACAACATCCTTAACCACGGTGCTCAACGCATCTCCGTTCCCGAGTTATAAAACACGAAAACAATAACACGTATTAAAAACAGGGAATTGCAATTCTTCTGTGATAAATCGTCTTCGCGATAAGATCAGCGAATGGCTCAGTGGACCTTCTTGACGAATCACGCGCACGTGTTGCTGTGCGTCGCCGAGAATCCGAACGCCCGACTGCGGGATGTCGCGGAGCAGGTGGGAATCACCGAGCGCGCCGCGCAGCGCATCGTCACCGAGCTCGAAGAGGCCGGTTACCTCGAACGCGAGCGCGAAGGTCGCCGCAACAGCTACCGGCTCAACACCGCGATGCCGCTCCGACATCCACTCGACCGAGACCACCGCATCGGAGAACTCCTGGCGGCCTTCGCCAACCAGTCACGGTCGACCCCGTCGACGTCGGCCGACTAGTTCAGCGTGGGCTCCTGCCATCTGTCCGTCCACGTCTCCTCACGCCGTGTCGCGTGGTGCCACCACGCCACGACCGAAAGAGTCAGGAGGCGACGCCGAGATCGGCACCTCGGAGCGAACTCGGCGACAGGGGCCGAACCAGTCGAGCCTTCTAGACTGAGAGGTGTGGGCTCCGGCGTCGGGCGCGAGCTCGGAGCCGAAGTGATCAGCCAGGAGTTCACAGTGTCAGACACCGATCCCATCCGTACCGGCCTCATCGGCTTCGGCCTTTCGGGCCGTGTCTTCCACGCCCCGTTCGTCGCCACCAATCCGGCATTCAGGCTGGACGTGATCGCCACCAGCAGCCCGGAACGTGCCGCTGTCGCGGCCGCTCAGCACCCGGGCGCGACGATCGTCGCCACACCCGACGAATTGCTCGCACGGGCCTCTGATCTCGAGTTGGTCATCCTGGCGTCTCCGGCGCACACCCATCTGGAGCAGGGACTTGCCGCTCTGGATGCCGGGGCTGGGATCGTCGTCGACAAGCCGTTCGTCCCGAGCGTCGCAGACGCGGA
>JABBOD010000077.1 GCA_019351995.1 Acidobacteriota bacterium
CCGGGGCTGGGATCGTCGTCGACAAGCCGTTCGTCCCGAGCGTCGCAGACGCGGAGACCCTGATCGCGAAGGCGGAATCCGTCGGCAAGCTGCTCGCGGTGTTCCAGAACCGGCGGTGGGATGGCGACTTCCTGACCGTTCGTGATCTCATTGCGCGCGGCGAGCTCGGCCGCGTAGTTCGGTTCGAATCGACCTTCGAGCGGTGGGGCGGTCCGGTGCGGGATACGTGGCAGGACAGAACGCCGATCGAGTCGGGTGGGGGGATCACCTATGACCTCGGCAGCCACCTCGTCGACCAGGCGCTCCAGCTGTTCGGGCCGGCGGTGGTCGATCACGCCGAGCTCAGCATCGTTCGTGATGGCAGTATCAGCGATGACGACTCGTTCATCTCGCTTCTGCATGCCAGCGGAGTCCGGTCTCATCTCGCCATGAGTCGTGTCGCGGCGCAGTCGGGGCCACGGTTTCGGGTGCTCGGCGACAGGTCCGGGTACACCGTGTACGGGCTGGACGGGCAGGAGCCCATGCTGAAGCTTGCGCAGTGGCCGGGATCAGCGGGCTACGGGCAGACACCCGAGTCGGAGTGGGGCACGCTCGGAATCGACGGTGCGAACGAGCCGCTGGCCAAGATTCCCACCCAGCTGGGAGATTACCCCGCCTTCTATGAGGGAGTCGCGGCCAGCATCCGCAACGGAGCGCCCTCACCCGTTGACCCGAGGGATGCCCTGGAAGTGGTTCGCATCATCGAAGAAGTCCACACGAAGAAGTGACGCAGTCACCGACCGCGCTCACCCCATCGTCTGGCGCGCCGGTATCACGAGCTCGCAGCATCTCGAGGGCGTGCGTCTAGCACCCTGCCGACGCGATCGAGCAGCTCGCGCAGCGTGGTGCGCTCAGCGACGGTGAGCGAGCCGAACGACTGGTCGAGCATCCGGTTGGCGACCGCGTTCCCCGCCGCGAGCATCGCTTCACCGGAAGGTGTCAGGTGGTGCGCCACCTTGCGGCCTGCGCCGGGCGAACGGGCGATCAGCCCCTGCGCCTCGAGGCGGTTCGCCAACGTTCCGAAGGCCTGGTCGCTCTGGAATGTCTTGACAGCGAGCCAGTGGGCGGATGCGCCCTCCTGCTTCGAGATCTCTCCGAGGGCGAACCACTGCGGAAACGTGGTGCCCACGTTCGCCAGTTCGTGGTCGAGCGCACTGCGTCGGCGGTACTGGGCGGCCCACAGCGCGCGGCCGAGTTCCTCCAGCTGGGTCACGTCGCGAGTCTTGTCGTCGGCCATATCGCGAATCTAGCAAATCAACTTGTATATATAAATATGTTGATATAACGTGGGGCCATGCACACCAACACCCTCACCCTCCCGTCCAACATCGAGCCGACGATCGCCGAAGGCGGTGTCGTCGGCGAGCGACCCGTCCTCGTGCTTCACGGCGGCGGCGGTCCCTTCACCGTTGCGCCAATCGCCGCGCACTTCGAGCCCAGCTCCCACGTACTGCTGCCAACGCATCCGGGCTGGGACGGCACCCCACGACCGGCCGGCCTCGCCAACATCCCGGCCCTCGCCGCCCTGTACCTCCGACTGATCGCCGATCGCGGGTTGAGAGACGTGCTCGTCATCGGCTCTTCGCTCGGCGGCTGGGTGGCAACCGAAATGGCGGCGAGCGACGTGGAGCACCGGATCGGCGGTCTGGTCATCATCGACGGGGCCGGGATCGAGGTGCCGGAGCATCCGGTGGTCAACTTCTTCGGGCTCACTCCGCGGCAGATCGCTGAGCACTCGTGGCACAACCCGGACCGCGGTTACATCGACCCGAGCACCATGCCGCCGGAGCGCGTCGCGGCGCAGCGCGCGAACATGCAGACCATGGGCGTGTACACCGCGGAGCACGGGATGCACGATCCGGCTCTGCGGGCACGTCTCGGTGTGGTGACGACCCCGACGTTGGTGCTCTGGGGCGAGAGCGATCGCGTGTTCACGCCCGGATATGGGCGCGCGTACGCGGCCGAGTTCCCGAACAGTCGCTTCGAGCTCATCCCCGAGGCGGGACACCTTCCGCAGCTCGAGCAGCCCACCGCCACCTTCGCGGCGATCGACGCCTGGAGCGGGGCCGCGAGTCTCGCGGGGAGTTGATCGCGGCGGTCGGGCGACTCGGCGTCGCGGAGTGCGCAACTAGTTGGGCACCGTTTTCGTTCGAGAGAATGGGCCCCGTCGAGCAGGACATATTCATTCTCTCGTTTCCGGCGGGAGGGATCCCAAAATCGACGAGAGGAAGCGAATGGCACAGGAGTACCGCCACATGGTGGCGATCGGCAGTTCGTTTGCCGCGGGACCGGGCATCGAACCTGTCGTCGAACCAGCAGCCATGCGCTCCGGGTCGAACTACGCACATCTCGTGGCTGAAGCCCTTGGTGCAGAACTCGTCGACGTGAGCGTGTCCGGCGCGACAACGGCAACGATCCTCAGCGAGGTGCAGAAGACTCCGCGCAAGCGATTTGCCCCGCAGATCGAGTCGGTCAGCGCGGAGACCGACCTCGTGACGGTCACGGCAGGCGGGAACGACCTCGGGTACCTCGGCAGCGTTCTGTCGCAGGGGCTTATGAACCGTTTCTCGACGACCCCGGTGGTCGGGTCGGCCGTTCGCGGAATGCAGCGCAGGCGCGACCTGGTGCTGCCCGACGATGCGCGCCTGCAGGGTGCGGCCGACGGTCTCGCGCGCATCGTCGAGCAGACTCGGGCCAGAGCCCCGCGGGCGACCGTGGTGCTGGTCGACTATCTCCCCCTGTTCGACGAAGTGGATGCGGCATCCGGCGTTCTCGGATTCAGCCCGGTCCAGATCCGCCACTTCCGACGCATTGCTCGTCTGCTCTCGGATGCCTACGCGCACGCCGCTGCCGCGACCGGCGCCGAGCTGATCGCCGCGTCATCGTATCCGTCTGGGCACGGTGTCGCCTCCGCCGATCCGTGGATCGCGCCCCTCCAGCCGCTCCGCAGGCTCGGAGGATCGATGCATCCCAACGCAGCAGGGATGCGCGCGGTGGCGTCCCAGATTCTCGCTCACCTTCAGGAGCTGCCGTGACGGTCGATCGGGGCTAGCGCGGCGCTCGCGGCTCGGCGGTACGGTGATCGCATGACCGAAGCCGTCCCTTCCACCATGACATCGATGCAGATCACCTCGCTCGAGGGGCCGGCTGCCCTGGAATCGAGGCAGGTGGCGGTTCCGGTTCCGCGGGACGGCGAGGTGTTCATCCGGGTCCGGGCGGCGGGTGTCTCGTTCCCGGAGGTCCTCCAGTCCCGCGGCCTGTATCAGCTGGCCCCGCCGCTGCCGTTCATTCCCGGTTCCGAGGTGGCAGGGGAAGTCGTGTCTGCTCCTGCGGGTTCGGACTTCGCGCCCGGGGATCGGGTTGTGGCCTTTACCGTGCTCGGCGGCTTCGCGGAGTACGCGGTGGCACAGACGGACCTGACCTTCCCCCTCCCGGGAGAGCTGTCCTTCGAGCAGGCGGCGGGATTCGGACTCAACTACCTCACCGCGTATTTCGCCCTCGTCGAGCGCGGTGCGATGCGGGCCGGTGAGTCCGTGCTCGTGCACGGCGCCGGCGGCGGGATCGGCACCGCCACGATTCAGGTCGCTCGCGCCTTCGGAGCCGGGCGGATCGTCGCCGTCGTGTCGACCGCCGAGAAGGGCGAGGTCGCGTCGGCGGCGGGTGCCGACGTGGTCGTGATGGCGGACGGATTCCGCGAGGCGCTGGGCGAGGAGGGCCGCGTCGATCTGGTCGTGGATCCGGTCGGCGGAGATCGGTTCACCGACTCCCTCCGCGTGCTCGCCCCCGGTGGCCGGCTGCTCGTCATCGGCTTCGCGGGCGGCGAGATCCCCAGCGTGAAGGTCAACCGGCTCCTGCTCAACAACACCTCGGTCGTCGGCGTGGGCTGGGGTGCGTACACCTTGGCGGTGCCGGGAGCGGCGGCGAGGCAGTGGAGCGCCCTCGCGCCCCACATCGCCAGCCGCGCGCTGAGCCCGGTCCTCGGCGCGGTCTACGGCCTCGCGGACGCATCCCGCGCTCTGCTCGATCTGGACGAGCGCACGGCGACCGGCAAGATCGTGCTCCGGATGCCGGACTGACCCTGGGGAGGAACCCGTCACCCACCGGGCGACTCCTCGGCGAGTCGCGGGGCGTCAGGCGAGGTGGGCGAGCAGGATCCGGGCAACGTCGGTCGGGCGGACGGCCGTTCCCGCCTCGGCTCCTGCGGTCGGAAGCGGAAGGCCGTCGGCCGTCGTTCCCGCGGGCGTGATTCGGACGAGGGCCAGGAACGAGGCGGTCACCACCTCGTCGGCACCGCCGTGGCCGCCCTGGTCGACGTGCCCGTGGTCGGTGGTGACGCCGACCAGCCAATCCTCGTCGCGGGCCGCGGCGCGCTCGCGCACCGCGGCCACGATGGCCCCGAGATGCACGTCGACGCGGCCGATCGCCGACGTGTACTCGGGCGAAACGCCGCCGTAGAGGTGGCCGGCCTCGTCGGCCTCGCCGAGATAGACGAAGCTCGCGTGAGGTCCCGCTTCCCGGATCGCCAATCGCGCGAAGGCCGCGACGTCCCCGTCGGCGTAGCGGTAGCCGTATGTCTCTCCGTCGCGGATCACGACGCGGTGCAGCCCGACGCGCTGCTGGTCGGGCCGTGTCGCGATGATCGGGCCGGGTCCCTGTGGATCGGCGATCGGCGGCCAGCCCGTCGCGACGAACGTGCCGCGCGTCGGGTCGCCCGCGAACGCCTGCGTGAGCAGATCGGTGCCGCGGAACAGCGTGTGTCCGTGAAAGGAGTTGTCGAACACGCCGTGCTCCGAGTGGTCGAGGCCCGTCAGCAGGGATGCCCAGCCGGGCCCCGAGAAGGTCGGGACCTCCATCGTGAGGCGGTGCAGCGCGCCGGCGGCGACGAGGGCGGAGAGGTTCGGTGCCGCTCCTGAGTCCAGCGCGTCGTCGAGTCGCAGGCCGTCGATACCGATCAGCAGGATCTTGCGGGAGGTCATACGGTCGAGTCTCGTGCCGAGAGGTGGACCGCAGGTGAACGGCGCGGCGTCACGAATCTTCCCTTCTTGTTGGAGACTCCCACCTCACCCGGCATCCATCCGGGTGAGGTGAGGAGACCGATCAGCTGGTCTGCGGCCTGCCGCGGCATCCTCGTGGTGCCGGGTGAAGGGGGAGATATCAAGACCGGCTACGTGCTCACGGGTTGCAGTGCTGGCACCACTCCGGGCCCGCCGTGCGGGCGGCACCGGGTGTTCGCACCCGGTGGGAGCAACGGGCGCAGCTCTCGACGGTGGCCGCCTCGAGCGCGGTCGGCGCCCCGCAGTCGCGACACAGCAGACCCTGCTCCGAGGCGATCGGTCCCCACCCGGGCGCCGCGCAGTCGGGGCACGGCGTGGCGAGCCGCTGTGCCAGTCGTGTGGTGAGCGACCGCAGGTGCTCGGCGCGGCTGGGGCAGGCGTGAGCGCGGTAGTCGGGCTGGATCGTCACCTCGTTCACCGTGTCGAACAGTTCGTTGAGCGCGCGGGTCAGCTCGGAGGTGGTGCGAAGGTCCTTTCGCCACGTCGGGCCGTCGCCATCGTCCGCGGTGAGGACGATGCCCTGCCGCGGGAAGCCGATGCGCGCCGCGAACGCGAGGCCCGCATCCATGTCTCTGACGCTGCGCGGGCGGGGAAGGGGTGACATCACCCGGCTGACTTCGACCACCTCGATCTCGAGAACGTCGTCGATGAAGAGCAGGAGTTCGGTGTTCTCGACGACCCCGGGCGACCAGGGAGCGGCCGCGAATGTGCCCTCCGACGCGAGCCCGAGAGGAGTGTTGTCGATGTGCATGCCCAGGCGCGCCTTGACGCGCGCGGCATCGATCGGGCTGAGTTCGCGGGGGATGTCGCCCGCGAAGGTCCCGAGCAAGTCGGTGTTCAGCCCCTTCGGGACGGTCACTCGCGCGCCGAGCAGCTCCCGGAACGGCTCGGCAGCGAGTCTCTCCTTGCCGTGCATCGTGGCGAAGGCGACCGTTCTCCCCGCGTAGGGGCGTCCCGTTGGCGTCATTCGAAGTAGTCGGGGCGGCTCACCGCGGTGTCGCTGACGAACATGACGCCGCTGCCGCTGCCGAGCACCTCACGGGCGGCATCGATGAGCGCGGGAGCCTTCTCGATCGGCAGCACCGTGATCAGCATGGTGAGGGTGTCGAACT
>JABBOD010000078.1 GCA_019351995.1 Acidobacteriota bacterium
GACGTCTTCCAGACCATGGACCGACAGGTTCGCTACGCCGACTCCATCAACTTCGCGGGCCTTGGCCCGAGCGGCGACGCCTACATCGAGTTCCACGTGTCGGCGAGTGCAACCACGACGGGCATCGCCACCTGCACGCAATGGCGTTATGTTCCCGCGAACGGCACGGTCGGGGTCCCGGGAACCATCGGCTTCCGCCACTGGAACGAGGGAGCCACACCTCCCTCGGGCTGGCAGATCAAGGAGACGGATGTCGACGGCGCGGCGTCCGGCATCTACCCCTTCTCCCTGACACCGGCGACGGCAGGCATCTCCAAATTCCAGCAGATCGTGCTCTCGATCACCGCCGGGAACACGCTGCCCGGCAACACGACTCTGGCCAGTGTGGGATTCGTCGCCCGCAACAGTTCGGCCAGCTCGCCGAGCAACTTCGATTCCAACGGCGACGGCAACAGCGACACGCCGGTGTGCTACCCCGCGGGGGTCCGCCCATGAACGTCCGCGTGATGAGGCGCCTCGGACGCACGGCGCAGGAGCGCCTGCGCGACGCGCGACGTGATGACGGTGTCGCGATGGTGATCGTGTTGCTCATGATCATGGTCATTCTCGGGCTCACGGTCACTCTCGTCTCAACCCTGGTCGCGACGCCACCGGCCATCTATCTCGCAGAACGCGGCACGAAGACGATCTACGCGGCGCAGGCTGGTCTCCAGGCTGCCGTCGGCCAGTTACGCAACACCCCGACGACTAGCAGCGCCCCCGGAACCCCTCTCGCAAACCCCGCGGATCTCCCGTGCACCGTCAGCGGCACGGTGGATGGCTCGTCGAGCTATTCGGTGACGATCAAGTACTACAACTCGAACCCGGCGGGGAAGACTGTCTCCTGGCTAGCATCCCGGTCCAATATCGCTTCGACGCGTTGTGCGATCGGGACGAAAGCCCCCGCCTTTGCGCTGATCCAATCCAGCGGCATCGGGGCGGCCGTTCCAGCACTCGCGTCGACGGCAGGAGTGCGCACCCTCCAGGCGATCTACGGCTTCAACCTGTCGAACGTCAACATTCCCGGCGGTCCTATTTACGACATCTCACAGGGCTTTTGTGTGACCGCCACCTCGGCGTCCGTGGGATCCCTCGTCACCTACGTCCCCGTGGTGAGCGGCAGCGGACTGACCGACGACCAGAAGTGCCCGAAAGCGACCCTGATGAAATGGGTGTACAACTCCAGCTACCAGTTGCAGCTCGCCAGCACGGTCGGGACCTCCACTCAGCTCTGCATCTCCGGCGATACAACTAACCCGAAGAAGAATAAGCCCCCGATAACTGCGAATGTGGAACTTCAGGTGTGCGCGTACACGAACCTTCAACAGTGGGTTTGGACTGGCAGCTATACCTGGCAGCAGGGGACGGAAAACGGCTACTGCTTGGGCTCGTCGAGCACGGTGAGATCGGGAACCACCGTCCAGGTCCTGGCGAGCGGATGTAGCGGCACGTATTACCCGAGCGCAGCAGTGGGACCGGGTGCCGCCAGCGCCGCAACCTACCAGATCGTGAACTTCCTCGAGTTCGGCCGCTGCACCGACGTCACCAACCAGCAAATCACCGATACGCCATACATCGTCTACCCGTGTAAGCAGGACCCCGTGAGCAGAACCGGCTTCACGTGGAACCAGAAGTGGTCGTATACCGAACCACCCGCGGGAGCCACCATTCTGGCGAATCAGCAAATCACCACGAACCCATCGGGAACCCCGCTCTGCCTCACGACCACCGCAAATAGCGCCGTCGTCCCGCAGTACCCGACGAACTATGTCTACTTCACCTCGTGCTCGAGCGGCGCCCCCAACCAGAAATGGACGCGCGTCGGCAACACGGGCGAGTTCACCTCGAGTTACCTGCTGGAGGATGGCTGGGGCCACTGCCTCGATCTCGATCAAACGCACCTCTACAGGGGATGGTCGACTGTCGTGGTCGCCGCCTGCAACGGGCAGAACAGCCAGAAGTGGAACGCGGTCGCGGCGAACACCAGCGGGGCGCTCGGCTCCTATCAGGAGATCGGATGATCGCGCTGCTCGCACCCTTCACCGCCGTGACCGGCGTCTTCGGCCTCCTCTTCGGCTCCTTCTTCAATGTCGTCATCTGGCGCGTCCCGCGGAATGAGAGCGTCGTGCGACCCGCCTCGTCGTGCCCGAAGTGCGGTCACGCGATCCGGGCGTGGGACAACATCCCGGTCGTGTCGTGGCTGGTGCTTCGCGGTCGGTGTCGCGACTGCGGCACCTCGATCTCGGCGCAGTACCCCGCGGTCGAGCTGGTCACCGGGTTCGCCTTCGCCCTGGTCGCGCTCGGCTTCGTTCCGCCACTTGTTAGCGCGAGCACTCCCGGGTCGCAGGTGTCGGCGCTGCTCGAACTGCTCGCATTCCTGGCACTTGCCGCGTCCTCGGTGGTGCTGTCCGGGATCGACCTGACCGTCCACCGACTGCCCGACCGCATCGTGGTTCCCACTTTCGTGGTCGGCGCGCTGCTGCTCGGCGGGGCCGCCCTGGCAGCGGGCGATGGTGCGGCGATGCTGCGCGCGCTGATCGGGGCCGCCGCCGCCTTCCTGTTCTTCTTCGTCGTCGCCCTCATCAAGCCCGGGGCGATGGGGATGGGCGACGTCAAGCTCGCGGCCGTTCTCGGCCTGTATCTCGGCTACCTCGGCTGGTCTCAGCTGGTCGTCGGATTCTTCGCCGCCTTCATCGTGGGCTCGGTCGTCGGCCTGGTCCTGCTGACCGCCCGCCGCGTCGGGCGAAAGGGCGGCATCCCGTTCGGACCGTGGATGTTCGCCGGCGCGTGGGTGGGGATCGCGGCGGGCGCTCCGATCGCGAGCGGCTATCTCCATCTGGTCGGACTGGCCTGATCACGATTTCTGTAACACCTAGGGGGGAAAATGGCTTCATCGATTGTGGGACTGGATATCGGTAACGGCGTCATCCGTGGCGCCGAGATCGCCGATCCGACCAAGCCGCGGCCGTCGTTGCTGCGGTACGAGTCGATCGCGGTGGCGCCGGGGGCGATCCAGCGCGGCGAGATCGTGGATCAGGGCCTCGTTGTCGCTGCCCTGAAGCAACTGTGGTCCAACGGCGGCTTCAAGTCCAAGAAGGTGGTCTTGGGGATGGGCAACCAGCGCGTTCTCGTGCGCGATGTCGCTCTCCCCAGGATGCCGCTGACCCAGATCCGCGAGTCGCTGCCGTTTCAGGTGCAGGAGCTCCTTCCGGTGCCCGTCGCCGACGCGATGTTGGACTTCTTCCCGGTCTCCACCGGGACGACCGAAACCGGTGAGGTCATCAACGGGCTGCTCGTGGCCGCGGTCAAGGCGCCGGTGCTCAAGAATGTCGAGGCGGTGCAGGCCGCGGGGCTCGACCCGGTGGAGGTGGATCTCATCCCCTTCGCGCTGACGCGGGCACTGCTCAGCGGACCAGAGAAGGCCGGACTCGTTGCCCTGATCCATATCGGTGCGGTCACCACGAGCATCGTGGTCGCTCAGGATGGCATCCCGCAGTTCGTCCGCATCGTCCAGTACGGCGGCGAGGACGTGACCAAGGCGCTGGTGTCCAAGCTGTCGGTCACCGAGGATCAGGCTGACCAGATCAAGCGCGGCCTCGGCCTCGCGACGCAGGGCGTCACGGAGCAGTGGAAGCCGGCGGTCGACACCGTCTTCGCGGCGAGTCGCGATCTGCTCGACACCGTGCGCAACACCCTGAGCTTCTATCTGAACACACACCCGGGTGCCGCGTTCCAACGTGCGCTGATCTCGGGAGGGGGCGCTCAACTGCCGGGACTCGCCCACGCCCTCGCCGAATCCACCCGCTTGGCGGTGGGTGTCGCGGATGCCCGGTCCGTGCTGACGGTGTCGCCTCGGGCGAACGAAAAACTGGCGATCGACCCGAGCGGCTTCGCCGTCGCGGCCGGCCTCGCGATGGGGAGCAGAGCATGAGCATCATGGATGTGCTGAAGAAGGATCTCGGCGGCGGCAAGAAGGATCCCGCGGCGGCGAAGCCGGGACCGGAGAGAGGAGGGGCGTCGAAGGCGGCTCCCTCGAAGGCCGGACCCAGCCGATCGGCGATCGCGATGCCCACCTCGCCGCGCGCCAACCTGCTGCCGCCGGAGGTCAGCCAGCGTGCGCGCGATCGCTCGTTCCGCCGCCGCACCTGGTGGGGGCTGGTGCTCGTCATCCTGCTGGTCGTCGTCGGAATCGCCGGGAGCTTCGCCTATGCGCAGTCCCGTGTGGTCGATCAGACCGCGGCGCAGGCTCAGCAGAGCGAGCTCCAGACGCGGCTGAACGCCCTCAACCCGGTCAAACAGGTCAAGGGTCAGATCGCGGCGCTCGAGGCGGCGCAGAAGGTGGGCGGCTCGACCGACATCGACTTGCAGGCATACATCTTGGCATTGCAGGCGAAACTGCCGGCCGGAACGTCGTTCACGAACATCGCCTTCGGGGGCAGCTCGGTCACCGCGCCGTATCAGCAGGGGACGGCGGTCGGCTCGACTTCGGTCGGCGCTCCGCCGGCCGGCACCGTGCCCGTGGTCGCCCAGTTGACGTTCGCCGCGACGACGCCCAGCATCCCGGTGCTCTCGACGTGGGTGGATGCGCTGTCCACCTTGCCGGGTTACGTCTCGGCCGAATTCACCTCCGTCAACCAGAACTCCGACGCGAACGGCGTCGGCTCTGGTTACACCTCGAATATCACGGTGACGATCAACGCGGACGCGTTCTCGCACCACTACCTTCCGGCAGCAAAGGGGGCCTCGAAGTGAAGCTCGATACTCGGATCACGTTGGCGATCGCCGCGATCGTCGCCGTGGTGGTCGTGGCGGGAGGCTGGTTCCTGGGGGTGTCGCCCCAGCTCGCCGTCGCCTCCGCAGCGGACAGCACCACGACACAGATCGCCGATCAGAACTCGGGGATGCAGACGCAACTGCAGGTGCTCACGGCAGCGAAGGCCAAGCTCCCGGAGATGCAGACCACCCTGGCGGCCCTGCAGTCGTCGATCCCGGACTCAGTGCAGCAGACGACATTCCTGAACGATCTCAACACGATCGCGGCAGCGAACGGCGTCACACTGTCGTCGATCAGCATCGGTGCCACTGCCGTGCCGTATGTGAAGCCGAGCGGCTCGGCGCCGTACGTGAACTCCCTCGTGACCGCCTCCAACTTCGGCACCGTGCCGATCACGGTCGGGGTCACCGGGACGCCAACGCAGGAGTACGCCTTTGTTCACGGTCTGCAGTACGGCAGTCGCCTGGTGCTCGTGACGTCGCTCAGCACACCGCTGACGACCCAGGACGCCACGAACACGCTGACCGTGACCGGATTCATCTACGTCATGAAGTCGGCCCCCGCGACGGCGGCCTCGGCATCCGCGACGGCGAAGGGCTGACCCGCTCGCCCCACAGTCCGCAAGCGGCGCTCCCTCCGCTCGCTTGCGTGTGCACACCCGGTCGACTAATGTTGACCGGGTGTGCGCGTTTTAAAGCGCAACCTGGGACCAAGCTTCCCCCACGGCATACCCACCATTCTCTCGCGAGAGCGAAGCGGGGTGGGTACCGATGGCCACAACAAACCCATCACCCGCTGTCACCGTGCAGCTTCAAGGAGATCAGTAGTGCCCACCATTCAGCAGTTGGTCCGCAAGGGCCGCACTCCCAAGGTCGTGAAGACCAAGGCGCCGGCTCTCAAGGCCAACCCGCAGCAGCGTGGCGTCTGCACCCGCGTGTACACGACCACCCCGAAGAAGCCGAACTCGGCTCTCCGCAAGGTCGCCCGCGTCAAGCTCTCCAACGGGACCGAGGTCACGGCCTACATCCCCGGCGAGGGCCACAACCTGCAGGAGCACTCGATGGTGCTCGTGC
>JABBOD010000079.1 GCA_019351995.1 Acidobacteriota bacterium
GTGGCGGTACCGGTGGGATTTGAACCCACCAGAAACAAGAGCTGAAGTCCGCGACTCGTCCGCTGAGTCGCCCAACCTGTCACGACTGACGTCATCTTGCAATTGGGGTGGAGAAGCGCTTTCTTGCTGCGTCGGGCTGATGGGGGTTTCGCCGCATCTACCTGTGGCATGGCTCAAGAATCTGTCCAGCATGACCGTTCGGCTCGATTCGGCGGGGGCGCCCAGCTTCCCTCCGAGTATGCAGCTGACCTATCCGTGCTCCACCGCGCTCTCTCGCCGATCCGAAAACGGATCCCGTCCGAAGTGGCAGCATGGATTGACGCGCATGCCTTCGACGGCATCCGCGACGCGGCGTCGGTCGAGTTGCTTCGAAATCTCGTCGTCGCCACGGAGCCCTTGAACGTTTATTCGGCAACCCGGGTCGCGGTCGCTGCTGCTGGCCTTGTGGAGTGGGCGCACCTGTCGGAGGGGTTGCCTCTTCGTTCGGGTGTGCTGTTGAGCTCGCAGGTGACGTCGATGTATGTGGATCATCTTCTGCGTACCGGCCTCTCTGCTGGGACGGTACGCAACTACCGCGGCTACCTGCAGCGGGTTGCGGAAGCTGTCGGCGTCATCCCGGCGGAACGTCTGCAGTCAATCCCGGGTAAGGCGGTGCCGGCACCGTACTCGGACTTGGAGGAGGAACGGTTCGGGTTGTGGGCTCGGACCATTCCCACCGAGGTGGGGTCGGCCCGTGCGATGGCGCTACTGGGTTTGGTGGCCGGTGCGGGGCTTCGGAACGAGGAACTTCCGCTGGTGCAGGTTCGCGATGTCATCGATGAGGCAGGCATGTGGGTCCGCGTACACGGAGCAGCGGACCGCCTCACCCGGGTACGGGCGGTGTGGGCACCCTACCTTCGGCGACGCATTCAGGACCTTGGACGGGACGAGTTCGTATTCCCGCAAGGTGGCCCTGTCGGCCCGAAAGGCATTCATGATTGGCGGATCGGAGCGAACTCGAGTAACCGCCCGGTCCCGAACCGGCTCCGCTCAACCTGGATCGTCGCGCATCTGCACGCTGACACGAAACCGGAATCGTTGCTGGCGTGGGCGGGCATCACCCGTGGTGAAACAGTCGCGAACTACTTGCAGTTCCTGCCCGATGCGACCGAGGGATTGCGGCGCACCTACATGCATCTGAACCGTCCCAGAAAGGGGGTTCGGGCATGAGGACCGCAAAATCTTCGACAGTGCCGCGCATAGGTATCGGTGAAAGGCCGAACAGTACGAGCAGAGGGTCTGCCGCACCGTTCGGAAACATGACACCAAACGATCCGGGGTTCGAGTTGACCCCCACCGCAGCATTCGTCCGTGAAGCGGCACTGCTTGTCAGTGAACAGTCCACCTACAACATCAGCCGCGCCACCATCATCATCGGCCGCTACGTCGCTTGGGCCGAACACACCCGCGGGCTACCGCTCGCGGCCAGGCTCATGTTCGACCCGCAAGTCATCGACCTGTATGTGCGGGACGCTATCGAGTCGAAGCGGCTGGCGAAGTCCAGCGTCGCCGAGTACCGGGCGGTGCTGCGTCGCGGTTCTGAGATGCTGCTCCCCCGAGACCTCGCCAACCAGATCCAGCCGATCCCGGCACCGGCACTTTTGGCGCCGTACTCCGCTGACGAGGTCGATGCGTTCCAACCGTGGATGTTGGGCCAGCGCACCAACATCCTCCAGCGCAAAGCGATCGCTCTGACGTGCCTGGGTCTGGGGTGCGGGCTCCGTGCGGGGGAGATCAACCGTCTTCGCCGCGTCCACGTCATCGACGATGGCGGCATCATCGTCACTGTCCCGGACGCCGACACGCTCCGTGAGGTGCCGATGTCGCGTCGGTGGGAACCAGCGTTCCGTCGCCTGATCGAACCGCTCGCGCCCGACGACCATGTCTTCGGGGCCGCGCACCGAACCGAAAAGGCGAACGCGATATCCGAGTTCGTGCAGGACTCCAACGGGCTGTTCAAGCCGTCCTCCTACCGGATGCGATCCACCTGGATCGTTGGGCGCCTCGCCGCACAGGTCGACCTGCCGACCCTGTTGCAGGCGGCTGGGCTGTCACGGTTGGAGAAGCTCGCCGACTTCCTCCCCTACCTGCCTCAGCCCACCGAGGCGACGTTCGCGACCCTCCGCTCGGAGGTGAAGCTGTGAGCGCCAACGCCAAGCGACCCGCGGGCAAGAGTCGGCCGCAGATGGATCAGCTCATCCTGGAGTCCTTCAAGGTGGATCTCTCTGCCGAGCGCGATGCGCACCAGATGCTCGCTTTCCCTGGTATCGCAATCCAGCACGCGGTCAGGATCGTCGACAACGTCTCAGAGTTGAGCAGCAGCCCTGCTGCGATGCTCGACGAATGGGCGACCGATAACGGCGGGACCAGACGCACCGGCGGACCCAGTTCCATCTCATTGCGTTCGTTCCTGATCGTGACGCTGATGCACTCGCTCGCTGACGAGCCCACGAGCTTGTTCCACATGGCCCGTGCCCTGGCCGAGCGACTCAACTCTGCGCAGCTCGTGAGCGTCGGCTTGTCCCCGGAGCCTCGCGACGTGAGCGTTTGGTACCGGCGGTTGAAGAGCGCCCATCAGAATCTGATGGGGCTGGTAGAGGCTGGGACCGCTGAGTCCATCGGTGCTGATCCGACACAGGTACAGCGACGGATCGATGACCTGATGTCCCAGATTGTCGCCAACAGCGCACTCCTTGGCGGCTTCCTGGCACGCGACTCCTCAGGCGATGCGTCCTTGGACAGCATCTTCATCCCGACCGCTCGCCGGTCTTCGACCGCGGTGGGTGGCTCTCGATCGTCTCGGGCGCTGGAGGCCGGCTGGTATCACCAGTCAACCGACGGCGGCCCGGTCATCGGGCGCGGGGCTGCCCATTCGAGGTCGATGCGGTTTGGCTATGAGGCGGATCTGCTGAGCACGACTCTCGGACGCGAGACGGATGCTTCTTCGGTGGTAGTCGGGCTGAGCCTGCACCGTCCGGGCATGATCGCGAATGCAGCATCGACTTTGCTCCCAAGGTACGAGGCTTTGGGGTTGCCGACCGGGAACCTCCGCGTCAGCAAGGCGTACGGCTCTCTCCGGGTCGAGAAGTTCCACCGGATCGTGCAGGCGCACAACTGGAAGCTCGTGCGCGAGTACCGACGCGATGAGCTCGGCCTCCAGGACGGATACACCAGCGGGTTCACCCGAACGGCTCATGGGGTCCGCCGGGATGCCCGAACCGAGGTGAACCACTACGTCCTCGTCGAGGGAACCTGGTACCTGCATTTCATGCCCGCCCGCCTGATCGACGCTGTCAGGCTGAATCAGCTCGACCAGGATCACCCCGCCAGGATCGACAACGATCAGCTCGCCGAGTTGCTGGAGCGCCGGAGGAAGTACCAGCTCCGCGCGATCGGTGCCACGAACGATGACGGCTCCCAGCGGTACCGCTTGCCCGACCCTGAAGGATATCTCGCCGGCGACTCGATCACGGGCGAGATCATCGACAAGCCGAGGGCGAAGACGGTCACCATCCCCGGGTCTGTGGGTATCCGGTGGCGTCAGCCGTTCCCCTACCTGTCGCCGGAATGGTACGAGGCCCTCGGCGTCCATGACTCGGGCATCAGGTTCACCGAAACCGATGGGGTCCGTCACAGCGGCTACACCGCTGCCGCGCTCGCACTGGCCGTCGCGGCAGCAGCCATGAACGTCCGCACGATCGACCGCTACATGCGGGCCGTAGGCGCTTCTGACGAAGGAGCTGACCAGTGACCCGCGCTACCAGGCGACCTGCCACCAAGTCGCAGGCGCAAGCGGACAAGCTCATCGCCGAAGTGTTCGACATTGCCAGCCGCACCGCACTCGATGCGCAGCAGATCGTGTCGTTTCCCGAGTTCGCTCTGCAGCAGGCCATCCGGATCATCGACGGCACCAAACCAGGCATGACCAACATTCCCGCCATGATCGACGCGTGGGCCCGGGAGGACGAAGGCGACCGGCACGCCGGAGGTCGGCCCACGTCGGTGTCGTCACGCTCCGTGCTGATCGTGATGCTGATGCATGCGCTCGCGCACGAGGACCTCACCCTCCGGCACATGGCACACACCCTGGCCAGGCGTTTGAACGTCGAGCGCCTCGAGCAGCTCGGACTTCCGGCAAAAACGCTCGATGCTGACGTCTGGTACCGGCGCCTCGACGCCGCACACAAGACGCTGATCCGTCTCATCGATACCCACCCCAACCCGCGATACTCGCCCAAGGATCCGGACCTCCCTGAGCCGAAGGATCGGATCACCCGGCACCGCAAACTCACCGCGCAACAACGTCAGGAGCTGGACAAGTTCCGGGCCGACGTGGCTGACACGATCGCCAAACGGGGAGAACGACTCAACGATCTGATGTTCGAGCTGGTTGGGAACACGGTGCGCGGAGCCCGCCCGCTGTTGAAAAGCAACAAGGGTGACATTGCTCTCGACGCGACTTTCACCCCGATCCTCGGGAAACATTCGGCCAGGGACCGCTCCAAACCCGCCCGCTCCACCACACCCGAAGCTGGCCTCTACCAACGCGACGGCGACCACGGCGTCCCAGAACCGACTCCGAACAACGGTGCCGAGAAGTCCGGGCATGTGGTGAGCAAGTTCGGCTTCGAGACCGAAGTACTCACGACCACCGTCGGTGATGGTTGCGACGGACCGGACCTCATCCTCGGCGTCACCATCCACCGTCCCTCCGAAACCAAAGACGCTGCCCGCATCCTCATCCCCCGCGTAGCGCGGCTCGGACTGCCCCGAGGTAACGTCAGCGTTGACCGGCTCTACAACAACCACCTCCCAGAGAACTTCCACCTGGTCCTGCTGCGAGACGGTTACCAGTTCGTGTTCGACTACCGCGGCAACCAACTCGGCGTCCAGGCCAACTACACCAGCGGCATGAAATGGAAGAAGGGCAAGAACGACAAACAGGAATGGGTCCGTGATCGGCGCGCCCACGAGGTCAACCACTTCATCATGGTCGAGGGGACTTGGTACCTGCACTTCATGCCACAACTGCTCATCGACGCCGTCAAACGATCCCGACTCGACAAGAAAAACCCGAACTGGATCGACGACGACAAACTCGCCGAGCTCATCCTCAAGCGGGAGAAGTACCAACTCAAAGCCGTCGGTGGACCCGACGAAGACGGCTACCAGCTCTACGACTTCCCACCCAACAGTGGCTACATCGCCGTCGACCCCATCACCGCCGTCATCATCGACAAACCAACCGCCAGGCGGGTGACCATCCCAACCTCGGTCGGGATCCGCTGGGCGCAAAAATATCCCTACATGTCAGTGAAATGGCATGAGGCATACAACCTGCGCACCACCGTCGAGCGCACCAACAACCTCCTGAAACACCCTACCCTCGGCGACCTCGCCAACCCCTACCGGCGGCAATACCGCGGATACACACCTACCGCCCTAGCCGTCGCGATGATGGCAACCTCCCACAACATGGACGCCGCCGACTACTACCTCCGGTGGGCCGAAGGCATCGACCTCGTCAAAAACAAGCACCGCCAAACCCGACCCAAACAACGTCCCCACGGCTCCCGCATCGAGGGCATCGAGCGCAAACGAGACAACCCAGAAGCTGCCTAACACCACCCGAAAGGCCCGGTCAACCGCAAAACAAGCGGGATACCGGGCCTTTTCGCCTGCCACGAACGCGAAACTAGATATCGGAACCGCAACACCTGAGTAATCGGAAACCCTCC
>JABBOD010000004.1:0-23341 GCA_019351995.1 Acidobacteriota bacterium
CGCCGAGGTCTGGCTGGCTGCGGAATTCCAGAGCGACGACGAGACCGCCGTGGAGATTTCCCAACTGCTCTATCACCTGCAGGTGATGATGATCGCCAAAGGGCTTTCGCTTGACGACGTGCAGCGACATCTGTAGCTCGATGCCCTGAATCCGTCCCCCTTCGACTCGAAAGACTTTTCATGTTGCGAATCGCGGTGCCCAACAAGGGCACCCTCTCCGATACCGCCGTGCAGATGCTGCACGAAGCCGGCTACGCGACCCGTCGCGATCCCAAGGAACTCATCGTCAGCGACCACCGGAATGACGTCGAGTTCTTCTATCTGCGACCGCGGGACATCGCCACCTATGTCGGCTCCGGTGCCCTGGATGTCGGTGTCACCGGCCGTGACCTGTTGCTGGACTCGCACTCCACCGCCGTCGAGGTCGACGAGCTCGATTTCGGCGCATCCACCTTCCGATTCGCCGGCCCCATCGGACGCTTCTCGGCTTTGAGCGAGCTGAACGGCGTGCGAGTGGCAACGAGCTATTCGACGCTGGTGAGTGACTTCCTCGAGCGCGAGGGCGTGAACGCATCCGTCGTTCACCTGGACGGAGCAGTCGAGTCCGCGGTCAGACTGGGCGTGGCGGATGCGGTGGCCGATGTGGTCGAGACCGGGACGACTCTGCGAAAACAGGGCCTGGAGATCTTCGGGCCGGTCATCCTGGAATCGCAAGCGGTACTGATCGCCGCGGCATCGGGAGTCGACGGCCTGGAGACGCTGCGCCGCCGACTTCAGGGCGTCATGGTGGCGCACCAGTACGTGCTGATGGATTACGACCTTCCCGCGGCGCTGATCGACGACGCCTCCCGGATCACACCGGGACTCGAGTCGCCCACCGTGTCCCCGTTGCGCGACTCCGAATGGGTCGCGGTGCGTGTCATGGTGCCGCGCAACGACACCAACCACGTGATGGACGAGCTGTACCGGCTGGGAGCACGGGCGATCCTCGTCAGTGCGATCCACGCCGCGAGAATCTAGAGGCATCTGCATGACAGTCGTCACGCGCGTCATTCCGTGTCTGGATGTCGCGGCCGGCCGTGTCGTGAAGGGCGTCAACTTCCTCGACCTCCGCGACGCCGGCGACCCGGTCGAGCTCGCGCGCCGGTACTACGAGCAGGGAGCTGACGAGGTCACCTTCCTCGACGTCACCGCCACGGTCGAAGATCGCGCCACGATGTACGAGACGGTGACGGCCACTGCCGAACAGGTCTTCATTCCGCTGACGGTCGGCGGGGGAGTGCGCTCCCACGATGACGTTGCCCGGCTGCTGGGTTCCGGGGCGGACAAGGTGGGGGTCAACAGCGCCGCCATCGCGCGCCCGGCGCTGCTGGGCGAAATCGCCGACCGGTTCGGAGCTCAGGTGCTCGTGCTGTCGTTGGATGTCAAACGAAGCACCCGAACGAGCAGCGGCTTTGTCGTGACCACGCACGGCGGGCGAACCGAGACGGAGCTCGACGCCCTCGACTGGGCCAAGGAAGCTATCGACCGCGGGGCGGGGGAACTTCTGGTCAACTCGATCGATGCCGACGGCACCAAGAACGGCTACGACCTCGAACTGGTGGCGGCGGTCCGTGAACTCAGTTCCGTCCCGGTGATCGCCAGCGGCGGCGCCGGCGCGGTGGAACACTTTGCGCCGGCCGTCGCGGCGGGTGCAGACGCCGTGCTCGCCGCATCCGTGTTCCACAACGGCGAACTGACCGTTGGAGATGTCAAGGCGGCGCTTGCCGCTGAAGGGATTGCCACCAGATGAGCGAACTGACTGCCGAAACCGTCGGCGCGGTCGTTGCGCGCGCCCACTTCGACGCGAATGGGTTGCTGCCCGCCGTCATTCAACAGCACGACAGCCGCGAGGTCCTGATGCTCGGCTACATGGATGCCGAGGCGCTGCGTCGAACTCTCACCGAGGGTCGCGTCACGTTCTGGTCACGCAGCCGACAGGAGTACTGGCGAAAAGGGGACACCAGCGGCAACATTCAACTGGTGCGGGGAGCGGCCCTCGATTGCGACGGCGATACGCTGTTGGTTCAGGTCGAGCAGCACGGACCCGCCTGCCACACCGGCGCCCACGCGTGCTTCGACGTCGACCCACTCGAGCCGTTCCTCGGGTTCGACGTCTCCTAGACACCTTCGAAAGAGGACACCGTGACGACGACCACCCGCGTCGAGTTCGATGCGCAGTTCGCCGCCGGCCACCGCGTCGTCCCCGTATTGCGCGAACTGTTCGCAGACGGGGAGACGCCGATCGGCGTGTATCGCAAGCTCGCTCTCGGCAAGCCGGGAACCTTCCTGCTGGAATCGGCCGAGCAGGGCGGAATCTGGTCGCGATTCTCGTTTGTGGGGGTGAGTTCGCTGGGCGTCCTCACGCAAGGACGCGCTGACGACGGAACCGACAGCACCGTCTGGTTGGACTACGGCGTCTCCGCCGAGCGGGCCCTGGGTGACGACGCGCCAACGGCACCGCTCGAGGCACTCGCGCACCTCTACGCCCGCTGGAGCACTCCGCCGATTGCGGGACACCCTCCGCTCACCGGTGGCCTCGTCGGCTTCATCGGCTGGGAGGCGGTGCGCCAGCTCGAGCGCCTTCCCGACGTGCCGCCGGCCGACTTCTCGGTGCCGGGGCAGGCCCTGAGTTTCGTCTCCGAGTTGGTGGTGCTTGACCACCGGCAGGGAACAGCGACGCTGATCGCCGCGGTGCTGAATGACGGGACCGACGACGTCGACACGCTCTGGTCCTCCGCGCAGACGCAACTCGACGTCTTGCAGACCGGCCTGGCGCAGCCGTCAGAGGCCTGGATCGCGGATGTCGACCTCAGCATCGCGGCAACCCCGATCCCGCGGGTGAGCGCGGCCGACTACCACCTCGCCGTCGAACGGTCCAAGACTTACATCCGGGATGGCGACGTCTTCCAGGTGGTGATCTCACAGCGGTTCGACCACGAAATCACCGCGGAACCGATCGACGTCTATCGAGTGCTTCGGGCGCTCAACCCGAGCCCCTACATGTACCTGCTGACGCTCGAAGGTCCCGCCGGAGAGCAGTATTCGATTGTCGGCTCGTCGCCGGAAGCACTGGTCAAGGTGCAGCGCGGCAGGGTCTTCACGCATCCGATCGCCGGATCGCGCCCACGCGGCGAGACACCGGAGCGCGACATGGAACTCGCCGACGAACTGCTGGCCGACCCGAAAGAGCAGTCGGAGCATCTCATGCTCGTCGACCTCGCGCGCAATGACCTCTCGAAAGTCTGCGTCGCCGGCTCGGTGGAGGTCACCGAGTTCATGCAGGTGGAACGGTTCAGCCACATCATGCACCTGGTGTCCAGTGTGGAAGGCGATCTCGCTCCGGATGCCACCTCGATCGATGCCTTCAAGGCCACCTTCCCCGCCGGGACGCTGTCGGGTGCGCCGAAACCCCGTGCGCTCGAAATCATCGACGAGCTCGAGGTCGCCCAGCGCGGCGTCTACGGCGGCGTGATCGGCTACTTCGACCTGGCCGGTGATGCCGATCTGGCGATCGCGATCCGCACCGCCACCATTGTGGACGGGCTCGCGCGGGTGCAGGCAGGTGCGGGGCTCGTGGCAGACTCCGACCCGGCGACGGAGCACGCGGAAGCTCAGAACAAGGCGGCAGCACCCTTGCGCGCTGTCGCGATCGCCAACGCGATGAGGAGACTCGAATGAGCGGCGGCAGGCTCAAGGCGTACTCCCTGGTGGCGATTGTCATCCTCGCCGCACTGGTATTCACCACGTGGTCGCAGACCTGGTTCACCATGACGGTTCAGCAGAAGCCCTTCGTGGTTGCCGGAAGTGTCGCCGGCTCCGCCCTGGCGCCGATCGCGCTGGCGACACTCGCCCTGGTCGCGGCACTCGCGATTGCTGGGCGCTTCTTCCGGGCAGTGCTGGCGGTACTGCTCGCCCTGCTCGGCGTCTGTGTCGTCGTGGTCTCTGCTTTCGCCATCGCCCAACCCGTCGTCTCGGCGACGGCTGCCATCACCAAAGCCACCGGCGTCGCCGGAAGCGCCTCGGTGGCGGGGCTTGTCACGTCGATCTCCATGACGGCGTGGCCGATCGTGGCCATCGTGATCGGTGGACTCGTGACGCTGCTGGGTCTGGCGATCGCCCCGACGTCGGGTTCCTGGCCGGAATCCGGACGCAAGTACAGCCGCTCGCAGCTGCTGCCCGTCGACGGAGACGAACGCGACCCGGTCCGCGAGTGGGACGCGCTGAGCGACGGCGACGACCCGACCGGGCGGTGACCCGGTGCGCCGGGTTCGCCCCGCTAGACTGAAACCACTTGATCTGAAGGAGCAGCAGTGACCGACGAGAACGAGCCCGGAGAGGGCAACTCGCCCGCAGCCTGGGTCGCCGTGATCATCATGCTGGTCGCGATCGCTGGGGGCACTCTGGCGTACTGGTTCGACGTCCCGTGGCTGGTGTGGACCTTCGCAGGTCTCGTCGTCGTCGGCGCGATCGTTGGGGCGGTCATGCGCAAGATGGGCTATGGGGTCAACGGCTCGCGGTACGTTCCGAAGGTGCATTCCTAGGGTGCTCAGCGATCTCGTCGCCGGAGCCGTCGCCGATGCTTCGGAGCGGCGCGCTGTTCGCGGTGTTCAGCTGGTCGAGGCCGACGCGCTCTCCCGCCCCGCTGCGCTGGACGTGATGGCGGCGTTAGCTCCTGCGGAGCGCGTCAAGATCATCGCCGAGGTGAAACGCGCCAGCCCGTCGCGTGGAACTCTCGCGGAGATCACCGATCCCGCGTCGCTGGCGGTGTCATACCAGACGGGTGGCGCCAGCGCGATCAGTGTCCTGACCGAGCAGCGCCGATTCCTCGGCTCACTCGACGACCTGGAGACGGTGCGCGCCGCGGTGAGCGTCCCCGTTCTGCGGAAGGACTTCATCGTCGAGCCGTATCAGGTGTTCGAGGCCCGTGCCGCGGGAGCCGATCTCGTGCTGCTGATCGTCGCCGCACTCGAGCAGCCTCTCCTGGTGGAGTTGCACCAGCTCATCTCGCAGCTCGGGATGACGGCCCTGGTCGAGACGCACTCCGCCGACGAGGTGGAGCGCGCCCTGGATGTCGGCGCCTCGGTCGTCGGCGTCAATGCGCGCGATTTGAGCACCTTCGAGCTGGACCGCGATCTCTTCGGTTCGCTGGCTGACAGCATCCCGTCTGGTGTGATCCGCATCGCGGAGTCCGCCGTGAAGGAGCCTGCAGATGTCGCCCACTACCGCGCGGCGGGAGCCGATGTCGTCTTGGTCGGAGAGGCGCTCGTGACGGGCGGCGACCCTGTCGCGACGCTCGAGAGCTTCCTGGCCGCCGGCCAGGTCCGGCCCGGCGGGACGCGAGCGGGACGGGTGCTGGCATGACGCTGCTCAGTGATCTCCCCGGACCGTTCTTCGGGGAGTATGGCGGACGTTTCATGCCGGAATCCCTGATTGCCGCCATTGACGATCTGGCTGCCGCCTACGAGTTGGCGAAGGCCGACCCGGCATTTCATGCCGAGCTGCGGGAGCTGGAGCGCAGCTACAGCGGCCGACCATCGATCATCACCGAGGTGCCGCGGTTTGCGCAGCACGCCGGGGGAGCGCGCATCATCCTGAAGCGCGAGGACCTCAACCACACGGGCTCACACAAGATCAACAACGTGCTCGGGCAGGCGCTGCTGACCCGCCGCATCGGCAAGTCGCGTGTCATCGCCGAGACCGGTGCGGGGCAGCATGGCGTCGCGACGGCCACCGCCGCGGCGCTCTTCGGCTTCGAGTGCACGATCTTCATGGGCGAAGTCGACACCCAGCGTCAGGCACTCAATGTGGCCAGGATGCGCCTGCTGGGTGCGGAGGTGGTGTCTGTCACCACCGGCTCCCGCACGCTCAAGGACGCGATCAACGAGGCATACCGCGAGTGGGTGACGAGCGTCGAAACCACGAACTACATCTTCGGCACCGCGGCCGGTCCCCATCCATTCCCGGCCATGGTCCGCGACTTCCAGAAGATCATCGGCGAAGAGGCGCGGGCCCAAGTGCTCGAGCTCACCGGTCGACTTCCGGATGCCGTTGTGGCATGCGTCGGTGGAGGATCGAATGCGATCGGAATCTTCAATGCCTTCCTCGACGACCCCGAGGTGAAGCTCTTCGGCTATGAGGCCGCCGGCGAGGGGATCGACACGGACCAGCACGCTGCGGCCATCGAGCGCGGCCGGCCCGGCATCCTGCACGGCGCCCGCAGCTACCTGCTCCAGGACGAGGACGGACAGACGGTCGAGTCGCACTCGATCTCGGCCGGTCTCGACTACCCCGGCGTCGGACCGGAGCACGCGTATCTCGCGGACATCGGTCGGGCGAGCTATCGCCCCACCAGCGACTCTGAGGCGATGGAGGCCCTGAGATTGCTGAGCCAGACCGAGGGGATCATTCCGGCCATCGAGTCCGCCCATGCCCTGTCCGGCGCGCTGAAACTCGGCCGTGAGCTCGGACCGGAGGCGATCATCCTGGTGAACCTCAGCGGCCGTGGGGATAAGGACGTCCAGACCGCCGGCGATTGGTTCGGGCTCTTCGACGAGGGCGCGGTACAGGCATGAGGGGCCCGAGCGCATGACTGCGGGGGTCCCCTCGGTCGGTGCGACGATCGAGGCCAATCGTGCCGCGGGCACCGGCACCCTGATCGGCTATCTCCCCGTCGGCTTCCCGGATCTTCCCACCAGCATCGATGCGGCCGTTGCTCTGGTCGAGAACGGGGTCGACGCGCTCGAGCTGGGGTTGCCGTACTCCGACCCGGTGATGGACGGCCTGGCCATTCAGCGTGCGACGCAGACCGCTTTGGCGGCGGGTTTCCGCACGCGCGACGTGTTCACGGCGGTGGAGGCCATCCGCGCCCGGGTCGATGCGCCCATCCTCGTGATGACGTATTGGAATCCCGTGGTTCAGTACGGTGCCGATCGCTTCGCCGACGCGCTGCTCCAGGCCGGGGGAGCGGGTCTCATCACGCCGGACATCACCCCGGACTCCGCCGCCCAGTGGCTGGCGACGAGCGAGCGAACCGGCCTCGATCGGGTGTTCTTGGCAGCACCTTCCTCGAGCGAAGAGCGAATCGCGATGACCGTGGCGGCGAGTCAGGGTTTCGTCTACGCGGTCTCCACCATGGGGATCACGGGCGCACGCCACGACGTCGACAGCGCCGCGCGCGGCCTGGTTTCCCGGTTGCGCGCGGCCGGCGCCGAGAATGTCTGTGTGGGAATCGGCATCTCGACCGGCGATCAGGTTGCCGAGGTGCTGGCATACGCTGACGGCGCGATCGTCGGCTCGGCACTCGTCTCCGCCCTGGCCGAGCACGGAGTCTCGGGCGTTGCCCGGACTGCGGCGGCGCTCGCTCAAGGTCACAGTCGGTAGACTTTCTCCCGGCTTTCCCGATCCCCCACCGAAAGGTGCCCCGTTGCTTCCGCTCCTCATTCCCAGCCCGCCGGACGCCTGGTCGGTGTTCTACGTCGGGAGTTGGATTCATTCGTGGCTGCCGGCCTGGAACGCGAACTGGACAGTTCCCGTTCACGCCTACGCGCTGTGCATCCTGGTGGGAATGATCGCCGCGCTCATCATCACGAATGCGCGAATGGTGCGGCGCGGCGCCGAGCCCTGGATCTTCGTCGACGTCGCCCTGTGGGCGATCGTGCTCGGCATCATCGGTGCGCGCCTGTTTCACGTCTTCACCCACGTCGCTGATTACTTCGGTCCGGGCAAGAACACCTGGAATCCCCTGCAGCCCGGCGCCATCTGGAACATCTGGGATGGCGGTCTCGCCATCTTCGGCGGCCTGATGGGGGGTTCCATCGGTGTCGCGATCGCGTGCCGGATCGCGGGTCTGCGCTTTGTCGGCGTCGCCGATGCGCTCGCGCCCAGCCTCCTGGTCGCCCAGTCCTTCGGTCGCCTCGGCAACTACTTCAATCACGAGATCTACGGGCTGCCCACGAATCTGCCGTGGGGACTCGAGATCGAGTCCACGAACGCGGCGTACCCGAGCGGGCTTCCGACCTCCGGCGTCTACTTCCATCCCACCTTCCTCTACGAGATGATCTGGAATGTCTTCGGAGTCATTCTGATTCTGGCCATCGAGAACAAGTGGTCCGTGGTGACGGGCGGCCGCCTGCCATTTGCGATCAAGTTCACCCGCCGCCCGAACTGGCAGTGGGGCAAGGTGGTTGGCCTGTACCTCGTGTGGTACGGCCTCGGCCGCAGCTGGTTCGAGTCGATCCGAATCGACCCCAGCCAGACGGTGTTCGGCATCCGCGCGAACGTCTGGGCGGCACTGGGGGCGGTCCTCCTCGGCGTCATCATCATCGCGGTGCAGTCTCGTCGCCACCCCGGCATCGAGCCCGGCATCTACACCTCGGGAAAACAGTGGACCCCGCCCGCTGAGGTAGACTCCGATGACATCTACTCCGATACCGACGACGAAGGCGATGACGCCGAGACGGGCTCGAGTGAGAACGGTGACCTCGCCACAAGCGGGACCCCCCGATCCGCGTAAAACGTCCAGCGATACCCCGCCGACAGGCCGGATCCGCACTGCCAGATGGGAATTGGCGAGCGGTGAACGGCAGACCTCCACTCGTTGGGCCATCGACGTCCCATCTTCTGCACCATCGTGAGGACGGTACCCATGGCGCATCAGCCACCCGTTGAGTCGACCGCATCGACGGTCTCCGCGTTCGACGGTTTCAACGCGATCCCCCTCGCACAGGGTCTCTATAACCCGCGCAACGAGCGGGACGCCTGCGGCTTGGCGATGGTCGCGACCCTGCGCGGGACGGCGGGCCACGACATCATCGCGAAAGCCCTGGAGGCGTTGCGGCATTTGGAGCACCGAGGTGCTGTCGGTTCGGATGCCGGTACCGGCGACGGCGCGGGCATCATCACTCAGATGCCGGATGCCTTTCTGCGAGCAGTGGCCGGCTTCGAGCTGCCTCCGCTTGGTCGCTACGCCGTCGGCATGTCATTTCTGCCGCTCGACGACGCAACGCGCGCGACCCTGAAGGCCGGAATCGAGGCCATCGCCGAACAAGAGGGACTGCGCGTGCTCGGCTGGCGGGACGTCCCCACCGACCCGACCCATCTCGGTCACCTCGCTCGCGAAGCGGCGCCGGCGTTCGAGCAGCTGTTCCTGGAGGCCACGCGCACCGACGAGGCGGGCGTGCCGTTCGCCGGCATCCTTCTCGACCGCCTCACGTTCCGGCTGCGGAAGCGTGCAGAGCGTGAGCTGGGCGCGTACTTCCCGTCGCTGTCCGCGCGAACGCTGGTCTACAAGGGAATGGTGACGACGCTCCAACTCGAGCCCTTCTACCCCGACCTCAGCGACGAACGTTTCGCCAGCAAGCTCGCGCTGGTGCACTCCCGCTACTCCACGAACACCTTCCCCTCATGGCCGCTGGCGCAGCCATTCCGCGTGATCGCGCACAACGGCGAGATCAACACCGTGCAGGGCAACCGCAACTGGATGCGCGCCAGACAGAGCCAGCTCGAGTCCGAGCTCCTCGGAGATCTGCGCCCCTTGTTCCCGATCGTCAGCGAGGGAGCCAGCGATTCGGCCTCCTTCGATGAGGTCGTGGAGCTGCTCACCCTGGGCGGCCGCTCTCTTCCGCACGCGATCATGATGATGGTTCCGGAAGCCTGGGAGAACCAGGTTGACATCGATCCGCTGCGCCGAAGCTTCTACGAGTACCACTCGATGATGATGGAGCCGTGGGACGGTCCCGCCGCCTTGGTCTTCACCGACGGATCGCTGGTGGGTGCCACCCTCGACCGCAATGGACTGCGTCCCGGCCGTTTCGTGGTCACGGACGACGGTCTCGTCGTTCTCGCCAGCGAGATCGGCGTGCTCGACTTCCCTCCCGACACGATCGTGCGCAAAGGACGCCTCCGCCCCGGCAAGATGTTCCTCGTCGACACGGCCGCTGGTCGCATCGTCGAAGACGACGAGATCAAAGCCGAGCTGTCGGGTGCCGAGCCCTGGCAGGACTGGCTGGATTCCGGCCGCATCCACCTTGCTGACCTTCCCGAGCGCGAGCATGTCACCCACACGCCGGCCTCCGTCGTGCGCCGGCAACGCACCTTCGGCTACACGGAGGAAGAGGTCCGTATCCTGATCTCGCCGATGGCGCAGAATGGCGCGGAGCCGCTGGGCGCCATGGGCTCGGACACGCCCATCGCGGTGCTCAGCGAGCGGCCGCGTTTGCTGTTCGACTACTTCACCCAGGCGTTCGCGCAGGTCACGAACCCGCCACTGGACAGCATCCGTGAAGAGGTCGTCACCTCGATGAAACTGGGGCTGGGACCCGAGAGGAACCTGCTCGCGGCGACACCGGAGCACGCACGCCAAATCGTCCTCGAGTTTCCGGTGATCGACAACGACGAACTCGCGAAAGTTCAGCATTTCGAAACGCAAAGCGGCAGGAAGCCGTCCCGGGTGATCAAGGGCCTGTATCGGGTCGGCAACGGCACCGCCGGGTTGGTTGATCGGCTCGACGAGATGTGCGCCGAGGCGGATGCCGCGATCGAGAGCGGCGCGCAATTCCTGGTGCTCAGCGATCGCGACTCCAACGGCGAGTTCGCGCCGATTCCGTCCTTGCTGATGCTCGCCGCCGTGCACCATCACCTCATCCGGCAGGAGACCCGGATGAAGGTGGGTCTGATCGTCGAAGCCGGCGACGTCCGCGAGGTGCACCACGTCGCACTCCTCATCGGCTACGGCGCGTCGGCGATCAATCCGTACCTCGCGATGGAGACCGCGGAGCAGCTCGTGCTCAGCGGGATGCTGACGGGCATCACGCCCGAGAAGGCGGTCAAGAACCTCATCAAGGCGCTCGGAAAGGGCGTCCTCAAGATCATGTCCAAGATGGGAATCTCGGTCGTGGGCTCCTACGCGGGCGCGCAGGCCTTCGAGGCGGTCGGCCTCAGCCAGGAGTTCGTCGACCAGTACTTCACCGGCACGACCAGCCTTCTGGGAGGCGTCGGCATCGACGTGATCGCGGGGGAGAACACCTCACGTCACGAGGCGGCATATCCCGAAGACGGCGCGACGATCGCGCATGAGCGTCTGCAGGTCGGTGGCGAGTACCAGTGGCGTCGCGAGGGGCCGACCCACCTGTTCAACCCGGACACCGTATTCCGCCTGCAGCACTCGACGCGCTCGAAGCGCTACGACATCTTCCGCGAGTACACGAAGCTGGTCGACGACCAGGCGGAGCATCTGCAGACGCTGCGCGGTCTGTTCGGGTTGGGAACTCACGGCCGCACGCCGGTGCCGATCGATGAGGTCGAATCCGTCTCGGCGATCATCAGCCGCTTCAACACGGGCGCGATGAGCTACGGATCGATCAGCCAAGAGGCGCACGAGACCATGGCAATCGCGATGAACCACCTCGGTGGTCGAAGCAACACCGGCGAGGGCGGCGAAGACGTCGAACGGCTTCTCGATCCGGAACGTAACAGCAGGATCAAGCAGGTCGCCAGCGGAAGGTTCGGGGTCACCAGCATGTACTTGACGCATGCCACCGACATCCAGATCAAGATGGCGCAGGGCGCGAAGCCGGGCGAGGGCGGCCAGCTGGCTGCCGCGAAGGTGTACCCGTGGATCGCGCGCACCCGCCACTCGACGGCGGGCGTCGGCCTCATCTCGCCGCCGCCGCACCACGACATCTACTCCATCGAAGACCTCAAGCAACTGATCTTCGATCTCAAGCGCGCCAACCCCGAAGCCCGGGTGCACGTCAAACTGGTGTCTCAATCCGGCATCGGGGCGGTCGCGGCGGGCGTCACGAAGGCGCTCGCGGATGTCGTTCTGGTCTCCGGCCACGACGGGGGCACGGGCGCGTCACCACTCAACTCGCTCAAGCACGCGGGGACACCCTGGGAGATCGGTCTCGCCGAGACACAGCAGACCCTGATGCTGAACGGGATGCGCGACCGCGTGGTCGTGCAGGTCGACGGACAGATGAAGACCGGCCGCGACGTGATCGTCGCGGCACTGCTCGGCGCCGAGGAATACGGATTCGCCACCGCGCCCCTCGTCGTCAGCGGATGCATCATGATGCGCGTCTGCCACTTGGACACCTGCCCGGTGGGAGTGGCGACTCAGAATCCGGAGTTGCGCGCGCGGTTCTCCGGCAAGCCGGAGTTCGTGGAGACCTTCTTCGAGTTCCTCGCCCAAGAAGTGCGCGAGTATCTCGCCGAGCTCGGGTTTCGATCTCTCGAGGAGGCGATCGGACATTCCGAGTTGCTGAATGTCGACCGCGCCATCGAGCACTGGAAGGCCGACGGTCTCGACCTGAGTCCGATCCTGATCGGTCCATCCTTCGCGAAGGATGAACCGCGAAGCAACCGCCGGGGTCAGGAGCACGAGCTCGAGAAGCACTTCGACGTCGAGCTGATCGCACGGTCCTCAAACGCGCTGCAGCATGGCGAGAAAGTGCAGATCAGCCTGCCGATCAAGAACACCGAGCGCGCAGTGGGCACCATGCTGGGGCACGAAGTCACCAAGAAGTACGGGGAGCACGGACTTCCCACCGGCACGATCGAGGTCTCGATGACCGGATCGGCCGGCCAATCTCTCGGTGCCTTCATGCCCACGGGCATCACCTTGCGTCTCGAGGGAGACAGCAACGACTATGTCGGAAAGGGTCTCTCGGGCGGCCGGATCGTCGTGCGACCGCCGCGCGGTGCCATCTTCGCCGCCGAGCGAAACGTGATCGCGGGCAACGTGATCGGTTACGGTGCCACCCAGGGAAGCATGTTCATCCGCGGCGTCGTCGGCGAACGCTTCCTGGTTCGCAACTCGGGTGCGAGCGCCGTGGTGGAGGGTGTCGGCGATCACGCACTCGAGTACATGACGGGCGGGTTGGCTGTCATCCTGGGCACCACGGGTCGCAACCTCGGCGCAGGGATGTCGGGGGGCACCGCATATATCTACAACTTGCGCTCCGAGCGGGTGAATCGTGATGCCCTGGCAACGGGCGAGCTGTCGCTGCTCCCGCTGGAGAGCGCAGATCTCGAGATCCTCACCGACATGCTGCAGCAGCATGTCGAGGAAACCGACTCACCGCTCGCCCGCCGTCTGCTCGATGACGCCGAGGCCCTTGCCATGTTCGTCAAGGTTCTGCCGCGTGACTACGCCGCCGTTCTCAAGACCCGACAGACGGCGGTCGACGAAGGACTCGACCCCGACGGCGACATCGTCTGGAACCGCATCATGGAGGTGACGGGTGGCTGACCCCAAAGGGTTCCTGAAGACGCAGGAGCGCGAACTGCCCAAGCGCAGGCCCGTTCCGGTGCGGATCATGGACTGGAAAGAGGTCTACGAGGCGCAGGATCCTGAGCAGTTGCGCCGCCAGGCCGGCCGGTGCATGGACTGCGGCATCCCGTTCTGCCACCACGGCTGCCCGCTCGGCAACCTGATCCCGGAGTGGAACGACCTCACCTGGCGCAACGAGGGCCGTCAAGCCATCGAGCGGCTGCACGCCACGAACAATTTCCCCGAGTTCACCGGTCGTCTCTGCCCGGCGCCGTGCGAGTCGAGCTGTGTGCTCGGCATCAATCAGCCGGCGGTGACCATCAAACAGGTCGAGGTCTCGATCATCGATCAGGCCTTCCAAAACGGGTGGGTGACCCCGCATCCGCCGGAGCGACTGACGGGCAAGACTGTTGCGGTCGTCGGATCCGGGCCGGCCGGACTCGCCGCGGCGCAACAACTGACGCGCGCTGGGCACACCGTCGCCGTCTATGAGCGTGACGATCGCATCGGCGGACTTCTGCGTTACGGCATCCCGGATTTCAAGATGGAGAAGAAGCAGATCGAGTCTCGCCTCGCGCAGATGCAGGCGGAGGGTACGCGCTTCCGGGCCGGCGTCGAGATCGGGAAGGACATCAGCTGGAGCGACCTCAAGTCGCGATACGACGCGGTCGTCGTCGCGACGGGAGCGCTGGTTCCTCGTGATCTTTCCATCCCGGGCCGTGACCTGCTCGGCGTGCACTTCGCCATGGATTACCTGGTGCAGCAGAACAGAGCGGGAGCGGGCGATACCGTCTCGAACCAGATCACGGCGGAGGGCAAGCACGTCATCGTCCTCGGCGGCGGCGACACCGGGGCGGATTGCATCGGTACCGCTCATCGACAGGGCGCGCTCAGCGTGACCAATCTGGCCATCGGCATCCAGCCTCCGTCCGAACGTCCCGCCCACCAGCCGTGGCCCATGATGCCGAATCTGTTCGAGGTCGCGAGTGCCCACGAAGAGGGCGGCGAGCGTATGTATCTCGCCTCCACGGTCGAGTTCCTGAAGAACGACGCCGGCGAGGTGCGCGCGCTGCGGGTCGCCGAAACCGAGTACGTCGATGGACGTCGAATCCCGAAGTCCGGGACCGAACGCGAGATTCCGGCCGACCTGGTGCTTCTGGCCTTGGGCTTCACCGGGGCCGAGTCGGAGACGCTCGACGCCCAGCTCGCACTTCCGTTCGATGATCGCGGCAATGTGGCTCGCGGAGAGGACTACCAGACCAGCGAATCGGGCGTGTTCGTCGCCGGCGACGCCGGTCGCGGCCAGTCGTTGATCGTCTGGGCCATCGCGGAGGGCCGCGCCGCGGCATCCGCTGTCGACCGTTTCCTCGAGGGCTCGACGCAGCTGCCGTTCCCCATTCGCCCCACCGATCGCGCCATCGCGGTCTAGTCTTTCGACGCGTCCTGCCACCGGGCACGTCCTTCCCACCCACCACAACGAAGGAAATCATGAGACGAGCAAAAATCGTCGCAACTCTCGGGCCGGCAACGTCCAGCTACGAAAACATCCGCGGAATCATCGAGGCCGGTGTGAACGTCGCGCGGATGAACCTCAGCCACGGCAGTTACGAGGTGCACAACGAGGTTTACACCAACGTGCGCAAGGCCGCGGAAGACACCGGCCAGCCTGTCGCGGTGCTCGTCGATCTGCAGGGCCCGAAGATCCGGCTCGGCAAGTTCGAGGCGGGGCCGTACGAGCTGGCTGTCGGCGACATCTTCACCATCACCACCGAAGACGTCATCGGCACGAAGGATCTCGTCGGCACCACCTTCAAGGGACTACCGCAGGATGTCGCCGCCGGGGACTTCCTGCTCATCGATGACGGCAAAGTCAAGGTCAAGGTGCTCGACACCGACGGAGTCCGCGTCCGCACCGAGGTCGTCGTTGCCGGTCCGGTCTCCAACAACAAGGGAATCAACCTCCCGGGTGTCGCCGTGAACGTGCCGGCCCTGTCCGACAAGGACGAGGCGGATCTGCGCTGGGGTCTCAAGCTGGGCGCGGACTACATCGCGCTGTCGTTCGTGCGTGACGCGAAGGACATCGACCGCGTGCACGAGATCATGGCCGAGGAGGGACGCAAGGTCCCGGTGATCGCCAAGATCGAGAAACCGCAAGCGGTCGACCACCTGGAGGAGATCATCGACGCCTTCGACGGCATCATGGTCGCCAGAGGTGACCTGGGCGTCGAGCTGCCCCTCGAGGCGGTGCCGATCGTGCAGAAGCACGCGGTGGAACTGGCTCGCCGCATGGCCAAGCCCGTCATCGTGGCGACGCAAATGCTCGAGTCGATGATCTCGAGCCCGGTTCCGACCCGTGCCGAAACCTCCGACGTCGCGAATGCGGTGCTGGATGGTGCCGACGCGGTCATGCTCTCCGGTGAAACCAGCGTGGGGGAGTACCCCGTGGTGACCGTCTCGACGATGGCACGCATTGTGGCTTCGACGGAGGAGCACGGACTCGAGCGCATCCCGCCCCTGGGAACGAAGCCGCGCACACAGGGCGGTGCGATCACTCTGGTCGCCGCCGAGGTCGCCGACTTCGTCGATGCGAAGTATGTTTGCGTGTTCACGGAGTCTGGCGACTCGGCCCGTCGGATGTCCCGGCTGCGGTTCCGCATTCCGATGAAGGCGTTCACGCCAGACGAGGCGATCCGGCGCCGGATGGCACTCACCTGGGGAATCGAGTCGTTCCTGGTGGAGAGGGTGTCGCACACGGACGCGATGTACATGCAGGTCGACACGATCCTGCTCGGCGCCGGACTGGCCGAGGTCGGCGACAAGGTCGTCGTCATCTCGGGTTCCCCTCCCGGAATCGCCGGCTCGACCAATGACCTGCGGGTGCACGTCATCGGCGACGCGGTCAACGCCGCGGCCCCGGTCTGGGAAAGCGGAGCGCACGCCGACTGAGGCGAGCACGGGGAGGGAGGCCCGTTCTGGTCCTCCCTCCCCGTCACACCGCGCGGATCGAGTTGTTGCGGGGATCGTGCGTGAGTACGGCCAGCCCGAGCGCTTCCAACAGTGGCGGCAGATACATGCCAAAACGGCCTCGGTAGCCGCGACGCAGTCCGTACCAGCCGCCCACCGGGTTGCCATCCCAGCGGCCGAACCACTCGACGGTGCCGTCGGCAGCGGCTTTCCCCTCGTCGGCGGAGCCCAATGGGACCCAATCGCCCTGGGCTTCGAGCCAGCGACGAAGGTCTTCGATGGCGCGCGCCGCGTAGAGGAGCTTCGTCGAGCCCACCTGGCACACCAGAGAGGGAGGCTCCGAGGAATCGTCGCGGTACATCGTGTACTCCGACGTACCGGGGGCGGTGGTCAACTGCCACGGATCGCTCTTCGTGCCGGAACCGGTTGACATCGCGGCCTCCTCTCGGTCGATGCGCAAGAGTAGCGCTTCCCCCGTCCGGGGGCGACCCTGATGCGGGGTCGCCATCGATCAGCAATCCCGGAAGGATTTCAGCTGTGCACTGCACACGGATGTTCCGGGGGGACGCATGACCGACACGATGACCACGCCGCCGGCCGGCTGGTATCCCGATCCGGCCGACGCTCGGGCCTTTCGCTGGTGGAGTGGCGAGGCGTGGACGGAGCAGCTGGTCGCTTCCACCATCACCACCACGCAATCCCCGCCATACGCGGTCGATGCGAGTGCGTTCCACCTCGTCGAAAGGGAACCCGAACCCGTCTTCTCCTCCGGTGATCAGCCGGAGTCGTCGTGGGATTCTCTTGCCGGCCGCCCCGCGCGCAACCGCTCCAGCATCATCGTCGTGGTCATCGGTCTCGTGGCTGTCGCCGGCTACGCGGGCTCAGTGGCTCTCGGATACAGCACGATCATCCCGCTCATTCCCGGTGTCATCGGCCTACTCGGAGCGGTGCCTGCGTTACGTCGGGCCCGCGTCACGGGCAACGGAATCGCCGTCTCGCTGCTCGGCGTGCTCCTTTCCGGCGTCGCATCCGTCCTCGCGGTGATGCCGCTCGTGCCGATGTTGCTCGGGATCCCGAGTGCCTCCGAGGTCAATCAGCTCAACAGTGTGATCACGGCAGCGGTCGCCTTCCCCCTCAAAGTGCAGAACGAGCTCATCGCTCGTGCTCCCCAGGATTTCGGCCAGAAGGCGAGCAGCGCAGTGTGTCCGAGCACTGCGGCTCCCCTCGCGTCGAGCACCTTCAGTTGCACGGAGACACTCGCCGACGGGACCACTGCGGTGGTGAACGTCACGGTCACCGACAGCACAGGTGCCGTCACCTGGACGCCAGCCGCCTGACCCTCGCGGCGACAGATCGCGCGAGCACTTCGCGCAACGGGCCCAGTCCCATCGGGCCGAGTCCGAGCGCCTCGGCGTGGAAGCGGCGAAGGTCGAATTCTTCGCCAAGAGCCCGGTTCGCATCCTCGCGGGTCTGCTGCCACAGTCTCGCACCGACCTTGAAAGCGAGCGCCTGGCCGGGCCAGCCGAGATAGCGATCGACCTCGAAACCGGCGGTCTCGCGGTCGACCTCCGCGACCCGCACCAGTAGCTCGACCCCGGCCGCCGGTGTCCAGGTGGTGGCGCCCACCAGCCCGACATGCGCCGGGGGAACCGGCAGCTCGAGGTGGAGCCCGATGTCGATGACGATCCGGCATGCCCGCCAGAGCTGGGCGTGCACCATCCCCAGGCGTTCGCCGGGGTCGTTGAGGAGCCCGATCTCGCCCGCGAGCTGCTCGGCGTAGTGCGCCCAGCCCTCGGCATACCCGTGGACCTGGCAGAGGAGGCGCTGCCACGGGTGCAGCTCGGTGAGTCCGTGCGTCACGGCGTGCTGCAGATGGTGCCCAGGGACGCCCTCGTGGTGAACCGTGCTGACTTCGCGCCACGTCGAGATGCTCTCGGTGCCGGTCGGGACCGTCCACCACACGCGTCCAGGTCGGGTGAGCGCGGCGTCGGGTGGGGTGTAGTACATGACGCCGGAAGCTGCGGTCGACAGGCGCGCCTCGACGGTGCGGGTGGCCGCCGGAATGTCGAAGACGGAGCCGTCGACCGCGTCGGTCGTCGCGTCGAGGCGGCCTTGCAGCCACGCGCGCAGGGGCTCACCGACCGGGACCCGGCGTGCCGGGTCGGCATCGAGTGCGGCAACCGCAGCGGCGACGTCGCGAGACCCGATGATCCGTTCGGCGAGGTCGTCCGCTTCAGCCTGGAGTCGGACGATCTCTGTCCACCCCCACGCGTACAGCTCGTCGAGGTCGACCTCGGTGCCCAGGAACGCGGCGCTCGTGACACGGTAGAAGTCCCGCCCGACCGCTTCCCTGGCGGGAGCGAATGGCGCGATCTGCTGCCGCAGGGCGGTGGCGAACGCGCTGGTGGCCGCGATTGCACGGTCAGCCGCCAGCATGGCTCGTTCGCGGTCTGGTCCCACCGGGCACTCGGCTGCCACGCCGGCGTAGTAGCCGGACCTGACCCAGGCATCGCACTGGCTCGCCACGACGTCCACCTGCCGACGGGCCACCACGTTGCCGCGTTCGACCTCCTGCTCCAGCGTCTGCAGAAACTGCTCCAGCGCCCGCGGGACCTGCTCGAGGTGTGCGGCGATCCGCGTCCACGCTCCGGGGATGTCGCGCGGCAGTTCGTCGAAGACCTGACGCAACAGGTGCACCGGCGTCGCCAACGGGGCCAGAATACGGCGGGTGAAGCCCACCTCGTCCAGAGCGATGTCGGAAGACAGCCGCTCCCGCAATGCCAAGGTCAGAGCGTGAGCCCGTTCGTCGTCGGTCGGCGGGAGGGCGTCCAGTGCTGCCAGAGTCAGACGATCAAGCCGTGCTCGTGCGCCGAATGCCTCGGGAGACAAATCCGGGATGCGCATGACGTCCAGTCGGCCGATGGCCTCAGCCGCGTCCGGGTCGAACTCGGCCCGCTGGAGCAGGTAGTCGTCCGCAATGTCGCGCACCGTCCGCGCGCCCGAGTCGCTCGCCGCAGCAGAACCGCTCATGCCACGTCCTCCTGACCACCCGGCACCGTGGGACGATCCCGGCAGGGATACTGCTCGTGATCGACCTTTTCAGAAACGAGAAGGTGCCGGATGAGGGACTCGAACCCTCACGCCCTTGCGGACAGAGCATTTTGAGTGCCCCGCGTCTGCCATTCCGCCAATCCGGCGCACGTACCATCGGGCACGGCATCTGGAACGATACCGTAGGCTCGCCTCTGTGAGTGATGAGCAGGACACCCCCGTCGCCCCGCGCCGCGTTGTCGTCGCCGAAGATGAGTCGCTGATCCGGCTCGACATCGTCGAGATCCTCCGAGACAACGGCTTCGATGTCGTCGGTGAAGCGGCCGACGGCGAGACCGCCGTCGCGCTTGCGACCGAGCTCCGCCCCGACCTCGTGGTCATGGACGTCAAGATGCCGCAGCTCGATGGCATCTCCGCCGCGGAGAAGCTCGCGAAGAACCACATCGCCCCCGTCGTCCTGCTGACCGCGTTCAGCCAGAAGGAACTCGTGGAGCGGGCGAGCGAGGCGGGCGCCCTCGCGTACGTCGTGAAGCCGTTCACCCCCAGCGACCTGCTCCCCGCCATCGAGATCGCCCTCAGCCGCTACCAGCAGATCGTGACCCTCGAAGCCGAGGTTGCCGACATGGTCGAGCGCTTCGAGACCCGCAAGCTCGTCGACCGAGCGAAGGGGCTCCTCAACGAGAAGATGGGGCTCAGCGAGCCCGAGGCTTTCCGCTGGATTCAGAAGGCATCCATGGATCGCCGTCTCACCATGCACGATGTCGCCCAGGCGATCATCGACCAGTTGGCCGCGAAGAAGTAAGTCAGGTCTGGGTATCCGGCTGATTGCCCGGCACCGCGAGGTCGGCAGTCGGTCAGGCGTTGTCTCGCAGCATGTTCGTCATGCGCACGGTCGAGAGACGGCGGCCCTGCTCGTCCGTCATCACGATCTCGTGGGTGCACAGTGTTCGGCCGAGGACGAGGGCGCGACAGGTGCCCGTGACCAGGCCCTCGGTGATCGAGCGGCTGTGGGTGGCGTTGATCTCGATGCCGACCGCGTAGCGGCCTGCGCCGGCGTGCAGTGCGGAAGATATCGATCCGAGCGATTCCCCGAGGACGACGTGCGCCCCTCCGTGCAAGAGACCGACGACCTGTCGGTTGCCTTCGACGGGCATCGTCGCGACGGAGTATTCCGCCGAGAGTTCGATGAAGTTCATCCCCATTCGACGAGCGAGCTCTCCGCCGCCACCGGCGAGCCGATCGAGGAGTTCCTGGGGAGTGTTCGGGGGCAGTTTCGTCAACGGGATCTCCACCGAGGCTGTCGGAACCGGCGGATAGGCTGAGGCCGTGCCGGACTCCGAAAAGCCTACCCTTCTGCTCATCGACGGCCACTCGCTCGCCTTCCGTGCCTTCTACGCGCTTCCGATCGACAGCTTCGTCACGCGGGATGGCCAGCACACGAACGCGATCCACGGCTTCTTGTCGATGCTGATCCTGCTCCTGCAGAAAGAGAAGCCGACGCATCTCGGCGTCGCTTTCGATATCTCGCGATTCTCGTTCCGCAACCGCGAGTACGAGGACTACAAGGGCACGCGGGGCGAGACACCACCGGAGTTCAAGGGTCAGATCCCGCTCCTGCAGGAAGCGCTGCACGCGATGAAGATCGTGACCATCACGAAAGAGGATTTCGAGGCGGACGACATCCTCGCCACCCTGTCGTTGCAGGGCAAGGAGGCGGGTTATCGAGTTCTCGTCGTCTCCGGAGACCGCGACACGATCCAGTTGGTCGACGATGACGTGACCCTGCTCTACCCGAACGCGCGCGGTGTCTCCGAGTTGAAGCGGTACGACCAGCAGGCGGTCCGCGAGCGCTACGGCATCGAACCCGAGCAGTATCCGGAGATCGCCGCGCTGGTGGGGGAGACGAGCGACAACCTCCCGGGCGTTGACAAGGTCGGCGAGAAGACCGCCGTCAAATGGATTCAGCAGTACGGCACCGCTGCCGAGGTTCTTGCCCATGCCGACCAGATCACCGGCGTCGTCGGCAACAACCTGCGCGAGCAGCAGGATCGTGTTGTCCGCAACCGGAAGCTGAACCGGCTGGTCCGCGACGTCGAGCTGCCCGTCGGGCCGGACGATCTGGGGCGTGCCCCGATCGATGCGCCCGCCGTGCGTGAGGTGTTCGAACGCCTTCAGTTCCGCACTCTGCTCGATCGGGTGATCAAGCTCGAGGGGACGGCGGATGACCTCGTCATCGTCGCCGACGACGCAGTTCCCGCGGCATCCATCCCCCCGGTGCGAACGCTCATCGACGAGGAACTGGAGAAGTGGCTTGGCGCCGTGTCGAAGCAGGGCACCGCACCGCTTGGCTTGCAGATCGTCAGCATGAACGGCCAGATCGAGGGCTTCGGGATCGCGAGCCTGACCGAGAGTGCCTGGGTTCCGTGGGCGCCGGGTCGTCCCGACTACACGGCTCTGGAATCCTGGCTCTCCTCCGATTCACCCAAATACCTCCATGAGGCGAAGCGGCAACTCAAAGCGCTCAGTGGCACGGGTCTCCACCTCAACGGGATCACTTTCGACACCGTTCTCGGCGCCTGGTTGCTGCGGCCCGGGACGAAGGCCGACACCCTGGGTGGGCTGAGCTACTACTACCTCGGCGAGACGCTCCCCGAGCCCGACCCGAGCCAGCTCGTGCCCGAGACCGAGCCGCTGAGTCCCGCAACGGAGGCGTGGTACCTGTTGCGGCTCGCCGACGAGCTCATCACGCGGCTCGACGAGGGGTCGCGGGCGGTGTCGAGCGAGATCGAGGCGCCACTGATCCCGGTGCTCGCCCGGATGGAGATTCAGGGGGTGACCGTCGACGCCGGCGTCCTCGCCGAGCTGAACTCACGCCTCGGCACCCAGGCGGCCGCCATCGCACAGACGGCATACGCCGAGATCGGCCGCGAAGTGAACCTCGGCTCGCCGAAGCAGCTTCAGGAGGTGCTCTTCGATCAGCTCGGCATGCCGAAGACGCGCCAGAACAAGACCGGGTTCTCGACGGATGCGGCCAGCCTGGCCGACCTGCAGGAGCAGCATCCGCATCCCTTCCTGGCGCTGTTGCTGCAGCACCGCGATGCGACCAAGATCCGTCAGATTGTGGAGACCCTCGAGAGGGGCATCGACGCCGACGGGCGCGTGCACACCACGTACGAGCAGACCGGCTCGGCCACCGGCCGGATCTCGTCGAACGACCCGAACCTGCAGAACATCCCGATCAAGACGGAGGTCGGCCGTGAGGTGCGCTCCGCGTTCCGGCCGGGCGCGGGTTTCGAGACGCTGCTGACCGCGGACTACTCGCAGATCGAGATGCGGATCATGGCGCACCTCTCGGAGGATGCGGGGCTCATCGAGGCATTCAACTCGGGGGAAGACCTGCACCGCTTCGTCGGCGCGCGCATCTTCCATGTCGACCCGTCGGAGGTGACCCCGATCCAGCGCACCAAGGTGAAGGCGATGTCGTACGGGCTGGCATACGGCCTGTCCGCTTTCGGATTGTCGAAGCAGCTGCGGATCGAGACCTCGGAGGCGCGCGAACTGATGGCCGACTACTTCGCCCGCTTCGGCGCGGTGCGCGACTACCTCCGCGGCGTCGTCGAGCAGGCAAGGATCGACGGTTATACGACCACGATCTTCGGGCGTCGTCGTCCCTTCTCGGACCTCACCTCGACCAACCGGGTGCTGCGCGAAAACGCGGAGCGGCAGGCGCTCAACTCGCCGATCCAAGGCTCGGCAGCCGACATCATCAAACGCGCGATGCTCGGGATCGACGCTGACATCCGCGAACGGTCGCTCCACTCGCGGATGCTTCTGCAGGTTCACGACGAGCTCGTCCTGGAAGTCGCCAACGGCGAGCTCAGCGAACTCACCGAGATCGTTCGAGGACGGATGGCGGGCGCCGCATCACTGACCGTCCCGCTCGAGGTCCAGTTGGGCTCCGGCCCGAACTGGGACGCCGCGGCGCATTGAGGTCAGCCATGTCCGACGAGTCCC
>JABBOD010000004.1:23356-55417 GCA_019351995.1 Acidobacteriota bacterium
TGACCCAGCTCCTGGCCGGCGCGTCCATCCGACTGGAAGCTCGGGCCTCTGATCGGGATGACGCCATCCGGCAGGTCGCCGCTGCGCTGGTGGAGGCGGGAGCAGTCGATGACGACTACGCGGATGCCATGCTGGCCCGAGAGAACACCGTCTCCACCTACATCGGGGAGGGCGTCGCGGTTCCCCACGCCACCCTCGCGGGCAAGCACGCCGTCATACAGGATGCGATCGCCGTGCTCCGTTTCCCGGATGGCGTGGAATGGGATGGCAATCACGTGACCGTCGCCGTCGGAATTGCCGCGCAGGGCAACGGGCACATCGCGCTCATGTCGCAGCTGGCCATCGTGCTGCTTGACGACGATCGCGCCCATGCGTTGCGACACGCCACGACGCCCGAGCAGGTCTACGCCATCCTCACCCCGGATGACAGGCCGTAGGGTTCGAGGAACACCAGGAGGATTCCCATGCCAGAACGCACCGTCGTCGTCGTGTCGAGTGTTGGTTTGCACGCGCGACCGGCGTCGCTCTTCAGCCAGGCAGCCGCCCGATGCGGCGTCGCCGTCACGCTGACCGCAGAGTCCGGCAGGAGCGTGAACGCCGCGAGCATCCTCGGTGTCCTCGCCTTGGGAATCGGACACGGTGAGCGGGTCACCATCTCCTCGGATGCCGAGGGGGCAGATGCGGCCCTCGACATGCTCGCGAAGATTCTGGGCAGGGAGCTCGACCAGGACTAGCCACGCTTCATCCCCGCCGTCACGGGGCGTCGTTATGGTGGATTCATGACTGACGCGCCTCCTGTCGCCCCCCGGCTGAGCACACCGATCGACGCCATCGCGGAGAAGTGGGTCACCACCTACGCCGATCTCGATCCGGATGTGGCCAACTGGGTCGGACTGCCGGGCCGACTCGGTGAGTACGCCGACTTCTCGCCCGCCGGACACGATGCGATGCTCGCGGCAGAGAGTGCCGTGATCGTCGAGCTCGAGGCCGCGACTCCGCGCGACGCCGTCGACCAGGTCACGAAGACCGATCTCCTGGCCGAACTCCGACTCAGCGCCGAGGCGCATGCGGCCAAACTCCACGAGCGCGACGTCAACGTCATTGCTTCGCCGGCGCAGGGCATCCGCGAGGTTTTCGACCTCATGCCCACGTCGACGGAGTCCGACTGGGCCACGATTTCCGAGAAGCTCGGCAATCTCCCGGCCGCTGTCGATGGCTACATCGAGACGCTGCGGCGAGGGATCGCCGACGGTGTCGTGCCCGCCCGTCGCCAGGTGCTCGAGACCGCGGCCGGGGTGCGGCGTCACGCTGATCCAGGCGGCTTCTTCTTCGAGTTCACCGGCAACGCCGCGGCAGACGGCGGGGGAGCGCTTCCCCCGAGTCTGCGGGCGGACCTGGCGACGGGTGCGGCGGCATCCGCGGGCGCGTATGCACGGCTTGCGGACTTCTTCGAGTCCGAGCTCGCCCCGGTGGCGAGTGAGCGTGACGGCGTGGGGCGCGAGCTCTACGCGCTGCAATCTCGACAATTCCTTGGGGCGACGATCGATCTCGACGAGACATACGAGTGGGGCATCGAGGAGTTGGCACGGATGGTCGAGGAGCAGACCACCATCGCGGGCGAAATCACACCCGGTGCGTCGGTGGCGGAGGCGATCGCGTTCCTCGAGGCCGATGAATCCCTCAAGCTGCACGGCACCGCGGAGCTCCAGCGCTGGATGCAGGAGCTCGCCGATACCGCGGTGGCCGAGCTGTCGGGAACGCACTTCGACATCCCCGACGAGATCAAGACCATCGAATGCATGATCGCGCCCACCCAGGAAGGCGGGATTTATTACACCTCGCCCAACGACGACTTCAGCCGTCCCGGTCGGATGTGGTGGAGCGTGCCGGAGGGCGTCACCGAGTTCGACACCTGGCGCGAGACCACGACCGTCTATCACGAGGGTGTGCCCGGTCACCATCTCCAGCTCGGGCAGGCGGTCTACAACCGCGCGACGTTGAACACCTGGCGGCGCAGCCTCGCCGGCACCAGCGGTCACGCAGAAGGCTGGGCGCTGTACGCGGAGCGGCTGATGGAAGAACTTGGCTACCTCGAGAACCCTGCCGACCGGCTCGGGATGCTTGACGCCCAGCGAATGCGCGCCGCCCGCGTCGTGCTCGACATCGGCGTGCACCTCGGCAAGCCGAATATGACGGGCACCGGAGCGTGGACCGCTGACGACGCCCTGGAGTTCATGCGCGCGAACGTCAACATGAATGATGGATTCATCCGCTTCGAGGTCAACCGCTATCTGGGCTGGCCGGGCCAGGCACCGTCGTACAAGGTGGGGCAGCGCATCTGGGAGCAACTGCGCGATGAGGTCCGACGGCGCGAGGGTTCCAGCTTTGACATCAAGGCGTTCCACAAGCGCGCCCTCGACCTCGGGGGAGTGGGACTCGACACCCTGAAGTTGAGTTTGCTGGGCGGCTCGGCATGAGTTTCAGTGACGCCACCACCTTCACAACGCGCACGCTCGGTGACGCCTGGCTCGCCGTGGCGGCGCGCATCCTCGACTCAGGGCGCTCGTCGCTCTACGACGCGCTGCCGATCCTGGAGATCGCTCAGGCCACTCTCGAGATCGCCGAACCCGATCCGAACGATGAGCAGATCGCGCGGCTCGCCGATCCTGAACGACTGGAGTGGATGCGACGGAACTTCGTCGATCCCGCGCGGGTCGCTGCGCTCGGCGACGCGCGAAGCTACGCGAGTCGCTTGCACGACTACGGAGCAAGCGGACGGGATCAGCTCGAGTGGGTGATCGAGCGGCTCCTCGCCGACCCGAGCTCTCGCTCGGCCACGATCACCACCTTCGAGCCGCTGCTCGACACCAGCTACATCCCGTGTGTGAGCCTGCTCGATTTCTGGATTCCGCACGACGCTGTTGATCTCGTGGTCTACGCCCACAGCATCGACTTCGGAGCGAAGGGGTACGCCAATCTGATTCAGCTGGCCGAATTGCAGTGGCAGGTTGCTGCGCGTCTGCGCCGCGAGCCGGGCCACCTCACCGTCATCGTGAAGTCGGCTCACGTCTACGACACGGACGCCGGGTTCATGCGTGGAGCACTCGCGCAGGCCACCCCTAGCTAGGCTGTCCCGAGACAGAGCCCGTCAGGAGTTGTTGGTGTCCCGTTTTTCCCCTCGCATTCGTGCGTCTCTCGCCGCGGGTCTCGTCGCCGTCGCGTTGGTCGGCTGCACGCAATCGCCCACGGCGACGCCGACGCTCGACTGCGGGGGCGCGGTGCAGAAAGTCCTCCTTGCCGACGAGTCGGCGACGTCGGTTGCGACCTTCACGGCCACTGATGTCCCGAAGGTCTTCGCCATCCCCGCGACTCCTGCGCCGACGTGCTACTACAAGACGACGACGACACCACCCGCAATCAGCGGGGTCAGTTACACGGTCACCCATCGCACCCTGGTCTACCTCGGCCTGAGCGACGCACAGATCTCGGCGATGGTCAAGGCTCTCCGCGCCACGGTCGGTGTTGCGCCCTGGACCACGCAATTCGACGATGGCGTGCCCGCCATCCCGACCGCCAGCCCTACGCCGACGGCAGCCCCCGTTCCGACGTCATACGCCGGTCTGTGGGAGTACAACTTCACGGGTGCCCCCACCGCGGACAAAGGCTCGATGGGCTACTACGTGGCGACCACGCTCACCGACGGCGTGGCGACGCAGGCCGGGCTTCCCGCGGCCGTGAATATGTTGCGTATTGAGACGGAGCTGCGGCAGCCGACCAAGTAGGACTGGCGCTCGGGCATCGCGCGGGTCGCGTGTTGCCGGTGGCTTGCGCGCTCCGCTAAGCTAGAACGTCGCTTTCGCGACACTCCTGTCCGCCAGCCGGCGGTGACATCCACATCAACTTTCTCGCGTCGTCGGCCTTCACTCCTGTGTTCCATTCGGACACGGGCCCCATCGGAGCAACTACTACATGACAACCACACCGACCGCTTCAGTTCCCAAGCAGGTCGCAATCAACGACATCGGATCTGCTGAGGACTTCCTCGCCGCTGTCGAGAAGACCCTGAAGTTCTTCAACGACGGAGACCTGATCGAAGGCATCGTCGTCAAGATCGACCGTGACGAGGTGCTCCTCGACGTCGGTTACAAGACGGAGGGCGTCATCCCCTCCCGCGAACTCTCCATCAAGCACGACGTCGACCCGAGCGAGGTCGTCAATGTGGGCGACATGGTCGAGGCACTGGTTCTCCAGAAGGAGGACAAAGAAGGCCGTCTCATCCTGTCCAAGAAGCGTGCACAGTACGAGCGCGCATGGGGCGACGTCGAGAAGATCAAGGACTCGGATGGCGTCGTCACCGGGTCGGTCATCGAGGTGGTCAAGGGCGGCCTGATCGTCGACATCGGGCTGCGCGGATTCCTCCCCGCATCGCTGATCGAGCTGCGCAGAGTCCGCGACCTGACGCCGTACCTCGGCCAGGAGATCGAAGCCAAGATCCTCGAGCTCGACAAGAACCGCAACAACGTCGTCCTCAGTCGCCGCGCCCTGCTCGAGCAGACGCAGAGCGAGTCGCGCAGCACCTTCCTCAACAACCTCCAGAAGGGCCAGGTCCGCAAGGGCGTCGTGTCCTCGATCGTCAACTTCGGTGCGTTCGTGGACCTGGGTGGCGTTGACGGTCTGGTGCACGTCTCCGAGCTGTCGTGGAAGCACATCGAGCACGCCAGCGAGGTCGTCGAGGTCGGTCAGGAAGTCACCGTGGAGATCCTCGAGGTCGATCTCGAGCGCGAGCGCGTTTCGCTTTCGCTCAAGGCGACCCAGGAGGACCCGTGGCAGGTGTTCGCCCGCACCCACGCCATCGGGCAGATCGCTCCCGGCAAGGTCACGAAGCTCGTCCCGTTCGGCGCCTTCGTGCGCGTGGCGGAGGGCATCGAGGGCCTGGTGCACATCTCCGAGCTCAGCAGCAAGCACGTCGAGCTCGCCGAGCAGGTCGTGTCGGTCAGCGACGAGGTCTTCGTCAAGGTCATCGACATCGACCTGGAGCGCCGCCGCATCTCGCTGAGCCTCAAGCAGGCCAACGAGGGCATCGACGCCAACAACACCGAGTTCGATTCGGGTCTGGCCGCGCTGTACGGCATGGTCACCGAGTACGACGAGCAGGGCAACTACAAGTTCCCCGAGGGCTTCGACGCGACGAGCGGCGAGTGGCTCGAGGGCTTCGACACCCAGCGCGAGGCGTGGGAGCAGGAGTACGCAGCTGCCCAGGTGCGCTGGGAGGCCCACAAGAAGCAGATCGTCGCCGCCGAGGAATCGGCAGCCGACGACGCGCTTCGTCCCGCGGGAGCCTCCAGCTCGAGCAGCAACTCGTTCTCGAGCGAGTCGGCGAGCGCCGGCACGCTCGCGGACGACGAGGCTCTTGCAGCCCTGCGCGAGAAGCTGTCAAGCAACTCCTAGGTCTCACCACACCGAGGGCCGGGCGCGTGAGCGTCCGGCCCTCGGTGTTTCCGCGCGCAGTGTGTTCGCCCGTGAGAGTACGCATATCTGCGTACACTCGGGGTCGAAAGTCGGCACGAACGCGTACTTTCGGCGACTGACGCACGGCACATAGGGTGAACGAATGCAGCTCATCGGCCTCACGGGCGGGATCGCCTCCGGAAAGTCGGTCGTCGCGGCGCGGTTGGCCGAGCACGGCGCCGTCGTCGTGGACGCCGACCAGCTGGCCAGAGAGGTGGTGGAACCAGGAACGCCAGCGCTCGCGCAGATCGCGGACCGATTCGGAGCCGGCGTTATCGGCGCAGACGGCCAACTCGATCGCGCGGCCCTGGGCGCCATCATCTTCGCATCACCAGAGGCACGCTCCGCCCTGAACGCGATCACCCACCCGGCGGTCGCGGATCGCTCGCATCAGCTCTTTGCTGCGGCAGGAGCGGCCGACCCTGACGCGATCGTCGTGTACGACATTCCCCTGCTGGTGGATGCCGGCCGAGTGGAGGAGTTCGACCTGATCGTGGTGGTCAACGCGAGCACCGAGACCCGAGTCGAACGGATGATCGAACACCGGGGCATGACTCGCGCCGAGGCCCTGAACCGCATCAACTCCCAGGCGAGCGACACCGATCGGCTGGCGATCGCCGACGTGGTGATCGACACGAATGGCACCATCGCAGACACGCTCGAGCAAGCCGACACGCTCTGGGCGCGCCTCTCCCAGCATCGGCGTCGCTGAGAACACGCGTCATGCCCACAGCCCCAGCGACTGTCGGTCGCCCCGCTTAGGCTGTGCCCATGGAGCCCACGCGATCGGTGCGACCCTTCGAGGTCATCAGCGAGTACACACCGAGCGGTGACCAGCCGGCCGCAATCGCCGAGCTGGCCCACCGGGTCAACGCGGGGGAGACGGACATCGTTCTTCTCGGAGCCACGGGTACCGGCAAGTCGGCGACGACGGCCTGGCTGATCGAGCAGGTGCAGCGTCCGACCCTCGTCCTCGCACACAACAAGACTCTTGCGGCCCAACTCGCCAATGAGTTCCGCGAGCTACTTCCCAACAACGCCGTCGAGTACTTCGTCAGCTACTACGACTATTACCAGCCCGAGGCATACGTACCCCAGACCGATACCTTCATCGAGAAGGACTCGTCGATCAACTCCGAGGTCGAGCGTCTGCGACACTCCACAACGAACTCACTGCTGAGCCGCCGTGACGTCGTCGTGGTGTCGACAGTGTCGTGCATCTACGGGCTCGGTGCTGCCGAGGAGTACCTGGGCGCCATGACCGCCCTCCAGGTCGGGGAGAGGATTCCGCGAGATGTCCTGGTGCGGCGCTTCATCAACATGCAGTACGAGCGCAACGACGTGGACTTCTCGCGCGGCAAGTTCCGCGTGCGCGGCGACACCATCGAGATCATCCCGGTCTATGAGGAGCACGCCATCCGGATCGAGATGTTCGGTGACGAGATCGAGGCCCTGTACACGCTGCACCCGTTGACAGGTGACGTGATCAAGAAGATGGATGCCGTCGCCGTCTTCCCGGCGACGCACTACGCCGCCAGTACCGAGGCCCTCCATCGCGCCATCGGCACGATCCGCACGGAGCTCGCCGAGCGGCTCTCCGAGTTCGAGCGCCAGGGAAAACTCCTGGAGGCGCAGCGCCTTCGGATGCGGACCACGTTCGACCTCGAGATGATCGAGCAGATCGGATTCTGCAACGGCATCGAGAACTACTCGCGGCACATCGACGGTCGCAGTCCCGGTCAGCCCCCCAATACGCTGCTCGACTACTTCCCCGAGGATTTCCTGGTCGTCATCGACGAATCGCACGTGACGGTTCCGCAGATCGGAGCCATGTACGAGGGCGACGCGAGCCGCAAACGCACCCTGGTCGAGCACGGGTTCCGATTGCCGAGCGCGCTCGACAATCGGCCACTGCGCTGGGAGGAGTTCCTCAACCGCGTCGGTCAGAAGGTGTATCTCTCGGCGACGCCGGGGCGGTATGAGATGGGGATCACCGACAGCGTCGTGGAGCAGATCATCCGTCCGACCGGACTGGTTGACCCGCAGATCGTGGTCAAACCCAGCAAGGGTCAGATCGACGACCTGTTGGAGGAGATCCGGGTGCGCGTGGAGAAGAACGAGCGCGTGCTCGTTACCACGTTGACCAAGAAGATGGCAGAAGAGCTGACCGACTTCCTGGGCGAGCACGGCGTCAACGTGCGCTACCTGCACTCCGACGTCGACACCCTGCGCCGCGTCGAGCTCCTCACCGAGTTGCGGCAAGGCGTCTACGACGTGCTGGTCGGCATCAACCTGCTGCGCGAGGGCCTCGACCTCCCCGAGGTGTCATTGGTCGCGATCCTGGATGCTGACAAGGAAGGGTTCCTCCGTAGCTCGACCTCGCTCATCCAGACCATCGGCCGTGCCGCGCGCAACGTGTCCGGGGAGGTCCACATGTACGCCGATCACCTCACCGACTCGATGAAGAAGGCGATAGATGAGACCGATCGCCGTCGCGAGAAGCAGGTGGCGTACAACGCGGAGCGCGGGATCGACCCGCAGCCGCTGCGCAAACGGATCGCGGATATCACCGACGTTCTGGCCCGGGAGGGCGCAGACACCGCGGCGCTGCTGTCTGGGAGGGACGGGAGGAAGAGGGCACCCACTCCGAACCTCCGTCGAGAGGGTGTCGGCGCGGCCGGTGCCAACGAACTCGAGAAGATCATCGCCGACCTCAACGATCAGATGTTGCAGGCCGCCGGCGAGCTGAAGTTCGAGCTCGCGGCCCGCCTTCGGGACGAGCTCTCGGAGATGAAGAAAGAACTGCGGCAGATGGAGTCCGTCGGGCATGTGCGCTGACAGTGTCGCGGCAGCTGCGCTGACCGCGTTGGCCATATCCGCTGACCGCGGCGGCCGTATCCGCTCATCCCGTCGACGCAGCCCCGGCGCGATGTCGGTGGTCTCCGTAGAATCAGTACAGTGTCGATCCAATCCGTGCCCGGTTCCCAGAAGCTGAGTATTCGAGGTGCTCGGGTCCACAACCTGAAGAATGTGGACCTCGAGATTCCACGTGACTCTCTCGTGGTTTTCACAGGCTTGTCGGGGTCTGGCAAGTCCAGCCTGGCCTTCGACACCATCTTCGCGGAGGGTCAGCGCCGTTACGTCGAGTCTCTCTCCGCGTACGCGCGGCAGTTCCTCGGGCAGGTCGACCGTCCAGACGTCGACTTCATCGAGGGGCTCAGCCCGGCCGTGTCGATCGACCAGAAGTCGACCAACCGCAACCCGCGCTCCACGGTCGGGACAATCACCGAGATCTACGACTACATGCGACTGCTCTGGGCACGTATCGGTATCCCGCACTGTCCGGTCTGCGGCGAAAAGATTCAGCGCCAGACGGTGCAGCAGATCGCGGACCAGCTCATGGAGCTCGAGACCGGTACCCGGTATCAGGTTCTCGCGCCGATGATTTCGCAGAAGAAGGGCGAGTTCGTCGACCTGTTCAAGGAGCTCGCGGCGAGCGGTTATTCCCGGGCGCTGGTCGACGGCGAGTTGATCCAGCTCACCGAACCGCCCGTGCTGAAAAAGCAGGTCAAGCATGACATTGCGGTCGTCGTCGACCGGCTGGTGGCATCCGATGAGCTGCTGACCCGGCTGACGGACTCGATCGAAACCGCCCTGGGCCTGACGGACAGCCTCGTCATGATCAACTTCGTCGACCTCGAAGGGGATGCAGCCTGGCGCACCTTCAGCGAGAAGTTGAGCTGCCCGAACGGGCACCCGATTGCTCTGACCGAGATCGAGCCCCGCACCTTCTCGTTCAACGCTCCCTTTGGGGCCTGCCCGGAGTGCTCGGGGCTCGGCACGAAGATGGCGGTGGATGGCGAACTGCTCATCGGTGACCCCAGTTTGACCCTCAACGAGGGTGTGGTGCTGCCCTGGAACCAGGGCGGCAAGGGCATGTACAGCTACTTTCAGCGACTCCTGGAAGGGCTGGGCCGTGACCTCGACTTCGACCTGGACACTCCGTGGTCGAAGCTGAGCGACGAGGTCCATGCCGCGATCCTGCAGGGCAACGACTTCGAAGTGCAGGTGCAGTGGAAGAACCGGTACGGCCGCAGCATGAAGTACTCGACCGGGTTCGAGGGGGTCATGCCGTATATCGAACGCAAGTACCTCGAGGCCGATAGCGAGTGGACGCAGGCGCGCTACAGCGAGTACCTGCGCGAGATCCCGTGCCCCGTCTGCAACGGACAGCGCCTCAAGCCCGAGGTGCTTGCGGTGAAGGTGGCCGGCAACAGCATCTCGGCCGTCTCAGAACTCAGCCTGGCCGAGGCCCACACCTTCATGGATGCGCTAGAACTCACCCCGCGCGAAGCGAAGATCGCGGCCCAGGTGTTGCGCGAGATCCGCCTCCGCCTGGAGTTCCTGTTGGAAGTCGGGCTCAGCTACCTGACGATGGCCCGGGCGGCCGCGACCCTGTCGGGGGGTGAGGCACAACGCATCCGTCTCGCGACCCAGATCGGGTCTGGGCTGACCGGCGTGCTCTACGTACTCGACGAGCCGAGCATCGGCCTGCACCAGCGTGACAACCGGCGCCTCATCGAGACCCTGGTCAAACTCAAGAACCTCGGCAATACCTTGATCGTCGTCGAGCACGACGAGGACACGATCCGGACCGCCGATTGGATCGTCGACATCGGCCCCGGCGCCGGGGAGCACGGTGGCGTCGTCGTGCACTCGGGTGACTACACATCGCTGCTCGAGAACCACCGCTCGATCACGGGTGACTACCTCTCCGGCCGCCGTTCGATCGAGGTGCCGAACACCCGGCGGCCGATCGATAAGAACCGACAGATCGTGGTGGAGGGCGCCAAAGCCAACAACCTGCGCGACGTCACGGTGAAGTTCCCCCTCGGGGCGTTCGTCGCCGTGACGGGAGTGAGCGGATCGGGCAAGTCGAGCCTGGTCAACGACATCCTCTACAAGGTGCTCGCCAACGAACTCAATGGTGCCCGTCAAGTGCCCGGCAAGCACAAGCGTGTGACCGGGCTCGATCAGCTCGACAAGGTCGTCCACGTCGACCAGGCGCCGATCGGGCGGACGCCCCGCTCGAACCCGGCGACATACACGGGTGTCTTCGATCGGATGCGGAGCCTGTTCTCCGAGACGATGGAAGCCAAGGCGCGCGGGTACCAGCCTGGACGTTTCAGCTTCAACGTCAAGGGGGGCCGCTGCGAGAACTGCGCGGGTGACGGGACCATCAAGATCGAGATGAACTTCCTTCCCGACGTCTACGTCGCGTGCGAGGTGTGCGGAGGAAAGCGCTACAACCGCGACACCCTACAGGTGCACTACAAGGGCAAGAACATCGCCGAGGTACTCGAGATGTCGATCAGCGAGGCCGCCGAATTCTTCGAGCCGATCAGCGCGATTCACCGCTACCTCAAGACCCTGGTGGATGTCGGGCTCGGCTACGTTCGTCTTGGCCAGAGCGCGACCACGCTGTCCGGCGGGGAGGCGCAACGCGTCAAGCTGGCGACGGAGTTGCAGAAGCGCTCGACCGGTCGCACCGTCTATGTGCTCGACGAGCCGACAACTGGTCTGCACTTCGAGGACGTCCGCAAGCTCCTCCTGGTGCTGAACGGACTCGTCGACAAGGGCAACACGGTCATCGTCATCGAGCACAATCTTGACGTCATCAAGTCGGCGGACTGGGTGATCGACCTCGGCCCGGAGGGCGGCTCGGGGGGCGGCGAGATCATCGCAACCGGGACTCCCGAGCAGCTCGCGAAGAAGACGTCGAGCTTCACGGGGTTCTTCCTGCGGGAACTGCTCGAGGCGGAGTCCTCGGGACAGGGCCGCCGGAAGGCCAGCTGAGATGGCCGGCTTCGTCGAAGGACGAACCGGCGGTGGCACGGGAGTTGGTGGTCGCGCGTCTGCCGGCCTGACCGGTCAGGTCGGGCGCCCCACTCGCGGCTCCGACCCGATGGACTGGAAACCGAAGTCCAGCGACATCCCGACCCAGCCGGGGGTCTACCGCTTCCGCGATGCCAGCGGTCGAGTGATCTACGTCGGCAAAGCGATCAACCTCCGGCAGCGTCTCAGCAACTACTTTCAGCCCCTCAACAGCCTGCACCAGCGCACGCGCCACATGGTGCTGAGCGCCAATCACGTCGAATGGACCGTTGTCGGGAGTGACTTCGAAGCACTGCAACTCGAGTACACCTGGATCAAGGAGTTCGATCCGCCGTACAACGTCAAGTTCCGGGATGACAAGACCTACCCCTACATGGTGCTCACAATGGCGGATGAGGCCCCCCGCGTCATGGTGACCCGCAACCACCGCATCCCGGGTGCCCGCTACTTCGGCCCGTATCCGAAGATCTGGGCCGTGCGCGAGACCATCGAACTGATGGTGAAGGCGTTTCCGATCCGCACCTGCTCTGATTCCAGTTACACGAAGGCGATGGCGAGCGGTCGTCCCTGTTTCGCCGGTCAGATCGGGCGCTGCGGGGGCCCGTGCTCGCACAAGGTGACGATCGAGGAACATCGCGCGACGGTCGAACAGTTCGCGACGTTCATGGCGAGCCACGATCGGAGCGTCATCACCCGCCTTCAGCGCGAGATGAAGGATGCCGCGTCCGCTTTCGAATACGAGCAGGCGGCGAAGCTGCGTGACCGCATTCAAGCCCTGGAGAACGTGCTCGAGAAGAGCGCGGTGGTTCTCGCCGACAGCGTCGACACGGACGTCTTCGGCATCGAGGAGGATGAACTCGCGGCCGCTGTTCAGCAGTTCGTGGTGCGTGGCGGCCGGGTCCGCGGGGTGCGCAGCTGGGTCGTCGACAAGGAACTGGACGTGACGACGGGCGAGCTGGTCGAGCAGATGCTCGAAACCGCATATGAATCGGAACCTCCGCCCCGCGAGATCATCGTCCCGGCTCTGCCGGACGACGCCACAGCACTCGAGACCTGGCTCGCCGCGATGCGACCGCGCGGGGGTGCCGTGGCGCTCAGGACCGCCCAGCGCGGAGAAAAAGCTGCGGTTCTGCAGACGGCAACTCTCAACGCCAAGCAGGCGCTCATGCTCTACAAGAGCAGGCGCTCGGCGGACTATGTCTCGCGCACGCAGGCTCTGAATGACATCCAGGATGCCCTCGGACTCGCCGAAGCCCCCCTGCGGATGGAGTGCTACGACGTTTCGCACCTCGGCGGAACCAACATCGTCGCCTCGATGGTCGTGTTCGAAGACGGGCTCCCCAAGAAGAGCGCCTACCGCAAGTTCGCCGTCAACGGCTACGCCGACGACCTGGAGTCGCTCCACCAGGTGCTCACCCGCCGACTCTCGCACCTCGAGGATGACGACATCGCCGGTGTCGAGGAGGACCTCGGGCGCCGGGAGCTGGGCGATGAGGAGGGCACTGCCGCGGAGCGGACGCGTCGGCGCTTCGCCTACCGGCCCGGACTCATCATCGTGGATGGCGGGCAACCCCAGGTGGAGGCCGCGGCCCGAACCCTCGAGGAACTCGGCATCCACGACATCCCGCTGTGCGGGCTCGCGAAGCGGCTCGAGGAGATCTGGCTTCCCGGCAACGATTTCCCCGTGATCTTGCCGCGAAACAGCGAGGCGCTCTTCATGCTGCAGCGGATCCGCGACGAGGCTCATCGCTTCGCCATCACCTTCCAACGCGCCAAACGCAAGAACGACATCGGATCGGTGCTCGGGGAGGTGCCGGGCCTCGGCCCCGCGCGGGTGAAGGAGTTGCTCAAGCACTTCGGTTCGGTGAAGCGGCTGAAAACCGCATCAGCTGAGCAGATCGCGGACGTGCGGGGGATCGGGCCGGCTCTCGCCGATGCCATCGTTCTGAAGCTCGGCGTCGCTAGGCTGGGAACGCCCTCGACGGACCCGATCGGGGATTCGGATGCCACACTTTCGGACGGTTGACCACAGATGACGGCGATCGAGTGAACGACATCGCATCCCGCGAGATGCTCGTGATCACCGGCATGTCGGGCGCGGGGCGCTCGACGGTCGGCAACGCTCTCGAAGACCTCGGCTGGTACGTCGTCGATAATCTGCCACCTCAGATGCTGCGCCCGATGGTCGAGCTGTCGGAGAACTCGGGAGACACCATCCCGAAGGTCGCTGCCATCGTCGATGTCCGCGGTGGCAAGCTCTTCGCCGATGTGCAGACGGCGCTGCAGGCGCTGCGCAACAACGCGAGTGTCCGAGTTCTGTTCCTCGACGCGACGGATGCGGCGCTGGTCCGCCGCTTCGAGCAGGTGCGCCGGCCGCATCCGCTCCAGGGGGATGGCACGCTGCTCGACGGAATCACGCTTGAGCGAAGCCGGATGGTCGAGTTGCGGTCGCAGAGCGATATCGTCATCGACACCTCCGACCTCAACATCCACCAGCTGGCGACCGCGATCGGTGAACAGTTCTCCGACGACGCCAGCAAGGCAACGCGCGTGACGGTGATGAGCTTCGGATTCAAATACGGGCTGCCTTCCGATGCGGACCTGGTGGCCGACGCCCGCTTCCTCCCCAACCCCTTCTGGGTGCCCGATTTGCGAGCCCAGAGCGGTCTCGACGAACCGGTCAGAGAATACGTTCTCGGTCGAACGGGGGCACACGAGTTCATTGATGCCTACGTGGCGGCGATGGTCCCCGTGCTCGACGGCTACCGTCGCGAGAACAAGCGGCACGCTACGATCGCTGTTGGGTGCACGGGCGGGAGGCATCGTTCCGTCGCGGTTGCGGAGGAGCTCGGGCGCCGTCTGCGAGAGCTTCCCGGTGTGAGCGTGAACGTTCGGCACCGGGACCTGGGCCGCGAATAACCCGGAAGTGCGGGAATCCTGCACTCCATCGACAGTGAGGAAGACCGCGTGGCGTTGACTGCGGATGTCAAAGAAGAGCTGGCCGCAGTCGAGATCGGCAAGACGACGGTGAGAGCCGCCGAGTTGTCCGCCCTGCTGCGCTTCTCCGGCGGGCTGCACATCATTTCCGGCCGCATCGCGGTCGAGTCGGAACTCGACTCCCCCCAGATCGCGCGCCGGGTGCGCAAAGACCTGGCCGAACTGTACGGCGTCCGGAGCGAGGTCTCAGTGATCTCGGGAAGCAACCTCCGCAACACGAGCACGTATCTGGTCCGCGTCATCGACGGAGGGGAGACCCTCGCTCGCCAAACCGGCCTGCTTGACGCCCGGCGTCGGCCGGTGCGTGGCCTGCCGAACCGCCTGACCACCGGCTCCCGCGAGGAACTCGCCGCCGTCTGGCGTGGTGCGTTCCTGGCGCACGGCTCGCTCACCGATCCCGGCCGCTCGGCCGCCCTCGAGATCACCTGCCCTGGCAATGAGTCGGCGATGGCACTCGTCGGGGCCGCCGGGCGGCTGAAGATCTCCGCCAAGGCGCGTGAGGTGCGCGGGGTTCATCGCGTCGTCATTCGCGACGGCGAGGCCATCGGGGCCATGCTGAAGTTCATGGGCGCCGAGCGGAGCCTGGGAACGTGGGAAGAGCTGCGGCAGCGGCGCGAAGTCCGAGCGACGGCCAACCGGCTGGTCAACTTCGACGACGCCAACCTGCGACGCTCCGCCCAGGCAGCCGTCGCCGCCTGTTCACGCGTCGAACGAGCCCTCGAACTCCTCGGCGAGGATGTCCCTGAACACCTTCGCTATGCCGGCGAGCTGCGCCTCCGCTTCCGCGACTCGAGCCTCGACGAACTGGGTCATCACGCCGATCCGCCCATGACGAAGGATGCCGTCGCTGGCCGCATCCGCCGATTGCTGGCGATGGCCGACAAGCACGCCGCCGACAACGGGCTTCCCGGCACCGACCACGGCCTTCCTGACGACCTCGACTGATTCCCCGCCGTCGCGACGGCGCCTGCACGTCGGCACCTGCACGACGGGCACCTGAACGAACGCTGTCTGGACGAACACTGTCGGGAAGCGTGGAGGTTCCGGAGCGGTTGTCGTCAATAGACTGAACAGGTCACCCGGTGGGGCGAAGATTCAGCCCCCGGGGATCAATCGCTAGGAGAAAATCGATGGCTGACTACACGCTTCCCGACCTTCCGTACGACTATGCCGCTCTCGAGCCGCATATCAGCGCGAAGATTATGGAGCTCCACCACGACAAGCACCACGCCGCCTACGTGACGGGGGCGAATACCGCGCTCCAGAAGATGGCGGAGGCTCGCGATTCAGGCGACCTGACCAACATCAACAAGCTCGAGAAAGACCTGGCGTTCAATCTGGGCGGCCACGTCAACCACTCGATCTTCTGGACCAACATGAGTCCGGACGGCGGCGACAAGCCCACCGGCGAGCTCGCTGCCGCGATCGACGACGGCTTCGGATCGTTCGACAAGTTCGTGGCCCACTTCACCGCCGCGGCGATGGGCATCCAGGGCTCCGGATGGGGTGTGCTCAGTTGGGATCCGATCGGCTCGCAGCTGATCATCCAGCAGCTCTTCGACCAGCAGTCCAACTCGGCCATGGGAACCATCCCGATCCTCCAGCTGGACATGTGGGAGCACGCCTTCTACCTGGACTACGTCAACGTGAAGGCCGACTACATCAAGGCGTTCTGGAACATCGCGAACTGGGAGAACGCCGCACGCCGCTTCACCGCCGCGCGCGAGAAGACCGAAGGCCTGCTGCTACTGTCGTAACGGCATCGTGGCCGGGGACTGAGCCACCAGGCTGAGCCCCGGCCGCGGCCCTTCCACCACATCACTTCCGGCGCCGCCACCGCGCCACCCCCAAGGAGAAACTGTGTCTGTCAAGATCGGCATCAACGGCTTTGGTCGTATCGGCCGTAACTTCTTCCGAGCCGCCCTCGCGAAGGGCAGCGAGCTCGAGATCGTCGCGGTCAACGACCTCGACAGCCCTGCGGCGCTTGCCCACCTGCTGAAGTACGACACCGTCGGCGGGCGCCTCGACGCGACCGTCGTTGTCGATGGCGACTCCATCGTCATCAACGGCAAAGCGATCAAGGTTCTGGCAGAGCGCGATCCCGCTGCCCTGCCGTGGGCAGCCCTGGGAGTCGATGTCGTGGTCGAGTCCACCGGTCGCTTCACCAAGTCAGCGGATGCCCGCAAGCACATCGAAGCCGGCGCGAAGAAGGTCATCATCTCCGCACCCGCGACCGGTGACGACGTGGCGACGCTCGTGCTCGGCGTGAACGAGGGAACATACGACGCCTCGACGCACGACATCATCTCGAACGCCTCCTGCACCACGAACTGCCTGGCCCCGCTGGCGAAGGTCTTCCTGGACGAGTTCGGCTTCGACCGCGGCCTCATGACCACGGTCCACGCCTACACGGCCGACCAGAACCTGCAGGACGGCCCGCACAGCGACTGGCGCCGGGCCCGCGCCGCCGCCGCGAACATCATCCCGACATCGACCGGTGCCGCGAAGGCCCTCGGCCTGGTCATCCCCGAGCTCGTCGGCAAGCTCGACGGCTATGCCCTGCGCGTGCCGGTCATTACGGGTTCGATCACCGACCTCACGCTGACCACCTCCGCGACGGTGACAGTCGAGCAGATCAACGCGGCATACAAGAAGGCAGCGGAGGGACCGCTGAAGGGCATCCTGAAGTACACCGAGGACCCGATCGTCTCCTCCGACATCCAGGGCGACCCGCACTCGTCGATCTTCGACGCTGGTCTGACCAAGGTGATCGGCAACACGGTCAAGGTCGCCTCGTGGTACGACAACGAGTGGGGTTACTCCAACCGCCTCGTTGACATCACCGAGTACGTCGCCGATCGCCTGTAGACCCTGTCGTGGCGCTTCGCACCATCGAGTCGCTGGGGGAGCTGTCCGGCACGCGGGTCATTGTCCGCTGTGACCTCAACGTCCCCCTCGACGACGGCAACATCACGGATGACGGTCGCATTCGCGCGTCGGTCGGCACCATTCAGGAGCTGACCGCCGTCGGAGCGCGAGTGATCGTCATCTCGCACCTCGGTCGCCCCGATGGAACGCCAGAGGCCCGGTACAGCCTTGCACCGGTTGCCGTCAGACTCGGCGAGTTGTTGGGGACTTCGGTCATCTTCGCTCGAGACACCGTCGGGGAGGAGGCGCACGCCGCCGTTGCTGGCCTGCAGAACGGGCAGGTGGCCCTTCTCGAGAACCTCCGATTCGCGGCAGCCGAGACGTCGAAAGACAGCGCAGAACGCACCGCGTTTGCCGAGCAACTCGCGACATTCGCTGAGGCGTTCGTCTCCGATGGCTTCGGCGTTGTGCACCGCAAGCAAGCCAGCGTGTACGAGTTGGCGCAGGTTCTGCCTTCCGCCGCCGGGCGGCTTGTGCAGACCGAGTTGGGCGTCCTCGAGAAACTCACCCGAGACCCCGCACGGCCATACACCGTCGTGCTCGGTGGATCGAAGGTCAGCGACAAACTGGGGGTGATCGATGCGCTGCTCCCGAAAGTCGACCGACTGTTGATCGGCGGCGGAATGCTGTTCACCTTCCTGGCTGCGCAAGGACACGCGATCGGAAAGAGCCTGCTTGACGCCGAGCAGCTCGACACGGTGACGCGCTACATGACCGAGGCGGCGGAGCGCGGGATCGACCTCGTGCTCCCGACGGATGTGATTGTCGCCTCGAAGTTCGCCGACGACGCCGAGCACGTGGTGGCGGCTGCCGACGCGATCGAGAGCACTCGCTTCGGCGCCGACGGCCTCGGCCTCGACATCGGCCCCGAGACGGCTGCGCACTTCGCGGAACTGATCAAGAGTTCGACGACCGTGTTCTGGAACGGACCGATGGGCGTCTTCGAACTCGCACCGTTCGCGGCCGGGACGAAGGCCGTCGCCGACGCGCTCACCCAGGTGAACGGCCTCGGCGTCGTCGGCGGGGGAGACTCCGCAGCGGCCGTTCGTCTTCTGGGCTTTGCGGACGAGCAATTCGGCCACATCTCCACCGGAGGTGGCGCCAGCCTTGAGTTCCTCGAAGGCAAAGAACTCCCCGGGCTGGAGGTCCTCGGATGGCAGTAACAGCTGTAGCAGGCTCATCGGGAACGAGCAGGACCCCGCTGATCGCCGGCAACTGGAAGATGAACCTCGACCATCTGCAGTCGATCGCCTTCGTCCAGAAGCTCGCGTGGACGCTGAAGGATGCGCATCACGACGCAACCACCGTCGAGGTCGCGGTCTTTCCGCCGTACACCGACCTCCGTTCGGTGCAGACGCTGATCAACTCCGACAGCCTGCCCATCTCGTTCGGTGGCCAGGATCTCTCGGCACACGACAGCGGCGCGTATACCGGCGAGATCTCCGGCGCGTTCCTCACCGCCCTCGACGCGAAATACGTGATCATCGGTCACTCGGAACGTCGTCAGTACCACGGCGAGACCGACGAACTGATCGCCGCCAAGACCGCCGCAGCGCACCGACACGGCCTCGTCCCGATCATTTGCGTGGGCGAGACCGCTGACGACCTGGAGACGCACGGTCCGAGCGCCGTTCCTGTTGCACAACTGCGAGTCGCTCTGGGCGGCGCGACAGCGGATCGCGAGATCGTCGTGGCGTACGAGCCGGTCTGGGCGATTGGTTCCGGGCAAGCGGCAACGAGCGAGCAGGCGCAGCAGGTGTGCGAGGCGCTTCGCGGTGTCGTTGCGGGGGTGCTCGGGGAGCAGGCGGCTGCCGCCACGCGCATCCTGTACGGGGGTTCGGTGAAGGCGGCAAACATCGCCGGCTTCATGCGGGAGGGCGATATCGACGGCGCACTCGTCGGGGGAGCCAGTCTGCTGCTTGACGAGTTCTCGTCGATCGTGCGGTACCAGAAGCACGTCGGCACCTGAGACCGCGTCGTCGCTGACGTATACTGAACGCCGGTCTTCGGGCCGCATCCGAAAGGTCCCCATTGGCTATTCTTCAGGTCATCGTTCAGGTGGTGCTCGGTATCACCTCATTTCTGCTGACCCTGCTGATCCTGCTCCATCGCGGTCGCGGTGGCGGTCTGTCTGACATGTTTGGCGGCGGCGTCACCTCCAACCTCGGCGCCTCCGGCGTCGCGGAACGGAACCTCAACCGGATTACCGTCATCCTGGGCCTTGTCTGGATCACCAGCATCGTCGTGCTCGGGCTCATCATCAAGTTCGGCGGCTGATCCTTCTCTTCGAGAGGATCGGCGTATTTAGGGAGCCCTCATGGCATCAGGTGGAAGCGCGATTCGTGGATCGCGAGTTGGTTCGGGCCCGATGGGCGAGCAGGACCGCGGGTACCACGCGGAGCGGGTCAGCGTCTCGTATTGGGACGCGCTCGGCAACGAGACCGTGCGCTACTTCGCGGCCAACCTGCCTGACGAGGAGATCCCCGACACCATCGACAGCCCGAACTCGGGGCTGCCGGCTGGTCGTGACAAAGAGAACCCGCCGCAACTGGCGAAGATGGAGCCGTACAAGACCCATCTTGCCTACGTGAAGGAGCGGCGCACCGAGCAGGAAGCCGAACAGCTCCTTGACGAGGCTCTCGAGCAGCTTCGGACCCGCCGCGGGACGACGGCCACGAAGTAACGCGTCACCGCTCGTCGGCAGCCGTCCAGTAGTACGACGGCGCAATCAGGTTCTCGGGAACTTCTGCTGCGGCCTCCTGGTCGACGAAGAAGACCGTACGTCTGCGTCCTTCAGCCCCCGCGGCCGGGACGTCGTTGATGTTCGCTCCCGCGAGAGCGAGCCCGAGTGCTGAAGCCTTGTCGCTTCCCGCGAGCACGAGCCAGATCCGGTCAGAGGCGTTGATCACCGGCAGGGTGAGCGTCAAACGTTGCGACGGAGGCTTGGGAGAGTTGGTCTCGGCAACGACCGCCCGTTCGGTCTCGTGGATGGCTGCGTGGTCCGGGAAGAGTGACGCGATATGGCCGTCTGGTCCCACACCCAGGAACGTGATGTCGAACCGGGGGGAGCGCCCGCCGTCGTTCGCCGCGTCCGCGAGTTGCTGCTCGTAGTGCCGCGCCGCGTGCTCGATGTCCGGATGTTCGCCGGGGGCAGGCATCGACTTGATGTGAGCGGGATCCAGAGTCAGATGATCCAGGAGAGCCGCGCGGGACTGGGTGTCGTTCCGCTCCGGATCGCCGACGGGAAGATATCGCTCGTCGCCCCACCAGAATGTGATGCGGTTCCAGTCGACGCTGTCACGGGCAGGTGAGCTGTTGATCGCCTCGAGAACCGCGGCGCCCATCGTGCCGCCCGTTAGGCAGACGTTCGCCTCGCCGAGATCGTCGAGCACATCGATGATCTTGGTGATGAAGCGGGCGGCGACGCTGCCAGCCAGAGCTGCCTTGTCTGGATGAACGAGCACCCGTCGATCGGTGGTCACGCGGTCGCACTCCGTTTCGTTGCGGGCTTCGGTCGCCGCGGCGCTGGAGCGCTGAGTTGCGGGACTCCGCGTTGGACGACCTCGCCGAACAGATCATCAGGATCAAGTCGGCGCAGTTCCTCGGCGAGGCAGTCACGCAGGTTGCGGCGGGGGAGCGAGACATCGTGCGTCGGCTGATTGGGCTGTATCAGCGTCGCAACGCCCGCCGTGACCCGCTCCAACTCGATCGGACCTGAGTCGCGGATCAGGGTGACGCCGTGGATGCCGCTGGAGCCGTGCACGGGACTCGTGATTTCCATGTGGACCGTCACCTCGAGCGCGAGCTGGAGCCACGCGGCGAGTAACTCGGTCGACGGGGAGTCGGAAGAGCCGCTGACCGTGATCGCCGTGACGTCCTCAAACGGCGGCTGATCCAGCACGGCGGCGAGCTGCGCGCGCCACAGGGTCAAGCGCGTCCAGGCGAAGTCGGTGTCGCCCGGCGCGTAGTGGGCACCGAGGTCTTTCAGAGCTTGGACGGGGTTCGAGGCCGATGCCGCATCCGTGATCCGTCGCTGGGCGATCTTGCCAAGCGGCGAGGTGCTGGGCTCGGACGGTGAGTGGTTCGGCCACCAGACAACCACGGGAGCGTCGGGGAGCAGCAGGCCGGTCACCAGCCCCTCCTCGTCAGAAGCGGTCGGACCGTACGCACGCAGCAGGATGACTTCGCTCGCACCGGCATCCCCCCCGACACGGATCTGCGCATCGAGGCGCGGGTCCTCTGTGGCGCTGGCATCCGGGTTCTTCGACAGGACGATGACGCGCATCGGGTGCTCGCGCGACGCGTCGTTGGCGGCTTCGATCGCCTCCTCCTCCTCGCCAAGCGAGGTCGCGATCAGCAGGGTGAGGACGCGACCGAGCGCAACGGCGCCACCTTCCTCGCGGATCTTCACCAGGGCTTTGGACACCGCACTCGTGGTGGTGTTGGGCAGATCGACGATCATGGACGTCTCCAAACGCGGCCGTCACGAGCCAAGAGTTCATCGGCGGAGGCCGGCCCCCAGGTGCCCGGCTTGTACTGCTCCGGCTGGCCGAGTGTCGTCCAGTACTCCTCGATCGGATCGAGGATCTTCCAGCTGAGTTCGACCTCCTGATGCCGTGGGAACAGGGGGGGATCGCCGAGCAGCACGTCCAGGATGAGGCGCTCGTAGGCCTCGGGGCTGGCTTCCGTGAACGCGTGGCCGTACCCGAAGTCCATCGTCACGTCGCGCACCTGCATCCCGGCTCCCGGCACCTTGGAGCCGAAACGGATGGTGACGCCTTCGTCGGGTTGCACCCGGATCACCAGCGCGTTCTCGCCGAGGGCGGAGGTCTGCGAGGCGGCAAAAAGATACTGCGGCGCTCGCTTGAAAACGACGGCAATCTCGGTCACGCGACGACCGAGTCGCTTGCCTGCGCGCAGGTAGAACGGCACCCCGGCCCAACGGCGGGTGTTGATTTCGAGTTTGAGAGCCGCGTACGTCTCCGTGGTGGACTGCGGATCCATCCCGTCCTCCTGCAGGAAGCCGAGCACCTTCTCGCCGCCTTGCCAGCCCGCGCCATATTGACCACGTGCGGTCGCCGTTCCGAGGTCAACTGGCAGATGCACCGCCGAGAGCACCTTCTCCTTCTCCGCACGAAGGTCGGCCGCGTCGAAGGAGACCGGCTCCTCCATGGCGGTCAGCGCCAGCAACTGGAGGAGGTGGTTCTGGATGACGTCGCGAGCGGCGCCGATGCCGTCGTAGTAGCCGGCACGGCCGCCGACGCCGATATCCTCCGCCATGGTGATCTGCACGTGGTCGACGTATTTCGCGTTCCAGATCGGTTCATAGAGCTGATTGGCGAAGCGGAGCGCCAGGATGTTCTGGACCGTCTCTTTGCCGAGATAGTGGTCGATCCGGAACACCGCGTCTGGCGGGAAAACCGACTCGACGACATCGTTCAACTCACGTGCGGTCGCCAGATCGGAGCCGAACGGCTTCTCGATGACGACGCGTCGCCACTGCCCATCGGCCGGCTCCGCCAGCCCCGAACGGCGCAGCTGTTCGGTCACCTGCGGAAAGGACTTCGGCGGAATCGAGAGGTAGAAGGCGTGATTACCCATGGTTCCGCGCTTCGCGTCGAGCTCGTTCAGCGTTTCCTTCAGACGGTCGAAGGCGGCGTCATCGTCGAACTCACCCTGAACGAACCGGATGCCCTGCTTCAGCTGATTCCAGACGTCGTCATCGAACGGTGTGCGCGCGTAGGTCTTGACAGCCTCGTAGACAACCTTCTCGAAGTCCTGGTCCTCCCAATCCCGACGCGCAAAACCCACGAGCGCGAACCCCGGCGGCAGGAGGCCACGGTTGGCGAGGTCGTACACCGCGGGCATCAGCTTCTTCCGCGACAGATCGCCGGTGACGCCGAAGATCACCAGGCCGCTGGGACCCGCGATGCGGTTGAGTCGACGGTCTGACGGCGATCGCAACGGATTGAAATCCGGGGTGATCTGGACGGGCATGGTGGTTCTCCTGGATCCGCTCGAGTTCGTGATGTGAGCTAGCCGATGGCGGCGGTGATCGCCGCCGCACCGGCCGCGACATCGCGAAGGGTGAGCGTCAGCACGGGACGCTGGTGATCGGCGAGCACACTCGCGTCACCCGCGGCCTGCGCCTGAATGAGTTGACCGAAGGTGAACGGTCGGTCAGGAATCGCCAGGTCGTGGGCCGGATCGGGCGCGGCCGTGATCTGGAGAAACACGCCGACCGCCGGACCGCCCTTGTGGAACTGACCGGTGGAGTGCAGAAAGCGCGGCCCCCAGCCGAAGGTCGTAGGGCGGCCAGCCCGGGCTGCCACCACGTCGCGCATGGCGGCGAAATCGGGGTGGTGCACTCGATCGAGGTATGCCTGCAGAGACACATAGCCATCGGGACCCAGCTCCGCGAGCAGCGCGTCGATGGCACCTGACAGCGTGTGCTCGGTGAGCTGCAGCCCGCCCAGCGTTCGCACCTCGATGCCCTCGTCGGTCACGAACAGCGGCGCGACCGGCTCCGGTCGGTTGTCGAGCAAGCCACGCGCCGCAACCTTCGCCGCCTCGACATCGGGCTGATCGAACGGATTGATGCCCAGCAGACGGCCGGCGACGGCCGTGGCGTACTCCCAGACCAGCATCTGACCCCCGAGACTGCCGGATATCTCGATCTCACCCGCGCGCACGTCTCGGGTGGCTTCCTCGTCTTCGACGAGACGGATGATCTGCAGATCGGCCAGATCGAGGTTCAGCTCCGGGGAGTGGACGTCGAGGACGACCGGCAGGATGCCGGTGCCTTCCTTTCCCGTTGATTCGGCGATCAGTTGTTCCGCCCAGTCGGCGAAACCGACGATGTAGCTTCCGTCCGTCACGATCCCCAGCTTGTTCTTGAGCGGAACCGTGCCGGCAATCGCGGCACCGAGAATGAGGCCAGGGTTGGACGGGGTGTCGAGAGCGAGGGTCAGTTCCATCGCCTGTGCCTCGTCGAGGAGGTTCCGGATGTCCGCGCCGGCCAGCCCGCTCGGCACAAGACCGAAAGCGGTCAGCGCCGAGTATCGCCCCCCGACGTTCGGGTCGGCATTGAACACCTGGTAGCCGTCGGCCCGTGCCGCCACGTCCAGCGGCGAACCCGGGTCGGTGACGACGATGATGCGATCGCGCGGGTCGATCCCGGCATCGCGGAACGCCTGCTCGTAGATGCGTTTCTGACTGTCGGTCTCCAGCGTCGAGCCGGACTTGGACGAGATGACGATGGCGGTGTGGGCGAGCCGGTCATCGAGGGCAGCCTTCACCTGGCCGGGGTCCGTCGAGTCGAGCACGGTGAGCGCGACGCCGTACGTCTTGGTGATGACCTCGGGGGCGAGCGAGGACCCGCCCATTCCGCCCAACACGATGTGGGTGACGCCTGCGTCGTGGAGCGTGGCACGAAGCGCGAGAATCGGCTCGACCAAAGCGTCGGAGATGGCAACGGCCTCGACCCAGCCGAGGCGCTTTTCGGATTCCGCTTCGGCACCCGGGCCCCACAGAGTCGGATCCTGTGTGGTGATTCCGCTCGCGACCCCGTCGGCGACGAGTTGCGGAACGATGCGGGCAACCGCCTCGGCCGCCGCTCCGCTGGCGTGCACGGTGACGGTCACTTGGCCGCCTCCAGCGCAGCGGTCACCGTGTCGAGCAGTTCGCCCCACGAGACGATGAACTTCTCGACGCCCTCCTTCTCGAGCAGGGCGGTCACCTCGTCGTAATCGATGCCGACGGCGGCGAGGCGGTCAAGAACCGACTGGGCGTCACCGTACGAACCGGTCACGGCATCCCCGTGCAGCGGAGCGTGGTCGGCAGTGGCCTCGAGCGTCTTCTCGGGCATGGTGTTGACCACGCCCGCAACGGCGAGCTCCGTCACGTACAGCGTGTCCGGCAGCGCCGGATCCTTCACGCCCGTCGACGCCCAGAGCGGCCGCTGCTTCTTGGCGCCAGCCGCGAGCAGAGCCGTGGCTCGTTCCGTCGAGAACTGCTGTTCGAAGAGCTGGTAGGCGAGTTGGGCGTTGGCGACGCCGGCTTTGCTCTTCAACGCGAGCGCCTCATCGGTGCCGATGGCATCGAGACGCTTGTCGATCTCGGTGTCGACGCGAGACACGAAGAAGGACGCCACCGACTCGATCGTGGAGAGGTCGATGCCCGCGGCGAGTGCCTTCTCGAGCCCGGTCAGGTAGGCATCGATCACGGCCCGGTGACGCTCGAGGCTGAAAATCAGTGTCACGTTGACGCTGATACCCGCGGCGATCGTCTCGGTGATGGCCTCGAGGCCCTCGATCGTCGCCGGGATCTTGATCATGACATTCGGCTTGCTCACCTTGTCCCAGAGCTGCTGTGCCTGGGCGATGGTGTTGGCCGCATCGTGCGCCAGCCCCGGCTCGACCTCGATCGAGACCCGTCCGTCGACGCCACCGGAGGCCGCATACACCGGCGCGAAGAGGTCGCAGGCATCCGCGACGTCCGTCGTCGTGATTTCGAAGACCGCCTCCGTGACACCCGTTCCTGCTGCCGCCAGCTCCGCCACCTTGGTGTCGTACGCGTTGCCCTTGGCCAGCGCCGAAGCGAAAATCGTCGGGTTCGTCGTGACGCCCACGACGTTCTTCTCGTCGATGAGCTTCTGGAGTCCGCCCGATTCGATGCGCTCTCGAGACAGGTCGTCGAGCCAGATGCTCACGCCGATGTCGGAGAGTTCTGCAGTTTTTGTGTCAGCCATGATCTTCGTTCCTGGTTTCGTGGTGGTCAGGCCGCGGCAGCGGCGAGCGAGTCCTTGACAGCGGCGATGGTGTGCTCGGTTGTCATGCCGAACTCGCGATACAGGGTCTTGTAGTCGGCCGATGCCCCGAAGTGCTCGATCGAGACGCTGCGCCCGGCATCACCGAGGTACGGCGCCCAGGTCAGGGCGATGCCCGCCTCGACGGAGACGCGCGCCCTCACCGCTGCCGGCAGAACCGACTCGCGGTACTCGGCCGACTGCTCCTCGAACCACTCCTGGCAGGGGACGGACACGACGCGGGCATTGATGCCGTCGGCCTTCAGTGCCTCGCGGGCATCCACCGCGATCTGCACCTCCGAGCCCGATGACAGCAGAATCACGTCCGGGGTCCCGTTCGGCGCCTCGGCAAGCACGTACGCGCCCTTGGCGACGTTCTTCGCCGAGGCGAAGGTGTCTCCGACTGCCTCGCCATCGCCTCGCGCGAAGACCGGGAGGTTCTGACGGCTGAGTGCGATGCCCGCCGGTCCCTGGCGGCGCTGAAGGATATTCAGCCAGGCGTAGGCAGTCTCGTTGGCGTCGGCTGGCCGCACCATGTCGAACTGGGGGATCGCGCGAAGCGTTGTGAGCTGCTCCACCGGCTGGTGAGTCGGGCCGTCTTCGCCGAGCGCAACCGAGTCGTGCGTCCAGACGAAGATCGACGGGGCCTTCATCAGTGCCGCCAGGCGGACCGCGGGCCGCATGTAGTCGCTGAAGATCAGGAAGGTCCCGCCGTACGCGCGGGTGTTTCCGTGCAGCACGATTCCGTTCAGGATCGCCCCCATGGCGTGCTCACGGATGCCGAAGTGCAGCGTGCGGCCGTAGGGGTTCCCCGACCACTCGTGGGTGGAATGTTCGGTCGGGATGAACGACGGAACGCCTTCGATGGTCGTGTTGTTCGACTCCGCCAGGTCGGCGGACCCCCCCCACAGTTCGGGAATCACCGGGCCGAGCGCATTGAGCACTTTGCCGCTTGCGGCGCGGGTCGACACGTCCTTGCCCGCCTCGAAAACCGGAAGAGCCTCCTCGACACCATCCGGCAGCGCACCGGTTTCGAGCCGGTCGAAGAGCGCTTTGCGTTCGGGGTTCGCGACGGCCCAGGCGTCGAATGCCTCCCGCCACTCGGCGTGAGCGGCGGCACCGCGCTCAACCGCCTTGCGGGTGTGCTCGATGACCTCGGGCGCCACCACGAAGCTCTGGGCCGGATCGAAGCCCAGCACCTCTTTCACTGCGGCCAACTCGTCAGCGCCGAGCGCTGATCCGTGGATCTTGCCGCTGTTCTGCTTCTTCGGCGACGGCCAGCCGATGATCGTCTTGACGATGATCAGTGACGGCTTGTCGGTGACGGCCTTGGCCGCTTCGATGGCGTCGAAGAGACCCTGCTTGTCCTCGACGTACAGGCCCGTCTTCTTGAAGTCCACGGTCTGGACGTGCCAGCCGTATGACTCGTAGCGCGCCTTGACGTCTTCGCTGAGGGCGATATTGGTGTCGTCCTCGATCGAGATCTGGTTGCTGTCGTAGAACGCGATCAGGTTGCCGAGTTGCTGGTGGCCGGCGAGTGAGCTCGCCTCGCTCGTCACACCCTCCTCCATGTCGCCGTCGCCCGCGATGACGTAGATGTGGTGGTCGAAGGGGCTGGAGCCCGGCTCAGCGTCCGGGTCGAAGAGGCCGCGCTCGTAGCGCTGGGCGTAGGCGAAGCCCACGGCGGATGCGAGGCCCTGGCCGAGCGGTCCCGTGGTGATCTCGACGCCAGCGGTGTGGCCGTACTCCGGGTGACCGGGGGTGAGGGAGCCCCAGGTGCGCAGCTCCTCGAGATCCTTCAGCTCCAGGCCGTAGCCGCCGTAATAGAGCTGGATGTACTGGGTCAGTGAGCTGTGACCGACCGACAAGATGAATCGGTCTCGCCCGATCCAGGCGTTGTCGTGCGGGTCGCGCCGCATCACCTTTTGAAAGAGCAGGTATGCCAGCGGCGCAAGGCTCATAGCCGTTCCCGGATGCCCGTTCCCGACTTTCTCGACGGCATCCGCCGCGAGGATCCGTGCCGTATCAACGGCCTTGTCGTCCAGGTCATCCCAGGAGAGTGTTGCCACGTGTGTATCGCCCTTTCGAAGCTCGGCGGGGTACGGAAGACCCCGGCAGGAAGCCACCCGTCGACTCGACACCATCGGCTTCTCGCGGACAGCCCTCACAATCGGGGAGATCGTGGGGGATGGGCCGCGCACGGCGAGCGCAACCAGCATACCGACGGCGCCAGGCCACCTGCTTGTCCCCCGCCCGCTGCTGGCAGGTGACACTCAGGCGGCTGTGTACTCGCCGGTGATGAAGGTCCGCCCTCGCACGTCGCTTACACTCGTTGACGTACGCCGAACGATCCGAGGAGTTATGCAGGGAGCCGTCGAAACCCCCGCCGGAGCAATCGCCCCGACACAGGTTCCGGGTCCCGCCACGCATCTCGTGCGGCGGATCGCGCGAAAATCGGCCGCGTACGTGGCCCTGACCAAGCCCCGCGTCATCGAGTTGCTTCTGGTGACCACGGCACCGGTCATGGTGCTGGCCGCCCACGGCATCCCGAATCTCTGGTTGGTTCTCGCGACCCTCATCGGAGGCACCATGAGTGCCTCCTCGGCCAACGCCTTCAACTGCTACATCGATCGCGACATCGACCGGGTGATGCAGCGGACGCAGAACCGTCCCCTGGTGACCGGCGCGCTGAAGGACGGGGAGGCGCTGGCCTTCTCCTGGACGAGCGGGTTGGTGTCGATCGCCTGGCTGTGGCTGTTCACAACTCCTCTGGCGGCGATTCTTTCGGCGGCAGCGATCGCGTTCTACGTGCTCATCTACACGCTGATCCTGAAGCGGCGCACCCCGCAGAACATCGTCTGGGGCGGAGCAGCCGGGTGCATGCCCGTTCTGATCGGCTGGGCAGCGGTCACCGGTTCGCTGAGCTGGGCCCCCGCCATCCTGTTCGGGATCGTCTTCCTCTGGACGCCGCCGCACTACTGGCCGCTGTCGATGAGATACAAGGACGACTACGCCGCCGTCAACGTGCCGATGCTCGCCGTCGTCAAAGGTCGCACGACCGTTGGGCTGCAAGTCGTCTTGTACGCATGGGCGACCGTCGCCTGCTCGCTGCTCCTCATCCCGATTGCGGGCATGGGCGTGCTGTTCGCCGTGACCGCGGTGCTGTCCGGCGCCTGGTTCCTGCTCGAGTCGCACCGCCTCTACTCGACCGCGATCCGCGCCGGTGAGGTCAAACCCATGCGGGTGTTCCACGCGAGTATCACCTACCTCACGCTCGTCTTCGTGGCGGTCGGACTCGACCCGCTGCTGCATCTCCCGATCCCGTTCTGAGAGCCTCTGTGAACACCCCGTTCGGCTGGCTCGCCCAGCGCATCACCCTCACGCCCCGCGCTCTGCGCTGGGGCACCACCGCCGCGCTCGTTGTGAGTATCCTGATCGTGCTCGGCGGCGGGGTGGTGCGCGTCACCGGCTCCGGTCTCGGGTGCCCCACCTGGCCCAGTTGCGAGGGAACATCGATCGCGCCGATTCCGGCGCTGGGCATCCAGGGCATCATCGAGTTCGCCAACCGGTTGCTCACCACCGTTCTGGTCGTCGCGGTCGGCTGGGCCATCGTGGCCGCGCGCCTGCAGGCCCACCGCGATCGGATGCTCACCCGACTCGCGTGGTCGATGTTCTGGCTCGTCGTCGCGAACGCCGTCGCCGGCGGCATCACGGTCTTGGCGAAACTCAACCCGTGGGTGGTGGCGCTGCACTTTCTGCTCGCAATGGGTCTGCTCGCGACCGCGACGCTCACCTGGCATCGCGCGAGATGGCGAGGAACCCCGGGCGTCGCCACGCCGGCCGGCCCTCGGTCTATTGCCCGAACGCTGCTCGGCCTCACCGCGGCTCTGGTCGTCGTCGGAACGCTGGTCTCAGGCTCGGGCCCCCATTCTGGCGACTCGATCGCTGTTCCACGAATGGGTCTGAACTGGACATCGGTGGTCATGGTGCACGCGGCGATCGCCGTCCTGGTCATCGCGATGACGATCGCACTGTTCCTGGCGCTCCGCCGCACACCGGATGCCACCATGGCCCGCCGCACAACTCTCGTCTTCCTCGCGGTTCTCCTGGCGCAAGGGCTGCTCGGGACCGTGCAGTCGCTCATCGGGATCCCTGCGGTGTTGGTGGCGCTGCACCTCGTGGGTGCCGCACTCGTGTGGGTGGGCGCAATCCGCGTCCTCTTGGATGTCGAACCGGGCCTGTTCGCGCTCCGGAAGCTCCCTGCCGACGCTCAGCCCGCGCAGTCCGTCTCCCGCACGATCGCCGAGCCTTCCCTATAGACTCGAATGGTTCAGGGGCACGAACTGTCGGGACGTCAGTGACGACGCAGGGAACCCCAGCTCCCGACGGCGCTTCTCCGGAACACTGAATGCCGGTCCGAGCGGAATGGTTCGCCCCGGCGGGAAAGAGGTCCACATGTCAGACGTGCTCATCGATCGACCCGAGCTCTCAGGGCTGGGTCAATACGAGTTCGGGTGGTCAGACTCCGATACAGCAGGGGCGTCGGCCCGTCGTGGCGTTTCCGACGAGATCGTCACCGACATCTCGAACCTGAAGTCCGAGCCCGAGTGGATGCTCAAGAACCGGCTCAAGGCGCTGAAGATCTTCGGCATGAAGCCGATGCCCACCTGGGGTGCCGACCTCACCGGGATCGACTTCGACAACATCAAGTACTTCGTGCGCTCCACCGAGAGCCAGGCAACGAGCTGGGAAGAGCTGCCTGACGACATCAAGGCGACATACGAGAAGCTGGGCATCCCCGAAGCAGAACGTCAGCGCCTCGTCGCCGGTGTCGCCGCCCAGTACGAGTCCGAGGTCGTCTACCACCAGATCAACGCCGAGCTCGAAGCTCAGGGCGTGATCTTCATGGACACCGACACGGCACTGAAGGAGCACCCGGAGATCTTCCAGGAGTACTTCGGCACCGTCATTCCGTCCGGCGATAACAAGTTTGCGGCGCTGAACACGGCGGTGTGGTCTGGTGGAAGCTTCGTCTACGTGCCGCCCGGCGTGCACGTCGAGATTCCGCTGCAGGCCTACTTCCGAATCAACACGGAAAACATGGGCCAGTTCGAGCGGACTCTGATCATCGCGGACGAGGATTCGTACGTTCACTACATCGAGGGCTGCACCGCACCGATCTACAAGTCGGACTCCTTGCACTCCGCCGTGGTCGAGATCATCGTGAAGAAGAACGCGCGAGTTCGGTACACCACGATCCAGAACTGGTCGAACAACGTCTACAACCTGGTCACCAAGCGTGCGATCGCGCACGAGGGCGCCACCATGGAGTGGATCGACGGCAACATCGGCTCCAAGGTGACGATGAAGTACCCCTCGATCTACCTGGTGGGGGAGCACGCCAAGGGCGAGACCCTTTCGGTCGCCTTCGCCGGTCCCGGTCAGCACCAGGATGCCGGCGCCAAGATGGTCCACATGGCGCCGTACACGACGTCGTCGATCGTGTCGAAGTCGATTGCTCGCGGCGGGGGACGCGCCGGCTACCGCGGCGAGGTCCGCGTTGCCGAGAACGCCCATCACGCGGCCAACACCGTGCGTTGCGATGCCCTCCTGGTCGACTCGATCTCTCGCTCGGACACGTACCCGTCGATCGACATCCGAGTGGATGACGTCCAACTCGGCCACGAAGCGACCGTGTCGCGCGTCAGCGAGGAACAGTTGTTCTACTTGATGTCGCGCGGGATGCCGGAAGACGAGGCGATGGCCATGATCGTCCGCGGCTTCATCGAGCCGATCGCCCGGGAACTCCCGATGGAGTACGCCCTCGAACTCAACAAGCTCATCGAGATGAGCATGGAAGGCAGTGTCGGCTAGATGACCACCTCCACGACCGAATCCACGGCCGCGGAGCGTCTCGGGATCCGCGC
>JABBOD010000004.1:55847-97055 GCA_019351995.1 Acidobacteriota bacterium
GTCGTGCTCGACAGCCGTGGCGCGGCGACTCTCAGCGAGAATGTCGAGATCATCGTCGGTGACGGCGCGCACATCACGGTCGTGAGCCTGCAGGAATGGGACGCACCGGCTCTGCATCTCGCCAGCCATTTCGCACGCATCGGCCGCAACGCGCAACTCACGCACTTCGTGGTCTCGCTCGGCGGCAGCGTCGTGCGTGTCAACCCCTCGGCGCATCTCGCAGAAGATGGGGCAGACGTCGAACTGTTCGGGGTCTACTTTGCGGACGCCGACCAGCACCTCGAGCAGCGAGTCTATGTGCACCACGACGCGCCGCACACGCGCAGCCGCGTCACATACAAGGGTGCGCTCAATGGACACGGCGCCCGCACCGTCTGGGTCGGGGACGTGTTGATCGCGCCCTCAGCGCCCGGCACGGACAGCTACGAACAGAACCGCAATCTCGTCCTCAGCGAAGGGACGCGCGCCGACAGCATCCCGAACCTCGAGATCCAGACCGGCGACATCGTCGGCGCTGGTCACGCCAGCGCCACCGGTCGTTTCGACGACGAGCACCTGTTCTATCTGCAGTCCCGCGGGATCACCGAAGAAGAGGCGCGACGGCTCGTCGTGCTCGGCTTCCTCAGCGAGATCGTGCAGAAGATCGGCGAGCCCACCCTGGAACTGCGGCTGCTCGCCGCGCTCGAAGCGGAACTGGGAGCGGTCACGTGAGCCGCGAGAAGCTCTTCCCGCTCAGCGAGCTCTCTCCCGGGAGCGCCAAGAAGGTCGTCATTGACGGGATCGCGATCGCGGTCGTCCGTGACTCGGCCGGCGCAGTGCACGCTCTCGGCGACACGTGCACCCACGGCGACATCTCGCTCAGTGAGGGTTTCGTCGAAGACGAAACGCTCGAATGCTGGGCCCACGGCTCCGCCTTCGGCCTCAACGATGGCAAGCCTCGCAATCTCCCGGCATATGAACCGGTCCCCGTCTTCGCGGTCGAGATCATCGACGGCGACATCTACGTCGACGCATCAAAGGACATCACGACATGAGCACACTGAAGATCACCGACCTCAAGGTCAGCATCGAGACCGACCAGGGCACCAAGCAGATTCTCAAAGGCGTGGACCTGACGATCAACGAGGGCGAGATCCACGCGGTCATGGGGCCGAATGGGTCGGGCAAGTCCACCCTGGCGTACACGATCGCCGGACACCCCCGCTACAAGGTGGAGGGCGGGTCGATCGAACTCGACGGCGAGGATGTGCTCGCGATGAGTGTGGACGCCCGCGCCCGGGCCGGCCTGTTCCTCGCCATGCAGTACCCGGTCGAGATCCCCGGCGTCACGGTGTCGAACTTCCTCCGCACTGCCAAGACCGCGATCACCGGAGAAGCACCCCCTATCCGCCCGTGGACCAGCACGGTCCGCGAGTCGATGAAGAACCTCCGCATGGACTCGGAGTTCGCGGCTCGCAACGTCAACGAGGGTTTCTCGGGCGGCGAGAAGAAGCGCCATGAAATCCTGCAACTCGAGCTGCTGCAGCCCAAGTTCGCCGTGCTCGACGAGACGGACTCCGGCCTGGATGTCGACGCGCTGAAGATCGTGTCGGAGGGCGTGAACCGCGCTCACGACAGCACGGGCCTCGGCATCCTGCTGATCACCCACTACACGCGGATCCTGCGATACATCACGCCCGACTTCGTGCACGTGTTCGTCGACGGCCGCGTGGCTGAAGAAGGCGGCGCCGAACTGGCCGACCGGCTCGAAAACGAGGGCTACGATCGCTTCGTCGTCGACCAGCCCGCTGGTGCATGAGCGCGTAGCCTGAGATCATGCCTGTCGCTCTCGAACCGCAACTCTTCGACAAGATCGAAGAGAGCCTCAAGGACGTCATCGACCCCGAGCTGGGCGTCAACGTCGTCGATCTGGGGCTGATCTATGACCTGGCATGGGACGACGAGAACGATGCCCTCGTCATCTCCATGACCCTCACCTCGGCCGGCTGCCCGTTGACCGACGTCATTGAGGAGCAGATCGGCCAAGCTCTCGATGGGATCGTCGAACGCTTCCGTCTGAACTGGATTTGGATGCCGCCGTGGGGTCCCGAGCGGATCAGCGACGACGGACGCGACATGATGCGCGCGATTGGCTTCAGCATCTGACAGCCCCGACCGGCCGTGAGCGCAGATCACGCCGCCGGAGGTGGATCGGCTTCGGCAGCTGAGACTCGTCGACCGCACTAACCGGCCAGCAGCTCGCTGAGAGCGAGGCTTTTGCTCGCGAGTCGCCGTGGGGCAGGATCCGCGTGTCCGGGTGGTGGAATGAGCCAGTACTCGGATCCGCTCTCTCCTCGCCGTTCGACTTCCCAGTGATGGTCGTGCAGGAGGAGGTGGTGGTGCTTGCACAAGAGAATTCCGTCCGCGACGTCGGTGCGGCCACCGTCTCGTTTCCAGTGATTGATGTGATGGGCTTCAGTCCACGAGGGTGGCCGCTCGCAGCGGGTCCACATGCACCCGCCATCTCGCTCGCTCAACGCGGTTCGTTGTCGCGGCGTGAACAGTCGTCGTTCGCGGCCGACATCGAGTGGCTGACCGTGCTGGTCGAAGACGACCGGAACAACGCCTTGGGCGCAGGCGATCCGTTCGACGGTTTCGATCGAGACGGCGAGCTGACCTCGTTGGAGGCGTCCATGTCCGGTGCGGGCGCGGAGTTCGCGTTCGGTGATGGTGACCCGCACCGCGGGGGCGCCGAGGCCGAGCAACTCGGCGGGGTGCACATCGGCTCCGGCGGTGATGAGCCCGAAGATGACGTCCGAGGCGAGTTGTTCAGGGCTGCGTGGGTCGTCGGCGATGCGTTGCATGCGCTCTTCGTCAGTGCCGAAGCGAGGTCCCCCGAGCTTCGGTGAGGTGGCCCGGTCGCAGATCTCCGCGAGGACGGATCCGTCAACGGGATCCAGCTGCCACACGGCTCGAACGTTTCCGTCGCGGAGCCGATGGAGTCTGAAGGATCTCGCGTCGCGGTCGGCCCGTTCTCTGTCGATGATGCCGTCGGCATCCAAGTCGTCGCGCATGTGACGCGCTCGTGTGAACAGCTGGTCCGCATCCAGGGAGGTGGCCTGAGCAGCCAGCCGGACGGCGGCAGCCGCAAGGGATTCGGCAGTCACTCCCTCGCGAGGCTCACCGAGCCCGGCACGGATCGCATCGGCGGCATCGGTCGAGACGGTTCCATCGGCGATCTTCGTCGAGAGGACATCGAGCCAGGGGTGTGACTGCTCGAGCACGCCGATTCGAACGACTTGGCCGACGTCACGCGCGGTCGCCCCGGTGATCGACTGGATCAGCTTCGCCGGAGTACGGTGCCCCAGCCTCTGCGAGATGCCGTCATGGCCGAGCTCGGGTGCGGAGCGCCGAGCAACTTCACCCGCCAGTACGGCCGACTGTGCGCGTGCGAGTCGTTGGTTCCGGGCCGACTGGCCCACCAAGTCCAGCAAGCTGCTCTCGCTCAGCGAGCTGAGATCATCCAGCCGTACAGCCTCGAGCGCCCGCGTGGCGGGCGTCAGGGGGGTGTCGGTGGGAGCCATAGCTCGATTTTCTCAGATCGAACATATGTTCGGCAGGAGAAGATCTTTGAGTTTCAGGACCTGTGGGGGAGAGGACCCCGGGCGAACTGAGCCGCCTCAGGAGCGACTCGGTCCCGCGGTCCTGGCAAGCCGAGGCCGTCAGCTGTCGCGACGGCGCTCCGCCAACTTGTCGGCACCCCGCCACCCGAGCGGGAGCAACCCGGCCGCGATGACCGCCTTGATGATGCCGCCGATGACGAACGGGTAGAAGCCGGCGATCAACACGGACTGCAGGTCGTTCGCAGCGCCGTGTGTTCCCAGGAAGACCGCGAGCCACGGCAGGCCGATCGCGAAGACGGCGAGGGACCCGGCGGCGAAGGTGGCCAGCGCCTTCAGGACTTTGCGGTCCCAGGCTCGCTCGGCGAGCCACCCCACGAGCGCGGCCGACAGGACGAAGCCGATGACGTATCCGAAGCTGGCCGTGCTCACGGACGCGAGTCCGGAGGTGTGGCTCCCGTCGGCATTCGGCGCGTATACCGGCAGCCCGACCAGACCGAGCACGGCGTAAAGCAGCAACGAGAGCCCACCGCGAGCCGCGCCCAAGGTGGACCCGACCAGCAGCACCGCGAGGGTCTGACCGGTGATCGGAACCGGGTAGAGAGGGACGCTGAGCTGAGCCAGGATCGTCACGAACGCGGCACCGGCGACGACGAGCACGATGTCGAGAGCGAGGGTGCGGGCAAAAACGCGGTCAGCGAGGACCAGACGGCGGGGGCTGGGTGCGAGAGTCGTCATAGGGATTCCTTGTTCGTCGTCGAGCGGATCGGGGAGGCGCGGAATGACAGACACATCCCTCCGGTTAGACTAACGGGCTGGCCCACTCGGGCCGTTGTCGCCATCCTCCAAAGTCGCAGCCATTCCCTCGAAAGGGGTCGTTCGCCGTGCTCGCCGTGCATGATCTCGAAATCCGCGTCGGCGCGCGCCTGCTGATGGAGGACGTGAGCTTCCGAGTGGACAGGGGCGACAAGATCGGCCTCGTCGGCCGCAACGGAGCCGGCAAGACCACTCTCACCAAGACACTCGCGGGCGAACTGGCCCCCAATGGCGGCAAGATCGACCGGACCGGCGAGATCGGCTATCTGCCGCAGGACCCGCGTTCCGGCAACCCGGAGGACACCGCCCGCACCCGCATCCTCGACGCGCGCGGCCTCGGCCAGCTGGTCAACGGAATCCGCGAGTCGACGATGGACATGGCCAGCTCGGATGCCGCCATCAGCGAGGCGGCGATGACCAGGTACTCGCGCCTCGAAGACCAGTTCCTCGCTCTCGGCGGCTACGCAGCGGAGGCAGAGGCCGCGTCGATCGCCTCCAACCTGTCGCTGCCGGACCGGATCCTCGACCAGCAGCTCAAGACGCTCTCGGGTGGCCAGCGCCGCCGCATCGAGTTGGCGCGCATCCTGTTCTCCGGTGCCGACACGATGATTCTCGACGAGCCCACCAACCACCTCGACGCCGACTCGGTCGTCTGGCTCCGCGAGTTCCTGAAGAGCTACGCCGGCGGCGTCATCGTGATCAGCCACGATGTCGAGCTCGTCGAGGACACGGTCAACAAGGTGTTCTACCTCGACGCCAACCGCCAGGTCATCGACATCTACAACATGGGCTGGAAGCACTACCTCCGCCAGCGCGAAGCCGACGAGGATCGCCGCAAAAAGGAGCGCGTCAACGTCGAGAAGAAGGCGAGCACCCTGCAGTTGCAGGCCGCCCGCTTCGGCGCCAAGGCCAGCAAGGCCGCGGCCGCGCACCAGATGGTCGCCCGCGCCGAGAAGATGCTGGCGGGCCTCGACGAGGTGCGCGTCGCGGACCGCGTCGCGAAGTTGCGCTTTCCCGACCCCGTCGCGTGCGGACGCACGCCGCTCGCGGCATCCGGGCTCAGCAAGAGTTACGGCTCGCTCGAGATCTTCACCGCCGTCGATCTGGCGATCGATCGTGGCTCGAAGGTGGTCGTCCTCGGACTCAACGGTGCCGGGAAGACCACCCTCCTGCGCATCCTCGCGGGCGTCGACAAGCCCGACACCGGCCAGATCGAGCCAGGTCATGGCCTCCGTGTCGGCTATTACGCCCAGGAGCACGAGACGATCGACGTCAAACGCACGGTGCTGCAGAACATGCTGAGCGCCTCGCCCGCGCTGGGGGAAACCGAGGCGCGCAAGGTGCTCGGCTCCTTCCTGTTCACGGGGGATGACGGCCACAAGCAAGCCGGGGTGTTGTCCGGCGGCGAGAAGACCCGACTCGCCCTGGCGATGATCGTGGTGTCAGGAGCCAACGTGCTGCTCCTGGACGAGCCGACCAACAACCTCGACCCCGCAAGCCGCGAGGAGATCCTGGGGGCTCTGGCGGGCTACCAGGGTGCTGTGGTGCTGGTTTCGCACGACGAGGGAGCCGTCGAGGCGCTCAATCCCGAGCGCGTGTTGATCTTGCCAGAGGGAACCGAAGATCACTGGAACCCCGACTACTCCGAGCTGATCAGCATCAGCTAGCGCTGCCAGAGCCGTCACGGCATGGGTCAGCGGATGCCGGCCTCGTCGAGGATGGCATCCTCGGCATCCGTGTCGGAGCTCCGAATGCGCGGGGCGCGCGCCGCTGCTTGCTCCTCCGCCGGCAGCGCCGTGATCCGCCGCTCACGCCGGAACGCCCAGAAGAGTCCGAAGAACGCCAACAGGGCGAACGCGATCCACTGGATGGCGTAGGAGAGATGCGGCCCCTGGTCGGGGATCGGCTCTTGGACGGCTCGCGGGCGCGTCACCGTCGCGGGAGATTCGGTATCCAACAGGCCGTACGCCCCGACATAGGTGCGGGATGACGTGCCGGTGAGCTGTGCGATGGTCGGGACGTTGATCGAGGAAATCTGGCCGTGGGGGGCCGTTCGCCCCGGGAGCACCGGCTCGCTCTGCTGCAGCCGGGCAACAACGGTCACCTCGCCGGAGGGTGCCGCCGGGATCACGTCAGGGGTGTCCTGCTTGGTGCCGATCGACAGCCAGCCGCGATCGACGATGAACACCTTGCCGTCGTCGAGCTGGAACGGAACCAGCACCTCGAAACCCGGGTTCGCGTTGTACGGCCGGTTGCGCGCGAGCAGTTGGTGATCGCGGAGATAGTGTCCGCGCAGTTCGATCGGACGCCACGCTTCGCCGGCCGTCCAGGAGCCGAGCGTTGGAAGCAGTTCATTCACCCCGACGGGGGCAGCCTGATAGTTCTCGGTGACCAGGTTGCCCTGGGCGATGGTCTCGGCACGACGCGCCCACTGCCACCAGGAGAGCAGGCCGCAGGCGATCGCGAACACGATGACCAGAGCGAGATATGCGCCCCAGCGGCGAACTCCGGTTGGCACGGTCTCCGACGTGGTCGCGGCCTCTGCCGGCGACGCTGACGAGTTCTCCACCGCGCTCACGCCGGATCCGGCACGCTCTCGGCCACGACGTCGAGCGGTGTGACCACGACCGGGAAGCCGCGCGAACTCAGGTAGCCGGTGAGGTGACCGCGGTGGACGCCACAACTGAGCCAGACCTTGACCCGCTCCACCGTGTGGATGCGGGGGTTGCGCCAGTTGATCCGCCACTGCGCCTGCTCGGTGCAGCCCGCCGACGAGCAGCGGACACCCGTCTCACCGAAGCCGATCACGCGGCGTTACCGGTCGTGTCCGGCTTGGTCACCCGCATGACAGCGCCGGGCCGTTGGACCGTTGGCCGCGGATTCTGCTGAACGCTGTTCGCGACCACGACGGCGAAGTAGGGAAGGAAGATGGCGCCGGCGGCCGGGATGAGGATCCACCACCCGTGCACCAGCAGGCAGGCGATGATGCACAGCACGCGGACGGCCTGGGTGATGGCGTACTTGATCATCCGGGAACGCCGCTCGGCGTCAGGCGACGGAGGCAGTTCGGTGATCGCTAAGGACTTGGTTCGCATGGGGTATGAGCAAGCCTACGCTCGCATTCCGAGCTTCGCCCCCTCTCGATAGGGTGGACCACCATGAGCACCCCCCGTACCGTTCTGATCACCGGCGGAAACCGCGGCATCGGCTTTTCCGTCGCCGAAGAATTCGTCGCAGCGGGGTACCGCGTCGCGGTCACCGCCCGCTCCGGCGAGGGGCCGGCTGGCAGCCTGACCGTCCGAGCGGATGTCACCGATGTCGCCGCGCTCGATGCGGCATTCTCCGAGGTGGAGGAGAAGCTCGGTCCGGTCGAGATCGTGGTCGCGAACGCGGGAATCACCCGCGACATGCTGCTGCTGCGGATGACCGCTGAAGACTTTGACGCCGTTGTGGAGACGAATCTGGGCGGCGCGTTTCGCGTCGTGAAGCGTGCCTCCAAGGGAATGCTGAAGGCTCGATTCGGCCGCATCATCCTGGTCTCGAGCGTGGTGGGCTTGTTGGGTGGCGCCGGGCAGGTGAACTACTCGGCATCGAAGGCCGGTCTGATCGGGATGGCGCGCTCGATCACCCGCGAGCTGGGCAGCCGCGGTATTACCGCGAACGTTGTTGCACCTGGGTTCATCGAAACCGACATGACGGCCGAGCTGCCGGAGGCGCAGCGGGCCGAATACCAGAAGTCGATCCCGGCCGGACGATTCGCCAGCGCCTCGGAGGTCGCCAAGGTGATCGTCTGGCTTGCCGGGGATGACGCCGCCTACATCTCAGGCGCGGTCATCCCGGTCGACGGCGGGCTGGGAATGGGCCACTAGCTCGGGCGCCAGGAGCTGGTGGGCGCTCAGCGCACCATGCGCACGACGCTAATCGGCGTCCGCACCAGCACGTGGTTCTCGGTGTGCCCGTCGAGTTCGAAGCGGTTCCGACGGTAGAAGGCCCGCGCGCGCGGGTTGTCGGCGGCCACCGTGAGGAACGCGGGGGAGTCGCCGATCGCGGCCTCGAGAAGCCTCTGGCCTGCTCCCGAGCCGTGCTGGGCGGCGAGAACGTAGAGGCCACTCAGCTCACGTGGACGCGGCGCGTCATCCCCACCGACCCTGGTCGACGCGAAACCCACGATCTGACCGTCGATGGTCGCCACCCACACCACGGGCTCACCGACCGCGACAAGAGCTGCCCACCGATCGCGACGCCGGTCGACGGAAAGCCCATCGAGTTCACCGGGCTCGACCAGATGCGAATACGTCTCCCGCCACGCCTGGATGTGCACGCGCGCGATGTCTGTCGCGTCCTCGACGACCGCGGGTCGCACCGCCGGAGGGTTCATCGCCGAGGCAAGCCCATCAGCGGCAGGAGCATCGACATGTCGCGGACGTCGAGCAGCACGTGCGCCTGGTCCCGCACCGGCGCTTTGGCGTCGAATCCCACGGCCAAGCCGCAGACCGCCATCATCGGAAGGTCATTGGCACCGTCCCCGACGGCGAGTGTCTGCGACAGGGGCAGTCCGGCATCCGCAGCCCACTCCCGCGCAGCAGAGGCCTTCGCCGCCGCGTCGATGATGGGCGGGATGAGCCCCCCGGTGAGCACCCCGTCGACGATCTCGAGACGGTTGGCCCGCCAGGCGTCGAGGCCGAGTTCCTCGGCGATCGGGTCGATCACCTCGTGGAATCCGCCGGAGACGACAGCCACGATTCCACCCGCCGCGTGCACGCCGGCGATCATCGCCGGAACCCCATCGGTCACTTTCACCCGCGCGCGAACCCGCTCGATGGCCGCAACGGGCAGTCCCGCCAGGGTGGAGACCCGCTCGCGCAAGCTCGCCTCGAAATCCAACTCACCGTTCATCGCCCGTGAGGTGATCTCGGCGACGAGCTCGCCCGAACCCGCCTCGCCAGCGAGCAACTCGATGACCTCGTTCTCGATCAGGGTCGAGTCCACGTCGAGAACGACCAGGAAGGCGGCCATAGGGGAGGGGAGCCTTCCGTCGTGCGCGGTCGAAGTCAGCTGACGGTTTCGCCCTTGCCCACCACCGTGATGCCGGATTCGGTCACCGTGAGGCCGCGCGCGCGATCCGCGTCATGGTCGACGCCGACCGTCGCCCCGGGGGCGATGATGACGTCCTTGTCGAGAATAGCGCGCCGGACAACCGCGTTTTCGCCGATGTGCACCCGCTCGAACACCACAGAGTCAACGATCTGAGACCCCGAATCCGCGACCACCCACGGGCCGAGGACACTGCGCTCCAGGTGCACCCCCGACAGGACGCAGCCCAACGACACGATCGAGTCGATCGACGTTCCCACCGAGCCCTTGCTGTCGCGCACGAACTTCGCGGGCGGCGAGTTGAGCTGCTGGCTGAAGATCGGCCATTCGCGGTTGTACAGGTTGAACACGGGAAGCGCGGAGATCAAGTCCTGGTGGGCATCGAAGAAGGACTCGATGGTCCCCACGTCCCGCCAGTAGAAGCGATCGCGCTCGGTGGCGCCCGGAACCTCGTTCCGGTTGAGGTCGTAGACGCCCGCCTCACCGCGCGCGACGAAATCGGGAACGATGTCGCCGCCCATGTCGTGGTTCGAGTCGGCGCGAGCACCGTCTCGTTGCACGGCGTCGATCAGGACCTCGGCGTCGAAGACGTAGTTGCCCATGGAGGCGAGCACCTCACCGGGGGAGTCCTCGAGGCCGACAGCGTTTTTCGGCTTCTCGAGGAATGCCGCGATCTTCTCCGGGTTCTCGGGGTCGAGCTCGATGACACCGAACTGGTCCGCGAGTTCGATCGGCTGACGAATCGCCGCGACCGTCACGCCCATGCCCGAAGCGATATGCGCCTTGATCATCGCCGTGAAATCCATGCGGTAGACGTGGTCGGCGCCGACCACCACCACGATGTCGGGTTTCTCATCCCGCAGCAGGTTGAGACTCTGCAGGATGGCGTCCGCCGAGCCGCTGAACCACCGTTTGCCCAGCCGCTGCTGCGCGGGAACGGAGGCGACATATGATCCGAGCATCCCGGACAGCAACCAGGTCGTCGAGACGTGCCTGTCGAGGGAATGCGACTTGTACTGGGTCAACACGACGATCTGTCTCAGCCCGGAGTTCACGAGGTTCGACAGGGCGAAATCGACGAGTCGGTAGACGCCCCCGAAGGGCACTGCCGGCTTCGCTCGGTCCGCTGTCAAGGGCATCAGTCGCTTGCCCTCTCCGCCGGCGAGGACAATGCCGAAGATCTTCTTCGATGCCATGGGGTCAGACTAGGCCCGCTCGTACGGGCTGTGCCAGAGGCCGCGCTGGGCTAACGTCGCAGAATGCGAGTCGATATCTTGAGCCGCGAATACCCACCCGAGGTCTACGGGGGTGCTGGCGTCCATGTGGCCGAACTGGTGACCGCTCTTCGGCCATCCACCGACGTCGTGGTGCGGGCGTTCGGAAAACCGCGCGACGAGGCGCATGTGTATTCCTATCTCGTGCCCGCTCAGCTCACGAGTGCGAATCCGGCCCTCGCGACGCTCGGCGTCGACCTGCAGATGGCCGAGGATGTGGCGGGGGCAGATCTCGTGCATTCGCACACCTGGTATGCGAACGGGGCGGGTCATCTCGCCAAACTGCTCCACGGAATCCCTCATGTCGTCACCGCGCACAGCCTGGAGCCCCTGCGTCCCTGGAAAGCCGAACAGCTCGGCGGGGGCTACCGGGTGTCGAGCTGGATCGAGAAGACCGCTTTCGAAGCCGCGGATGCCGTCATCGCCGTGAGCGCCGGGATGGCCCGTGACATCCTCCGCAGCTATCCCGACATTGATCCGGAACGGGTGAAGGTCGTGCACAACGGCATCGATCTGGATCGGTGGCAGCGCGTGGAGGACCCCGATGTCGTGCGCGAACTGGGCGTCGACTCGGATCGCCCGAGCGTGGTCTTCGTCGGACGCATCACCCGCCAGAAAGGTTTGCCGTACCTCCTGGAAGCCGCGAAGCGCCTTCCTCCCGAGGTGCAGCTCGTGCTCTGTGCTGGCGCCCCCGACACGCCCGAGATCCTCGCTGAGGTCGAGCGAGGGGTGCGGGCACTCCAGACCCAACGCTCGGGTGTGGTCTGGATCGATCGCCTGCTCAGCCAGCGCGAACTCGCCACGCTGCTGTCCAACGCGACCACGTTCGTGTGCCCGTCGGTCTATGAGCCGCTGGGCATCGTCAACCTGGAAGCCATGGCCTGCGGCGCACCCGTCGTGGGAACCGCCACCGGTGGCATCCCGGAGGTCGTCGCCGACCACGTGACCGGGCGGCTGGTTCCGATCGAGCAGTTGGATGACGGCACCGGCACGCCGGTGGACCCCGAGCGGTTCATCGCGGACCTCGCCGACACGCTCACCGAGGTCGTGTCGGACCCGGGCAACGCCAGACAGATGGGCGAGGCCGGGCGTGAGCGCGCCCGAACCGAGTTCAGCTGGGACAGCATCGCAGCGCGCACCCGTGCGATCTACCAGGACTTGCTGGCCTAGGGTGGATGCATCATGTCCGGCGCGCTCGAACTCACCGATCTGACCGTCGTCCGGGACGACAAGAACATCCTCGACTCCGTCAGCTGGAAAGTCGACTCCGCACAGCGCTGGGTGGTCCTGGGTCCCAACGGTGCAGGCAAGACGACTCTCCTGCAGATCGCGTCGGCGACGATGCATCCGAGTTCTGGCACGGCCACGATCTTGGGCGAAACGCTCGGCAAGGTCGATGTCTTCGAGTTGAAGCCCCGGATCGGCTTCGCCTCCACCTCGCTCGGCCGCCGCATCCCGACGAATGAGACGGTTCTGGATGCCGTGATGACCGCCGCCTATTCGGTCACCGGTCGGTGGAACGAGGAATACGACGACATCGATGTTCGCCGTGCACGCCGCGTTCTCGCGGAATGGAAGCTCGAGCACCTCGAGGGCCGCCTCTTCGGAACGCTGAGCGACGGCGAGCAGAAGCGGGTGCAGATCGCGCGCGCGGTGATGACCGATCCGGAGCTGCTGCTGCTGGACGAGCCGGCGGCGAGCCTCGATCTCGGGGCCAGGGAGGAGCTGCTGCAGTTGCTCGGCGCCTACGCAGCTTCACCGGAATCGCCCGCCATGGTGATGGTCACGCACCACGTCGAAGAAATTCCGCGGGGCTTCACGCATGCTCTTCTTCTGGCGGACGGGGCGGTCAGGGCTGAGGGACCGCTCGGCGAGGTCATCACCGGCGAACTGCTCAGCGAGGTGTTCGGCCTCGAGCTGGTGGTCAGCGAGAGCGAAGACGGTCGTTACAGCGCACGCGCGGCTGGGTAGCGGCGAGCTTCTCTGCTAAAGTCGGTCCTTGGCCGTTCGGCCCGTCTTCTTTCTCCATCACATTCTTCACACCGACCGAGGTTCACCATGAAGTCCGAGACCCACCCGACGTACGAAGCCATCGTGTTCCGCGACCTGGCCAGCGGGGAGACCTTCCTGACCCGTTCAACGGTTTCGAGTGACAAGACGATCGAGCTCGACGGCACCACCTACCCGGTGATCGACGTCGAAATCTCCTCGGCCTCTCACCCCTTCTACACGGGCAAGCAGCGCATCATGGACAGCGCTGGCCGCGTCGAGAAGTTCAACTCGCGGTACAAGGGCTTCGGCAAGTAAGGCTCCTGCCCCCCACAGTTCATCGTCGGAAGGGCGATCGGCTTCGGCCGGTCGCCCTTTTCCGTTCACTCTGGCCTGTTAGCGTCGCACCGTGTCCGATGCCGGTCAGCCCGATCCGGCGGCAGCTGGAATGCATCGGGGTGCCCTGCAGGCCGCCGTGGCGCTGGCGACGGCGTGGAGCGATCGAGGCCAACTGCGGGTTGAGCGGCGAGGCAGTGTCGCGCTGAACGTGTGGTTCGGCTGCCAGCCAGACGCCCTGTTCTGGCTCTTTTCGGCCAGTAAGCCCTTCATCGCCGTACTGGTTCACCGGTACGTGGAACGCGGACTGCTCGCCCTGGATGCGCCGGTGGCCACATACTGGCCCGAGTTCGGCGACCACGGAAAGCAGCACATCACGGTCAGGCAGGTTCTGCAGCACCGGACGGGGATGCCGACAGCCGGATCGGCGCTCGGTGACGCTCTCGCCATGTCGAACTGGCGTCGCAGCGTCAGCCGGATCGAACGCTCGGCACCCAGGCTGGATCCGACACAGGGTCCGGCGTACCAGTATCTGATCTACGGCTTCCTGCTCGGCGAACTGGTCCAGCGAGTCACCGGCGAGCGGGTCGATGATCTGCTCCGCCGTGAGATCCTCGATCCGCTCGGCTTGACAGACACCTTCGTCGGACTCCCGGATGCCGAATGGCCGCGGCACGTGCCGGTGCACGTCGACGGGCCGGGCGGCGGGGTGGCGCAGTCGGTGCTCAACCGCCGGGTGACGCGCGCTGCGGTCATTCCGGCCGCGGGAATCTCCACCACGGCACGGGACCTCGGCGTCTTCTACCGGGCGCTGCTCGATGACCTCGCGGGGCACGGTCGGGGGTTGCTTCGCCGCGAGACGTTGCAGGCCGCGCTCGAACCATCCAGCGACCGACAACCCGATCTGTTCGCCCGAGCGCCGATCCGGTGGTCACTCGGTTTCCAACTGGGCGGGGTGCGCCTGGGATCTCGCACCGGGCCGATGGGGCGCACCTCCAGTCCTGTGGCCTTCGGACACAACGGGAGCAACTGCTGCCTCGGATGGGCGGATCCCCGGCGAGACCTCGTGGTCTCGTATCTGACGGACAGGGTCCCGCGCGCGCCGCAGGGCATCCGTCATCTCGCCCAGCTGTCAGACGCGATCATCGCCGCGATCGACACCTGAGTCAGAACAGAGTGGATCCCGCCCGACGAGAAGCCCACAGCGGCAACAGCGCATCGCGGCTGAGTGGAGCGAGCTCGACCTCGATGCCGTCGAGCTCCTCGATCCAGAGCAGCTCCTCGATCTCACCGTGCGGCTCGATATGGGCCGCGGTCTCGAAGGCGAAGACCGCTGCCGACACCACCGTGTGCGGCTCATTGGCCGCCTCCGCGCGGAAGACGCCGAGATACTCGGCTGTCGATTCGTCGAGTTCCAGATCGAGTTCTTCGCGCAACTCGCGAGCGAGAGCATCGACAGCAGACTCTCCGGGTTCGAGTTTGCCGCCCGCCTGCATGAACGCCGCGGTGCCGGCTTTGCGCACCAGCAGGCAGCGCCCCGCCTGATCGGTCACGATCGCCGCGGCGATCCGCAGGACGGCCTGCGGCGGGCCGGACGCGAACCCGGGATCCGGTTCGGCTTCGCCCACCGCGTCACTCGCCGCCATCGGCTCGACGGTCGCGACCGGAGTTCCGGCATCGACGGGATCTCCGGCCTCCAGCAGATATCCGGAATCGACCGTGACCATCGGGGTCTCGCTCGGCTCGACGATCCACGCCGGCTCATCGTCGAGATCGGAATCGACGAAGGGGTCATCGGCCGCGAGGGCTTCCGCCGCGAGGCGTGCCGCGCGGGACTCGAGCCGTCGGGCATCGAGCTCAGACACCTCGCCCCTCGTGGACTCGAGGGCCAGCACCCCCGTCGCCGAGAAGTCGAGCACCGGCACATTCCCTCGCCGCGGGGGGAGCGGGGGAATCGGCTGCGTGTCCAGAAAGCTGTTGGTGTCGATCGCGGGTTTCAGGGGCCATGACGGGTCGGCGACGTAGCTGTCGTCGCCGCGCTTGCTGCGCAGATACTCCTGGAAACTGGCGGCTTGCTCGGCGTGCCAGACCTCTTGGCGACCCTGAAGGTCACTCAACCCGATGTCGAGTTCGTCCGGGTACCGGCGGAGGAGGGCCAGCGCGACGCGCCCGCCGGCAACGGCATCCGCCCCGGCGTCGTGCGCATCATCGAGCGGCACCTCGTAGAACTGCGCGGTCGCCTCCAGCGTGCGCTTGCCTTTGCGATAGCGGTCGACGGCCTTGTCGATGACCAACGGGTCAATCACCGGGCTCACGACATCGAGCGGCTCGAGACCGTGACGCCGGCATTCCCGGTCAAGCAAGGAAAGGTCGTACGGCGCGTTGTAGACGGTGACCGGGATGCCGGAATCGAACAGCACCCGAAGCGTCTGCACGATCTCGGCGACGACCAGCCGGGCGTCTCTCCCGTCGGCTCGTGCGCGTTCGGTGGTGATGCCGTGGACGGCGCTGGCGGCCTCCGGAATCTCGACGCCCGGGTCGGCGAGCCAGTTCCAGCGAGAGACGAGCTGACCCTCGGCATCCAGAACCGCAACGCAGGCGGAGACGATCCTGCTGGTATCGACGTCGACCCCGGTGGTTTCGAGGTCGAAGACCCCGAGGCGGTCGCCCCACGTACTCATGCTGACACGTTAGGGGCTACTGGGGACAGGATGCGGGAGGACGCGGCTTCTAGACTGTTGCGGATGACCACCAAGACGCCGCACGCGAGCGCCCTCGCCCAGATCCCTGTGCGGATGGGTGAGGTGCAGGTGCTCGGCAGCTCGACGGCGTACTGGGACTACGGTCCTCCCGATGCGGAGCGCACGGTCTTGCTCGTGCACGGATACCGCGGCGACCACCACGGGCTGGAACCGGTCATCGCGCAGCTGCCCGGCATCCGGTTCATCAGCCCCGATCTTCCGGGATTCGGCCTCTCGAGCCCGATGACAGCGGTCCCGCACTCCATCTCCGGCTACGTCACATGGCTGAACGACTTCGCACGTGCTGTCGAGGTTCCCGCCGACGCCGTGCTGCTCGGGCATTCCTTCGGCTCGATGATCGCCTCGCATGCGGTCGCCGACGGTTTCCCGACCCCCGGCCTGATCCTGGTGAACCCGATCTCGGCCGACCCGCTGGTGGCGGCCGGACGCGGGATCACCGGCCTGACCCGCGCGTTCTACGGTGTGGCGCGGCGACTGCCAGCCGGTCTCGGCCGACGCCTGCTTGGCAACTGGTTGATCGTGCAGTTCATGAGCATGTCGCTCGTCACCACCGATGACACGGAGTTGCGTCGCTGGATCCACGAGGAGCACCACCGCTACTTCAACGGTTTTTCCGACCCGCACACCGTCGCAGAGGGCTTCGATGCCTCGCTGAGCACGCAGGTGGGCGAGGCCGCCCCTCGCGTGACGGTCCCGGTGCTGATGATCGCGGGCCAGAGTGATCAGATCGCCCCGCTGAGCGGCCAACAGGAGACGGTCACGCGGTTCCCGGATGCCCAACTGGTCGTGCTCCCGAGCGTCGGGCACCTCATCCACTATGAAGCGCCCGCGGCGGCCGCGGCGGCGATCCGTTCCTTCCTCGCCGAGCATCCGTGACGAGCACGACCAGAATGACGCCGTGAAAGTCGTCGTCGACTGCCGGTATGTGCGAACCGACCACCACGACGGCATCAGCCGATACACCGCGGGGGTCGTCGAGGCGCTCGCCCGGCTGCATCCCGTCACCATGCTCATCAGCGACACGCGCCAGTTGGAGCTGCTGCCGCCGTTGCCGTGGGCGATGGCGTCATCGCCCACCAGCGCACTCGAGCCGCTGGTGGCGTTCCAGGTCAACAGACTGCACCCGGATGTCGTGTTCACCCCCATGCAGACCATGGGGACCTGGGGGCGCCGCTACAAGCTCGTCAAGACGCTGCACGACCTGATCTACTACCGCAATCGCACACCGCCCCGCGACCTCAACCCGGTGATCCGGCTGCTCTGGCGCCTGTACCACCTCGCCTGGTGGCCCCAGCGGCTGCTGCTGAATCGAGCGGACGTGGTCGCCACCGTCTCGGCGACCACCCAAGAGCTGATGCGGCAGCACCGTCTCACCGACAAGCCGATCGTGATCGTCGGCAATGCACCGGACGCGGCCCCCGTGCCGGTGCCACCACCTCGCCGCGCGCCGGCCGGCACGACGCGCGAGCTGCTCTACATGGGCTCATTCATGCCGTACAAGAACGTCGAGACACTGGCCAGGGCCATGCAGGAGCTCCCTGGCTATCGCTTGCACCTGTTGAGCCGGATCTCGCCGGAGGACCGCTCGCGCTTGGAGGCGCTGGCGCCCGCGGATGCCATGGTCGTCCACGACGGGACCAGCGAGGACGACTACCGCGCTCTGCTCGAAGCGGCCACCGCCCTCGTGACGACGTCGCTCGACGAGGGTTTCGGTCTTCCGCTGGTGGAGGCGATGGCGCTCGGGACCCCGGTTGTGGTGACCGACATCCCGATTTTCCGTGAGATCGGCGGCGACGCGGCGCTGTACGTGCCGGCGAAGGATGCGAGCGCCGTCGCATCCGCCATCCGCTCACTCGAAGACCCCTCCGAGTGGGTGGCGCGCTCGACGGCCTCCCGCGCGCAGGCGGCCCAGTTCAGCTGGGAGCGGTCGGCGCGAACGCTCCTGGCGACTCTCGAGGAGCTGGCCGGGGAGCACTCTCGGTAGTGCGCTCTCGTCGGTCCAGGCTCACCCGGCGCCATCCTCCATCGCCTCGACGGCGTTCTGTTCGTCCAGGTCGCCGCTGCCGGATCCGATCGACTCGACTTCGATCGGATCGTCGAAGGCGATCAGGCGCAGAGCCCCGTCCTCGAGGCGAAAGCTGTGCACCGAGCCGTTGGTGATCATCCCGTGGCTGGCACTCGGCTCGACCTCCTCAAGCACCGCGCGGATCGCCCCGCCATGGCTGACGACGACCAGCGCCTGGCCGGGGTGCCGCTCAGCCAGCCGGATCAGGGCCGGGACGACGCGAGCACTCACCTGCTCGCGGGATTCGCGACCGGGAACGTCGGTGCCGCGAGGAAAGTCCCGCTCGACCTGGCCCCAGTTCAAGCCCTCGGCGGCGCCGTAGTTGCGCTCGACGATCTCGTCGAGCACCGTCGGCTCGTCGAGTCCGAGCACGGTGGCGATGATCTGGGCGGTCTCGCGAGCGCGGGAGAGGGGGCTGGAGACGACGGCGTCCCAGCGACGCCTGGCCAGAAGCGCCCCGGTCGCCTCTGCCTGGTCACGACCGGTGTCATTCAAGGGGATATCGGTCAAGCCCTGGATGCGCTTCTGGCGGTTCCAGTTCGTCTCGCCGTGTCGCACAAGGTACAGCTCGGTCATCACTTCAGGCTAAACGGTCGCGCAGCGCGACGAGCACCTCCGACGTTCCCGCATCGATCTTCAACGTCGCGCGGGGGTCGCCCTTGGTCGCCCCGCGGTTGACAATCACCACGGGCATCTTGCGCTTGGAGGCCTGATCAAGCAGCCGGATTCCCGAGTTCACGGCGAGCGACGAGCCGGCGATGAGCATGGCGTCGGCGGAGCGCACGAGCGCTCTCGCCTCCTCGAACTTCTCGACCGGGACGAACTCGCCGAAGAACACGACCTCCGGCTTGAGAATGCCACCGCAGACAGTGCAACTCGGGACGATCATGCTGTCGGATGCTTCGACCGTCACGTCGCCGTCGGGGTTCAGTTCCACGCCCTCCGGCGCGTCGAGCCACGGATTGTCGCGTGCCATCCGTTCGGCGATGTCGACGCGCGCGAAACTCTGCCCGCAATTCAGACACCGGACTCGATCCAGCGAGCCGTGGATGTCCACGACGCGACGCGACCCGGCGCGCAGGTGCAGCCCGTCGACGTTCTGGGTGACGATGCCGTTGACGATGCCCCCCAGCTCGAGCCCCGCGATCGCACGGTGTCCCGCGTTCGGTTGCGCGGCAGAGAAATGACGCCAGCCGAGGTGACTTCCCGCCCAGTACCGGCGCCGGCCGCGCTCATCGGAGCGGAAGTGGTCGAAGGTCATCGGGGTACGCACCGGAGCACCCTCACCGCGATAGTCAGGGATACCGGAATCAGTGCTCACCCCGGCACCGGTCAGCACCACGATCCGGCGTCCCTGCAGCAACTCGACCGCGTTGGCGACGAGCGGCTCGAGCGCGGGTTCGAGGCGCGACGGCGTCGGAACTGTCGCTGCGCTCGCGGTCATGGCGCCTCCTCCCGCTTCCGTCAGACTAAACAACGCAGTTTTCCGATATGTTTCCGACGGCTGGCAGCCACACCGGTGAAGGGGGCTCTGACGTGCACATCGTGCCGATCGCTGACCGGGCAGACCCCGCGCTCGCGGACTACCTCGGGCTCACCGACGTCGTCCTCCGCCGCCTCTTGGAGCCCGCGGGTGGGCTGTACATCGCGGAGTCGACGAAGGTCATCGCCCGCGCCCTCGCCGCCGGGCACCGCCCGCGCTCGGTTCTGCTTCAGCAGAAGTGGTTGGAGGAACTGACCCCGTTGCTCGAGGATTTCGACATTCCGGTCTACGTGGCGTCGCCCGCGATGTTGGAGCAGGTGACCGGCTTCGTGATGCACCGGGGCGCCCTCGCCTCGATGCACCGGCCGACGCTTCCGGACCCCGCAGAGCTGCTGCGGGACGCCCGCCGTGTCGTCGTCCTCGAGGACATCGTCGACCACACGAACGTCGGCGCGATCTTCCGAGCCGTCGCCGGCCTCGGGGCGGATGCCGTGCTGGTCACGCCACGCTGCGCTGACCCGTTCTACCGTCGCTCGGTGCGTGTCAGCATGGGCACCGTGCTGCAGGTGCCGTGGACCCGGATCGCCCACTGGCCGGATGGCGCCTCGCAACTTCACGATGCCGGCTTCACGATCGCCGCTCTCGCCCTCGACGACGGGGCGATCACGCTCGACGCCTTCGCCGCAGCACCTCCCGAACGCGTCGCCCTGCTCCTGGGGACCGAAGGGGACGGTCTGTCACGAGGCGCCCTGGACGGCTCCGACCTCGTCGTGACGATCCCGATGGCCCGGGGAGTCGACTCGCTGAACGTCGCCGCGGCCTCAGCCGTGGCGCTCTGGGCGTTGAGGGTCGAGAGCTTAAGATCGGCTACGTGGCACTGACTCGACGACAGATCTACGCACGTCGTCGAATCGCGGTCTTCGGGTCCATCGGTCTGGTTCTCGCCGTCGCGTTCTATCTTCCGATGACCCTGCTGGCACCGCTTCACTCGGCCGAACCGGTCATCGTCAAGCACGGGGTGCTGACGGGCTCCGCGGCGGATCTCGCCTTCCCGGGCTACGGTGGCAGCGCGATCGGCGCCATCGGGTTCGACGGAGTGTTGGCGCAATCGGGTTCCACCGGCCCTCTGCCGATGGCAAGTATCACCAAACTGGTGACGATGCTGGTCGTTCTGCAGGTCAAGCCGCTCACGATCGGCCACGAAGGCCCCTCGATCACCATGACGCCGACCGACGTCGGCTTCTACACGCACTACCTGTCGCTCGACGGCAGCGTGGCCCCGGTCAGAACCGGCTGGAGGTTCACCCAGCACGAACTCATGGAGTTGTCGCTCGTTCATTCGGCGAACAACTACGCGGCGAGCCTGGCGGTGTGGGCGTTCGGATCGATGGATGCCTACCTGACCGCTGCGAAATCCTGGGTCGCGAGCCACCGCCTGAGCAGCATGACGATCACCGACCCGACCGGCATCGAGCCGACGGATGCCGCGAGCACGGTTGACCTGCTCACCCTCGGCAAGCTCGCCCTGGCGAACCCGGTGATCGCCGCGATCGTTGCAACGAAGTCGGTCACGATCCACGACATCGGCACCCTGACGAACACCAACGCCCTGCTCGGCTCCGACGGGATCGACGGGATCAAGACCGGCACCCTCAATGGCGCAGGAGCGAACCTGTTGTTCGCTGCCACGCATCAGGTGGGCGATATGACGGTCACCATCGTCGGCGTCGTCTTGGGCGGGGAGACGCACACGGTCGTCGACACCGACATCCTCAACATGATGACGGGGGTCTTTGCTGGCTTCCACCAGGTGCACCTGGTGACGAAGGGCGACGTCTTCGCCCGCTACACGAGCCAGTGGGGGCAGACGACAACGGCGGTCGCCGAGAAGAGCGCGAGCATCGTGACCTGGGGCAACACCGCCGTGACCAGCTCGTCGACCGTGACGCCGATCGCGACCGGAACGACGGGTCAGAGCGTCGGCACCGCGACGTTCACCGTTGCCGGACGCACGATCCGCGTGCCGCTGGGCCTGTCGACGTCGCTCACCGATCCCGGCCCGGGCTGGCGACTGTCCCACCCGGGACTCATCGCGGCAGCCCCCTAATCGCCTCGCTCGCGCTCGTCGCCGACACTGCCCGCGTTGGGCCTCTTGGCGCTGATTCCGTCACCGGAGGATCGCCGACGCAGTCGGCGCACGATCCACGGTCCGAAATACTCTCGGGCCCAGACGGCGTCGTCGCGCCGCGCCTGACGCCACGATGCCGCGGGCAGGGGTTCGGGCGCGAAGGGCTCCAGTTCGTTCTCGACGTCCAACGCGCGCAGAACCATCCTGGCGATCGTGTGATGCCCCGTTGCCGAGAAGTGCAGGCGATCCGGAGCCCACATTCGCGGGTCGGTCAACTCCCGTAGCGCCCACATGTCGGCCACGATCGCATCATGCTTCTGGGCGATCGCGCGCAGGTTCTCGTTGTAGATCGCGACCTTCCCCCGCAGGCGACCCAGTACCGGGGTCTCGCCGATGTCGGGCCCGGTGAACATCACGACGGTCGCGCCCGCAACGGAGAGACGGCGAAGACCGGCCTCGAAACGCGACGCGACGGCATCCGGATCGGCTCCCGGCCGCAGGATGTCGTTTCCGCCCGCGGAGATCGTCAGCAGATCGGGCCGCAACGCCAGCGCCGGCTCCACCTGCTCGTCGAGAATCTGGTCGAGCAAACGGCCGCGGATCGCCAGGTTGGCATAGGCGAAGTCATCGGTCTGATCGCTGAGGACCTCGGCAACGCGATCCGCCCAGCCCCGAAAGCCGCCGGGGGAGCGGGGTTCCGGGTCGCCGATCCCCTCGGTGAAGGAGTCGCCGATCGCGACGTAGCGCAACCAGGGATGCTGTGCGGTCATGGCTCTATCTTCGCCCGTGCCGGTGGACCGTCGTCGGCGGGTGCGAGGATCGAGCCGTGAGCAAGCAGGACGGCAGCGGCAGGCAGGTCACCGTCGACCCCAGTGACGACCTGACCGCGACCATCCTGCACGTCGACATGGATGCCTTCTTCGCCTCCGTGGAGTTGCTCGAACATCCAGAACTCGTCGGCAAGCCCGTGATCGTGGGGCACCGCTCCTCACGGTCGGTGGTGACGGCCGCCACCTACGAAGCCCGAAAATACGGCGTGAACTCAGCCATGCCGATGTCGATCGCACTGCGTCGCTGTCCTCAGGCGATCGTGTTGGAGCCGCACTTCGAGCGGTACACGCACTTCTCGAAGCGTGTGATGGGGCTGCTCGGCGAGGTGACCCCGCTGGTCGAGCCGCTGAGTATCGATGAGGCGTTCTTGGATGTCGCCGGCGCTCGACGCCTGCTCGGGACCCCCTGGCAGATCGGCACGCGACTGCGCGAGCGCGTTTTCGCCGACACCGGGCTGCACTGCTCGGTGGGTGCCGCGTCCACCAAGTTCGTCGCCAAGCTGGCGTCATCGCGGGCGAAACCGGACGGACTGCTGGTGGTGCCACGCGCGGAGACCTTGGCGTTCCTGCATCCGCAGCCGGTCACGGCACTGTGGGGTGTTGGCGGAAAATCGGAGGAGCAGTTGCAGCGCCTCGGGCTGCGCACCGTCGGAGACGTGGCGCACGTCCCGATCGACGCGCTCAGGCGTGCGCTCGGTCCCGCGAACGCGGCGCGGCTGCACGAGCTCGCCTGGGGTCGAGATGCCCGGGTCATCGAGCTCGGGCGCGACGAGAAGAGCGTCGGCCACGAAACCACTTTCGAGACGGATGTGACGGATGCCGTTGTTCTGCACCGCGAGCTGCTGAGGCTGTCCGACGCGGTCGGCGCCCGCCTGCGTCGAGCGGGAGTCCAGGCCCGGACCGTCTCGCTGAAGCTGCGCTTCGAGGATTTCACCACGATCAGCCGTTCGCGCACACTCGGCGAGCCGACGGATCTCGGCAAGCGCATCTACGAGGAAGCTCGTGCGCTGTACGACGCGGCGTCGCAGGGTGGTCGAGCGGTGCGTCTGATTGGCGTTCGCGGGGAGGGACTCAGTGGCGCGGTCGCGAGCCTCGGACTCTGGGATGACGACGAGCAGTGGCGCGAGGTCGAGGGCGCCGTCGACGCGATCGGATCGCGGTTCGGGGCCGGGATCGTGCGGCCCGCGGCGCTTCTCGGCGAAACCCCTCGGCGGCGGATCAGCGGCGGTGACGACTAGTGCGGTGCCCGGAACGGTACCGTGGAACGAGTGAGTGACGCGATCAGCCAGGGACCCGCCTTTCGGGCGACCGCTGCCGCCGAACACCTCTCACCGGCCTTCCCGGAGCGGGCGCCCCGGGGAACCGCCGGCAAGTTGCGGGCGTGGCAGCAGGAGGCGCTCGACACGTACTTTCTGCACGAACATCGCGACTTCCTCGTGTCGGCGACGCCCGGTGCGGGCAAGACGACATTCGCGCTTCGCCTGGCGAGCGAACTGCTGCAGCGCCGGGTCGTCGACCGGGTGACCGTTGTGGCCCCCACCGAACATCTCAAGACCCAGTGGGCAGATGCGGCGCACCGAGCCGGCATCCGCCTCGATCCGGCCTTCAGCAACAAGCACGGCCGCGAATCTCGTCAGTTTCACGGGGTCGTCGTCACCTACGCGCAGATCGCGGTGCGGGCGAGCCTGCATCGCGAGCTGACCAACTCGAAACGCACCCTCGTGATCCTCGATGAGATCCATCACGGTGGCGATGCACTCAGTTGGGGCGACGCGATCCGGGAGGCATTCGACGGTGCAACGCGCCGGCTCTCGCTGACCGGTACGCCGTTCCGGAGTGACACGGCGCCGATCCCGTTCGTGCGATACCTGCGCGATGAGAAGGGGATCCGGCTCTCGCAGACCGACTACGCATACGGCTACGGCCGCGCGTTGCGTGACGGTGTGGTGCGACCGGTCATCTTCCTCTCCTACGCCGGGTCGATGCGCTGGCGCACGCGACAGGGCGAAGAGTTCGAGGCGACCCTGGGCCAGCCGGACACCAGCGACGTCACCGCGCAGGCCTGGCGTGCGGCTCTTGCCCCCGACGGCGAATGGATGACGGCGGTGCTCACCGCCGCCGATCGGCGTCTCAGCGAGGTGCGGCAGTCGGTGCCGGATGCCGGTGGTCTCGTCATCGCGACCGACCAGGCTTCGGCGCGGGCGTACGCCACGATCCTGACCGGGCTCACCGGGCATCAACCGACGGTGGTGCTCAGTGACGAGGCTGACTCGAGCTCCCGCATCCAGACCTTCGCCGAGGGGACGCAGCGCTGGATGGTGGCGGTGCGGATGGTGTCGGAGGGCGTTGACGTGCCACGGCTGTCTGTGGGTGTCTACGCCACCAGCGCCGCGACGCCGCTCTACTTCGCCCAGGCCATCGGTCGGTTCGTGCGGGCACGTCGCAGGGGAGAACTCGCCTCGATCTTCGTCCCGAGCGTGCCGATCCTCCTCGCGCTCGCATCCGAGCTGGAGCGCGAGCGCGACCACGCGCTGGACCGCGAGACACCGGACGATCAGCTCCTCAACGACGAGGAGTTGGAACGCGCCGAGCGCGCGGAGGCGGCATCCGCCGAGCTCCTCGACGAATACGAGTGGACGGCTTTGGGCTCGGTCGCGACCTTCGAGAAGGTGCTCTTCGACGGCGAGGAGTTCGGCGCGCTGGCCGAGCCGGGGAGTGCCGAGGAGTGGGACTTCATCGGTCTGCCCGGCATCCTGGAACCTGACCAGGTGAGCGAGCTGCTGAAGGCTCGACAGCAGCGACAGTCCCGTCACGCGAGCGAGAGGCGTCGGATGGCGATCGCGAACGGCGAACCGGCGCCCGCGGAGGCGGACTCGGCGCCGCTGCACCGCACGCTCGCCGAGCAGCGAAAACTCCTGAACAGCCTGGTGTCGATTCGCGCTCGCGGCTCGGGCCAGACTCACGCGATGGTGCACGCCGAGGTGCGCCGTGCCTGCGGGGGGCCGGAGGTCGCGAGGGCCACCGTCGCCCAGTTGCAGTCGCGGATCGACTGGCTGCGCGGCCGACTCGCAAGCTGATCTCCGGCCAGCCGAACGGTCAGAACGAGTACCCTGAAGTCATGGCCGCCAGCACCACCTCTTCGCCGTCCCTCTCTGAACTCCAGGCCTCGTACGCAGCCCTGCAGGCGCGGAAACTCCACCTGGATCTCACCCGCGGCAAGCCGTCTCCCGCTCAGCTCGACCTGTCGAATACCTTGCTCGACCTGCCGCTCGCGCATGACCACACCTCCTCGGAGGGCACGGACGTGCGCAACTACGGCGGCGCCGACGGCCTCCCGGAGTTGCGTGCCATCTTCGGCGAACTGCTCGGCATCCCGGTTCCGCAGCTTCTGGCGCTGGGAAACGCCAGCCTGAACCTCATGCACGATGTCATCGTCCACGCGCTGCTCCACGGCGTTCCGGGCACCACGATGCCGTGGCGCGATGAGCAGATCAGCTTTCTGTGCCCGGTTCCCGGCTATGACCGGCACTTCGCCATCACGGAAGCCATGGGCATCCGGATGATTCCGCTCCCGTACCTGGAGGGTGGCCGTCTGGACCTCGACGCCATCGGCGCGCACCTGCAGGACCCGTCCGTCCGTGGCATGTGGCTGGTCCCGATGTACGCGAATCCGGGAGGGCAGACCGTGACCATCGCGGAGGCGCAGGCGCTGGCATCGCTGCCGTCGGCCGCACCCGATTTTCGGATCTTCTGGGACAACGCATACGCGGTTCATCACCTCACCGAGGTCGAACCGGAGGCGATCGACATCCTCGGGATCGCCGCGGCCGCTGGCAACCCCGACCGGCCATTGGTGTTCGCCTCGACCTCGAAGATCACCGTGGCGGGAGCCGGGGTGTCCTTCTTCGGCGCCTCACCCGCGAACATCGCGTGGTACCGCCTGCACGCCAGTGTGCAGACGATCGGCCCCGACAAGATCAACCAGCTGCGGCACGCCCGGTTCTTCGGCTCGGCCGACGGCGTGCGTGCCCAGATGCGGGCACACCGGTCGCTGCTGGAGCCCAAGTTCGCCCTGGTCGAGCGCGTGCTCACGGAGCGTCTCACCGGGCACGGCAGCTGGACGGCGCCGCTCGGTGGCTACTTCGTGACCTTGACCGCGCCGCCGGGAACGGCGACGCGCGCCGTTGAGCTGGCCAAAGCGGCCGGAATCGCCGTGACCCCGGCGGGCGCGGCTTTTCCGTACAGCAACGATCCGGACGACGCCGTCATCCGCATCGCCCCGAGCTTTCCGAGTCTTGACGAACTGGAGACGGCGATTTCGGCGCTCTGCGACTGCGTGCTCCTGGCCGAGGCCGAACTCGCCGTCGCCGGCTAAGTCCTCGCGTCAGGCCATCGCGTCGTCGAAGACCACCGGAGCTCCGGTCGGGGGCGCCATGAAGGGCGTCGCCGGATCCGTGGTCAACGCCACCTCCGTCTCGTATCCTCGCAGCACGTCCTGGGCTTCCATGGCGAGATCGCGGAGCAGGTCGAGGGCGAGCGATGACTCCTTGCGCGGCTGCGAGCCCTGCAGGCAGAACGACCCGATGACGTGACCGTCGCTCGCCCGCAGCGGATAGCCGGCGTAGAAGTTAATGAACGAGACATCCACGAGCGGGTTGTCGACAAAGCGCTCGTCGCGGCCGGTGTCCGGGATGATGACCGGCTCTCCGCTTTCGACGGTGTACTTGCAGAAGGAGAGCTCCAACGGGACCGAGGTGGGCATCACGTCGGTGTTATTGCCGTGGTACAGACGGTCGCCGTCGACGAGGGACACCACCGCGAGCTCGACTCCGAAGGACTTCTGCGCCTTCTCGGTGAGCCGTCGAAGATTGGCTTCCCCGCCGTGACGCGCGGCCGCGACAATGGCACCGGTTCCGCTCCAGTCCCACACCTTGTCGCGCTGGGCGGCGCGGGGGGTCGGAGTGGGACGGGTGGCAAGGAGTTGCGGCGCCACCTCGTCCGCGATCGCCGACGCGAAGTCGCGATAGACCGAGGCCTGCGGACCCGCGGCACCGCGCGTCCGTGAGGTCGGGATCTCCATGTAGCGGATCCCTCGCAGGGTGGCGATCTTCTCGCTGGCCGCATTCAACTTCAGCCGGTGCTGCTCACTGTGGCGTGCGGCGAGGCTGCCGTATGCGCTGAACGACTGAACAGGTGGGATGCCGACAACCGTGATCGTCATGCCCTGGCGCATCCGCTGGGCGATCCCGTCGATGAGCGCACGCAGCTCGCGCTTCCAGACAGCAAGCGAGGTGAAGCGGAGCGCGTCGTTGAACCCGATCATGAGCACGACGGCATCGTCACCGCGGAGTTCACGGTCACCGATCCAGGCCATCGCGGAGCGGACATTCATGGCCTCGGCACCGATGAGGTCGGCATCGCAGGTACGTCCGGTACGGCTCGTCATTGCTGACGCGAGCTGCCCGACGAGCCCGAGCTGGTGGGTGACGACCCCCCAGCCGTGGCTGGGGCCGTTTCCGACGAGCAGGATGCGATCCGCCAGCGGGTCACCGCTGCGCACAGCGGGAACGTCGCGCGGCTGCACCCGGCTGCGCAGGCGCAGCATGCGGAAGGCGTACCAGGCGCGCAGGGCGAAGTGTGCGGGGCGGGATTCGGATGCTGACACGGCGGGCCTCGGATTTCGTTCGTCCTCGGTCATTCGGAGCGCCCCACCGATCGGATGGCTCGGGGGTCGTGACGATCACTGGAAGTCACGCGAACGATGAACGACCCCCAACCGCAGAGGTTCGAAACGATCGGCGAGCAGGTTGGTCACGCCCTGCTCCGAGCGCTCCAGGATGCCGCGCACGATCAGGGCCGGTGACTCGCGCACCACGCGACGATAGCGGGCCCACACACCCATCGAGCAGATCACGTTCACCAGACCGTGCTCGTCCTCCACGTTGAGAAAGGTGATGCCGGAGGCAGTCGCCGGCCGCTGCCGATGCGTCACCAGCCCCGCGACCTCGAGACGTCGACCGGATTCCGCGGTTCGCAGCTCCTTCGAGGAGAGCGCGCCACGTTCAGCGAGGCCCGCACGGAAGTGGGCGAGTGGATGATCATCGGTCGAGATTCCCGTCGCCCAGAGATCCGAAGCGAGTGTCTCGAAGGCGCTCGGGTCGGCGAACAGCGGGGGCTGCACGGTGACGACCGATCCGGCGAGGAATTCTTCGCGGTCTTCCGCCGCCGAGCCCGCCCGCCAGAGCGCTTCACGACGCGTGAGCTCGAAGCAGTCGAAGGCGCCGGCGGTGGCGAGCGACTCGAGTTGGGAGGTGGTGAGGTTGGTGCGACGCACCAGATCCTCCAGCGAAAGATAGGCGCCGGATTCCTCGCGCTCCCGCACGATCCGCTCGGCCACCTTCGTGCCGATGCGCGTGACGCCTGCCAAGCCGAGCCGCACAGCCCAGTTGCCGTCGCGGCGGTGAGCAGCAGAACGATCTGGGTCAGAGCGGTCGAAGTCGCCGACCGGCGGCTGATGGCGGTCGGTGCAGGAGTCGAGTCCGGTGGCAGTCCCGGGATGAGCGGGTGTCTGAGGTTCCATGCCCGCCTCCACGCCGGACAGTTGCAGATCCGGGCGCCGCACCTCGACGCCATGACGCCGCGCATCCCCGGTCAAGGTGGCGGGGGAGTAGAACCCCATCGGCTGCGCTCGCAATAAGCCGGCAAGAAAGACTCCGGGGTAGTGCAGCTTCAGCCACGAACTCGCGTACACCACGAGCGAGAAGCTCAGGCTGTGGCTCTCGGCGAAACCGAAGTTGGCGAAGGCTTGGATCCGGCCGTAGATGTCGTCGGCGACCTGTCCGGTGAGTCCGTTCTTCGCCATCCCCTCGTAGAGTTTGACCCGCAGGCTCTCGATCTTCTCGAGCCCGCGCTTCGAGCCCATCGCGCGACGCAGCAGGTCGGCGTCTTCGCCCGAGCACTCGCCGATGGCCATCGCCATCTGCATCAGCTGCTCCTGGAACACCGGGATGCCCAGCGTTCGTTCCAGCGCCGGGATCAGCTTCGGGTGCAGGTACGTGACCTTCTCCTGCCCGAGCTTGCGACGCACAAAAGGATGCACGGCCCCACCCTGGATCGGACCGGGCCGCACCAGAGCGATCTGGACCACCAGGTCGTAGAACCGCCGCGGCTGCAGACGGGGGAGCAGCCCCATCTGCGCGCGGCTCTCCACCTGGAACACACCGATCGAGTCGGCACGGCAGAGCATGTCGTAGACGCCCTTCTCCTCCTTGGGGAGGGTGGCCAGCTCCCACTCCTCGCCGGTGGTCTCGCGGATCAGGTCGAAGCAGTACTGCAGTGCTGCGAGCATGCCCAAGCCCAGCAGATCGAACTTCACCAGCCCCATCCAGGCGGCGTCGTCTTTGTCCCACTGGATCACCGTGCGATCGCTCATACGGGCGTGTTCGATCGGCACCACCTCGCCCACCGGGCGGTCGGTCAGCACCATTCCGCCCGAGTGGATACCCAGATGCCGTGGCGCTTTCAGCAATTCCATCGCGAGTTCGACCACCGCGTCCGGGATGTCGTGATCGGGATAGCTCACGGTCTGGGAGCCGAGACGGCTCCCAGCGCTGGCGTCGCGGCGGCGGGCAGAAATGGCCGTCGCTCCCAGCTCCAGCGCGCCCCCCCTCTCGACCTGCTTCGACCAGGCGTCTTGCTGCCCCGCGCTGTGCCCCAGCGCCTTCGCCATGTCGCGCACCGCGTTCTTCGGCCGGTACTGGATGACGTTGGCCACCTGCGCCGCGTTGCGCCGGCCGTACTTCTGAAACACCCACTGGATGACCTCCTCGCGCCGATCGGAATCGAAGTCGACATCGATGTCCGGCTCCTCGTCGCGCAGGCTGGAGAGAAAGCGCTCGAACGGCAAGCGGTAGAAGATCGAATCGACCGCGGTGATGTCGAGCAGGTAGCAGACCGCCGAGTTGGCGGCCGAGCCGCGGCCCTGACACAGGATGCCGCGGCCGCGCGCGAACTGGACGATGTCGTACACGATCAGGAAATAGCCGGGGAAGTCCTTCTGCTCGATGACCGCGAGCTCGGCGTCGATGCGCTGCCGGTCAGCTTCGCTGGCGTCGGGATATTTGCCGGGAACGGCATCCCAGACCAACTTGCGCAGGTACGTCATGGGTGTGTGCCCGTCGGGGACCTGCTGCTTGGGCAGCGCCGGCTTGGCTCGACGCAACGGGAATGCCAACTCATCGGCGAGCTCGACCGTGCGTTCGACGGCGCCAGGATAGCGGGCGAAACGGGCGTGCATCTCCCGTCCCGAGCGCAGATGCGCCGTGCCAGCGCCGGGAAGCCAGCCGTCGAGGTCATCGAGGCTGCGCTGCGCCCTGACCGCCGCCATCGCTGCCGCCAGATGTTTCTGCCGCGGTGAGGCGTAGTGCACGTTGCCCGACGCGATCACCGGGAGGCCGCGTGCGGCAGCGAGCGCGGCCAACATGTCGTTGTGTTCGGAGTCGAGCGGGTTGCCGTGGTCGATGAGCTCGACATTGACGTTCTCGTGGCCGAACAGAAGCACCAGGCGATCGATCTCTGCTCCGGCATCGCCGCCCAGCAAGGCGCTGCGCACGGCACCCTTTCGGCACCCGGTCAGCACCACCCAGTGCCCGTCGGCCAGCGCCCCCAGCTCCTCGAGGTCGTAGACCGGCCGCCCCTTCTCACCGCCGCGCAACTGCGCCTCGGTGATCGCCTTCGCCAGCCGGTGATAGCCCTCTTCTTGACGGGCGAGCACGAGCAGATGGGTGCCCTCGGGATCGGCCTCACCGTTTTGCGGACCGCTCAGCCCGAGCGAGAGCTCAGCCCCGAACACCGTCTTCACCGCCGCGGTCTCTGCCGCCTCGGCAAAGCGGACGATGCCATAGAAGCCGTCGTGGTCGGTGATCGCGAGGGCGTGCAAGCCGAGGCGCTCTGCCTCTTCGAGCAGTTCCTCGGGCGAGGAAGCACCGTCGAGGAAGCTGTAGTTGGAATGCGCATGGAGTTCGGCGTACGGCAGGGCATCCGGGTCGCGCACGATCCCCGCCGGCGCGACATAGGGTCCGCGCTTGAGCGACCAGGCCGGGCCGTCACCACCGTCGACCCCGGCTGGCATCTGCCGCGGACGCCGACGGTCGCTGAGCGCACGCTCGAACTCCGACCAGGGGATCGGCGGATTGTTCCACGCCATCTACTCGCACCTGGCCGGACGCCATCGTGCGCGAGCTACCGCGGCACTCGGCTGATCAGCGGTGGTGGAGGAGTTGGTGCCTCTGCAACGGGGGCTGCGGCACGAGCACGTCGAACGCACGGTCAACACGCGCCCCGGCCTCGCGGAACACCTGACGAAGGCCGACGATTGCCACAGCAACTCCCACGGCCACGGCCACCGCAGCGGCCACCCAGAAGCCCACAACGGCCAGTACAGCGGCCACCGAAACAATCCCGATGAAGATGAAGCCAGGTCCGACTTTTGCCCCACGCATTCGAACCACCCCCTTGTGGTTCTATAGCAGCACAAAGGGCTGTAAGTTTCCAGCACGCCACGCCCCCCATTCGGGAAGTCAGTCATAGCGCCCCTCCGCCCACCAGCCATCGCCGTCGAGCACGAGCAGCCACGCCACGCCATCACCATCGACCGCCTGAAAGCGATGAGCACTGCGAGCCGCCTCGGCATCCCACCAGCGTTCTTCGAGGGGCCACGGTCCCGCCCATGCCGTGACACTGCGCCGGGACCCCGTCGCTCCGGGGCCGGTTCCGTGAATCGACGCCGGTGGTGCGCTGAGTTCGCCACGTTCATCGACGGCAACCGGGCGACCCCCGGCATCCAACACCGCGATCTGCCGGGGCAACTCGTAGACGGTCGCGGGGGCAGGAGGGGGCAACGTTCCTGGCCAGGGCTTCTGGGGATCACGTGACCTCAACGGCCGATCGCCCCATGGCACGAGCGTCTGTCGCTCGGCCGGAGAGCGACCACCGGAGGCCGTTGCGGTCAGCACCCCGCGATGCCCGACCATGCCTTGGACTCTGGAGAGACCGGAATGCACGGTCTCGTCTGGCCCTGTGCCCCACAGCCCGCGCTCGTGCGCGCCCACCGGGTCGACGGCTTCGGGACTGAGGCGTACCCGTGCGACGGGGGAGCGTAACTCGCCTGCGATCCCTGCGTCTCCGTGCATGGCACCCTGCAGCTGCCACCGAACCCGGTCGACCACCTCCGCCGCAGAGAAAGACCGTGGATGCAGCCACACCCGTTCACTCGTCTCGCCGCGTTCGCCGACCAACTCCACCCGCAGTGCCGTGCAGACCAGCCGTTGGGCGAGCAGCGCGTTCACGAAGTCATCGGATGTTACCCGCACCCCGAATGCCACCTGGTCGACCCGGTCGATGGCGGGCTCGAAGTCCACCTGCGCGTCGACGTCCCGCGGCGGGATCCGCGGGGTCGCCGGCCGCGGATCCCGCCCGCCGGCCAGGGCATGCAATCGCGCACCGAGCGGACCGAAGCGGGCAACGACATCCTGCGCGTCGAGTGCCGCAAACCCGCCAAGGGTACGGATACCAAGGCGGGGTAGCAGGCTCACCAACTCAGGTTCTTCGAGCAGTGATACCGGCAGCGGCGCGAGGAACGCGGCGGTCCCGCCGCTCGGGACGATGGTCACACGCTCCAGTGGGGGCGCCGCGCGTGCCGCGCGCTCCGCCGCGAACAAGCCATGCGCGATCCCCACCCTCGCAACGCTGACTCCCAGCTCGGCGACGGTTCCCAGCACGGTCAGCGCTGCCGCCTGCTCACCGCCGTAGTACCGGGCCGGACCGCGAGCACGTACCGCAACTGTTCCCGGCCGGAGCGGATGCAGCCCCGGTAACGCCTGCTCGAGCCCGGCCAACACCGGTTCAAAGGCCCGCGCATCGAGGGCCGGGTCGTACCGCACCACCTGGAGCCGGGGGCAGCGAGACTGAGCCTCCCGAATCCTCTGCCCGCGGACGACCCCCTCCGCCCGAGCCCGCCCCGAACACGCGAAGACCGTACCCGTGTCGACGAGGGCGAGGGGGGCGTCAACGGACAGTCGGTGAGCGCGTGCGTGCGCCAGTACCGGCCAGTCGGGCACCCACAGCACGAGCAACCGCGCCACACCGCCCACCTCGTTCACGTCCACATCCCATATTCGAACACATGTTCGAGTGTGTCAATGACCGCCGACACCGCCTGTCATGCGCATGCCACCTCCTGTGACCTCCCATGACCTCAGAATGCGACCGAGGGGCACGAAAAAGGCCGACAATCCGGGGAGAGTAAACATTCGACCCCCGAATGAGCGCGCAGGGTGGGAAACGCGTCTCGGACGACGTCTGTGCGATGCGACGCGACACCCGCGCGTTAATCCTGTGTAACGCCTGATTCCGTGGTGCTCTGCACACGCCCCGTAATCGCTAGAGTCGCGGCATGACCACTAGCACCCCCGCACGCCCCACCGCCGTCGAACAGGGGGGAATCGAGGCCATTCCCACCTCGAAGCGCCACGGTTCCCCGTGGCAGCTCTTTGCCACCTGGAGCGCACCCAACCTCGAGTTCGCAACCGTCTTCGTTGGCTTCATTGCCGTTGCCTTTTTCGGCCTCGGCTTCTGGCAGGCCCTCGCCGCCATCGTGCTCGGCAACGCATTGGGTGCCGCGTCCCAGGGTGTGCTTTCGACCTGGGGGCCGAGAGAAGGGCTGGCGCAGCTCGTTCTGAGCCGGACGGCGTTCGGTCTCCGCGGCAACATCGTTCCAGCAGCCATCAACACGGTGATGGCCGGACTCGGCTGGTTCGCCGTCAACTCGGTCAGCGGGGCGTTCGCGCTGGCAACCCTGACGGGAATGCCGATCGTTCTCGCCCTGGTGATCATCGTCGTCGTCGAGGTGGCGCTGGCGTTCGTCGGGCACGACCTCGTGCAGGTTTTCGAGCGCTATGCCAGCATCGTGCTCGGCGTCGTCTTTGTGATCGCGACGATCGCGATCTTCGGAAACGCGCAGGTCGGCCCCGGTATCGCGAGTCATCACGACTTCAGCTTCGCCGGCTTCGCCCTCACGACGGCGGCCGCATTCGGATATGCGGCTGGATGGAACCCCTACGCGTCCGACTACAGCCGTTACCTGCCCAAGCAGACCAGTTCGCGCACGATCGGCCTGGCAGCGGGGTTGGGGAACTTCGTCTCCTGCACGATCCTGATGGCCGCAGGTGCCGCTTCTGCCCTGATCGCCGCACCCAAGGGTGCGAGCCCGACGGACGCCTTCGTCAGCGGCATGCCGACCTGGATCGGCGACATCACCCTGGTCGCCATCGCGATCGGAGCAATCGCGGCGAATGCGCTGAACATCTACTCCGGCGCGATGTCGTTCCTCGCGGCCGGGGTGAAGATCCCGTTCAGCCTGCGTCGTGCGATCATCGCGGTCGGTTTCGGCGTGCTCGGATTCATCATCGCCCTGATCTCGATCCTGACGAATGTCACCAACAACTACGAGAACTTCCTGCTCGTCATCGCCTACTGGATCGCACCGTGGCTCGGGATCGTCCTGGTTGACCGCCTCCTGCGCCGCGGCACGGCGATCGCGTCGTTCATCCCCGACAAGGCGAGGTATCGCAACCCGGCGGGAGTGATCTCGCTGGTGATCGCGGGCGTGGTGTCGATCGTGCTGTTCTCGAACCAGACCCTGTTCACCGGGATCGTCGTGCAGGCGACCGGAGGGGGCACCTCCCCGATCGGCGACCTGACCCCGCTTGTCGGATTCGTTCTCGCCGGGATCATCTACCTCGTCCTGTTCGGGGTGTTCAAGCCGAAGCTGGGTGGCCCACTGGCCGAGGAGCAGGACACCATCATCGGCGTCGATGCCGCCGACAGTGTCGCCTAGGTCGAGCACGATGAGCGAGTCGCCCGAGAAGCTCTACTTGACCGACGCGGAGAAGCTGGCCGTCGCGACCGAGGAGGCTCTCGCGGGCCTCGCCGAGGGCGGCATCCCGATCGGCGCCGCTCTCTTCGACGAGGAGGGCCACCTGCTCGGCAGCGGTCGCAATCAGCGCGTGCAGGGCGGAAACCCCGCCCTGCACGGGGAAACGTCGGCGTTCCTGAACGCGGGACGGCAGACCAGCTACCGGAAGACCACGATGGCGACCACCCTGTCGCCGTGCTGGTACTGCTCCGGGCTGGTCCGGCAGTTCAACATCGGCCGCGTCATCGTCGGTGAGAATGAGAACTTCTTCGGGGGTCAGGACTGGCTGGTCGAACACGGAACGCACGTGACGACGGTCAACGATCCCGAGTTGATCCGGGTCATGGGCGATTTCATTGCCGCCAATCCCGAACTCTGGAACGAGGACATCGGGGAGGAGTAGCCGCTAGCCGGCGATGCTTCGCATTTCCGGCCGGTCCGCGTCGACGCGTGGTGCCGCATCGCGCGCGACCACGGTGTCCATCCGCTGGTCGGGCCCCGGCAGCCAGAGCCGCCGCGACTTCGCACGACCCGCCCACGAGCTCGACGTCGAACTCACCGTGACCTGCCGCGCCGCGAGGTGACCGAAGCCGGCCCCGATGCCTGCCCAGTTGCTCTCGGTCACGGTGAGCCGGGCATCCGATCTCGGCCACTCGCCGAGGCTCACCAGCACCGCCTCTCGCTGTCGCAGCCGCGATGCCAAGGCGGATGCCGCCGCGTCACCGATCCTCACGCGGCCCTCACGTGTCGGCGGTTTGACGAGCACGACCGGAACCACGTCGATGAGCGCCGACACCACCGACAGCCACTGCTCACCCGGATGTGGAACCAGCACCAGTCGCTCCAGATCGATCCCCAGCCCAGCCGCGGCCTCGACACCCAGGTCGGGCACGCCCACCACCGCGCACCAGGATCCAGCCGCGCTCGGCCCCTGCAGCAGCGCGAGCGCCAGCATGGTGGAGTCGCCGACCGCATAGCTGCCGCCGGCCTCGAGCGCGCCGCCCGGCAGCAACTCACCGAGAGCGGGGTGGGTCGGCAGAGAGCGGGTGTCGAGCCTGGTGCGCTGCATGCTCCGGATGCGCGCCTGCAAGTCGCGCACGACATCAGCATGTTCGACACGGCTACTGGGGGAGGTGCTGGGTGGGATCGTGCTGGGTGGGATCGCATCGAGATCATCATCGACGCGGAGTGCGACGGACGCCGAGGACGAAGGTGCCATGACACCAGTTTCGAACATATGTTCGATCATGTCAACGGGTGGGGCGGGCTAGCCTGAACCCATGAATCCCTGGCCGCGTGTTGCCGTCGTGTATCTCATCATGGCGATCCTGGGGCTGGTCGGCACCTGGACCTTCAACATCATCGCGATCACGCAGAGCAGCCCCTTCGTGAGCGAATGGCTGGGCAATCCACCCGCCACGCAGTCCCTGCAGCTCGATCTGCTGGTCGTGGCAGCGGCGGCCGGCGTGTTCATCGTGATCGAGGGACGACGCATCGGAATCCGCCACGCCTGGCTGTTCCTGCCACTGGCGGCGTTCACCGCTGCCGCGTTCGCCGTGCCGCTGTTCCTCGCGTTGCGCGAACGAAAGCTGGCGAGTCAGTCGAGCGCTACGCCCTGAATGCCGAGAGGAAGATGCCGGGCATCTTCAGCCAGCTGGGCTTCTGCGCAAACCGTGTCAGCAGCCGGCCCGTCGTCGCCGCCGAACGCGCCGTCACGAACCACGGCGGCTTCGGAAAGAGCGCGAACTCGCCGTGCACCGCCGAACGCGGGAACGGGCGGAACGGACCGGTGACCACCGTGCGCTCGGTGTGGTCGAGCAGCAGCGCATTGTGGACGACCCCGATTCCGGATTGCACCATGTCGAGGGTGTGACCCGGGAACGCCCCCCAGGAGGCGCCAGCGCTCAGGAATCCGAGACCGGTCCAACTGTTGATCGCGATGGTGCCGTAGCGGAGGGCCGCGATCGCGGTGTCGAAGCCAGCACCCAGGCGCTTGCGCTCGGCTGGATCGATGAGCAGGTTGGCGCCGAGGGTCCCGATGAAATCCGCGTTGACGGTCTTGACCGCGGCATCCAGGAAGGCCTGTCCGGTACCGGCCACCTCGATCACACCGAGCACAGGGGAGAAGGTCTCCGTCTTCTCGAGGTACGAGGCATCGTCATCCGCGTGGATGTCGACCAGCAGTCGCGTGCCGCGTGCCAGCTTCTGCGCGTTCGGGTAGCAGGCAGCGGCATCCGAGACCCGGTTGTCGCTGCCGGGATACCAGGCCTTCCGGCCCGGAGACCGCTCGAGCGCTGAGCGCAGCTCCTCGAGGAAGGCGGCCTTCTGAGGCCAGTCAGCACTCAGCACGACGATCTGGCCGGCGATGCAGTTGTACCCGCCGTTGTGCAGCCGCATGGTCGCCACATGCTCGGCTTGATAACGCAGGTCCCGCTTCGTCCAGAGGCTCGGAACCATGATGATCGGGGAGACACCGCCCAACTCGCTGGTGATCGGTTTCTTCAGCAGGGGAGTGCCCGCCGCGCGGCGGGCCGCACCCTCGGCGCCAGGACCCCAGACGATGGCGTCGTGCGTCAACGCACTGCCCGTGATGTGCACGTGGTGCACCCCGGGATGATGCGCCAGATACGAACCTTCAGCCGCGCCGCCCTGCACGATACGGAGGAGTCCGGCATCGATCAGCGGGCGCAGAGCCGCCTCATAGACGGTCATCATCTCGCGCATGATCGGGTTCAGCTTGAGGATCGACGGCCGGTTCGACGCGACGAGTTCGTAGAGAACATCCAGAGGCGGGATCGAGGTGATGTTGCCGGCACCGAGCACCAGACCGACACCACCCGAGTGCGTCGGGGTGAGCTCGCCGAGCCCCGCCTCGCCGCGCGCCTGACCTCGGCTCACGCCGGGTCGCAACCACACCTCGGCTCGAAAACCGTGCAGCAGCAGCGCCTCATACGGGGTGCGGGGGAGCACCGGAACGGTCACACGTCCGCCGGGAGCCGTGCCAAGGTCGACACCATCGATCGGGGAGCGGCCGGCGGCGAGCGCCTCGACCGATTCCGTCAGCGTCGCAACCGCCGAGAGGGTCGCGTATGGCCCTGACATCCATTCTTCGCCGACAAGCGGCGACGCCGGGTCGAGACCCTTGATGCCCGCCGCCGTGAGCGCCCAGTTGGATGCCTGGCCAGAGATCGACGCGTACAGTTCGCGGAGCAGCTGCGCGCGATCGATCAGCGAGGTGGCGGCCCAGCGCACCGATCCTTCCGCGAGATCAGCCAGCGCCGTGTCGCAGCGGGCTCGATCGCCGGCCGCGAGAGGAGGCATGTCGGCCGCACCATTCGGGACGACCGAGCCGGACTGGTTCGAGATTGTCATGGATCTCCTTCGATCGCTTCCCCCATTCTCCCTCCGAACTGTTCAGAACGGACCCATCGATGGCAAGGTCTCTTGGGTGACTGAATCCGAACTCATCCGTCGGCTCCGGGCCGCCGGATGCGTGTTCGCCGAGCAGGAAGCCGCCATGCTGCGCGAACACGCGGTCGACGACACCGAACTCGAGGCGATGACCGCTCGGCGGGTTTCGGGAGAACCGCTGGAACAGATCCTCGGCTGGGCCGAGTTCGACGGCCATCGCTTCGCGGTCGAGCCGGGAGTCTTCGTCCCCCGGCATCGCAGCGAGTTCCTCGTCGCGCAGGCGGTGGCGTGTGGGCGCCCGGGTGCGGTCGTGCTTGATCTGTGCTGCGGCATCGGGGCCCTGGGCGTTGCGGTGCGGGCTCGGCTCGGGGATGCCGAACTCCATGCGAGTGATGTCGACCCGGCAGGGGTGCGCTGCGCCCGGATCAACCTGGGATCGCAGGGTCGGGTCTACTGTGGCGACCTCTACCGCCCGCTGCCGGATGGGCTGCGTGGCCGCGTCGAGCTGCTGCTGGCGAACGCGCCATACGTGCCGAGCGGGGAGGTGCGCCTGCTCCCGCCAGAGGCGCGCGAGCACGAGAATCTCATCGCGCTCGACGGTGGCGACGACGGGCTGGCGATCCACCGCCGGGTGATCGCCGAGGCCCCTGTCTGGCTCGCGCCGGGCGGGCGCGTGTTGATCGAGGTGAGTGAGGCGCAATCGGAGGCGGCGGCATCCCTCATGCAGAGCGCCGGACTCACGACCCGTCTCGTGGTCGATGACGAGGACACCGTTGTCGTCATCGGCACGCTGGGTGCGCGATAGCAATCGCTAGAAGGGCTGGAACCCGGGGATCGGGTGCTCGGCGAAGTACCACGTCAGGATCGTGAAGCTCGCCACATTGATGATCACACTCAGCCAGAACTTCCGTCGGAAGCTCAGCTTGCGGGTCTTGTGTCGCAGCAGCTGCTGGGCGACGATCGCGCCCGGCCATCCTCCGATGAGGCCGACGAGCAGCAGGGTATTCTCGGGCGTGCGCCAGCGGCGTCGTCGGGCAGCCCGCTTGTCGGCGAAGTACATCACGAAGGCCAGGATGCTGAGCGCCAGATAGAGCATTCCCACCGACAGCGGCATTCCCCACCGCCATCCCGCCACCAGGTAGAGCGTGACGAACGCCGAGATCGACCCGATCCCCACGACCACCGAGGTCGGCGGCGGGGCGGGCTCCGCGCGCTCCGCTTCGATCACCGGCTGGGCCAGTACCGCCTTGGTTCGCCCCGTGTCGTCGAGTTGGACCTCGAAGGTGAGCTTCTGACCCTGATATGGCCGTGCAGCGCCGCGCTGCAGCGCCGTGAAGTGCAGGAAGATGTCGTGCCCGCCGTCCTCCGGCTTGATGAACCCGAAGCCGCGGTCGTCGTTCCACGTCGTCACGACTCCGGCGACTCGAGGAGCGGTCAGGGACGACATCCCTCGATGCTACGCGGGCACCTCAGGCTCCGATGGCCGCCAGGCGGGGCACCAGCGGTTCGAGTTGACGCACCGCGGCCACCGGGTCGGGTCCGATGTTCGCGAGCTCGACCAACGAGACACCGAGCGCCGCATAGGCCTCCATGTCGCGCAGGAACCCGGCAGGATCTGCCGCGGCTTTCGGGGCAGCACCCATCATCGTGATCTTGATCTCCGAGAAGTCGCGGCCGATCTCATCGCAATGACGCTTCAGCACCTCGACCTTGTGACCGACCGTCGCCGCATCCGAGGCGAACAGGTTGCAGGCATCCGCGTACTGGGCGACCAGGCGCAGCGTCTTCTTCTCGCCACCGCCGCCGATCAGGATCGGGGGACGCGGCTTCTGCACCGCGGCGGGCACGTTGATGGTTTCGGCGAGCCGATAGTGCGCACCCGTGTACGGGCCTTCGTCGTCGCTCCACATCTGCTGCGCGATCTGCAGCGTCTCCTCGAGCCGCTCGAAACGCTCCTTCAGCTCCGGATATGGCACGCCGAGCGCCTGGTGCTCACGCTCGTACCAGGCGGCGCCGATGCCGAGGAAGGCACGTCCCTCCGACAGTACGTCGAGGGTCGTGATGATCTTCGCGAGCAGGCCAGGATGCCGGTAGGTGACGCCCGTGACCATCAGGCCCAGCTGCATCCGGTTGGTCACCGCCGCCACGAAGCCGAGCGAGGTGTAACCCTCGAGCATCGGATCGTGTGCGGTCGCGAACTGCTCCATCTGGAAGTAGTGGTCCATCATCGTGAACCAGCTGCTGCCGATTCCCTCGGCGGCGATGGCGGTCTCTCGCAGCAGCGGGCCCATTTTTTCGGGGCCGATGCCGGGCTGGGTGAAGTTCATGTAGTGGATACCGAGTTGCATGATCTTCACGTTACGCCCGCCAGCGAGTCACGCATGACGGCCAGGGGAGAACCACATGGTCCCGCCTGCGGAACGGTGTCGTTCGCCGTCCCCACCTAGA
>JABBOD010000033.1 GCA_019351995.1 Acidobacteriota bacterium
CTGCAGCGCCGACCGCCACGACAGTTCCTGCGACGCCTTCACGCAGCAGATGACGAACGTCATCCACCCGAACTCGACCAGGATCGAGCTCTCGGCCAGCGACACGATGATCAGCGCGACCAGCGTCGCCGCCGGCCAGGCGTAGACGACGCTGCGTCGTGCGCCCGCCAACAGCCACGAGCGCGTGAAGGCAAGCCCGATCATCCCGATGAAGACGATGAGGCCGATGATGCCCAGCTGCAGCCAGACGTCGAGGAAGGCGTTCAGCGCGGTATCCGCTGGGCGGTCTGGCACGGAGGAGAGCGCGGTGAAGGGGAACACCTCGGTGCGCCAGGCGCCAACCCAGCCCCAGCCTTGCAGCGGATTGAAGCCGATGAGGGCGATCACCTGGCGCCACAGATCGAGCCGGTAGTTGAGGTCTCCCGAGGCGTTGAAGAGCCGGACGATCGGCCCGCGGAACACGCCGAGCAGCCCGAATCCCACCGTCGCCAGGCCCAGGACGACGAACTGCCAGGCGCGCCGACGCTCGGGGCGAACACGCCGAACCCCGTAGATCACCGCCGCGGCGACCCCGACCATGACGACGGCGAAGGCGATCACAGGGGACTGCGTGAAGACGATGCACAGGCCGGCAACCACCAGCGAGGCCACCGAGGTCAGGCGAGGAACCGAGCGGGTACGGTGTTCGGTCACAAAGCTGATCGCGCCGATGATCGCCACCAGGCCGAGCTGATCACGGGACGGCTCGATGCCGGAGATCGGGCCGAGGGTTCCCAGGTTGCCGTGCACGCCGAGGAACGGCAGCGGCCTGTCGATCAGGATCCCCGAGAACACTTCAATGAAGAGCGACGCCCCCAGCACGGCGCGCAGGACATCCCCGAAGGCTCTGACGATCTGGATCGTGTCGCGAGAGATCGCCACGAACAGTGCGATCAGGGTGAAAGCCACGAGGTAGGCGAGCCCTCCGACGGTCGCCCACTTGTAGCCGCTCCACACGAGCGTCGCCGCTGACCACACCAGGAAGACGAGCAGGGAGATGGGCAGGAGCGCTCGCCAGCTGATCTCGTCTTGCCTGGCGAGGAACGACAGCGCCATCAGCACGAGCGCGGTGACCACCGCGGCGAGGAATCCGGCCCACCCCAGAGTCCGCTGCAGGAAGAACGAGGCGGCACCGAGCAGGATGCCGAGCGTCGCCAGGGCGTGGGCCAGCCGGGCGGAGCGGAAGATGGCCACCAGAAGCCCCAGACGGGTGGGGGCCGGGCGCTCAGGCATCCGGCGCGGGTTCTCGTTGGGCGCTGCGGATCGAGGAGACCACCAACAGGGCGAATCCGATCTCGATGAGCAGGCGGCTCTCGGCGATGCTGTGCACGATCAGCGCGACGACGATCAGCAGGGGGAACAGGCTCACCAGCGGCACCCGTCCCCGTCCCGCGTCGAGGGCGAGCACCCAGGAGCGCACGAGGGTGGTCAGCACCAGCAGGCCGAAGACGATCAGGCCGATGATCCCCAACTGCAGGTAGACGTCGATCCAGGCGTCGTGCGCCTGGTAGTAGTGCACGCCCTTGATCTCGACGAGGCTCTTGAACGGCTCCACCCATGGCGCCCAGTAGCTCACCCAGCCCCAGCCCGCCGCCGGGTGCTCGTTGGCCAGGGCGATGACCTTGTTCCAGATCTCGCTGCGGCCGGTGAGGCTGGCACTCTTGTCGAGAAGCGCCAGGATCAGCGCGCGAGCGAAGATCCCCACGGCCGCGATCCCGAGCGCGACGAGAACACCGCCGGCATAGACCAGCCCGCGTTGCTTTCCCCTCGTGCGGCGCACCAGCAGCAGGAAGGCACCGACCAGGATGACGGCGGCGAGCGCCAGCAGCACCGTCGACGAGCGGGTCAGGGCCAGAGTTGCCAGCGCAACGACGCCCCAGAACCCGAGCCACGCGCGGGATGCCGTCTGCGCGATCCACTGCACGGCGAAGACGATCAGGGCGAACAGCGCGACCAGGGCCAGCAGGTTCGAGTTGCCTTGGATGCCCTGGATCTGTCCGCCGTGGAACAGCAGATCCCGCGACCAGTAGAAGGCCGCAGGGATCTTCTTCAGCGTCGAGTAGTCGACGAAGAACGGCAGAACGGGATGCCGGATGAACGCGGAGACCGCGAACTCGAACAGCAGCGAGAGCCCCAGAATCCAGCGCAGGGCGACCCCGAACGCCCGCAAGAACGCCTCGAGGTCGAACGCGGTCGTCAGATACACCGCGAACGCCGTGGTGATGAAGGTGAGGACGACGCCCGCGAGGGTGGCGACGCGGTAGTCGGACCAGATCGTCGACAGCAGCACCAGCGTGAGGAAGGCGATGAGCGTGAACGGCAGCCGCCGCAGGTCGACGCGGAGGCGCACCAGCTCGACGATGACCATGGTCAGCAGGACGCCGACAATGGCGCCCCAGCCCCACCAGGTGAGCAGGTATCGCCAGAAGTCGCCCGCCGTCAGGGTGAACAGCCCAACGACCGCGAGCCAGTGGCGATACGTCTCTGTCCGACTCATACGCTCAGGCTACTTGGCCGCGCCGGACGTGCTGCTTCTCACACGAAGGCGGCTTTCCCGGTCAGCGCGCGGCCGACGATCAGGGTGTTCATCTCCCGGGTGCCCTCGTAGGAGTACAGCGCCTCGGCATCCGCGAAGTGTCGGATCACGTCGTTCTCGAGAACGATGCCGTTGCCGCCCATGCTCTCGCGGGCCCACGCGACGGTCTCCCGCATCCGGCTGGTCGCGAACTCCTTGGCGAGCGCGGAGTGCTCATCGGCCTGCGTGTTCTCGTCGAGCATCTGGGAGACACGGGTGCACATGGCGATCGACGAGGTGATGTTGGCGATCTGCTTGGCGAGCAGTTCCTGGATCAGCTGGCTGGTGTCGATGGTCTGGCCGAACTGCTCGCGCTCGCCGGCGTACCTCAGCGAGGCCTCGAAGGCTCCCGCCGAGTTGCCGACGGCGGCCCAGGCCACCTCGGCGCGGGTGAGGCGCAGCACCGCGGCGGTGTCGCGGAACGTTTCGCTCTTCTGCAAGCGGTTCGCCTCGGGAACGCGCACATTCTCGAGGGTGATGTCGGCGTTCTGCACGATGCGCAGGGCCTGCTTGTTCTCGATCTTGGTCGCGGTATAGCCCGGTGTCGCGGTCGGGACGATGAAGCCCTTCACCTGGCCGTCCTCGGTGGACTTGGCCCAGATGATCGCGTGGGTGGCGATCGTTCCGTTGCCGATCCAGCGCTTGGCACCGTTGATCACCCAGTCGTCGCCGTCGCGAGTTGCCGTGGTGCGCAGGCCACGTGCGGCGTCGGATCCGCTGAGCGGCTCGGTGAGGCCGAAGCATCCCAGCAGCTCACCGCGCGCAAACTTCGGCAGCCACTCGGCGCGCTGTTCGTCGGAGCCAGCCACCGCGATCGACCCCATCACGAGCCCGTGCTGCATCCCGACCAGGGTGGCGATGCTGGAGTCGATGCGGGCGAGCTCGTAGGCGACCCAGCCCCGGAACACGGCGGACGAGGCGAAGGGGCGCGTCTCGGGGTACGGCAACGAGAAGATGCCCAGCTCGGCGAGACCCGTGACGACGAACATCGGGAACTCGGCGCGCGCCCAGTGGTCGTTGACGACCGGCTTCACCTCGGTCTCGAGGTAGTGCCGCAGGCGCATGATGAGCGCTTTCTCCTCGCCGGTGAGGGAGGCGGCCTCGAGGCCGTAGAAGTCGCTGGGGAGTGGAACGAAAACGGGAGCAGCGGAGTCCGTCGCGGTGACATCGAGGTCGGTTGTCAGAGTCATCCGGTCAGATTACGTGGATGCGCCGAGCGCCTCCCAGCCGCTTGGTACTTTGGTGCAAGGAAGCAAGGGAGTCCACGCGGATGTTCGTCGGAATCACCAACACGCCGCGTGATTACGCGTGGGGCTCGACGAGCACGATGGCGGCGCTGCTCGGCACGGTTCCGAGCGGACGTCCGGAGGCCGAGCTGTGGCTCGGCGCGCATCACGGCTCGCCGTCCCGGCTCGCCGACGGCGGCGGCAGCCTGGCCGACGTGGTCGACGGTCACCTGCCGTTCCTGCTCAAGGTGCTGGCTGCGGCATCCCCGCTGTCGTTGCAGGCGCACCCGACGACGGCGCAGGCGGAGGCCGGGTATCTTGCCGAGAATGCCGCGGGCATCCCGCTGGAGTCGCCAGCGCGTAACTACAAGGATTCCTCTGCCAAGCCCGAGCTGATCTACGCCCTGAGCGACGAGTTCCGAGCCCTCTGCGGCTTTCGTCCCGTCACCGAGACGCGTGCGCTGCTGCAGCCGGTCGCCGGTGACGAGCGAATCGCACCGCTGCTCGATCGCCTGCTCGACGACTCCTCGGTGCGTGACACCTTCGCCTGGTTGATCAGCCGTGGTGAGGGCGTGGATGAGCTGATCGCGGCGCTCATCGAGTCGTCGGCGGGCGCCGACGACGATGCCTGGGATACCGTGCGGCGGCTGGCGGGCGCCTTTCCGGGTGACCCGGGCATCGCGATCTCGCTGCTGATGCACACGGCCGTGCTGCGCCCGGGCGAGGCGCTCTACCTGCCGGCCGGCAACATCCACGCCTATCTCGAGGGCGTGGGCATCGAGCTGATGGCGGCGAGCGACAACGTGCTGCGCGGCGGCCTGACGCCCAAGCACGTCGACGTGCCCGAGTTGCTGAAGGTGCTCGACTTCCGTCCGCTGCCGCTGCCGTACCTCGAGCCCGAGCGGCCGCAGCCCGGCGTCGCGGTGTACCGGCCAGGTGCCCCCGACTTCGTGCTCACGGTGATCGCTCCGGACGCCGCGGCCGACGGAGTCGCGGTGCCGCTCCGTGGCCCCGCCATCGCGCTGTGCACGAGCGGCGCGGTGTCGCTCAGCGGCTTTGAGCTGCAGCGCGGCCAGGCGGTCTACGTTGCCGACGAACCGTCGGTGGCGGTCTCGGGCGACGGAACGGTCTTCGTCGCCTCGGTCGGCTGAACGCCGGGCGTCGAGCGGCGGAACGAGAAGTACTTGTGCCCCACATAGCTGATCAGCGTGGCCACCACCACCATGATCGCCTGGGCGCCGATCGGTGTCAGATGCGCGAGCTCCACCAGCAGCGGCAACCCGATCGTGTTGATCACCAGCGTCACCACGTACACCGAGGAGAAGCGCAGGAAGGCCAGCCACTGCGATCCCTCCGCGGCCTGCGCACGGAAGGTGATCCGGCGGTGCAGAAAGAAGGCGGATGTCACGCCGAGCACGTAGGACAGGTACAGGCACCCGAGGTAGCCGATCCAGTGCCCCACACTCAGATCGAGCGCGACGAACAAACCGTAGCCGACGACCGTGTTGATTCCGCCGACGAACAGGAAACGGACCCGTTCGTCGTCGACGAGGCGGCGGATGCGGTTCACCGTGTCGACGCTACCCGGCCGGGCTGAGGCCGTTGCCCGAGCCAGGGGAAACTCTGCCGAGGATGGGTCGTCAAGATGTTACTCGAACGTTTCTTGAAGCAAGGTCTCCTCGCGTTTTGCGAAGCTATGGTGAACTCGTGAAAAGGTCCTTGCTCGTGATTGTGGCGCTCGCCGTGGTTCTGAGTGGGTGCGCGGCCGCACAGAATCCGTCGTCGGCGTCGCGATCTCCATCGGCAAGTTCGAGTCTGTCGGCCCGGCCGACGACGACGGCGAGCGTCCGCCCCGATCTCGCATTCGACGGCAAGTGCGAATCGGCTCTCACGGATTCGGACGTGAGCAAGGCGGTCGGAGCGACCGTTCATCTGATGCCGCCTGACGCGGATGCGATGACGTGGAGCGTTCAGCAGCTCGGCGGCATCGCCTGCAGATGGGCTGATCCCTCGAATGCCCCTCTCTTCTGGATGACGATCATCCCGGCTGCGGCCGCGGGGGCTCAGGTGGCAAAGCAGGATGCGGAGCAGCCATATTGTTACGGCGGCAACGTGGCCGCCGGAGAGCAGGACTCGTGTTCCTTCGGAGTTGTCGTGGGACTGTGGTGGTTCTCCGGAGTCGCCTACACGGCGAAGAACTCGTACCTCCACTCCACCACGGCGATCGATCAGCTGACCGCAGCGCTGACGCCACGGCTGCCGGCGGCGACGGCTCCGGTCCCTGCGGCATCGTCGGCGCGGTGGAGCACGAACCTCGATTGCAGTTCTGTCGCCACCCGAGCCGATGTCGGAAGCGCGTTGCACGATCAGACACTCATGGTCAACCCGGGCAACGGGCCCGCTGAGGCGGGCCCCGGGGTCTACGGCGCGATGGCCGCCTCCGGATACCTGAGTTGCGCGTGGAACACCGACGGCACGAACAGTGTGCACGCGTTCACGATCAAGGTGCTCCCCGGTGCGGCATGGGTACTGGATCACGGAGGCGTCACCTCGGGGAGTCCCGTCGACATGGCCGGTGTTTCTGCGGCGCTTTCGGTGCCGAACTCAAGTGGTGCAGAGCCCGGGCTGTACGTTTCCGACGGCACCAATCTGATGATCATTGAACCCAACAACGTGGGCACCGACGTCATGACGTTCGCCCCCGTCGTCAAGCCACTTCTGGCGGCGCTCGCCGGCTGATCTGGCCGGGCGCGACCAACATTCAACGAAGCTGGGTCACCCGACTGCCCGACTACCCGGCCTTCCGATCCCCGAACGCTCGCCGATAGTTCGTCGGCGTCGTCTGCAGCACCTTCAGGAAGTGGTGGCGCATCACGGAGGCCGCCCCGAACCCGGTGAGCCGCGCGATCTGCTCCAGCCCCTCATCGGTCTGTTCGAGCAACTGCTGGGCGCGCAGGATCCGCTGGCGGTTGAGCCAGGCGGCGGGAGTGGTGCCCGACTCCGCTCGGAACTTGCGGGCGAAGGTGCGGGGGCTCATGAGCGCGCGGCGGGCCAGTTGGTCGATGGTGAGGTCCGCGTCGAGGTGGGCCAGCATCCACTCGGTGACGGCGGCGAGCGAATCGGTTCGGACCTCGGGGATCGGTGACTCGATGTACTGGGACTGCCCGCCGTCACGCTGCGGGGGCACGACCATGCGGCGTGCGATCACGTTGGTGGCCGCCGCGCCGAGTTCGGTGCGCACGATGTGCAGCGCCGCGTCGATTCCCGCGGCGGTGCCGGCGCTGGTCACGACCTTGCCGTCGCGCACGAAGAGCACGTCGGCATCGATCTCGGTCTTCGGATAGTGGCGCCGCAGCCGGTCGGCGTGCATCCAGTGTGTCGTCGCGCGGCGTCCGTCGAGGATCCCCGCTTCGGCCAAGACGAAGGCGCCGCTGCAGACGCTCAGCAGCCAGGCGCCCCGCGCCTCGGCATCCCGAAGAGCTTGCAGCACCCGCTCATCGGTCGGCTCGTCCTCGGCGCCGCCGGTCAGGTGAGCCGGCACCGCGATCAGGTCGGCGTCCGCGGCGACGCTGAGGTCCTGGTCGATGAACATGTCGAATCCGAGACTGGTACGCACGGGGCCGGGTTCAGCGGTCGCGATCGTGAACTCGAACGCCGGGCCGCCGCTGTCACTGCGGTCGATCCCGAAGACCTCGCACACCACTCCGAACTCGAACGGGGCAACGCCCGGCAGCGCGACGAGAACCACTTTGCGGAGCATGAGAGCCTCCTGGCAGAAAATCACTGGATGTTGTTATCTTGCCAGACCTCGGATGGTCCCACGCTGCGGCCGGTACCCTCGGGCACATGACCTGGTTGGTGACCGGCGGTGCCGGCTACATCGGTGCGCACGTGGTGCGGGCCCTGCTCGATGCCGAACTCGAGGCCGTCGTCATCGATGACCTCTCGAGCGGGCAACGCGAGTTCGTGCCGGATGGCGTGCCGTTTGTCCGCGGAAGCATCCTCGACGGGGGACTCATGGTGCGCACCCTCGACGAGCACGGGGTGACCGGCGTCATCCACGTGGCCGGCTTCAAATACGCGGGCGTGTCGGTGCAGCGGCCCCTGCACACCTACGCGCAGAACGTCACCGGCACCGCCGTCGTGCTGGGCGCGATGCAGGACCGAGGCGTCGACCGCATCGTCTTCTCGTCGAGCGCCGCCGTCTACGGCACGCCCGATGTCGAGCTGGTCACCGAGGACACCCCGAAAAACCCGCAGTCGCCGTACGGCGAGTCGAAACTCATCGGCGAGTGGTTGCTGCGTGACCAGGAGGTCGCCGTCGGTCTTCGGCACACCTCACTGCGGTACTTCAACGTGGTGGGCTCCGGCGACCCGGCCGTCTTCGACACGAGTCCGCACAACCTGTTCCCCCTGGTGTTCGACGCGCTGGTCGAGGGCCGCACCCCGCAGATCAACGGCGACGACTACCCCACGCCCGACGGCACCAACGTGCGCGACTACATCCACGTGGCCGATCTCGCGATCTCGCACGTCGCCGCGGCCAGACGATTGGACGCCGGCGCGACCCTCGCCCCCGCGTACAATCTGGGCAGCGGAGAGGGTGTCTCGGTCGCTCAGATCATGGCGGCGATCGCTCGGATCACGGGGGTCGACTTCACGCCGACGATTGCGCCGCGCCGCGCGGGCGACCCGCCGCGGATCGTGGCCAGTGGCGAATCTGCCGCCCGTGACCTGGACTGGCGCATGCGGCACACACTCGACGAGATGGTCGAATCCGCGTGGAATGCTCGACGAAACGCCGAGTCCGCGGGTCCCGCGTCGGCCGGCGAAAAGAATTAACATTCTCGACTTGACGCGAGGCTAACTACACCGGTGTAATTACCTCACGCACGGCGTTTCGTCGGGGGATGAAACCACGAAGGTGCGATAGGGAGAGTGGACCATGACGCGGAACGAGTATCGCCCGTCGGTACCCGGCGACTGGTACGTCGACCCGGTTCGCCTCGGCGTTCCCGGCTTGCGTCCCGCCGACACCGATCTGGAGAACCCGCTCTCGTGGCAGTCGGATTCGCTCTGCGCGCAGACCGATCCCGAAGCCTTCTTCCCGGAGAAGGGCGGATCGACGCGTGACGCCAAGAAGATCTGCACCACCTGCGAGGTCAAGGCCCAGTGCCTCGAGTACGCCCTGCAGAACGATGAGCGTTTCGGCATCTGGGGTGGCCTGTCCGAGCGCGAGCGTCGTCGCCTGCGCCGCAGCCGCACCGCGTAGCGGCGACTGAGACTTTTGCCGTGAGGCGTGTCCCTGCGCCCGTGTCGGGAACCCGCATCTAGCCTCGAACCGATGCAGCCGCGAGTGACCGCGATCCTCGTCGTGCGGAACGGGGAACACTGGCTCGACCGCACCCTCATGGCGCTGGCGTCGCAGACTCGACGCCCAGACGCCCAGGTGCTGGTCGACTGTTCGTCGACCGACAACAGCGCCCAGAAGCTGGGGACCGCCTCGCCGAGCCAGTACGTGTTGGCGCCGAATCTGCCGCTGGGCGACGCGGTCGCCGTTGCGCTGCGACACGCGCCGCCCGCCCAGTCCGCCAACGACTGGCTGTGGATTCTCAGTGCCGACACCGCGCCGGAGTCCGATGCTCTTCAGCGACTCCTTGCTGCCGTCGAGATCGCTCCGTCGGTGGCGATCGCTGGACCGAAGATCGTGGATGTCGACGATCGAAGTCTCCTGCGCTCGTATGGCGAGAGCATGACGCGGCTCGGGGCCACCGTGAAGCTCGTCGAAGACGAACTCGACCAGGCGCAGCACGACCTGGACGGCGACGTGCTCGGCGTCACCAGCTCCGCGATGCTCGTGCGCCGCGAAGTCTGGGAGCGCCTCGGCGGTTTCGATCCGGGACTTCCCGGGGCGGATGCCGGCCTCGACTTCTCGATCCGCGCGCGTCTGGCGGGTTTCCGCGTCATCCGGGTGGCGGATGCCCGGGTCGCTCGCGGTGTCCGGCCGGAGGATTTCGGTCGCCGACGTGCCCTCTCCTCACGCGGGCGCCGGCGGGTCGCGCGCGCCGCCCAACTGCATCGCCGCCTGGTGTACGCGCCGGGGGCGGCTCTGCCGTTCCACTGGCTATCGCTCGTGCCGCTTGCCTTCCTGCGCTCGCTCGGCCACCTGCTGGCGAAGCGTCCCGGTGCCGTCGGTGGCGAGTTCGCGGCGGCGTTCCGAGCCGCGTTCGACGGGACCGTTGGCGGTGCTCGTCTCCGCATCCGGCGAACCAGGACTCTCGGATGGGCCTCGATCGCGCAGCTGCGGATCCCGGGCGACGAGGCGCGGGAGCTGCGCGCGGTGCTCCGCGATCGTGCCGCGAGCGCTCGGGAGGAAGACGACCTGGTGCGTGCCCCGTTCTTCGGCGGCGGCGGAGCGACGATCACGCTGATCGCCGCGGTTGTCGGGCTCGGGCTGTTCTGGCGGCTGCTGGGCGCGCAGGCTCTCGGCGGCGGCGCGCTGCGTCCCCTCAGCTCCACCGTCGGGACCCTCTGGTCGCGGATGCTGGCCGGGCCGCGCGATGTCGGTGTCGGCGTGGTCGGGCCGCCCGATCCGTTCTCCGCCGTGCTGGCGGTTCTCGGTTCCGTGACCCCCTGGGATCCGTCGCTCTCGCTGGTGCTGCTGTGGTTGACCTCGCTGCCGCTCGCCGCTCTGGGGGCGTGGTGGTGCGCGACCCGTTTCACGACCCGACGTGCGCCCGCGGTCATCGCCGCGATCCTGTGGATGCTGGCGCCCCCGCTGCTCTCCGCACTGAACGCCGGCCGGCCCACCGCGGTGCTCGTGCACCTGCTGCTGCCCTGGCTGGTCCTCGCGGCTCTCGAGGCTGCCCGCTCCTGGACCGCCTCCGCCGCGGCAGCCCTGCTCTTCGCCGCGGTGGTGGCGTGTTCGCCGGTGCTCGCCCCCGCCCTGGTGCTGGCCATCGTGGCCTGGGCGGTGGCCCGACCGCGTGGCCTGGTACGGATTATCGGCATCCTGATCCCGGCCGCCGCGCTGTTCGCTCCGCTCGTGGTCACCCAGGTGCTCCGCGGCGACCCGTTCGCTCTCCTCGCCGACCCGGGGTCCCTCGCGGCGGACCCCGCCGCCTCCGGGTGGCATCTGCTGCTCGGCCAGCCGGCGGTCTCCGGCAGCTGGGCCGCGCTCGCCGCCGCCATCGGGCTGCCGGGCCAGGTGGGGCTTCTCGCGCCGGCCGTGCTGCTGGCTCCCCTTGCCGTTTCGGCCCTCCTCGCCGTGTTCCTGCCGGGGTCGCGCCGCGCCATCCCGGCACTCCTCCTCGCGCTGCTCGGACTCGTGACCGCCGTGGGCTCGAGCCACCTCGCACTGGCGAGCACCGGTGGTGAAGTCGTTACCCCCTGGGCCGGGAGCGGGCTGAGCCTCTACTGGATCGGGCTGGTCGTCGCCGCCGTGGTGGCGATGGATGCGGTCGCGGTCGGGCGCGCGGTCGTGGGCGTCGTCGTCGCTCTGGCCTCGGTGCTCGCTGTCGCTCCGCTGCTGGTTGCGCCGGTCGTCGGCGCGATCGCGGTGACGCCCTCCCAGGGTCAGCTTCTTCCGGCGCTCGTCGCCGCCGAGGCGGCCGCGCATCCCAAGATCAGCACCCTGGTGCTGGAACCCCAGGCCGACGGCTCTCTTGCCGCGGTGATCGAGCGCGGTGCGGGCACCACGCTCGATGCCGAATCCACGCTCTGGACGACACGACAGGGCACCGACGACACGACGCGTCGGCTCGCCACCCTGGCGGGCAATCTCGCCTCGCCAAGCGGCTACGATCCGCGTGCCAGCCTGGCGAGCTTCCAGGTCGAGTTCGTGGTGGTGCCCCCGGTCGGGAACACGGCGGCGGACGCTTCGGCGGCGGCACTGCGTCGGCGCGTGTCCGAGTCGCTTGACGGGACTGCCGCACTGAGCCCGGTGGGGGAGACCCCCGTCGGCGCGCTGTGGCGCGTCACGGGATTCACCCCGCCCGCCGTGACGACTGTCACGCCAACCCGCACGAGCATCGCGATCCTGATCGGTCAGGGTCTGGTGATCCTCCTGACGCTGCTGCTGGCGATCCCGACCGGTCGCCGCCGCCGCGTGGTGACCGAGTCCGCGCTCCCCGGCGAGGATCCTGCCAACACCTTCGAAGAGGATGAGAATGCCTGAGTCCGAGGAGCAGGTGCCAGAAGAGGCGTCGCAGCCCCTGCCAGACGCGGACTCCGCGCCGGAACGGCGATCGCGTTCCGCGCAGCCGGGACGCGCGCGTCGCGCCGCCGTCGTGGGGCTTCGCGTGGCTGCCGGAACCATCGGCATCGCGGCCGCCGTCGCGGTGATCGCGGCCGTCGGACTCGTGCCGCTGCCCAGTCGGAGCATTGCGGCCCCCGTCGTCGTCGTCACCCCGCAGCCGGGTGAGCAGACGCGCGTGTGCGCCGGCGGTCTGTTCCGGCTCGGCGACCAGACCGGGCAGAACGCCAGCACGCTCTCCTCGATCGGAGCGCCATCGGTGACCGCCGACACCGGCGACACCGCGGTGCGGACCAGCCACCTGGGCACGAGCGACGGCGGGACCGGTGGCACCGCCGCCGCCCCGAGCGTCGTGACGCTGCCGGACAAGGCCGGGACGAGGCTCTCCGCCGCGCAGTCGCAACTGGCCCAGCAGCAGGATTACAGCGGGTTCGCGGCGGCGTCGTGCGCCGAGCCGAGCAGCTCGATCTGGCTGGTCGGCGGCTCCACGACGGTCGGTCGCACCACGCTGGTGACGCTCGGCAACGCCTCGGCGGTCGACGCCACCGTCGCGCTCACCATCCTCAGCCCGAATGGCCCCGTGAACGCGCCGGGGATGTCGGGCATCCTGGTGAAGTCGGGCGAGCAGCGCATCATCTCGCTCGCCGGTTTCGCCCCCAACCTCGCCTCGCCGGTTGTCCACGTGGAGGCGCGCGGCGGACAGATCACGGCCTACCTCCAGCAGTCGATCGTGCGCGGTCTCGACGCCGGTGGGGTCGACATCGTCAACCCGGGCAGCGAGCCCGCGACGCGGGTGGTGATTCCCGGCATCCGTGTGGTGAATGCGGTGGGCCTGGGCAGCGCTCTCGCGCTGTCGAACTGGGAGGATGCCGTCGCCGCGGTGCGCGTCGCGGTCCCGGGCACGCGCAGTGCCAAAGTGCACGTCAGCCTGGTCCCGCAAAACGCGCAGCCGACCGGCGTCTCCTTCGAGATGGATGTGGCGGCGGGTCAGGTGAACGAGCTGCCGCTGGATTCCGGGGCCCAGACCGACACCGGCAGGGTCACGATCCCCGACGGCGACTACACCGTCGTGCTCAGCTCCGACCAGCCGATCGTGGGCGGAGCGCGAGTCTCGACCGTCTCGGCGGCCGCTTCCGGCGCCTCCGCGCCCGCCTCCGACTTCGCCTGGTACGCCAGTGCCGCGGCATTGACCGGCAACACGGCCGTGACGATCGCGCCAGGGGCCTCGCCAGAACTGTCTGCGACGAACTCGGGGACCACCCCGGTCACTCTGGTGCTGACGTCGCAGGGCGGAGCCGACCTCACGCTGACCGTGCCGGCGGGCGTCTCGGCGACGATTCCCGTGACCGCAGGAGCCACCTACGTGCTGAGCGGCGCGAAGGGTCTCGTTGTCGGCATCTCCTACGCCGGCGATGCGGTGCTCGCCGCGTACCCCGTCGTCTCGCCGCGCCCCGTCTCCGGTGCGATCATCGTCCACCCGTAGTTCGTCGACCGGGAGCTGGCGCGCCCCGAGTTCGCGAGGGATGGTGGGCACCGCTCAGAAGTGGCGGTAGCGCTCCGGTGCGATGTCCCACGGGTCTTTGCCGAGCAGCTCGGCGACGGCACGGAACACGCAGCTCTCGATGAACGAGCGCCGATGCCAGTCATCGTTCTTGTGCAGATGCGCGAGCCGTTCGATCGGCAGCCGGTAGAGCACGATGCGACGCTCACGCGCACTGACCTGCCAGCGGTCGACCCCCAGAGGCCCCGGTTCGCCGGATGGCGCCATCCCGATCTCGAAGTGCACCTCGGCCAGCTCTTCCGGCCACTCGTCGCGCACAAACTCCACCGCGCTACCGACGCAGGAGTCGAAGAAGTCGAGCCGCGTGCGGATCGGAGGGAGCATCGGACCGGTGACGGCCGAGCGGATGCCGCGGCCGTGACGATCCCGTCGCCCCGAGCGGGCGGATACGCGGTGGCTCGAGCCGGTCATGTCGACATCCTAGGCTCGCGCCGCCGGTGTCGGGCGGTCAGCTCGCCGCGCCGCCGTGCAGCACCACGGTGTCCGCGGCTCGCGGTAAGTTGCCTCCATGTCCGCTCGCCTCTGCAGCAAGGTCGCCTGCGGTGGGGAGGCAATCGCCACCCTGACATACGACTATGCGGACGCGATGGCCGTGCTCGGCCCGCTCGCCATCCGGCACGAGCCGCACAGCTACGACCTGTGCGCACGGCACGCGGAGCGGCTCTCGGCACCGCAGGGCTGGCAGGTCGTTCGGCACGTCGTCATGGACCAACTCGGCGCCTGACCGCCCGGCTCAGCGCTCCGGCGGTACTGAGCTGATCCTGCAATGATGGGACGATGCCGAATCTCGCTCAGACCACCATGCCGTTCAAGGTCGCGGACCTGTCGCTTGCCGAGGCGGGCCGCCACCAGCTCCGCCTGGCCGAGCACGAGATGCCCGGCCTCATGGCTCTCCGCGAGGAGTTCGGCCCCCGTCAACCGCTGAAGGGCGCTCGCATCGCCGGGTCGCTGCACATGACCGTGCAGACCGCGGTGCTGATCGAGACCCTCGTGGCGCTCGGCGCCGAGGTGCGCTGGGCGAGTTGCAACATCTTCTCCACGCAGGATGAGGCCGCCGCCGCCGTCGCGGTCGGCCCGAGTGGGACGGTCGAGCACCCGGCCGGGGTGCCGGTCTTCGCCTGGAAGGGGGAGACGCTCGAGGAGTACTGGTGGTGTACCGAGCAGATCTTCGACTGGAGCGCAGGCGCCGGATATCCGGAGGGCTTCGACGGACCGAACCTGATTCTCGATGACGGCGGGGATGCCACCCTCCTCGTCCACAGGGGCCGCGAGTACGAGTTGGCTGGCTCGGTTCCGGCAACCGAGCCGGGCGCGAGTCACGAGTGGACGGTCATCCTCGACACCCTCCGCCGTTCGCTCGCGTCCAGCAGCGACCGCTGGACGAAGATCGCCGCCGGCATCATGGGCGTCACCGAGGAGACCACGACCGGTGTGCATCGTCTCTACGAGTTCGCGCAGAGCGGCGAGCTGTTGTTCCCGGCGATCAATGTCAACGACTCCGTCACCAAGTCGAAGTTCGACAACGTCTACGGCATCCGCCACTCGCTGCCCGATGGGCTGAATCGCGCCACCGACGTGCTGATCGGCGGCAAGGTCGCCTTCGTCGCCGGCTACGGGGATGTCGGCAAGGGCGCAGCGGAGGCCCTCCGGGGCCAGGGCGCGCGCGTCATCGTGAGCGAGATCGACCCGATCAACGCACTCCAGGCCGCGATGGACGGCTTCCAGGTCGCCCGACTGGAGAGCGTGATCGAGGATGTCGACATCCTGATCTCCGGCACCGGCAACAAGAACGTGATCACCCTCGATCACCTGCTGAGCCTCAAACACCTGGCGATCGTCGCCAACGTCGGCCACTTCGACAACGAGATCGACATGGCGGGGCTCGAGAGCCTCTCGGATGCGGTCAAGGTCGAGATCAAGCCCCAGGTGCACGAGTGGCGCCTGCCGACTGGCCGCAGCATCCTGGTGCTGAGCGAGGGTCGTCTGATGAACCTCGGCAACGCGACAGGGCACCCGTCGTTCGTGATGAGCAACTCCTTCACCAACCAGGTGCTGGCGCAGCTCGAGCTGTTCACCCACCTCGAGGACTACCCGGTTGGCGTCTACGTGCTGCCGAAGAAGCTGGACGAGAAGGTGGCGCGTCTGCACCTCGACGCCCTCGGAGTGGAGCTCACCGAACTCACGCCCGAGCAGGCGTCGTACATCGGTGTTCCCGTTGCCGGCCCGTACAAGCCGGACCACTACCGCTACTGAGGCATCAGCCGCGATTCGGAAACCCGTGTGGCAGCCCGCGGAGCGTGGGCTCCAGGGTGGTGAGTCGCCGTGAGGCCGAGGCCAGCGCTTCCGCTTCACGGCCACGTCTGACGACCGTCAGCCCGGCGAGGAACAGTTCCGACGCGACGGCGGGAACGGGCGACACGTAGGCCGACGCCTCCTGCGCGAGACCTGCGGCCACCGCGGCGCGGCGGCTCGGCTCGAGGTGAGAGGCCTGGCCGAGGAACTGGGCGATGCGCCGGGAGAGCCCGTCGGGCATCCTGGCCACGTCGGCGATCGCCGCCCAGGAGAGCAGCTCGGTCGGCATCCCGAAGGTCGGGGGAACCACTTTGCCGACCCGCTCGTACTGGCTGTACGTTCCGGCGATGAGGTCGCCCAGGCGCTTCGATCGCGTGCTGAGCAGGCCGACGACCATGGCGAGGCCGCCGACCGTGGCGAAGATTTCAAGAAATCCGGCCAGTGAGCGGATCATGGCGTGCCGGAATCCGATCGCCCCGCCGTCGTCGCGCACGATCCGCGCTCCGACGGCCAGTCGACCGAGCGACTTGCCGTGGCTGAGCACCTCGACGGTCGCGGGCGCGACGACCAGGCAGCCGACCAGGGCAACAGTCGCCACGATGCCGAGAACCGCCGTCTCGGACTTCGCTTGGATGGCGATGGTCGAGAAAATCAGAATCGCCAGCACGTACGCACCGCCGTAGACCAGGAAGTCGATGGCGGCACCGGCGGCACTCAACACGAAGCCCGTCGGCCGGACATCGAGGGCGACGGCTTCGCCCGTCAACAGCACGTCATCGGGCACGCGCTCGTCGAGTTCGTCGCCTGCCCAGGCATCCGCCACCTCGGTATCATCGCAGCACATGGACCTCGACGCCTACTCGGCCGCGCATGCCGCGGAGTGGGACCGACTCGCCCGGGCGGGCGCCAGGACCCCGCGAGACGGAGCCACCGCCGACGAGCTCATCGACGTGTACCAGGCCGGGTCGACACAGCTCTCGACGATCGCCGCCACGGTGGGTCAGACAGTCCAGAGCGATCGCCTCTCGCTCGCCCTCTCGCGTGCCCGACTGCGATTCACCGGCGTCTCGACCAATCCTCTGCAGCGGATGACGGTCTTCTTCTCGCTGCAGCTTCCGGCCGCGCTGTACCGGGTTCGCTGGCTCACCCTCGCGGTCGCGGCCGTCACCGTCGGCATCGCGGTCGTCGTCTACGCCTGGTATTCGTCGAATCCGGCGGTGATGGCGACCCTCGGCCCGCGCAGTGCGCTCAAGGACTTCGCCGATCACCAGTTCGTCAACTACTACTCGAACAACTCCGCGGCCGGCTTTGGTGGTCAGGTCTGGACCCACAACGCCTTCCTGTCCGCGATGGCCGTGATCGGCGGTATCACGGGTCTGATCCCGATCGTGATGCTGATCAGCAACGCGCAGAACATCGGGGTGGATGCGGCGGTCATGGGCGAGTTTGGAAAGCTGCCGACCTTCTTCCTCTCCATCGCCCCGCACGGTCAGCTGGAGCTGTACTCGCTGTTCACCTCGATCGCGGCCGGACTCCTGCTGTTCTGGTCGTGGGTGGCGCCGGGTGCCCGCACGCGCCGGCACGCCCTTGCAGAGGACGGCCGGGCGTTCTTCTCGATCGTGATCGGCCTCATCCTGTCGCTGCTGTGTTCGGGGATCATCGAGGGCGCTGTGGTCAGACAGCCATGGCCATGGCCGATCAAGATCGGAATCGGGACGGTTGCCCTGACGGCATTCCTCGTCTACCAGTGGGGGGTCGGTCGGCGCGCGTCCCGGCTCGGCCAGACCGGCGACCTGAACGAGGCCGAGGTCGGCGCGCGGCAGATCATCTCGGCCTGACTCGCAGGGGGGCTCCGCCGGATGCCGGCAGTGTGCGAGCCGACTGCTTGCCGTGTGTTCTTCGAGGCTTAAGATTCCTGCTGACGTTCGAGGCTACGGTCGAACTATGAACATTTCGTCGAACCTGCCGGCCCACCGCACGACCTCCCAGAGCGGAGCCCCGCTGGCCAGCGACGACATGTCGCTGACGACCGGCCCGGACGGCGTCACCGCCCTGCATGACCACCAGCTGGTCGAGAAGCTCGCCTCGTTCAACCGCGAGCGGGTGCCGGAGCGCAACCCGCACGCCAAGGGCGGCGGCGCCTTCGGGGAGTTCGTGGTCACCGAGGACGTGTCCCGCTACACGCGAGCCGCCGTCTTCCAGCCGGGCACGACATCCGAGATGCTGCTGCGACTTTCCTCGGTCGCGGGGGAGCAGGGCTCGCCAGACACCTGGCGCGACGTCCGCGGCTACGCGCTGCGGTTCTACACGAGCGAGGGCAACTTCGACATCGTGGGAAACAACACCCCGGTGTTCTTCGTCCGCGACGCGATGAAGTTCCCCGACTTCATCCACTCGCAGAAGCGCCTCGGCGGTTCGGGTCTGCGCGATGCCGACATGCAGTGGGACTTCTGGACGCTGTCGCCGGAGTCTGCGCACCAGGTCACCTACCTGATGGGTGACCGCGGACTCTCGAAGTCGTGGCGCCACCTCAACGGCTACAGCTCGCACACCTATCAGTGGATCAATGCCGCCGGTGAGCGATTCTGGGTGCAGTACCACTTCAAGTCCCGCCAGGGCGTCGAGCGGCTGGATGCGGCCGAGGCCGAGCAGCTCGCCGGCAGCGACGCGGACTTCTATCGCCGCGACCTGCACGAGGCGATCGAGCGGGGCGACTACCCGATCTGGGACGTCTTCGTGCAGATCATGCCGTACGACGAGGCGGCCGACTATCGCTTCAACCCCTTCGACATCACGAAGATCTGGCCTCACGCCGACTACCCGCTGATCAAGGTCGGTCACTACACGCTGAACCGCAACCCGCAGAACTTCTTTGCGGAGATCGAGCAGGCCGCCTTCTCGCCGTCGAACCTGGTCCCCGGCACGGGCATCAGTCCCGACAAGATGCTGATGGCGCGCGTGTTCGCCTACCCGGACGCGCAGCGCAACCGGATCGGCAGCAACTACAACCAGCTTCCGGTGAACCAGCCGCACGCCGCCGAGGTGCACAACTACCAGCACGAGGGCGCGATGCGCTACCAGTTCAGCGACGCGACGGCTCGCAGCTACGCGCCGAACTCCTACGGCGGTCCGGTTGCCGACCCGACGCGCGCGGGTGAGGGCGGTTGGGAAACCGACGGAGCCCTCATGCGTGCCGCGCAGACCCTGCACAGCGAGGACGACGACTTCGGCCAGGCCGGCACTCTCTACCGAGAGGTCTACGACGACGCCGCGAAGGCACGTTTCCATGAGGTTCTGGTCGGCCAGTACGGTGCGCTGACGGTCGACAGGATCAAGGACCGCTTCCTCTGGTACTGGACCCAGGTGGATGCCGGCCTCGGCCAGACGATCGCCGCGGCCGTCGGGGCAACCGTCCCCGTCTGAGATGCACCCGAGCCTGCTGCCGACCTGGCGTTAGAGACGGCCCGCCGCCTTCAGCGCCAGGTAGGCATCGGCGAGAGCGGGCGGCAGTTCGGCGGGCGGAGCGGTGACCACTTCCGCGCCGCTCTGCCGGATCGCCGCCGCGACCCGTGCGCCGTCGAGCAGAGCGCGCTCGGCGGCGGCAGCGCGATAGACCTGCTCGCGATCGCCGCGCTCCCGCGTCGCCGCCAGCACGTCAGGATCGGCGACGGACGCGACCACGACGGTGTGGCGTGCGGTGAGCTGCGGGAGCATGGTCAGCAGCCCGCGTGATGCCCCCGGTGCGTCGATCGAGGTGAGCAGCACGACGAGCGCGTGGTGGCTGGTGACCTGGCGTACGAGGCCGGGGATGGCATCCCAGTCGGTCTCGATCAGGCGTGGCTCGATCGGCGCCATCGCGTCGACCATGCGGGCGAGCAGCTGGGGGCCGGATGCGCCCTGCACGCGCCCGCGCACGGCACGGTCGAACACCAACAGGTCGACGTGATCGCCCGCGTGGCTCGCCAGGGCGGCCAGCAGCAGGCTGGACTCGAAGCTGGTGTCGATGCGCGGCTCGTCGGCGATGCGTGCGGCGGAGGTGCGCCCGGAGTCCACCACGATCACCACGCGCCGGTCGCGCTCCGGCCGCCAGGTGCGCACCACGAGGGTCGCGCCGCCGCCTCCGGGATCCCGCCGTCGTGCCGTCGCTCGCCAGTCGATCGAGCGCACGTCGTCGCCGCGAACGTATTCCCTCAGGCTGTCGAACTCGGTGCCCTGGCCGCGCATCATCACGCTGGTGCGCCCGTCGAGCTCCCGCAGACGTGCCAGCCTCGACGGCAGATGCTTGCGCGCGGTGAAGGGCGGCAGCACGCGCACCGCCCCCGGAACCAGGATGCTGGCCTGGCGGGCCGCGAGCCGGAGCGGCCCATAGGAGCGCACCGTGACGTGCGCGGCCCGTCGCTCCCCGCGCCGGGTCGGCGTCAGGGCCGTTCGGAGTCGTCGTCGTTCCCCGACGGGAATCAGCAGTGGCTGCCGGCTGGGCCCGGCACCGGCCGACGGCTGCCAGGCGTCGCGGAGCACGCCGCGCACTCGGCGTCTGCCGGTGTTGCTCACCAGCAGGAAGGTCTCGACCGTCTCGCCGAGCCGAGTGCGAGCCGGTGCGGTGCGATCGAAACGAAGTCCGCGCGGCGAGCCCGCGATGGCCAGATCGACGGTGACCAGCACCGCGACGACCGCAAGCCAGAGCAGCAGACCGGTCAGGCCGTCGAGCCACACGACCGGGATCGCGCCGAGCGCGAGCAGCGTGACAAACCGTCCGGAGACGGTCACGGTGTGGTGTCCCGGCGGGGGCGCACTAGATCGGCACCTGAACCTGCTGCAGGATCGAGCGCAGCACCGTGTCGGGCGAGACGCCCTCGAGCTCGGCCTCCGGTCGCAGCTGGATGCGGTGCCGCAGCACCGGGAGAGCCATCGTCTGAATGTGGTCGGGTGTCACGCCGCTCGAGCCGCTCAGCCACGCCCAGGCGCGGGAGGCGGCGAGCAGTGCCGTGGTTCCGCGCGGGCTGACCCCGAGCTTCACCGAGGGGCTCTGCCGGGTGCCGCGGGCGAGGTCGACGGCGTACGCCATGACATCCGGGCTGATGGTGACGGTCTGCACCTCTGCCTGTGCCATGGCGAGGGTCGCGGCATCCATCACCGGGGTCACCCCGGCGGCGGCCAGGTCGCGCGGGTCGAATCCGGCGGCGTGTCGGCGGAGCACCTCGATCTCGGCATCGCGAGCCGGCAGCTCGAGCACCAGCTTGAGCAGGAAGCGGTCGAGCTGCGCCTCGGGCAGCGTGTACGTGCCCTCGTACTCGATCGGGTTCTGCGTGGCCGCGACCAGAAACGGCTGCGGCAGCGGGCGGGTGACGCCGTCCGCGGAGACCTGGCGTTCCTCCATCGCCTCCAACAGGGCCGACTGCGTCTTCGGGGGCGTCCGGTTGATCTCGTCCGCCAACAGGATGTTGGTGAACACCGGCCCCTCGCGGAACTCGAACTCGCCGCTCGTCGGGTCGTAGACGACCGATCCCGTGATGTCGCCGGGCATCAGGTCGGGGGTGAACTGCACGCGCCGGGTCTGCAGGCTCAAACTGAGGCTGAGGGTGCGCACCAGAAGCGTCTTGGCGACCCCCGGGACGCCCTCGAGCAGCACGTGACCTCCCGCCAGGAGCGCGATCAGCAGCCCGGTGACCGCGCCATCCTGCCCCACGACCGCCTTGCCGACCTCGGTGCGAACCTGTGCGAACGCGAAGCGGAGGGATGCGCTGTCAGCCATGCTGTCCATTCTGGGTTGTCAGGTTCGGATCACGCCGCGATCGCCGCGGCGACGTCGGCTTCGAGGGTGAGGAGTTGGTCGGAGAACTGGACGAGGGCGGAATCGTTCGAGGGAAGCGTGTCGAGCAGCAACGACGCGATCTCGCCACGATCCCGGCCGAGCAGGGTGGCTACGGCGTCGATGACCTCGTCGACGGCCGCGGTGCGCGGGAGCCCGGTCAGCCGTGCGAGTCGGATGATCGTGCCGATGCGCAGGGCATCCAGCGCGCGCAGTCGGGCGTTGGCCCGCGAGTAGAGCCGCGCACGGCCCTCCATCGTTTCGCTCGACCGCACGACGACCGGCAGGTTCTCGACGACGATCGGGCCGAAGCGCCTTCCGCGCCAGACCATCGCGGCGACGCCGACCAGCGCGAACAAGGTCAGTAAGGGGGTGAGCCAGGCCGGGGTGAGTTCTGCAAGACTCGGCGCCGGCCCCTGCTGCAGGTCGGCAAAGGTCGAGAGGTACCAGATCAGTCGGTGGTGCCCGCCGAGCAGATTGAGGGCGAGGGCGGCATCGCCGTCCTGTGCGATCGTGTCGTTCTGCAGGATCGATCCGAGGCCGAGGATCGTGATGGTGCGTCCGTGATCGGCGATCTGGACCAGCCCGGCGACACCTGAGCTGTGCAGGCACGGGGTGATGATCTCGGCGGACGGCGATGCGGAGGGGGCCGCCGCGTCGGGGAGCACCCGATAGCCGAGACCCGTCCCTGACACCGTCCCGGCCTTCTGGACGGCCGTCACCGGGCAGTCGGCGGGGTAGCTGCCGGATCGCGCGCCGGCGAGACCGAGCTGCGGCGCATACTGGTCGAGATCGAGCAGTTGCGGCTCGACCACCACGACGTCGGTCCCCAGTCCGAGAAGGGCCCGACGCTGTTCGCCGGTCATATAGCCCTTCGGGTCGTACACCAGGACCGTGGTATCGCTCGGTGCGGTCACCTGCGCTCGGGCGGCGGACAGTGAGTCGGCGGGGATCACATCGACGCCCTGCTGCCCGAGAACCTGCGCCACGGCGCGCGCGCCGGATGGCCCGGGGTTGGTCACGTCGAGGGGATCGGCGCTGGCCGTTGCGGAACCATGGATGATCACCAGGGCGATCGCGACCAGCACCACGGCGGTGGCCAGCACGAGGAGACCGCGCCGGCGGCGCAGCATTCTCCGCGGGGAGGCGGTCAGCACCCGGCCGTCGCTCGCGTCAGCACCCGCAGTGGCGCCGGAGTGCGCCCGCGGCGGTGCGTCCAGGCTCATCGCGGCACCGCGAGCTCGTCGACCTGCTCGCTGCCATCACGATCGCGGTCGTCGCGATCGCGGTCGTCGCACTGGGCCCCGTCGCGGTGGCTGCCGTCGTGTGGGGTCCGCGCGCTGCGCAGCTCGCGCTCGAGCGCGAGCAACCGGTCCCACTGGGACGCGGACCCGGTCGCGCCCAGGTAGCGCACCTCGTCGAAGGTCTCTGCGGCGTCGAGCAGCCGGTCTGCGGCATCCGGAAACACCTGGCCGGCTCGTGTGGCGACCCCACGGGCGGTGCTACCGGGGAAGAACGAGACCAGGGTGCGCTCATCCAGGCTGCGCGCGAGCGCCCGGAACAGCTCGGCGATCGCGGTCGAGTAGTCGCCGGATGCCGCGGCTCGTTCGGCATCCCGGCGCAGGGCTGCGGCATCCCGGATGTCGTCATCGCCGAAGACCTGCCCGGTGACCGTGCTTCGTCGATTGATGCGCGGTACTCCGAACACCAGGAACGCGACCACCAGCACGACGACGACGGCGAGCACGACGATCAGGGTGAGCAGGTTGCCCGCTCCCGGGATCCGCACCGAACCGAGACCGGTGATCAGGGAGTTGAGCCAGTCGGAGAACTGGGTGACCAGCCGATCGAACCAACTGGGCGTTGCCGCCTGATACGGCGATTTTGCGAGCTCGTCGAGCAGCCAGCGCTGGGCCACGGGCGCGTTGGGATCCACGGGCACCGTGATCGGGGCGCCGACGGCCAGCAGGGAGTCCACCAAGCTCACCCAGCTCCACCCGGTGCCGCACGCTCGGGTGCGAGGTAGGGGTCTGGCAGGTCCTGCGCGCCCGCCTGGCGGTACTCGACGTAGCGTGCGAGATCCAGATCGAGTCCCTCGAGCCGCATCCGCTGGTCCAGGTACAGCAGGGCGAGCGTCGAGGCCGAGAGCACCAGACCCACCGCCGAAATCACCGCCGTCACCGCTTGGGTGACGATCAGGGCGACGACGAGGGTCTGGCCGGCTCCCGCCGCGGTGGAACCGGTGGGGGTGAGCACCCCGCCCGCGATGGTGACGACGAAGGAGATCGGGGTGGTGACGATGTTGGTGGCGACCGCGATCATGGCGGCGACGAGCAGCCGGATGCCGAAGATCCTCCAGAACCCGGCACGCGTCAGTGCCCACGACCGCCGCATCGCGGCGCGGATGCTCGCGCGCTCGAGCACGATGATCGCCGGAACGAAGCCCAGCTTGACCCACAGCCAGACGAACACCACGAACAGTCCCGCACCGAGCAGCAGCCCCAGGAGCACCGCCACCACCAGCGCCACAGCACCCGCTGAGCCGATCGCGATCAGCACCCCCGCGATCACGGCGACCGCCAGCAGGGCGACGCCGCCGCTGAGCAGCGCCCAGCCGATCACCGCGCCGCGGCGTCCGCGCATCCGTCGCCAGAGCCCGCTGAGTCGCAGGCGGGTCCCGAGCGTGCTGCTCGCCACCTGGAGGGTGACGATGCCCTGCACGATGGCCCCCGCGATCAGCGCGAGCGCCCCCGAGCCCAGCGATGTCGCCAGGAGCCCGATCGAGCTCGATGTCAGGCCGGCCGTGAACCCGGTGGGTGAACTCCCCGTGGGATTGCCGAGAGAGGAGAGGGCTCCGAGGTAGTGGGCCCAGAAGCCGGCAGATCCGAGCGCCTGGATCAGCGCGATGACCAGGCTGAGGACCAGCGCGGGGCCGAGGGTCGCGGCCGGGTTGCGGCGGAGGGTCTGGAACGAGGCGCTGAGGATGGTGCCGAGCGTCATGGCTCGCAGCGGGATCAGCCCCGGTTTCGGCGGCGGAGTCCAACCCGGAGCCACGGGTGCGCCGGACGCGAAAGGCGCGTCGGGGAACGGGAGGCTGCCCTCCGGCGACGAGGCGTGCGGAGGAATCGCGGAGTCCGGGGCCTGCCACTGCTGGTCGTCGGTCACGGCACTGTCCTCCACGATCGGGCGCGATGCGGGCACTTCTCAGTTATGGTTCCACACTCGACTACTCTGGGGGGAAAAGCTGGCGCGGAAGCGTCGGTGCCCCGATTCCGGTGGGGCTCTGCCTGGACTGACGAGGACCATGAACGCGCGAATCCTGGTGGTCGACGACGACCCCGCCATCGCCGAGATGATCGGTATCGTGCTGCGGGCCGAGGGGTTCGAACCGGAGTTCGCCGGTGACGGGCAGAAGGCGCTCGACTTGTTCCGTGCGCGGCCCACCGATCTCGTCCTGCTCGACATCATGCTGCCCGGCATGGACGGCATCGAGGTCTGCGCCCAGATCCGCGCCGAGAGCGGGGTTCCCATCATCATGCTGACCGCTCGGGGCGATTCGACGGATGTCGTCCGCGGCCTCGAGAGCGGCGCAGACGACTACGTGGTCAAGCCCTTCAACCCCAAGGAACTGGTCGCGCGCATCCGGGCTCGGCTGCGTCCGTCGCTGCCGGGCTCGAGCGACTCGATCGGCATCGGAGACCTGGTCATCGATGTGGCGGGCCACGAGGTGCGCCGCGGGGATGGGCGGATCAATCTGACCCCGCTGGAGTTCGAGTTGCTGCTGGCGCTCGCCGCCAAGCCGCAGCAGGTTTTCACCCGCGAGATGCTGCTCGAGCAGGTGTGGGGCTACCACTACAAGGCCGACACGCGTCTGGTCAACGTGCACGTGCAGCGCTTGCGTGCCAAAGTCGAACACGATCCCGACAACCCTCGGATCGTCACGACCGTGCGCGGAGTCGGCTACCGCGCAGGCGCCGTCACGTAGATTTCCTCCATGCTGCGCGTCGACTGGCGGGACTGGGTGAGCCGCATGGCGCGGCTGTGGCGCGGATCCCTGCGCATCCGCACCGTCGCCATCACCGTGGCGTTGTCGACGATCGCGATCACGGTCATCGGCGCGTACATCTCGATGAGTGTCAGTTCGAACCTGTTCGAGCAGCGTTTGAACCAGGTCACCAGTGAAGCCGGTCGCGCGACGGCGAGCGCTCAGCTCGTCTTCAACCAGGCGCAGCAGCTCAATGAAGCCACCGACCTCGGGTCTGTCGAGGACAACGCGACCAGCGCCATCCAGGCCGTCGTCTCCTCCGCGCCGCTGATCGCCATCCTGCGTTCCCCCGGGCAAGACGGATCGGCGCGGATGGAGAACCGCGCGAACGAGGGGTTCAATGAGAAGCAGATGGTGAGCACGTCGCTCCAGCAGTCGGTGCAGCAGGGTGGAACCAGCCAGCTCTCCTGGCAGTCGATCTCGATTCCCCGATCATCGAAGTCCGCCGGCACCGATCCGAGCATCGTCGTCGGCTCGCTCCTCGACGTGCCGACGGCGGGGAAGTACCAGTTGTATTTGGTCTACAACCTCAGCGACGTGCAGCAGACCTTGGATTTCGTGCAGCGCACGCTGCTGCTCGGCGGGCTTGCCCTGGTGCTGTTGATCGGCGCAATCGCCTACCTGATCGTGCGACTGATCGTCGGTCCGGTGCGGCTCGCGGCCGAGACCAGCGAGAAGCTGGCGGCGGGGCACCTGGAAGAACGCCTCCGCGAACACGGCGACGATGAGCTGGCGACATTGGCCAGATCCTTCAACAGGATGGCAGACAGCCTGCAACGACAGATCCGCCAGCTGGCCGATCTGTCGCGACTGCAACAGCGATTCGTCTCGGATGTGTCCCACGAGCTGCGTACGCCGCTCACCACCATCCGGCTGGCCGGGGACGTGCTCTACGACCAGCGCAAGAGCTTCAAGCCGGCAACCGCGCGCACGGCCGAACTGCTGCACGCGCAGACCGAGCGATTCGAAGTGCTGCTTGCCGATCTCCTCGAGATGAGTCGCTATGACGCCGGCGCGGTGCAGCTCGAGACCGATCCGACGAACCTGGTCCGACTGGTGGAGGACGCGATCGCGGCGGTGCGGCCGTTGGCCGAGCAGAAGCACACCGAGATTCGACTGATCGCCCCCGGGGGCTACTTCGAGGCCGATGTGGATGCCCGCCGCATCCGCCGCATCCTGCAGAACCTGCTCGGGAATGCGATCGATCACGGGGAAGGGCTGCCGATCGACGTCTACGTCGACAGCGACCCCGACACCGTCGCCATCGCGGTGCGCGATCACGGCATCGGGATGTCGGAAGCCGACATGGCGCGGGTGTTCGACCGCTTCTGGCGCGCGGACCCGTCGCGTCAGCGCACCACCGGCGGGACCGGGCTCGGACTCGCGATCTCCCTGGAGGACGCCACCGTGCATGGCGGGCTCCTCGATGTCTGGTCGGAGGCGAGCCGGGGGAGTTGCTTCCGGCTGACCCTGCCGCGCGTGTTCGGCGCGGCCGTGCTCGGCTCGCCGATTGCGATGCCACCCGACCCCGAACAGATCGACGATGAGGAGCTGCGATGAGAAAGCTCCCGCTCCTCGGCGCGCTCCTGGCCGTCGCTCTGCTGCTCGCCGGCTGTGCCAATATCCCCACCTCGGGAAGCGTCTCGCGGCTCACCATCGATCGCGGGGCCGGCGCACCGGCGCTGCCGACCCTGCCCGATGAGCCGGTGAAGGGTGCCAGTCAGCAGCAGATCCTCGCGGGTTTCATCAAAGCCGGCCGCGGTCCGCAGCTCAGCTATCAGGTCGCGCGGGACTTCCTCACCCCCGATTTCGGCAACAAGTGGAATCCGAATGCGGGAGTGCTGATCAGTTCGACCCCGATCGTCACCTCCCAGGTGGCCCCCAATACCTTGCAGATCTCGATCTCGGTGTCGGCCGAGGTGGATGCCACGGGGCGCTACACGAGCTACAACAACCCGCAGTCCAAGCCGCTGCAGTTCAGTTTCGTGAAGGACACGTCCGGACAGTGGCGCATCTCCGCCGCCCCCGACGGCACGATCCTCACGCCCGGGCGTTTCTCGTCGATCTTCCAGTCGTACCCCTTGTACTTCTTCGATCCCAGTTTTCAGTACCTGGTGCCCGACCGTCGCTGGTTCGCCTCCACCCGCCCGATCGCCACCCTGATCGTCAAGGGTCTGCTCGCGGGTCCGTCCGACTGGCTCTCGGGCGGTGTGCTGCTCTCCGCCTTTCCCACCGGCACCCAGTTGGTGGGAACCCCGACCATCGAATCCGGTCGAGCCACCGTCGACCTCAGTTCGCAGGTGTCCGCCGAGTCGGGGGCGACGCAACGGCGGATGGCGCAGCAGCTCACGCAGAGCCTCTCCCAGCTGGCGACGGTCGGCAGCGCCACGATCACCGTTGGCGGCTTCCCGCTGTCCATTCCGGCGGGAGCGTCACCTGACATTCTGCAAACCGTTCTTCCCGACCCCGTGGGATTCAGCAAGGGTGCATTCGGCACCCTGGTCAACGGCACCGTGCGGCCGTTGCCCGGCCTCAGCACCGCGATCGACAAAGTCAGCCCGCTCGGTGCCGCCGTCGGCCGAACCGGGACGAGTGTCGCGTTCCTGAACGCCTCGGGCGTCTCGATCGTCCGCGGTACCGCTGCGGCGGTGCTCCTCGACAGCCGCCAGGGGCTCGCCGTGCCCTCCATGGACCCGGAGGGGTTCGTCTGGAGCGTCCCCACGAGCCAGCCGGGAGCGATCATCGCCTTCGATACGGCGGGCAGGCCGCATCCGGTCGCCTTCAGCTATGACGGCACCGTGGTTTCGATGGCTGTCTCCCGCGACGGAACGCGGGTGCTCGTCGCGCTCGCGACATCCTCGGGTCCCAAGCTGCTGGTCGCGGGCATTCTGCGCGACAAGGATCTCGTGCCGACCGGTCTCGGGCCGCCCGTCTATCCGGCGATCGGCTCGGGGGCGTTGATCGGCGCCTCGTGGATCAACAACAACAGCGTCGTCGTGCTCTCGCACGACGGAAAGACCACGGCGGTCGACTCGTACGACATCGGGGGGCAGCAAGCCTCGCTTGGCGTGATCGACAACGGGGTCGCCGTTGTCGGCGGGAACGGGCTAGGGGGAATCCGGGTGCTCGACGCCTCGGGATCGGTGTTCAGCCCGAGCGGCAGCATCGGCTGGCAGGACACGGCACAGAACGCCTCCTTCCTCGCCTCGCAGCAGTAGGGCTTTCCCCCGCTCGCTCACGGTGCCGCTCGCGCTCTGGGCGAGCCCGGCACAGTGGTGTCCGTGTTCATGACTCTTCGCGAGGCCGTCCTCGACGGCCTTGCCCTCCTGCTTCCGGTGGAGTGCGCGGGCTGCGGTGACCCGGACCGCGCGGTCTGCGCGCGCTGTCGCCCCGCCTTGGCACCTGACCCCTGCTCCCGTCGGCTCGCCGACGGCACCCGGGTCTTCTCCGCGCTCGATTACGACGGCGTCGCGCGGGAGGTGATCCTTGCGTTCAAGGAACGCGGGCGCACCGAGCTGGCAGGTGTCCTTGCCCCTGGCCTCGCCGCGTCGGTGGTCGCGGCCGGGGCCGGAGGGGAACCCGGAGGTGTCGTCGAGTTGGTGTCGGTGCCGGGATCGCGGCGGTCGCGACGCCGTCGCGGGTTCGATCCGGTTGCGATGCTGGTGTCGCGCGCCGGCCTCCAGCGGGCCACGGTGTTCGCCCCCGCACGGCCGCATCCCGCGCAGAAATCCCTCAGTCTGGAGCAGCGCGCCGCCAACCTCGAGGGCGTCTTCGCGCTGCGTGTCCCCGTTGCAGCTCGGCGATTTCTCCTCGTCGACGACGTCGTCACGACCGGTGCCACCCTGATGGCTGCCGCTGCGGCGCTGCGTGCCGGTGGTGCGGAGGTCGTCGCGGCGGCGGTGGTGGCCTCGACACCGAAGTTCTCGGGAGGCATGATCGGCCCCCATGGTGAACGCTCAGCGAGCGTTCCGTGACATCCCGGGGTGGCGGGTCTACGGTGGGCACAAGCGCGGAGGAGGAACCGCCTGAACCGGACGGTTTTTCACCGCATGGAGCAGGAGGAGGCTGCCATGGACATCACCATCACCGGTCGCGGAGTGGGGATTCCCGATCGCTTCGAGGATTACGCCATCGAGAAGGCCGAACGCGTGGAGCACCTCGCCGAGAAGGCTCTCGCCCTCGAGATCCGGGTCTGTCGGCATCACGAGACCAAAGGCTCCAGTGGCGACGACCGCGTCGAACTGACCCTGATCGGCCCCGGGCCCATCGTGCGGGCGGAGTCCGACGGCAGCGACAAGTACGCCGCATTCGATCTGGCCCTCGACAAGCTCATGGAGCGCCTGCGTCAGGCGAAAGATCGCAAGAAGGTCCACCGCGGGCAGCACCGTCCGACGTCGCTCCGTGAGGCGACGGCAGGAGGGTTCTCGGGCACCGGTCTCACCCCCGCCACGCCCGCCGCGATCGAGAGGGTGACCACCGGCTCCGTCTCGGTGGTGGATGCCGCCGCCGAGGAGGAGCAGGACTGGACGCCGGTCGTCATCCGTCAAAAAGTCTTCCCCGCCGTGCGGATGACGCAGGAGGATGCCGTCGACCACATGGAGCTGGTCGGGCATGATTTCTTCCTCTTCATCGATGCCGCGACCGACCGACCCAGCGTCGTGTACCGTCGCAAAGGCTGGGACTATGGCGTCATCCATCTCGAAGAACGGGAAGAACTCGCCGCCGCCGCGGGCTGACCCTCCCAGAAGCCCACTCGGTAGGCTTGCTACGATAACGAGCCGGTCACGGCGGGCGTGAGCATGCCTGCCGAGTGGCCGCCCTGAGCGCGCAACGAGCGCGTCGCGAGCAACAAGCGAGTGGAGTCCTAACGTGGCGAACGTCCTCGAGAGAGTGCTACGTGTCGGCGAGGGTCGCACCCTTCGCCGCCTGAAGAACTACGCGGAAGCGGTCAACCACCTCGAAGACGCGTTCTCCGAGTTGACGGACGACGAACTCCGTGATGAGACCGTGGCGCTTCGCGAGCGTTA
>JABBOD010000034.1:0-4428 GCA_019351995.1 Acidobacteriota bacterium
CTCGGCGTCGATCCACTTCTGGGCCCCGCGGTCGTAGCGACGCTGCGTGGAGGCGAGCCGAAAACTGGTGATCGGAAGTCGTTCGCTCGTCACGAGGTGGCGCGGTGTGGTGGCGACGAGCCCGGTGACGGTGATGGTGTCGGTCATGAGTTGCTCCTTGGTCGATGGTGGACTCGGATGCCGGGTACCGCACTCGAGCCGGGAAGCGGTCCCGGCATCCGATCGCCCCATCCTCGAAGGCCGGAGACGCCGACGGGCGCCGTGCCTCCACCTCGGTGGAGAGACGGCGCCCGTCGCGGATGGGAGGGATCAGTGCTCGCGGAACTCCGGCCACTCCGAACCCGGCGGCATGCTCGCGTGCAGCGCGCTCTTGGCAACCTCGAGAGTCGGGTAGATGCCGCGCGCGGTCTCGTCGTTCAACATCCGCACGGTGTAGCCGATGTTCGTGTGCAAGATGCTGCCGGCCGCACCCGACGCGCCGAAGGCGATCCAGCGCTGCTCGGTCACGGTGCCTTCTGTGGTGCTCATCATTGAGCTCCTTTCCTTGCCCACGAGGCTACCCCCGTCACGAGCGCATCGAGGAGGAACTCGAAGCTGCGATCGACATCGTCTGGCATGCCGAAGCCGCCATGTGCCTCCAGCTCGATGAATCCGTGAATCGCCGCGCGGGTCGCCCGCACGGCATCCACCGTTCGCGCCTCCGGCAGTCCGAAGCCGCGCAGCACGGCGGCCACGACGGCGACCGTGTCGGCCGCGGTCTGAGCCACCGCGAATGCCGCCGGATCGGTGGGGTCTGGCGCCACCTGGGCGGCGGCATAGAGCCCGGGATGCTGACCCGCGAAGGCGCGAATCTCGCGACCGAGTGCCCGCAGCGCGTCGTCACCGGCGACTCCGACGGTGGCTGTCGAGGTGCGGCGAAGGAGTTCGGACATCGCGACCAGGGCGACAGCACGGCGCAGCTCGGCGAGTGATCCGATGTGCTTGTAGAGACTGGGCACGGCGACTCCCGCCCGCGCCGCGACCGCCGCCAGCGTGAGGGTGACGAATCCGTCCGAAGAGGAGTCGACGAGGTCGACCGCGATGTTGGTGACCGCGGCCCGGCTGAGCCCCGCCCTAGGCACGCGGGTCCCGCCATCCCGAGCCGTCGCGAAGTCCCTCGACGAACGCCAGCACACGAGGGGTGACCACCTCGGGGCGGGCCGCGTGCGGATAGTGTGCAACACCCTCGACGAGCAGGGTTTCGCCGTGGAGTGCCTCGGCATCGAAAGCCAGTTCGGCAACGGGGTCTGTGTAGTCGGGATCGAGCGAGCCGATGACCGTCAGCGACGGCGCCACCACCTCGCGGATCCGCGGCTCGACGACCGCGTGGTCGAGCTGCCGGGTGAGCCGGCGGAACGAGGCCAGCCGCCCTGGCTCGCGCATCGATGCGGCAATGGCGGCGGCATGCTCGGCCAACCAGGGCGCTGCCGTTCCGCGGTTGAGGGTCTTGGCGTAGTAGCCGGCCCAGATCGCGGCTCCCCACGGTCGGGCGAACAGCGCCGCGAAGAGCATCCGGCTGAGCAGAAGCATGCCGCGACCACCGGTCTGGCGCAGGAATGGGCTCACGAGCACCAGGCCGGCCACGGCATCCGGTCGGTCCGCCGCGGCGATGAGCGCCGCCGAACCCGCCATCGAGTTTCCGATGACGACCGCCGGGCCGCCGAGCTCGTCGATGAGCGCGAGGATGTCCGACGCGGTCGCGAGGTCGCCGTGCTCCCGAAATGTCGTGTCGGAATCGCCGTGTCCTCGCAGGTCGAGAACGGCAACGCGGTAGCCCGCCTCGACCAGCGGACCGCTCAGTTCCCGGTAGCTGTCACGGAGGTCCCCCATTCCGGGAACGGCGATCACGAGCGGGCCGACGCCGGAGAGCGTGTACGAGAGACGCCCATCTGGCCGTGCGAGGTAACGGAGTGGGACTGCAATGCTCGGCGTCATAGCCTGCAAGCTAATACACTTAGCCACGGCGCGCAAGAGCGAATCAGGGGCGTCTCGCACCACGGCGCAGCCCTAGGCTTGCCGCATGCCCGCCATGCCATACCTCGCCGATGACGCTCGCTACGACGGACGGATGCCGTACCCCCGAGTCGGCCGCAGCGGCCTCAGAATCCCCGAGATCTCGCTCGGGCTGTGGAACAACTTCGGATCGGATCGACCCCTGGACACGCAGCGCGCCATCCTGCGCCGCGCCTTCGATCTCGGCGTCACCCACTTCGACCTGGCCAACAACTACGGACCGAGCAACGGCGCCGCCGAGCGGAACTTCGGGTTGATCCTGCACGACGACTTCCTGCCGTATCGCGACGAGCTCATCATCTCGACCAAGGCCGGCTACGACATGTGGCCGGGGCCCTACGGGGAGTGGGGATCCCGCAAGTACCTTCTGAGTTCGCTCGACCAGTCGCTGAGCCGCATGGGCCTCGACTACGTCGACATCTTCTACTCCCACCGGCCCGATCCGGAGACGCCCATCGAAGAGACGATGGGCGCACTGGCGACAGCCGTGCGGTCTGGGCGCGCGCTGTACGCGGGGATTTCGAACTACGACCCGGAGCAGACAACGGCCGCGGCCGCCGCGTTGCGGGCCGAGGGCATCCCCCTGCTCATCCACCAGCCTCGCTACAACATGTTCGACCGCCACATCGAGAACGGACTCTTCCCCGTGCTCGACGCGGTCGGTGCCGGCTCGATCGCATTCTCGCCGCTCGCCCAGGGCATGCTGACCGACCGGTATCTGCACGGCATCCCGGCGGACTCTCGTGTCGCCACCGGCCGCTGGATCACGGAGGAGAACATCAGCGACAGCTACCTCGAGCGCGTCCGCGGCCTGACCGCGATCGCGCAGGAACGTGGGCAGACGCTCGCCCAGCTCGCGCTCACCTGGGTGCTGCGGCATCCGCAGGTCACCAGTGCACTGATCGGCGCCTCCAGCGTCGCGCAACTGGAGAGCAGCCTGGCCGCGGCGAACGCCGCGCCGCTGAGCGCCGGAGAGCTCGCCGCCATCGAACCGTTCGCGGTCGACGGCACCGAACGCGGCTGAGACCGAACCGGGTTCCGGGGGACCGACGTCGATGGGATACCTCTACTCGCTGCTGGGCGCGCTGCTGTTCGGCGCCAACGGCACCATGACGAAACTGCTCGTGCAGAGCGGGCTCGAGCCGCAGCAGCTCACCCTCTTCCGGTCGTACGGAACAGCCGCGATCGCCGGAATCGTGCTGCTGATCGTCGACCGTACGGCTTTTCGGATGCGCCCACGCCAGCTGCTGATCATGGCGGTGCTCGGGGTGTTCGGCATCGCACTGCTGCAAGCCAGTTACGGTGGCGCACTCGGTCGACTTCCGGTCGGGATCGCCCTCCTGCTGGAGTACACCGGCGTGCTCTTCGTCGCGCTCGTCGGCTTCTTCTTCTTCCGTGAGCGCGTGAAAGCGCGACTCTGGGTCGCGATCGGGCTCGTGCTGGTGGGCCTCGTCGTCGTCGCCAGGGTCTGGAGCAGTTCGCTCGACGTCCTCGGCGTGCTTCTTGCCCTCGGTGCAGCCGTGACACTCACCGTCTACTTCGTTGTCGGTGAGCGCCAGGTGAGCGCGACGTCACCACTGGCTGTCGCCTTCTGGACGGGTCTCTTCGCCGGGACGTTCTGGTTGATCTTCGGCGGACTGGTGGGCCTCGACCCGACGATCTTCGCGAAACCGGTGGAACTCGGGGGCTCGCACGGGACCTTCACGCTCCCGCTCGTCGTCCCGCTCGCGGCGACCATCGTGTTCGGGTCCTTCCTGCCGTTCCTGCTCTCGTTCACGGCGCTCACCTATCTGCCGGCGACGGCCGCGGGGATCGTCGCCTCCTCGGAGGTGATCTTCGCGTTCCTGGTGGCCTGGCTCTGGCTCGGGGAGGGCCTCGATCCCGTGCAAGTTGTGGGCGCAGCGGTCGTTCTGATCGGGATCGTGCTGGCTCAGACGGCGCGCGCCGGCAAGGTGGTCGACGCCGACCTCGCCCTCGTGACCACCGGTCCGATCGAGATCAACGCGTCGACATCCCCTGACGCGGGTGGGAGCCAACTCCCGCGCTGACGCGGGAACGCCGACGTCGGAGGTCGAAGATATGTTCGATTCATGGATATCCTCGAACGCCGCACTCCCCTCCCGTTGGTGGCAGCGCATCCTGGCATCACGATTCTGGCGCTCCACGGTCGGCTCTCTCGAGTCACCCGACTCGACGGTGCCGTGCTCGGCTACGTCGAACTGCTCGATGACCCGCCCGATGCCGCCGAGTTGGCTGCGCACCGCCCCTTCCTCGCCAAGCGGTTGCGACCCCGTGCCCAGGGGTTCGTCGAGGTGGGGCGATTCTGGTCTGCGGATGACGCGGTTGACGCCCTGCGCCGTTAGCGCCCCGCGTCGT
>JABBOD010000034.1:4469-9524 GCA_019351995.1 Acidobacteriota bacterium
CTGCGTGTGAGCCACGGGCGATGCCGGAACGGCCCCTCAACCGTTACCTGAGAGTTTTCGCGACGCGCGGGGGCCGCTCCGCCGTTCGGACGAGCGCGCGCGTAACGTGCGGCCCATGCAATGGTGGAACGACATACTCAACTGGGTTCACTCCGTCACGGGCCACGCCCTCATCGTCAACGCGATCATCCCGTTTGTTGCGATCGTCGTCGCCGGCATCGTCGGGGCGGCGATCGGCCGTGGCTCGACTCGCCGACTGGTCACCCAGCGCGACTACGAGACCCGCGCCTCCGCGGTGGCCGCTCTGGTCGCCGCCGGGCAAGGCGCCGCAAGCTGGCACGGCCAGGTGCCGGCATCCAAGGAACACGCCGAGCGTCTCGCCAGCCAAGCCGACGTGAACGTGCGCTTGCTTCCGATCTCCGGGGCCGGTCTCGCCGCCGACTGGGCATCGCATCAACTGCGCGAGATGCGCACCAACTCGGTCAGCTACAGCTACCAGTCCGAGCAGACCCTCGACGAGTACCGCGACCGACTGGTGGAGTGGCTGCACAAGCCGAGCCGCGCCAAGAAGCTGTTCACCGCCGACCTCGACCGTTGGCAGTATGCCGAGAGCGCTGTCGACCCGGTGGTGCTCGAACAGCAGCGCTGGGCCGAGGAGCAGTACTCCGCGGCCGCGCACGAGACGGTCGAGAACCAGCCCGCCGACCACAGCCAGGAACCGGTGCCGACCGCGCGCTCCTGACCGGGCATGAGGACGACCTCTAGAATCTGAAGCGAGCCGATTCGGGCAATTCCCCCCGTAGCTCAGTGGATAGAGCATCCGGTTTCTACCCGGCTGGTCGGGAGTTCGAATCTCTCCGGGGGGACCTCACGCCTCGGCGCTCAGAGCGCCTTCGCGAAGGCGCTGAGAAGCTGGGGCAGCGTGGGCACGCCTTCGCCGCGAAAGACTTCGTCGCCGCGAACGTCGCGCACGATCATCGTCGGCGTGACGCGGATGCCGTCGGCCGCCGCCTGAGCTTCGTGCCTCACAATGTCCCGCTCGAGCACCTCGGCCGCCGGAACGAGGCGGGCGGCATCCGCGAGTACGGCGCGGGTCAGATGGCACGGCTCACAGAAGGCGGAGGTGTAGAGCTCGACGATCACGCTTCACTCAACCATGAGCGCCCCCGGGTGATTCCGGGTCAGCCGGTTCTCGCGACGGTGATGCGGCGCAGCGTGGCGCGATGGGGTCGCCGAGGCACAGCAAGACGAGCCACAGATACTTCAGCATGTTATATAACTGAGGTATACAATAGCCTCATGAACCACAGCGGAACCCTCGAAACCCTTCTGGTCTCCTCCACCCGTCTGGTGCGGATCGCGGCGCAGTCAACGGGCAGCAAGACCCCGTCGGCCGTCTGGCGTGCGCTCGGCATCCTCGACACCGAGGGCCCGATGCGCATCGGCGAACTCGCCACCGCGAACCGAGTCACCCAACCGGGCATGACCCGCGTGATCGGCACGATGGTCGAGGAGGAATACGTGTCGCGCATCGCCGACGTGGCGGACTCGCGCGCCTGGCTCATCCGGATCACGCCGAAAGGTCGCGCCGCTCTCGAGGCTTGGCGACACCAGATCGCCGCCGCCCTCGCGCCGTGGTTCGCGGACCTAGATGAGGGCGAATGGGCCATTCTCGAGCGAGCCGTCGAATTGATGGCCACCCGCACCGCGAGCGACGCGGCGGTGTCGGCTTGAGCGCGACCCACCAGGGCACCGACAGGGTCAGGATCCTGAAGCAGCCCCGCACGGTCTGGGCTGTCGCATTCGCGTGCGTGATCGCATTCATGGGCATCGGCCTCGTCGACCCGATCCTGCCCGCCATCGCCAGCGAACTGAAGGCGACCCCGACCCAGACGGAGTACCTCTTCACCAGCTATTTGCTGGTGACCGGCCTGATGATGCTCATCACGAGCTTCGTCTCCAGCCGCATCGGGGCCAGGATGACACTGCTCATCGGACTCGCCCTGATCGTGGTGTTCGCCCTGCTCGCCGCGTTGAGCGGAAGCGTCGAGGCCGTGATCGGATTCCGCGCCGGATGGGGCCTCGGCAACGCGCTCTTCATCAGCACAGCTCTGGCGACCATCGTGGGCGCAGCGAGCGGTGGCAGCAGCGCCGCGATCATCCTCTACGAGGCGGCACTCGGACTCGGTATCGCCGTGGGGCCGCTGCTCGGCGGACTGCTCGGATCCATCAGCTGGCGCGGGCCGTTCTTCGGAGTGGCGACGTTGATGGCGATCGCGTTCATCGCGATCCTGATCCTGCTCCCCCACGAAGGCGGGGACGTGGTGCGTCAGAAGACCAAACTCTCCGCGCCGCTGAGCGCGCTGAAGACCCCGGCGCTGCTGATCCTCGCGCTGGCGGCGCTGTTCTACAACATCGGCTTCTTCACGCTGCTCGCCTACACGCCCTTCGCCCCCGGGCTCAGAGGCTTCTCGGCCATCGATCTCGGGTTCACCTTCTTTGGATGGGGCATCGCCGTCGCTCTCACCAGTGTGGTCATCGCGCCACTTCTCACCGCGCACCTGCGCCGCACCACGGTGCTCGCCATCGTGCTGCCTCTGCTGGCGGCCGACCTGATTGTCGCCGGCATCCTGGTCACGGTGACGGCAGCCCTGATCACCTGCGTGGTCGTCGGCGGCCTCATGCTGGGAGTGCTCAACACGGTGCTCACGGAATCGGTCATGGAGGCGACGGATCTGCCGCGCTCGGTGGCGTCCTCGTCATACTCGGCGGTCCGCTTCCTGGGCGGCGCGGCGGCACCGCCCCTGGCGACGGCGATCGCGGCGGCGGCGACACCGGCCGTGCCTTTCTTCGTGGCGGGGGCCTCCGTGCTCGTGGCGGCGGTGCTGATCTTTGCGGGCCGGCGGGCACTCGGCCGCATCAACGGTGACGTCGAGACGTCCGAGGTGGAGGCGGAGGTGGAGGCGGAGGCCATCGGAGTCGGCGAGTCAGCCTGAACCGGTGCCCGGCGCCTCGTCGGCGGGCGCGGGTAGGCTGGCTACGTGGCTGCACACCCCGATGTACTGGTCTGGATCGACTGCGAGATGACCGGGCTCGACCTCGAGCTCGATGAGCTGGTCGAGGTCGCCGTCGTGGTGACCGATTACGAGTTGAACCCTCTCGACGACGGCTTCACCATCGTGATCAAGCCCGACCAGTCGGCGCTCGACCACATGGGCGACTTCGTGACGAACATGCATACCGAATCCGGACTCATCGACGAGATCCCGAACGGCGTGACGCTGGCCGAAGCAGAGTACGAGGTTCTCGAGTACATCCTGAAGTTCGTGCCCGACGCGCAGACTGCCCCCCTCGCGGGCAACACCATCGGCACAGATCGAGCCTTCCTGGCCAAGTACATGCCGCGCGTCGACAGCCACCTGCACTACCGCAGCGTCGACGTGTCGAGCATCAAGGAGCTGGCCCGTCGCTGGTTTCCCCGCGTCTACTTCCAGGCGCCGACCAAGAACGGCGGGCACCGCGCCCACGCCGACATCCTGGAGTCGATCCGCGAGCTCGACTACTACCGCAAGATCGTGTTCGTGCCCAAACCCGGTCCGAGCAGCGAGCAAGCGCAGGCGGCCTCCGCCTCGACGGTGGAGTCATGGGCTGCGCGGGTGCGGTAACATCGTGGGGTTGCCCGGAGTCCGTCAGGAGCTCCGAGCGAACATGGTGGGTGTAGCTCAGTTGGTAGAGCACTGGCTTGTGGTGCCGGTGGCCGCGGGTTCAAGTCCCGTCATCCACCCCATGTTTTCCCGTCTGACGTCGGGGACGACTTTTTCGGACACCGAAGTCCAGCGCGAAACCTCGAGCGAGTCGCGGGTTTCCCCCGACGTGCCGTGGCAGACGGTCGTCTGGAACGATCCTGTCAATCTGATGGCGTACGTGACCCACGTCTTCCGCAGCTATTTCGGCTACCCCAAGCCCGAGGCGGAACGGCTGATGCTGCAGGTGCACCACGACGGGCGTGCCGTCGTGGCCACGGGGCCGCGTGAAGAGATGGAACGCCACACCGAGGCGATGCACGAGTTCGGCCTGTGGGCGACCGTCGACCGAGCAGGCTCGTGACGGCGGAGTGAGAGAGGCGCCGTGAGAGTCATCCCGGAGATCACCGGTGTGCTGATCGAGTTCAGTCCGTTGGAGCGCCAGCTTCTTGCGACCCTGCTGGCCCAGTACGACGAGCTGGTCCACGATCAACTCGACGACGCCGAGCTGGTTGACGACCCGGCACTGGCCCGCCTGTTCCCCACTGCGTACCCGGATGACGTCGAGGCGGCATCCGAGTTCCGGCAGTACACGCGGGAGGGTCTCATCGAGCTCAAGTCGGCCAACTCGGGAGCGGTGAGCGCGGCGCTGATGGCCGCGGACGAGGAAGGCAGGCTGGCCGTCGACCGGGACGACGCGGAGCGCTGGCTGCCTGCTCTGACCGACCTGCGACTGGTGCTCGCCGAGCGGATCGGCATCCGCAGCGATACCGACCGGATACCGGCCACCAACCTCGCGGACGTCTTCACCTGGCTGGGCGAGTTGCAGTGGTCGCTGATCGCGGCGCTCGACCCGGAGTCGGCGGAGCAACCGGAGGGCATGTGAGTCTTCAGCTGGATGCTGCGGCCTTCGAGGCACTCGTCATCGACGAGCTCGATCTGCTCCCCGACGACATGGTCGACGGGATCGAGAACGTCGCATTCGTCACGGAGGACCGCCCCGAGGACGGTTCTCTGAACCTGCTCGGCCTTTACCAGGGCATCGCCATCACCCACCGCGAGCACTACGGATTCGGCGAGCTGCCCGACCGTATCGTGCTCTATCGTGAGCCGCTGCTGTCGGTGTGCGACGATCTCGAGCAGCTGCACGATCAGGTGCACGTGACCCTGGTGCACGAGATCGGCCACTACTACGGGCTCGACGACGAGCAGCTGCACGAGCTGGGCTGGGCGTAGGGGGCTGACCGGCAGCCCGCTCACCCGCGGGCAGGTGCTCGGCCGCTCGGCTGGGCCGCTCCTCCGCTGGGCCGCT
>JABBOD010000034.1:9541-22492 GCA_019351995.1 Acidobacteriota bacterium
GGCCGCTGGGCCGCTACTCCGCTGCGCCGCGAGTCCGAACAACTTTTTCGAGCGACGGGCCGTTGCACACGTTGGCTCGCCGGCGTGTCACTCGAAAAAGTCGTTCGAGCTCGCGGGCGGACGCCATCACTGAGCGCCTCCGATGACGCTCAGCCCGCGTCGATGAGCAGGTCGGCAACGTCGCGCGGATGCTCGCGGGCGATGAACGCGTCCTCCTGCGCTGCCCAGCTGTCCCAGAACGGGTCAAAGCGCCCCGCGTCGCGCTCGGAGAACCGGCGTTGGCGTTCCGCGGCATCCAGTTCCAGCCAGATACTGAAGGTGGCGAGCCGGCGGTTGGCCCGGCTCACGGCGCCGCAGCCTTCGACGATCAGGGCGCGATCCGGGTCCAGCGGATGCCACTCCGCCTCCCGCGCGGACGCCCAGTCCCAGCGCCACCACCCGGGGTCGACGGCCCGCAGCACGGTCGTGTGCACTGCCGCGGAACCCGCCTCGAGCCCGTCCCATCCGGGATACACGTCATCGAGGCTGAGCAGCTGCGCGTCGAGGGCCGGCGCGAGAGTCTCGGCGAGCACGCTCTTGCCCGAACCGGAGCGTCCGTCCAGGAGCACAACCGGGCGGACGGTCCCGGTGGCATTCCGGATCGCGGCCACGAGCGAGCGAACCGTCAACTCAGCGCCCACCGAACTCGACACCCAATCAACTCAACGCCCAACGACCTCAACGCCCAACGAAGGCCCACGATCCGGTCACCACCGCCACGGTCACCGCGCCGGCGGCCACCACGGCGCCCGCGACCACGAGCCCCCACTCGCCACCACCGAATCGCGAGACGCGTGCCCAGCTGCGGGGGGCGCTTCCCCCGAAGCCGCGTGCCTCCATCGCCGTCGCCAGGGCGCTGCCACGCCGGATCGCCAGCACGAACAGGGCGAACGCGAGGCCGAGGGAGCGGCGGAGCGTCCGGCGATCGGCGACTCCCCGGGCGCGGCGCGCGAGTGCGAGCGAGCGCCAGTCCTCCCGCATCAACCCGAGCAGTCGGAACGCGGCGAGAGCTCCGAGCACAAAGCGCGCGGGCAGGTGCAGCAGCTGTGCGAGGCCGTCGGCGAGTTCGGTCGGGTCGACCGTGGCGAAGAGGGCGACGGCCGGCAGCGCGATCGCCAGCACCCGGACGACGGTGACCCCGGCCAGCTGGAGCGAGCCGTCGGTGACGTTCACGAACAGCCAGTGCAGATGCACCGTTCCCGAGGCGCGACCGTAGAGCGCGACCGTGAGTCCGGCGAGTGGAGCGGTGATCCAGACGACGGCGGTGCGGCGCCAGAATGCGCGCACCGGGAGTCCCGCGAACGGAAGCGCGAGCAGCTCGAGCGCCAGCGCGACACCGGCGGAGACGGCATCCACCGACAGCGCGAGGGTGAACGCGACGATCAGGGCGGCGGCCAGCTTGGCGACCGGGTTCACCCGGGCGACCGAGAGCCGCGGCGCACCGGGCACCGACCCCGCGGTCACGCGGCGACCCCGCTCAACGCCAACTCGTGCGCACCGATCGCCTCGAGGAAACGGATGTCGTGGGTCGCGGCCACGATCGCGGTCCCGCTGGCGCGCAGTTCGTCGAGCAGCGACACCAGCGCCGCCCAGGTGACGGCATCCTGGCCGAAGGTCGGCTCGTCGAGAACCAGCACGCGCGGCCTGCTCGCGAGGACCGCGGCCACCGAGAGCCGACGTTTCTGGCCGCCCGACAGCGTGAACGGGTTCGCCCCCGCCAGCGCACTCAGGCCGAGGCGATCGAGCAACGACTCGACGCGGGCGCCGATCTCGGCGTTTGGCAGGCCGAGCGCGCGCGGTCCGAGGGCGAGTTCCTCCCGCACGGTGGCGGCCACGAACTGGTGCTCCGGGTTCTGAAAGACGGTGCCGATCCGCGTCAGCAGTTCGCGGGAGCGCCAGCGGATCGGCCTCGGGTCGGCGCCGGCAGACAGCGCGGCGGTGGCCAGCACCGACCCCGACGCGGGTGCCAGCAACCCGCCGAGCGTCAACGCCAGCGTGCTCTTGCCGACGCCGTTCGGTCCGGTGAGCGCGAGCACGGATCCCCCGGCCAGCCCGGCATCAACACACAGGGGCAGCGGATGACGCGGCACCCTGGCGACCCGCAGCCCTTGCGCGGTCAGCAACTCCGGTCGCGCGGCCGGCCCGGCGACCCGCGAGATCACCGGCTCCCGCCCCGGCACCCACACCCCGGACGCGGCCAGAGCCGCCCCCTGCGCCGCGAGCACTTCGCGCGGCGCGCCATCCGCGACCACCGTGCCGTCGGCGCCGAGCACGACGACGCGGTCGACGACGTCGAGCCACGCCTCCACGCGATGCTCGACGATGACCGCCGTCGCACCCGTCTGCGCGAGCACCTCCGCCACGGCATCCCGCACCTCGACCACACCGAGCGGATCCAGATTCGCTGTCGGTTCGTCGAGCAGAAGCAGCCCGGGCCGCATCGCGAGGGCGCCCGCGAGCGCCAGCCGCTGCTTCTGCCCACCCGACAGAGCCTCGGTCGGATGCTCGAGGGGCACTGCGAGCCCGACCGCGTCGAGGGCCTCCCGCACCCGCGGCCAGATCTCGTCGCGCGGTACGCCGAGGTTCTCGCACCCGAACGCGACATCGTCGCCGACACGGGCCATGATGACCTGCGCGTCCGGATCCTGCAGCACCAGCCCCGCAACGCCGCGCGCCGCCCGCGGCTCGCGCCCGTCCACGGTCAGCGTGCCGGAGCTGTCGCCTTCTTCGTCACCGCCGAGCACGCCCGCGAGTGCCGCGAGCAGTGTCGACTTGCCCGAGCCGGAGGGTCCGAGCAGCAGCACGCGCTCCCCCGCCTCGATAACGAGATCGAGATCGTGGAGCGCTCGGGCCCGCCGGCCGGCATGCCGCCACCCCCAGCCCCGCGCCCGGATGGTTGCGGGCGTGCGGGCTGGGTTCGGCGATCCGATCACCGGCATCGGCTTAGACGTCGGCGGTCCGTTGGCGTCCCGCGGCGAATCGATTCAGCGCCCCCGTGGGGACCAGCGCGCGCACGATCAGCCAGCCGACGACTCCCGCGAGCACAACCCCCGACACCGCGAAACAGACCAGATAGATCGCGATGTAACCGGGAGTGACGCCCGGTGTGTAAAGCACGATGTCCAGGATGCCGCCGCCGATCCCCGCGAGCCCGCCCGCCAGCATGGCGGTCCAGAGCCGCCAGCTCGTGTACAGGAATACCGCGAAGATCAGCTCGGCACCGAGACCCTCGACCACGCCGTAGAGGATCGTGATCGGTCCGCCCCAGGCGTTGCCGACCAGTGCCTCGACGATCGCGGCGACGAGTTCGGCGAACAGCGCGGCGCCGGGCTTGCGCACGACGAGCGCGGCCAGCACTCCCGCCAGCAACCAGAGCCCGTAGCCGAGCGCCTGAACGCCCGGCAACGCGGCGGCGACCCCGGCGGCGGGGAACTGCCAGGCCCAGTAGATGACGCCGGCAGCGACCCCGATGACCGCGGCGACGACGATATCGACGACGCGCCACCGCCAGATGATCTTCGGGCGACCGCCGGTGCGTGCGTTGACGATGGATGTTTCCGACATGACGTGCCTCTCACTTCGAGTGGGCACGGGTTTCGAGAAAGCCGTGAGGCCTGGGTCTCCCTGCGCCGGCATGATCCGGATCAGGTTCGACGGTCGGAGCTTCGATCGCTCCCTCTCAGCCCGGCACACCGGACTCCCGTGTTTCGTGCCTCAGCATACCGCCGTATCTACCGCGCGGTCGTCGACCGGCGCACCTGGTTCCACCGCACGCCTTTGAGCACCGGGTAGATCGACGCGAACACCACCATCGGCACCCGCAGCGCCGGGTCGGTGATCCCGTGCGCGTCGTAGGTGCGTTCCCAGCGCATGACGTAGTGGTAGTAGTCGCGGGGAGCGTCGTCGAGGCGACGAGCCGACATGCCGGCGACCATCTTGGGCGCGTATGTCACGCGGTGGCCGCGCTGGAAGAGGTGGATGCTGAGGTCGATGTCCTCGTGCATTTCGTCGGCCTCGTCCCGGCAGACGTGCTCACGGATGTCCCGCCACGCGCTCGCCCGCAGCGCCATGTTGCTGCCGAACAGGAAGTGGTAATCGCGGGCGAGCTTCAGGATGGCTCGGCGCACCCCGTCGTCGGCGCGCAGACCGAACCGCCGGAGGGGCATGTCGTAATAGATCATCGGGCCGGTCGCTCCATCGACCGTCTCATCCGAGAACACTCTGCGCACCTCCGCGACCCAATCCGGCTCGAGAACGGTGTCGGCGTCGATCCGCCCGATCACGGCGCCGATCGCGTGGTCGAACCCGAGGTTGCGGGTCGGGATGAGTCCCTGAAACTCGTTCTGCTCGAGAATCAGCAGCGGGGCATCCGGATACTCGCTTTTCAGTGTCTCGAGCACCGCCCGCGTGCCGTCGGTCGAGCGGTTGTCGATGACGATGATCTCGTCCGCCGGCTCAGTCTGCTCGATCGCCGCGACGACGCAGGCCCGGATGGTGCGCTCTTCGTTGTACGCCGGAATCACGATCGACACGGTCGGGGCGAGCACGGCTGGGGTGGTCACGATGCGCTCAGCCTAGGTCTCGCCCCGTCATGACGTCCACAGCGCACGCCGCATCGCATCCCGCTCGATCAGGGTCCACGTGGTCGAGACGGCGAGGTAGAGGGTGGCCGCCAGCGGGACCACACTCGCGAACACGACCGTCAGGAACGGGGTGAAGCTGAGGATGTCGGCGATCCGCTGGTGGGCCGGCTCGACGGGCGCGGCGATGCGGCGCATCGCACGGCGACTCAGAAAGGCAACCAGCATGATCGCGATGATCAACGTCAGGCCCACCCAATCCCCGGGCTGCACGCCGCTGACGGCCGAGACCAGGTGGCGCCCCAGCGGCGCGCCGAACAGGGTCGCCGCGAGGAGCGGATTCGCGTGCCCGTCGATCGAGGAGGAGGTGAACAGGGCATAGACCAGGGTGAGCACGGGCGCCTGAGCCAGCGCAGGGAGGAATCCCGCGATCGGCGACACCTTCTCGGCGGCGTAGAGAGCCAATGTCTCCCGCCGCAGGCGCTCCGGCTGTTTCGCGAAACGCAACCGCAACCGGGCCAGCCGCGGGGCCAGCCGACGACGATGCCCCTCCGCACGCACTGTCGCCAGACTCAGGGGGATCAGGGCGGCCCGGATGGCAATGGTGACGATGACGATCGCCAGTCCGGGAGTGACGGCGCCACCCAGGGCACCGAGGGCGGTCGAGGCCACGTCGAGCAGCGCGGCGATCGGAGGAAAGTCGAACAGATTCATGGATGTCTCCTGCTGAGGTCGAACGGAAGGTGAGTTCGTTCGGCCATCTCTCCCGGCGCAGCGCGCGGGCAGCAGCAGGAGTCAGATGGCCGGCAGCAGTCGGCCAGGGGCTCGCGGACGGGCATGGCCACGCGCATCCGGATCCGATTGCGCCGCCGTCGGCACCACGCGGTCGAGTGTCGCGCGGACGCGGAGATCCACCACCACCGCCGCCGTGGGCACCCCCAGCGACCAGGCGACGTCGACAGCCGCCAACGCCACGACGGCGATCACGAGGCCGACGGGAATGAGACCATCCGTCGTGGGCAGAAGAAGTCCTCCGATGACGACCATGATCGCGGCGAACTGCCGCATCATGCGCGTCACGGATTCCACACGGTCAGGCTACTCCGACGTCGACGAATCGACGGGTGCGGCCAGTAGCGCCACCGTGTTCGCGCCGCCCTTGGTCTGCTGGCGTCCGACCTCGACGAAGCCGAGCCGGGTGTGAAAGGCGAGGGAGCCGGGGTTCGGGGGCTCGACGTTGACCTCGCAGAGCACCTCGGAGGCGCCGACGCGGCGGGCCTCGTCGAACACCGCCGCGTACAGCTGCGGCCCCAGACCCTGGCTACGCAGCTTCGGCGACAGCACGATGCGGTCGACATAGACGAAACCGCGATCGAGCTCGCGCGCGCGGTCGCTGAAGAACACGTAGTTCTCGCTCTGATAGCCGAGACCGGGCGACATCCCGAGCACGAAGCCGGCCGGCCGGCCATCGGCCTCGACGACCACGACGACCGAACTCATCGCCACCAGCGCCGCCAGCTCGGCGGCGGGGGTGATGGGCACGGCCGGGTACGCCTCATCGTTGATGGCGACCAAGGCATCCAGATCGGTCTCGAGATAGGCACGAAGAAGGGGATCGCTCACCCTGCCAGGCTAGCTGGGCGATAGCTGACAAGGACGCCGCTTTTCGGCATCCCCTCCCGGAGGAGGCACGGCCCCCGATACCGTCGGACTATGCAACTCTGGCCAGGAACCGCCTACCCGCTCGGTGCCACCTTCGACGGCAACGGCACCAACTTCGCCCTCTTCAGTGAGGTGGCCGACAGCGTGGAACTGTGTCTGTTCGACGAGAATCTCACCGAGACACGGGTCGAGCTCACCGAAGTGGACGGGTACGTGTGGCACGGCTATCTGCCCGGCGTGCAGCCGGGACAGCGCTACGGATTCCGGGTGACCGGACCGTGGGATCCCAGCAAAGGCCAACGTTGCAACCCGGCCAAGCTGCTGCTCGACCCGTACGCCAAAGCGACGTGCGACGACATCCGCTGGGGGCAGTCGCTCTTCTCCTACGACTTCGGCAATCCCGACGAGATCAACACCGACGACTCGGGACAGGACACGATGCACGGCGTCGTCGTGAACCCGTTCTTCGACTGGACCGGCGACCACTCGCCGCGCACGCCGCTCGCCGAGTCGGTCATCTACGAAGCGCATGTGAAGGGCCTGACCCAACTGCATCCCGATGTTCCCGAGGGGCAGCGCGGCACCTACGGCGGCATCGCCCATCCCTCGGTGATCTCACACCTGCAGAAGATCGGCGTGACCGCGATCGAGCTGATGCCCGTGCACCAGTTCGTCAACGACGACACCCTGCAGCAGAAGGGCCTCAGCAACTACTGGGGATACAACACGATCGGGTTCTTCGCACCGCATGCCGCGTACTCCTCTGCCGGTGCCCTCGGGCAGCAGGTGCAGGAGTTCAAGGGAATGGTCAAGGCGCTGCACACGGCCGGCATCGAGGTGATCCTGGACGTCGTGTACAACCACACCGCCGAGGGCAACCAGCTCGGCCCGACCCTCTCGATGCGCGGCATCGACAACGCCGCGTACTACCGGCTGGTGGATGACACCCCCGAGTTCTATATGGACTACACGGGCACCGGAAACTCGCTCAACGCCGGCAACCCGCACACCCTGCAGCTCATCATGGACAGCTTGCGCTACTGGGTGACGGAGATGCACGTCGACGGTTTCCGCTTCGACCTGGCGGCCACCCTGGCCCGCGAGTTCTACGAGGTCGACAAGCTCTCCGCCTTCTTCGAGCTCGTGCAGCAGGACCCGATCGTCTCGCAGGTGAAACTCATCGCCGAGCCCTGGGACATCGGACCGGGCGGCTACCAGGTCGGCAACTTCCCCCCGCAGTGGACGGAGTGGAACGGCAAGTACCGCGACACGGTGCGCGACTTCTGGCGCGGCGAGCCGTCAACACTCGGCGAGCTGGCCTCCCGGCTGACCGGCTCTTCCGACCTCTACGAGAACACCGGTCGTCGACCGGTCGCCTCGATCAACTTCGTTACCGCGCACGACGGCTTCACCCTGCGCGACCTCGTCTCGTACAACGACAAACACAACGACGCCAACGGCGAGGACGGGAAAGACGGCACCGACGACAACCGCTCGTGGAACTGCGGGGTCGAGGGACCGAGCGACGATCCCGCGATCGAGTCCCTCCGCGACCGGCAGGAGCGCAACTTTCTCGCCACCCTGCTTCTCAGCCAAGGCGTGCCGATGATCCTGCACGGCGACGAACTGGGCCGTACGCAAAGCGGCAATAACAACGGCTACGCGCAGGACTCCGAGACCACCTGGGTGCACTGGGATCGTGCAGACCAGGGCCTGATCGAGTTCACCGGGGCCATCGCGCGGCTCCGACGCGAGCATCCCACCTTCCGGCGCAGCCGCTTCTTCGACGGTCGACCGGTGCTGCGCGGCGCGGGCGAACCTCTTCCGGATGTCGAGTGGATGAAGCCAGACGGCACCCCGATGACCCCCGACGACTGGGAATCCGGCTTCGGACGCACCCTGGGCATGTACCTCAATGGCCAGGGCATCAGCGGGATGGATGCGCGAGGCGAGCGCGTGACCGACGTCAGCTTCCTGGTCTACTACTCGGCGCACGATGAGCCGGTGCCGCTGACCCTCCCCGATTCGGACCACGGCGTCAGCTGGGACGTGATCGTCGACACCGCGGGCGACCACGTCGATGGAGCCTCGCTGGTCGCGGGAGGCACCTGCTCCGTGAACGCGCACACCATGCTGGTCCTGCGCGAGCACACCGTGGCCGCGAGCGGCGACTCCACCGTCAGCGCGACGCTGGCCCCGCCATCGACCGCGTCCGCGGTCGCGGCAGAGCCTCCGGGGGCCGCGTGACCCGCACGCCTCTGTCGACATACCGACTCCAGCTCACCGCGGATTTCACACTCCTCGACGCGGCCGCCGTCGCGGACTATCTGCGCGACCTCGGCGTCGACTGGATCTACCTGTCCCCGCTCCTGCAGGCGACGGAGGGTTCGACGCACGGCTACGACGTCGTCGACCACGCCCGCGTCGACGAGTCGCGCGGCGGGGCAGCGGGCCTGCGGGTCCTGGCGGACACGGCGCATCGCGAGCGGCTCGGCGTGCTCGCGGACATCGTGCCGAATCATGTCGGGGTCGCGGATCCCGCGCAGAACGCCTGGTGGTGGAGCGTGCTGCGGGACGGTCCCCGCTGCCCCGTCGCCGAGTACTTCGACATCGACTGGGACGCCGGCGGCGGCAAGCTGATCATCCCCGTGCTGGGTGAGACCCTCGAGGACGCGGCGGCCGCCGGGACGCTCCTGATCGTCGGCGAGGAGTTGCATTATCACGATCATCGTTTCCCGCTCACGCCCGGCTCAACCTCTCGCTCTCACGGCGTCGACGCCGGCGCCGGCGCCGTGGGCGTCCATGCGCTCCAGAACTACGAACTGGTGGATTGGCGTCGCGCCGACAGCGACCTCAACTACCGCCGCTTCTTCGCGGTGAACGAGTTGGCCGCGATCCGCGTCGAGCGGCCCGAGGTGTTCGAGGCGTCGCACGTGCAGATCGTGAGCTGGCTACGCGATGGGCTGGTCGACGGTCTTCGAGTGGATCACCCCGACGGCCTTGCCGATCCCGGCGGCTACCTCGACGCACTGGCCGCGGCGACCGACGGGGCGTACGTGCTGGTCGAGAAGATCCTCGAAGCGGGCGAGACGCTCCCGCCGTTCTGGGCAACGGCCGGAACCACCGGGTACGACGCGCTCGCCGAGCTCGATCGTGTGCTCGTGGACCCGGCGGGCCGCGCCCGGCTCGACCGGCTCGATGCCACGCTCCGGCGCGATGGCGGACGGCCGTGGGCCGAGCTGATTCACGACACCAAACGCGCGATCGCCGACGGGATCCTGCACAGCGAGGTGCGGCGACTGGGTCGGGAGGTTGCGGGTGTGGCCGGGGGGCTCGCGACGGAGGACGCACTGGCCGAAGTGCTGGCCTGCTTCCCCGTCTACCGCAGCTATCTCCCGCTCGGACGCGAGCACCTGGATGCCGCCATCGCCGATGCGCGCCGCCGACGTCCCGAACTGGCCGCCACCCTGGACGAGCTGGCACCGATCCTGGCAGACCCCGAGCATCCCGCCGCGATCCGCTTTCAGCAGACGTCCGGCATGGTGATGGCGAAAGGCGTGGAGGACACGGCGTTCTATCGTGTCTCCCGGCTCGCCAGCCTCACCGAGGTCGGGGCCGACCCAGCCGAGTTCTCGATGACGATCGCCGAGTTCCATGAACGCCAGCAGACCCGGCTGGCCGCGCATCCGCTCTCCATGACGACCCTCTCGACCCACGACACCAAACGGGGCGAAGACACCCGGGCGCGCATCTCGGTGATCGCGGAGGTGCCGGATCAGTGGGCCGCGTTCCTCTCTCGACGGCGAGCGCGGCATCCTCTTGCCGATGGCGCATTCGAGAACATGCTGTGGGAATCCGTCGTCGGCAGCTGGCCCCGCGAGCGCGAGGCCCTGCACAGCTACGCCGAAAAGGCCGCACGCGAGGCCGGAACCTCGACCGGCTGGGCCGCCCCCGAGCAGGAGTTCGAGGCGCGGATGCACCAGCTCATCGACGACCTCTTCGACGACGACGAGGTCGCGACCGATGTCGAGGCCATGGTGTCGGCCCTCGCGCCCGCCGGCCGGTCGAACGGTCTCGCGGCCAAGCTGCTGCAGCTCACCGGTCCCGGCGTGCCCGACGTCTACCAGGGCAGCGAGCTCTGGGAATGCTCCCTGGTCGATCCGGACAACCGTCGCCGGATCGACTTCGCCGAGCGACGGGCGATCCTGGCCGAGTTGGATGCCGGCTTCCGCCCGACCGTCGACGGAGAGGGTGCCGAGAGGGGCGCCACGAAACTCCTCCTGGTGTCGAGGGCGCTGCGCCTGCGACGCGATCGACCCGAACTGTTCGCACGCTACGTTCCGCTTCCGGTCATCGGAGATGCGGCGGACCACCTCGTGGCCATCGATCGCGGCGGCGCGATCGCCCTCGCGACCCGCCTGCCGCTCGGCCTCGCGACGCGCGGCGGCTGGGGCGAGACAGCGGTGTTGCTGCCGACCGGGCCGTTCGTCGAACAGCTCACCGGGCGGGCCGTGGCGGGCGGCGAGACCCCCGTAGCCGAACTGCTGCGCGACTACCCGGTTGCCCTGCTGGCCGCCGAAGAAGCCTCGCTGTGAGCGGATTCATCGCGCGCGCCTGGTGTCCACGGGCCAGCCGGGTCGCGCTGGTCATGGCCGAGAGCGGCGAGCGCGAACTCTCCGCCACCGCCGACGGCTGGTGGACGGACGACCGCGAACTCCCGGTCGGTGCGCGATACGGCTTCCGCCTCGACGACGCGGATGCGGTGCTGTACGACCCGCGGGGTCGCTCGCTGCCGGACGGGGTCCACGGCCTCAGCATGGTCGTCGACACGACGCCGCTGGACACGGACGGATGGGCCGGTCGCGCTCTCGGTCCGACACCCGGTGGCAGCGGCGTGATCTACGAGCTGCACATCGGAACCTTCACTCCCGACGGCACGCTGGACAGCGCCATCGAGCGTCTCGACCATCTCGTCGAGCTGGGCGTCGACTTCGTCGAACCCCTGCCCGTCAACGCCTTCAACGGCGCATACAACTGGGGCTACGACGGCGTCGCCTGGTTCGCCGTGCAGGAGAGCTACGGCGGTCCGGAGGCGTACCGCCGCTTCGTGACCGCGTGTCACCGGCGCGGTCTGGGCGTCATCCAGGATGTCGTGTACAACCACCTGGGTCCGAGCGGCAATGTGCTCCCCCGCTTCGGTCCGTACCTGCGCCAGGACGCGGCCAACACCTGGGGGGACGCGATCGATCTGACGCAGCACGAGGTGCGCCGCTACATCCTCGACAACACCCGCATGTGGTTCGAAGAGTACGGCGTCGACGGTCTGCGGCTGGATGCGGTGCACGCCCTGGTCGACCCCACCCCCGTGCACCTGCTGCGGGAGCTCGCACAGCAGACCGACGCGCTGTCTGCTCGCCTGGGACGCCCGCTCACCCTGATCGCCGAATCCGATCTCAACGATCCGGTGATGATCGAGCCGCGTGATGGCGGCGGCTACGGACTCGCCGCGCAGTGGAGCGACGATTACCACCACGCCCTCCACGTCGCTCTGACCGGGGAAACCGACGGCTACTACGCCGACTTCGCCTCGCTCGGCGCGCTGGCGAAGGCGGCAACCGGCGGCTTCTTCCACGACGGCACATACTCCTCGTTCCGCGAGCGCGACCACGGCGCACCGATCCCGCCTGAACTGCCGACGAGCAGTCTCGTCACCTTCTCCCAGGACCACGACCAGATCGGCAACCGCGCGGTCGGTGATCGTCTGAGCGCCACCCTCTCGACCGCGCGGCTGAAGGTGGCGGCGGTGCTGACGATCTGCAGCCCGTTCACCCCGATGGTGTTCATGGGCGAGGAGTGGGGTGCCTCGACGCCCTGGCAGTTCTTCACCTCCCACCCCGAGCCGGAACTCGCCGAGGCCACCGCGGCGGGCCGGATTGCGGAGTTCGCACGGATGGGATGGGATCCCGCCGAGGTGCCGGACCCGCAGGATCCCGACACCTTCCGCCGCTCGCACCTCGACTGGGCCGAGCTGAACGTGGCGCCGCACGCCGAGCTCTTCGCCTGCTACCGCGAACTGATCCGCCTGCGGCGTCGCGAGCCCGAACTGACGAGGCCCGACTTCGGGATGCTCTCCGCCGACGCCGACGACGCCACCGGCTGGTTCGCGCTTCACCAGGGCGCCATCGACGTGCTGGTCAATCTGGGAACGAAGCCACACCGCTCGCCGGGATCCGGGACGCTGCTGTTCGCCAGCTTGCCGGGCATCGTGGCCGACGCCGACGGAGTCACCGTGCCCCCTGACAGCGCGGTCGTCATTCGCCGCGACTCACACCGTTCACCGGGCTAACCTGTTTCCTCCTCCCGGTCAATCCCCTGGCAACATGAGGATTCAGGTGATGGGCTACGGGAATGACAAGCACACTCACCCCCGGCACTGTCGCCGCCAAGCCCGTCGTCGACCACCCTGCTCCCCGCGACCTCGCCGTCGTCGAGGCGATCGCCGGCATCTTCCGCGTCGAACATCACGGCACCACGATCGGCTACGTCCAAGAGACAGGACAGCGCTACGTCGCCCTGCTCGGTCCCGTCTACAACACCTCGGTCGAGGTCGCGCAGACGCTCACGCTCGAGAGCGCCGTTCGCCGCCTGACCACTGCCTGAGCACCCCTGA
>JABBOD010000034.1:22533-29813 GCA_019351995.1 Acidobacteriota bacterium
GCGGGATGGGCCGCGGCCAGACAGCTCAGCGCTTAGGCTCGAAGGATGAAGGCCACATTCCTCTATGCCCCCGGTGATATCCGCGTCGAAGATCGTCCGGACCCTGTCATCCTCGCTCCCACGGACGCGATCGTGCGCGTCACCGCCGCGTGTGTCTGCGGCTCGGATCTGTGGCCGTATCGCGGCGTGCGCCCGGTGAACCACGCCACGGCCATGGGCCACGAGCTGATCGGCGTGGTCGAGGAGGTCGGCGCCGACGTCCGCACGGTCAAGCCGGGCGACTTCGTCATCTCGCCGTTCACCTTCAGCGACAACAGCTGCCAGTCCTGCCGTGCCGGCTTCCAGTCGGCCTGCGACCACGTCGCCTTCTTCGGTGCCCAGGACAGCGCCGGACTCCCCACCAACGGTGCGCAGGGCGAACTCGCCCGGATCCCCCTGGCGGACGGCTCGCTCGTCGTGGTGCCGGCACCGTTCGACGACACACTCGTCCCGAGCCTGCTCAGTCTCGCCGACGTGATGTCCACCGGTCACCACGCGGCGGTCTCCGCAGGAGTCGGTCCCGGCAGTGTCGTGGTCGTCGTCGGCGACGGCGCGGTCGGGCTCAGCGGCGTGCTCGCGGCATCCCGGCTCGGTGCCGAGCGCGTCATCGCGATGAGCCGCCACGCCGATCGGGCCGCGCTCGCCACCGCCTTCGGCGCGACGGATGTCGTGGCTGAGCGCGGCGACGAGGGCATCGCCGCGATCACGGAACTACTGGGCGGCGATCTGGCAGATGCGGCACTCGAGTGCGTCGGAACCGAGGAGTCCATGAACCAGGCGATCGGTTCGGTGCACGGCGGTGGCCGGGTCGGCTACGTCGGGGTGCCGGTTGGCGGGTCGAAGCTGCCGATCGGCGTGCTCTTCAGCCGCAACATCACCGTCGGTGGGGGCATGGCGCCCGCACGCCACTACATTCCGGAACTGCTTCCCGACGTGCTCAGTGGGGCCATCAACCCCGGTCTGGTCTTCGACCTCGAGCTGCCGCTCGACGACGCAGCCGAGGCGTACGCCGCGATGGACGAACGCCGCGCCATCAAGACGCTGCTGCGGCCCTAGCGAGGCGCGGGACCCGCGTCGCCTCTTGCGCGGCGCGGGACCCGCGCCACCCGCACTGGCGCGCCCGCGCCGCCCTGCCGCGCCCGCGCCCGCGGCGCCCGCGCCCGCGCCACCCGCGCGAGGCCGAACAACGTTCCACGCCGACACGCCGTGTACCCGCGGTGTGTGTCGGTGTGTCCCCGAAAAACGTTGGTCGAACTCGCGCACGGGTGGGGCGCGGGCTCAGCCGTTCCAGGGGAGAAACGCACTCACCAACGGCGAACTGGTGACGTGCCCGACGACCGGTTCAAGAAGCGATCCGTCGAAGTCGCCACGGTCGTCGGCGTGGCGCAGGGTTTGCTCGAGCGTTCCCGGACGGCGACGCTCGACCCGCGTGGCCGAGCGCGCGAGGGTCGCCGGCTCGCTCGACATCGGGCGCTCCCCCGTCCCGGCCTCACGGCTGAGCTCCTCATAGATCTCCGCCCGCTGCGACTCGCTGAGTGCCGCGAATGCCTCGGTGTGCGCCTGCTCGATCGACTCGACGGGAGCCGACCCGAGAAGGTGTCGATAGCGGTTCAGCGTGCGCTCGGAGACTCCCGTGTCGGTCGCGCTTTCGCGCTCCCCTCCGAACAACCGTGCCAGCACACCCATCGCGGCCACCTCCTCAACTCACGGTAAGCGGGCCGTCTGTGCGAGCCCTGGACTGCGCCTCCGGATTTGACGAGGAACCGCCTGAGAGTGATCCGAGCGACGGTTCTCCACTCGCGAGGTGCGCGAGCGTCCGGCACTCAGCGTCCGGCACTCAGCGACCGGCACTCAGCGTCCGGCACTCAGCGACCGCCGCGCTGCCTCTCCGCGGAGTCCGTGCGGCCGACCATCGAGAGCGGCTGGGTGATCGCCTCGAGCGACTTGCGTTCGGCATCCACCCCCAGCAGGAAGGTGACAAGACCGCCGACGATCATGATCCCCGCCCCCAGGAAGTAGCCACCGGTGATCGGACCGCGTGACTGGCCGTCGCCGATGAGGGCGCCGAACAGTGCCGGAGCAACGGCCCCCGCGATCTGGGCGATCGCGAAGAAGTAGGAAATCGCCTGGCTGCGCACCTCGAGAGGGAAGATCTCGCTGACCGTCAAATATGCGGATGACGCCCCCGCGGATGCCAGGAAGAACGCAGCGCTCCAGAAGATGGCCTGGGTGAGCGCGTTGAGCGCATTGGCCTGGAACAGTGCCGCCGACGCCGCGAGGATCAGGCCAGAGCCCCCGTACGTGAGCAGAATCATCTTGCGCCTCCCCCAGGTGTCGAACAGTCGGCCCAGGATCAGCGGTCCCAGCAGATTGCCGACGGCGAAGGGAAAGAAGTAGAAGGCGGTCTGCGACTTGTCGACGCCGTAGAAGTTCTGCAAGGCCAGGGCGTAGGTGAAGAAGATCGCGTTGTAGAGGAACGACTGCGTGATCATCATGGTCAACCCGACGATGGTGCGCTTGGGATACTCGCGGAAGAAGACGTGAGCCAATCGACCAAAGGTGATGCTTCCCGTCGGCGTGACCTCGATGGCCCTGCTTTCAGCCACCGCGTCGAGGGTGTGGCCATCAGCCCTGACCCGGGCCTCGATGTCGTCCACAGTGGCTTCCGCGTCCGCTTCACGGCCATGCGTCATCAGCCACCGAGGGCTTTCGGGGATGTGCCGCCGCAAGAAGATGATGGCGAGGCCGAGCAGAGGGCCGATGAAGAAGCCGATCCGCCATCCCCAGTTCTCGGCGAAGATCGCCGGGTTGAGCAGGAAGATGTTCGCCACGGCTCCGAGCGCCGCGCCGCCCCAGTACGTGCCGTTGATCGCGATGTCGACCCGGCCGCGATAGTGCGAGGGGATCAGTTCGTCGATGGCCGAGTTGATCGCGGCGTATTCGCCGCCGATCCCCGTTCCGGCGATGAACCGGAAGACGAAGAAGAAGATCATGTTCGGCGACAGGCCCGCGATGCCGCTTCCGAGCAGGTAGATCGCGAGAGTCAGGATGAACAGCTTGCGTCGCCCGAGTCGGTCTGACAGGCGACCGAAGACCAGGGCGCCGACGACTTGGCCAACGAGATACACCGTGCCCGCGATGCCGACCTGGGCCGACGACATGTGCAGGGTGCCCTGATAGCCGGCGGAGGCCACGATTTGGATCTCGAGCCCGTCGAGGATCCACGAGACGCCGAGGCCGACGATGACCATCCAATGGAACTTTGTCCACGGCAGGCGATCCATCCGCGCTGGGACCAGGCTCTTGACCGTGCGGACGTCTTGGGCAGCGCTCGACATCGAAGCTCCTCGTTTCTGACGAGGCGGGAGAGTTCACCTCGCGACCTTTCGACGGTATGCCCGGCGCCGAATCGTTTCGCGAGGTAACGAAAAGCTCTCAGCGAGGTTTCAGCCCGCCGATGCACCGAACTCGAGATGCAGGAAGCCGTCGACGAGCAACTCGCGCACCTCGGCGACGGTGTCGCGTTCGAGTTCGGCGACATCCAGTTCCAGAAGGTCGGCGACGGCTGTCACGATCGCACCCAGGCTGAGCTCACCATCGGAGGCACCGACGATCGCGGCGAGCGCCGTGCCGACGCGGAACTCGCGGCGAAAGCCGCCGCCCTGTCGCAGAACGAGGACGCTCGGGTCGGCCTCGCCGGGCCAGTGACTCCGTTCTTCCGTCACGTCGCCCGCCACCCGCAGTCGCGCCGCGAGCACCTCGGCGTCGGTCCGCGACGCCTGCCAGTCGACGGCCGCGAGCGCCGTCGCGAGATGCGTGCCCAGCCCTGCCGCACCGCGGCCGAGGGGGGCATCCAGGCGTTCGGCACGTCGCAGGCGCGAGGTGCGTTCGCGGGTCCGATCGGAGGAGGTCGGATGCCGCAGCAGCACATAGCCGAACCCCACCCCGGTGACGCCCCGCTTCTCGAAGTCGTCGAGCCACGCGCCGCAGAGCCGCTCGAACTCGTGGGACCCGGCGCGAGTCCCTCCATCGCGAATCCAGGTCTCCGCGTACTGGGCCGGGTCCTGCCGATCCCGCTCGATGATCCAGGCGTCGAGGCCCGCATCGTCGGCCCAGCCGAGCGCACGCTGCATTCCGTCGGTGCCCTGCCCGGCCGGTTCGGCCAGATACTCCCAGTTGCCCAGCAACTGGGCGATTCCGCCCGGCACGAGGTGCTGTCGGGCGCCGGTGATGACGGCCTCGACGAGGGCGTCTCCCACCATTCCCCCATCGCGGTACTCGTATTCCGGCACACCGGGTGCGCGCGGCGTGATCACGAAGGGCGGGTTCGACACGATGCGATCGAATCGCTCCCCCGCGACCGGTTCGAAGAGGTTGCCGAGCCGGAACTCGATGTTCGCGATCCCGTTGAGCGCGGCGTTCAGGCGCGCGAACTCGATGGCGCGTTCCGAGATGTCGGTGGCGACGACGCGGGCGGCCCAACGGGACGCGTGCAGAGCCTGGATGCCGCATCCGGTCCCGAGGTCGAGAACGGATGCGACGGGGTCGGGGATCAGGAGCCCGCTCAGGGTGAGCGACGCGCCGCCGATCCCGAGCACGTGATCGGTGCGGAGTGCGCGCCCGGTCGCGAGTTCGCCGAGGTCGCTGGCAATCCACCACGAGCCGGCACCCTGCTCATCCAGGAAGTCATAGGGGCGGAGGTCGAGGAGCGGGACGACCTCAGCGTCACGCACCTCGCAGAGCCCCAGCGCGATGGCACCGGTGAGCGTGGTGTTCGCCAGCGCGCGTTCGGCCGCACCGCGGGATGCCGGCATCCCGAGCACGAACATGGTTGCCAGTGTCGCCAGGACGCCATCATCGCCGGCGAGAGAGCGCAGCGCCGGGAGCCGATTGCCGCGCTCGATGGCGGCATCCGCCTCGCTGCCCCAGAGGGCGCCGAGCGCGTCGACGGTGAACCGGGCGGCGGTCAGATCGGCGCGAAGGAGGTCGACGCGGAAACGATCGACGAGCGGGGCATCCACCCGTCCATCTAACCCCGAGCGCTCAGTTGCTGAGCACCGAGAGGATGTTGCCGGCCGGGTCGAGGAACCAGGCGATGTCGGGCCCACGGTCCGCCGCCTTCCCGCGCGTGATGCCCTTCTCGTCCTGGTAGCTGCCGGGGTACCGCTCGATCGTCACGCCGGCGGCGACCAGCTCGTCGACGGCCACGTCGATGTCTGCCACCTCGAAGTTGAGCACGGTGAAGGTGGCGGGCACGTGTCCCGACGTCTTCTCGTACACGAAGACGGGCGCGCCTCCGGTGACATCGAGCTGGAGGCCCATTTGGGTGTCGACCACGGCGATGCCCAAGGTGTCGCGATAGAAGACGAGAGCAGCGCCCAGGTCGTCGACGGAGAATCCGCTGAAGCCGCCGCTGGTGGTGAGCATGTTGACCCCTTTGTGTACGCTGTTCACAATGTTAGCGCGCGACAGCTACCGGCACGGTGATTTGCGGCAGGCGCTTCTCGAGGCGGGGCTGGACATGGCGCGCGACGGTGGGCCGGATGCCGTCGTACTGCGCGAGGCAACCCGTCGCGCCGGGGTATCGCCCAACGCCGCATACCGGCATTTCGCCGACCGCGCCGCCCTGGTCGAGGCCGTCAGCAGTGCCGCGCAGGCGCGGGTCGCCGGCGCGATCGAGGCCGAATGGGATGCCGTGCCCGCCGACCTCGACCCGGTCGCGACCGCGCACGCGCACCTGCGCGCCGTCGGCGTCGGCTATCTCCGCTTCGCTCGCGATGAGCCGGGGTGGTTCCGCACCGCCTTCACCGTGCCACGCGACCTCACCACCTCCTTCCGCTCCGACAAGGCCGGACCGGGGGGCCGCACCTCGTTTCAGCTCCTCGGTCTCGCCATCGACGAGCTGGTCGCGGTCGGAGTCGTCCCGGCCGAGCGTCGACCGGGCGCCGAGTTCTCCGCGTGGTCTTCGGTGCACGGGCTGGCCATGCTGGTGCTCGAGGGCCCGCTGCGGGACCTCGACCCGGAGGTGGCAAGCGCCGCGGGGGTCCGGCTGATCGACATGGTCGCCCGCGGGCTCTAGCGACGCCCGTGCTCCTCACCCGTGGCGGGATCGGCATAGGGTGGAAAGCAGTATGAAGCCGCTGACCGACACCGACATCCGGGACTCGCTCGTCAACGCGAGTTCAGCCGAGGCCGCCAAGATGCCGCTCCCCGGCCTGCACGAAGTCGTCTGGCAGGAGCGCGAATACCTCGGGTGGCGCGACCCGGGATCTCCGCAGCGCGGCTATATCGCCTACTGGCGCGACGGGCGCCCGGTCGGGCTCGTGTTACGCGCCGCCGAGACGCGTCTGCGCGGTGGCTCCGCCATCTGCTCGCTCTGCAACACCCCGCAGCCCGCCGGGCAGGTGACCATGTTCACCGCGCAGCGCGCGGGGCGGGCCGGCGAGCGGGGCGACTCCGTCGGCACCTATATCTGCGCCGACCTGGCGTGCTCGCTGCTGATCCGCATCGCGCCACCGCAGTACGAGATGCAGCCGTCGCCGGATGTCGTGGTCGCCACGCGAGCGAGCCGCCTTGTCGAGCGCATCGACAACTTCGTCTCCCGTGTGCTGGAAGACGCCTAGGGGCTAGATGAGTGAGTCCGAATCGGATTTGGCGGATGGTCAGGTCTGACCTGATCCGCGTGGTCGCTGTTAATCGGTGTCGGAGGGTGTTAAACCCCGTGTGTGAAAACTGACCTCAACACCCTCCTGACAACACTTTATGTCCATCTCGATGACCGGATCCTGCCCGGACTCGGCTTTTCCCGGGATCATCACCCTGGCCGGAAACCCGCCCTGAACGACGTCGAGCTACTTTGCCTGCTGGTGGCCCAGCAACTGCTCGGGATCGCGTCGGACCGGAAATGGATCCGCTACGCCCGAACCCACCTGCTGGACATGTTCCCTGACCTGCCGCAACAATCCGGCTGGGGAAAGCGGGTCCGGCAATCGACCGGGCTGCTGTCCGCGGTGATCACCGAGCTGGCCCGCGATACCCCATCCTGGGCTGACCGCACCCGCCTGCTGGACTCCACCCCGGTGCCCTGCGGGAAATCCCGAGAGACCGTGAAACGCTCCGACCTCGCCGGGCACGCCGGCTACGGCTACTGCGCCTCCCACTCCCGCTACTTCTGGGGATTTCGGCTCTACCTGCTCTGCGCACCGGACGGAATGCCGATCGTCTGGGGGCTCGCGAACCCA
>JABBOD010000035.1 GCA_019351995.1 Acidobacteriota bacterium
TACGCCGAGCAGGTACGCGGCGAACCCGGCAATCTGCAGTTCGACGCCCATCACGTCCGGGGACAGCATCCTTCGGTGTTCGTCTTCGAGCGCTATCGGGATCGTGCCGCGTTCGAGACGCACCTCGCCAGCGACCACGGGCGGGTCTTCAACCAGCGTCTCGCCCCCCTGATCATCGGCGGAGCATCACGACTCACTATGCTCGACCCGATTCCGTCGACCGACAGCGAGGAGCCTGTTCAGTGAGCGAGTTGGATGCGATCGCCATCGGCGAGACGCTGATGGATGTCGTGGTGTCCTCGCGCGGAACCGCGGAGCGGCCGGGCGGATCCCCCATGAACGTGGCCATCGGCCTGGCGCGACTCGGCCTCCGCACCGGCCTTCTCACCTCGATCGGGACCGACGAACGAGGCACCAGACTCCGGAACCACGTCGAACACGACGGTGTCGTCCTGATCGAGGGCTCGGTCACCGACGGTCCGAGTTCGACGAGCGTCGCGAGCCTCGATGAGACGGGCGCGGCAAGCTACGACTTTGCGATCAACTGGGACATCGGGCACGACGTCACGCTCCCGCCCGCAACCGCCGTCCACGCCGGATCGATCGGCAGCTATCTGGAACCCGGTGCCGCCCAGGTTGCGGCGATCCTCGCGCGGCACCATGGCACGGCGATCACGAGCTACGACCCCAACGTCCGACCGTCCCTCATCCCCCGCGCCGACGTCGATCGGGTCCGCGCCAGGATCGAGGACTGCGCGGCACTGAGCGCGATCGTGAAGCTCAGCGACGAAGACGCCGAGTGGCTCTACCCGGGTGCCACAGCGGCTGAGGTGCTGGACCGGTTCGTGCGTGCCGGAACCGTGCTGGCCATCCTGACGCGCGGAGCATCGGGGGCCACTCTCGCGAGCGCGCGTTCCACTGTGGAGCTCCCCGCCGCACCGGTCGTGGTGGTCGACACGATCGGTGCCGGCGACTCCTACATGGCAGCGGTGCTCTCTCAGCTCATCGCGCTCGACGCGGACACCCGCGGGCGTCTGATCGGCGGCGACGAGAGCGTGTTCGACGATGCGCTGCTTCGACAGATCGGCGGCTTCGCCGCGCGGTGCGCCGGCATCACCGTCTCGCGCGCCGGCGCCAACCCGCCACGCCGTGCCGACCTGCTCGCGCGGGAGCCCTGACAAGGTCGACTTAACGTGTCTCCCGCACGAGGTTGCGCCGCGCATCAATCCGCAGTCGGATGACACTCGCGCCGACCGCGATCGCCATCGCCGCCACGATGACGGCGAGTGAGGCGAGTGTGGAGATGTCGGGAGCCCACTCGACCGCGTGCCCACCGTTGATGAAGGGCACCGCGTTCTCGTGGAGAGCGTGCAAGAACAGCTTGACGCCGATGAAGCCCAGAATCGCCGCGATGCCGTATTTCAGATAGACCAGCTTCTCGACCAGGTCACCCAGCAGGAAGTACAGCTGCCGCAGTCCCATCAGGGCGAACACGTTGGCCGCGAACACCAGGAACGGGTTCGTCGTGATCCCGAAGATGGCGGGAATCGAGTCGAGCGCAAACACCAGGTCTGTGGTGCCGAGCGCAATGAACACGACCAGCGCCGGGGTCAGCAGCCTCTTCCCGGCGACCACGGTGGTGATCTTCGCACCCGAGAAGTGTTCAGTGACCGACAGTCGAGAACGCAGAAAAGCGATCAGCCGACTCTCCCGATCCTTCTCATCCGAGTGATCGGTGACTGCCTGATGGACGGCGGTGTAGATCAGGAACAGACCGAAGAGGTAGAAGATCCAACTGACATGCTCGATCAACTGCGCGCCGAGCAGGATGAAAATGCCCCGGAGCACGAGCGCGATGATGATGCCGACCATCAGGATCTCCTGCTGGTACTTCCGAGGCACCGAGAAGCGCGCCATGATCAGCAGGAATACGAACAGGTTGTCGATGGACAGGCTGTATTCGGTGAGCCATCCGGCCAGGAACTCGCTCGCGTGGTCCGCGTCGCCGATCGCGAACAGCAAGCCGGAGAAGACCAGCGCCAGAAAGACGTAGAACGCGATCCAGATAGCGGACTCACGTGTCGAGGGGATGTGCGGGCGTCGGAAGGCCAGGAACACGTCGGCCGCCAGAATCACCAACAGCACGACCAGGGAGCCGACTTCGAACCACACCGGGATCTGTGTTCCCATGGAATACCTTTCGGACAGGCCCAACGAGGGGCGCAGTGGATGTCCGAATGTCTCTCCCGCGGCCGCCGGTTCTCTCAGAACAGCGGCGGACGATCGCGACCGGGGCTGCAGCGCTGCAACCCGTGATGACGGCCGCGACGAGGTGGGATACTCCCCTTCGCGTGACTCAGTCTACCGTGACGCGCTCAGCCAGCGAGTGCGAACTGGCCACCACCTGGTCGAGGAGCGACTGGTTGCCGACGCGAATCGGGTCCAGCCATTCGTCATAGAGTTCTGGCGTCACGATCAACGGCATCCGGTCGTGGATGGCGGCGATGCCGGAGACCGCAGGCTGGGTCACGATTGCGTACGACAGCATCCAGTCGTCGTCTGCCGTCTTGGTCACGTTGTAGAGACCGGCGAAGGCGAAGAGGCCCTCCGCCAGCCGAAAGGTGCGACCCTTCTCGTGATACTCCGTGGCAGGGACCAGGGCCCGCCGCGCCGTCAGCGGACCGCTCCACGCACGGGAGCTCGCGACACCTTCGACCCGGGCATTGATCGCCGGAAACCTTGCCGGCTGCCCTCCGATCCACAGCTTCCACCAGGCGAGATCGACCGTGCGACGTGTCTCGCGCACCCCGTTCACGTCGCGCGATCGTTCGCGGATGATCGGGTTCAGATTGCGCGCGTGAACACCGGTCGGCTTGGCGGGTTGGTGGGCGAACTCGGCGAGCCAGCCTGCCAATGCCTCCGTCGACGCGCGCTCATCGAGCGTGTTGAAGGCGTAGTGGGCATCCGCGGCGGTGATCTGCAGTCCGTAGCTGGCGCACATAACCTCAGTGTCCCGCATGCCGCCGACGTCGCCGGGGAGCGAGTGACGGACTGAACGCGATCGTGCTGATGCGGCTCAGCCCACAGCCTTCTTCACGAGCTCGGTGACGACCTTCTTCTGCGCGGCGGTGAGCGGCGCTGTCACCGCATAGGAGGTCGGCCACATCGTGCCGTCGTCGAGATGAGCGATTGCTTCGAAGGCGAGGGTCGCGTAGCGCTCCTTGAACTTCGCGGCGGGCTTGAAGAAGAGGATCGTCTTCTCGTTGATCGTGTACGCCGGGAACCCGTAGTAGGTCTTTTGACCGAACTCGGGAACCGCCGCGATGATCACCTCGTGCAACTGCTGAGCCAGCTCCCTGTCCAGGCCGGTCATGTTCGCGATCGCGTCGGCCAGAGCCTTGGCGCCCGCTTCACGGGTCGTCGACGCCTTGAGTTCAGCGGCACGTTGTTTCATCGCGGCCCGCTCCTCGGCGCTGAATGCCGACTTCGTGCCCTGTGTCTCTGCCATGTGCCCAGGGTAGAGCGTGATCCCGTTCATCTGAAGGTGAAGCAGGCCCTCTCGCGGCCAGTCACCAGCCCGCACGAGTAGTTTCAGTGCGGTGACCGAGCAGCAGCCATACGACATCGTCCGCGAAGAGGACGGGTTCGAGGTGCGCCGGTACCCCGCCCACGTGGTCGCCGAGACCACGGTGGATGCCGACTTCGAGCAGGCAGGCAACCGTGCCTTCCGGTACCTGTTCGGTTACATCACCGGTGACAACGTGCGACGGGAGTCGATTGCGATGACCTCCCCGGTGGTGCAGGCAACACCCACCACCTCGTCGTCCGAGAAGATCGCGATGACCTCCCCGGTCACCCAGCATGGCCGGGACGGCCGATACGTGGTCGCCTTCGTGCTGCCCGCCGGCCTGACCGAAGACACGGCGCCGACCCCGACTCGAGCCGAAGTCGCCCTCCGCACCGTGCCGGCCCGACTGTCGGCGGTCACGAGATTCACCGGGCGGTGGACCCAGGCGTCCTACGAGACGCACCGGGCGGAGCTGCTCGCCCGCGTCGCGGCGGCGGGCCTCGAGACGATCGGCGAGACACGCTTCGCACGCTTCGATCCCCCCTACGCGCCCTGGTTCCTGCGGCGCAACGAGGTCGCGATCGACCTGGCGGAGGTCCGCGCGGGCGACGCCAGCGGCTGAGCTAGAGAAGACGACCAGAGAACCCCAGCAGGACCGCCATCGAGAGCGCCGCGAGTCCGGCGCCCGACGCCACGATCATGAGGACCGGGCGGGAGGTTGCGCGGTGTCTCGGGGTGACGGGGCGGCGGAGCAAGGGCCGAACCCGAACGCCGACGGCGCCCCGTCGGATGCCGCTCATGGTCGAGCTGGATTCATCCCGAGCGCGACCACACGTCTCGGCTGCGGAGAGAGGTTCATGAGTGCCCATCGGGTCGGCGCGGAAGGGACCGCCGCCAGGGACCGGAGCAACATCTTCACGGTATACCCATCTCGCCGCGCATTTCGGTTGTGTGTGCGAACAGTTTTCGGCCCGGTGTGCGGCGCGTCGATCACCGTCTTCGAGCCTGCACGAGGTGGCGAGTGGGATCGCCACCCGTCGGATCAACTCGGCAGTGATCGTGGCCGGGCAACCGCACTCGCGGTGAGCGAGGTCACGGTCGCTCCGGTGTTCAGTTCGCTGATCTTCGACATCAGCGATGCGGGGAGCGCGACCGTTGTGTTCGTGTCGACCCCGAGTTCGATGAGGGTCTGCAGCTTGAGCAACTCACGCGCCAGCGGGCGTGCCATCATCGTGTCCGACGCGTCCGCGAACTCCGCGACGGCCGACTCGCCCGTGGCCCGTTCGGCACGCTGACGGCTCATTCCGGTGCCGTCGATTCGGCTTTCACGCGAGGCATCGGCCACCAGGTGATGTCGATGGGCTGGGTGTCGAGCATCCCCTCGAAGGCGGCTGCCGTCATGAACCACGGCGTCGCGGGACTCGTCACAATCTCGGGGGTCATGTTTTTCATCGCTGCTCCTTGTTCGGTCGTGATGGACCGCTGCCAGGATCTGGAGCAACGAGTGTGATCGTACGCGTCATCGGCGCACGCGGACCAGTCTGTGAGGGTATTGGGCGGGATCCGCCTCACTCCGTCCGATCGTCAGGTGATGCGTCGATCATCAGATGAGCCACGGCATCCGCTGCACGATCTTCCGGCGCTTCCAGGCCAGGCCGAAACCCCAGGTGTCGCCGGCCGAGACCAGAGCCAGCACGATCAGGGCGAGGGCGTAGATCAGGTGGTAGTCGACGAGCGGGTTGGTCGAGGCGGTATTCGCACTGAAGGTCCACTCAGCCAAATACATCAGCACCAGGATGACCGAGCCAGCCACCGCGCTCACCCTCAGCCCGATCCCGGCAATCACTGCGAGGCCGATCCCCAGCATCCCGACCATGAACAGCAGATCGCTGGCGGGACTGGCGATCGCGGCGAAGAACGGCTTGAGCGGTCCGGTCACCCCGTCGCCCGTGAGGAATCCCTGGCTGGGCATGCCACCGGAGATCCACGCGCGGGCCGTGGGCGTCGAGAAACCCAAACCGAAGGCCTTGTCGAGGAAGGCCCAGAGGAAGATGAAACCGGTGGCGAACCGCAGCAGCGCCAGCGCGGCGCGGGCTCCCTTGCTGTGCACAATGTGTGTCTCGAGCGCCAAGCCGCCCGTTGCGGGCAGATCGACGCGGGTGATGGTCGGCGCGATGATGGCGCTTGTCATGGTGGTGTCCCTGGTCGATCGCGAACTCACGCGAAGAAGCCGAGCGGCTTCGGGTCGTGGTTGTCGAGCACGTTCTTGACCTCCTGGTAGTTGTTGAGCGTCTGCTGATCGGTCTCACGGCCGTAACCGGACTGCTTGTATCCGCCGAAGCCGGCACCGGCCGGGTACTGGTTGTAGGTATTGACCCAGACGCGGCCCGCTTTGATGCGCTGAGCCGCCGCGAAGCTGATGTCGGTGTCGCGGCTCCACACCCCGGATCCGAGTCCGTAGATGGTGTCGTTGGCAATCTCGATGGCTTCGTCGAAGTCGGAGAAGCTGGCCACGGTGACGACCGGGCCGAAGATCTCCTCTTGGAACACGCGCATGTCGTTGGTTCCCTGGAAGACGGTCGGCTCGATGAAGTAGCCACCGGCATAGTCGCCCGACATCTCTGCCCTCGCGCCGCCGGTGAGCACCTTCGCGCCTTCCTCCGGGCCGAGCTTCAAGTAGCCGCCGATCTTCGTGAGCTGGTCGAGACTGTTCTGCGGCCCCATCTCGGTCGCCGTGTCGAGCGGATTCCCGACCGAGATCTTCTTCACCCTGGCGATCGCATCCTCGAGGAACCCGCTGGCGATCAGACCGTCCTGCAGCAGGGCCCTCGACGGGCACGAGCAGATCTCGCCCTTATTCATGGCGAACATCGCGAAGCCCTCGATCGCCTTGACGTAGTAGTCATCCTTTTCGCGGGCGACATCGTCGAAGAAGAGGTTCGGCGACTTGCCGCCGAACTCCATCGTCGTCGGAATGATGTTCTTCTGGGCGTATCCCATGATCTCGCGGCCGGTCACGGTCGAGCCCGTGAAGGCGACCTTGCCGATGTCGTCGTGTTCGACGAGCGGCTGGCCCAGCGCGGAACCCGATCCATTGATCACATTGATGACGCCGGCGGGCAGCAGATCCTGGATGAGCTCCATCACGTAGAGGATCGAGATCGGCGTCGCGCTGGCCGGTTTGAGCACAACGGTGTTGCCGGCGGCGATTGCCGGGGCGAGCTTCCACGCCGCCATCAGGATCGGGAAGTTCCACGGGATGATCTGCGCCACCACCCCGATCGGCTCATAGAAGTGGTACGAGACGAGCTCGTTCGTCAGCTTCTTGATCGAGCCTTCCTGCGTGCGGATGGCGGCCGCGAAGTAGCGGAAGTGATCGATCGCGAGGGGGATGTCAGCGCCCAGCGTCTCGCGCACGGGCTTGCCGTTCTCCCATGACTCGAGAACCGCGATCTGCTCGAAGTGCTCCTGCAGTCGGTCGGCGATGGCGATGAGCACGGCGGCGCGGTCGACGGTTGTCGTGGCGGCCCAACCGCGGAATGCGGACTTCGCGGCGGCGACCGCGAGGTCGATATCCCCGACGGTCGACCGCGGGAACTCGGCGATCGGCAGGCCGGTTGCCGGTGCCAGGTCCTCGGCGTACTCGCCCTTGACCGGCTTGACCCAGTCGCCGCCGATGAAGTTGTCGTAGCGGGTCTTCAGCGGCACGATGCTGTCGGCGGTGCCGGGCCGGGCGTACACCGTGTGGGACACCGTCGCGGGCGCCTTAGGCTCGGTGCGCTCGGTGCGCGGTGCGGTGGTCGGTGCGACGAAGGTGGTCATGATGTCTGCTTCTCTCTGAGCGATGTCATCGATGCGGGAGGTGTCCGGGTGTTTCGGCGAGCTCGTCACGATGGGACATACTCCTTGACCGCCGCCGTGATGTCGGCGATGCCCTTCTTGGCGTCCGCGAAGAACATCCCGGTCTTCGGGTCGGTGAACAGCGGGTTGCTGATCCCCGCGTAGCCGGGACGCATCGAGCGCTTCAGGATGACGACCGACTTGGCGTGATCGACGTCGAGGATCGGCATCCCGGAAACCGGATTGCCGGGCTTGCGGGCATCCGGGTTGTAGACGTCGTTAGCCCCGACGACCAGGGCAACGTCGCAGTTGTCGAAGGCCACGTTGGCCTCGTCGAGCTGCAGCATCTGCTCGTATGGCACGTTGGCCTCGGCCAGCAGGACGTTCATGTGGCCTGGCATGCGGCCGGCGACGGGATGGATGGCGTACTTCACGTCGATTCCGTGCGCCAGCAGAAGTTTCGCCAGTTCGGCGATCTCGTGCTGCGCCTGGGCAGCCGCGAGTCCGTAGCCGGGAACGATCATGACGTGCTGTGCGTAGGCGAGTTGCACGGCGACGTCGTCGGCCGTGAGTTCGCGCACGTTACTGAGGTCCTGAGCATCATCAGGTGCGGACGAGCTCGAATCTCCCGTGCCGAAGCCGCCCAGCACGATGGCGAGCACCGACCGGTTCATGGCTTTGGCCATCTGCAGGGTCAGGATCGTGCCCGCCGCTCCCACGAGCGCACCGGCGATGATCAAGGCCTGGTTGTTGATGGCGAACCCCGCCATCGCCACCGCGAGACCGGTGAAGGCGTTGAGCAACGAGACGATCACCGGGGCGTCCGCTCCCCCGATCGGGAGGACCATCAGCACCCCGAAGAGCAGAGAGGCGAGCAGGACGACGACGAGCAGGAGCACGTTGTTCCCGACGACGATCGCGAAAACACCGGCCGCGAGGGCGATCACGATGGCCAGAACGTTGACGATCCGCGCCCCGGGAAAGGTGATCGGGCTGCCCGAGATGACGCCCTGGAGCTTGCCGGCGGCGATCAGCGAGCCCGAGAAGGTGACCGAACCGATGACCACGTCCAGAACGATCGGGATCGACGACGTCAGGTCGAGCCGCAGTCCGCTGGAATGGAGCACGAAGTCGGCGAAGGCGACCGCCGCCGCCGCCCCGCCGCCCACCGCGTTGAAGATGCTGACCAGTTGCGGGATGTCGGTCATCTTGACCGTCCGGGCGCGCACGATCCCGAAGGCCGCGCCCGCGGCAGCTCCCAGCACGAGGGCGAGCCATCCGATCCAGCTCCCGTTGGCGGTGACCAGCGAGAAGACGATCGTCGCGATCACCGCGATGGCCATGCCCCCGGCCGAAATGAGGTTGCCGCGCCGTGCCGTTGACGGCAGCCGCATCAGGTGAAGGCCCACCACGAAGAGCGTGGCTGCTGCCAGAAAGACGACGCCGATCACGAATGCGAAGAGGGTCATGATGGGTCCTTCTGGTCATCGGCAGTCGGCGCCGCGGACGGAGCCGGCGCACGCCGGGTGAACATCTGCAGCATCCGGTCGGTCACGACGTAGCCGCCGAAGACATTCGCGGCGGCGAGTGCGCCCGCGACGAAGGTGAGCGCATAGCCGAGCGGGCTGTTCGCCAGCGAAGCCGTGATGACGGCGCCGGCGAGGACCACGCCGTGGATCGCGTTCGCCCCGGACATCATCGGCGTGTGCAGGGTCGAGGGGATCTTGCCGATGACTTCGACCCCGACCAGCAGGCTGAGAACGAAAATCGCGAGATTTCCAAACAGGGTGGCGATCATGCCGGCTTCTCCTGGGTGTGGTCGGGGGCGGATGCCGTGTCCGACAGCGGATCGAGGTTCAGCACCGCACGCATGGCGGCGTTGCTCACCTCACCGTCGTGAGCCACGACGATGCCCTGGTGCACCGCATCCGTCTGGTCGATGACGATCTGGCCATTCGGCGCCAAGGAATCGAGAACGGCGACGACGTTGCGGGCGTACATCTGCGAGGCCGAGGTGGGAAGATCGGCGGCGAGTTCGCCGCCGCCGACGAGGGTGACGCCACCCGCAGTCACCGTGGTCGTGCCGTCGACCGAGCCCGCCACGTTGCCGCCGAGAGCGCTGGAGCCGAGGTCGATGCAGACCGAGCCGGGGCGCAGGCTCGCCAGGGTGGCGGCCGAGACCAGTTCCGGCGGGGCATGACCCGGCACCTTCGCGGTGGTGATGATGACATCGAAGTCCACAAGCGCGGCGTCGAGTTCCTTCTGCTGGGTGGCTTTCTCGGCATCCGTCATGACACGCGCGTACCCACCGGAGCCCGCCCCCTTGGCAACCGAGCTGGTCAAGAACTTGGCGCCGAGCGATTCGACCTCCTGCCGCGACGCGTCGCGCACGTCGTAGCCGGTGACAACCGCGCCGAGGCGCCGCGCCGTGGCGATCGCCTGCAGGCCGGCGACTCCAGCGCCGATCACGATCACTTTGGCGGGCGTCGCGGTTCCGGACGCCGTGATCATCATCGGCAGGTAGCGCCCGTATGCATGTGCGGCGACGATCGCCGCGCGATAGCCGGCGGCGCTCGACTGAGAACTCAGGGCATCCATCGACTGCGCCCGGCTGATCGTGCGCGGCACGAACTCGAACGCAACCGTGGTCACACCGCGCGCGGTGAGGTCGCGGATCATGTCGGGATGATTGAGCGGGTCGAGCAGCCCGACCAGCGTCTGGCCGGTCGTCAGCGCGGCGACCAGCGCGTCATCGGGGCGGCGAACCACGGCGAGCACCTGACAGTTCGCGAGGATTGCGGCGCGTGTCCCCACGGAGGCACCGGCGGCGATGTACGCCTCGTCGGGGAAGCTCGCGGCCGCACCGGCACCCGATTCGAGCTGCACGGTTCGACCGGCGGCGACCAGCTTCGCGACAGCACTGGGATCGAGTGCGACCCGGTGCTCGCCCTCGGCGGTTTCGGTGAGGACGCCGATGCGGAGCGCCGCACCGTCGCCCACGTCATGATCCGGTGTTCTGGAGACCTGTGCACCGGGGCTCGGCGCGGACGGGGTCGGGTCGGGGCGAGGTGCGACGGCTGCCATGAGGTTCCTCGATCGAAACGTAACGACGTTTGTTGCCCAGAACTGGAGCAGCAGTGCCGACGGTACGCCTTCGCGTGGCCGGTCGGGCCGACCCTGTCAGGACTGTCAGGGAGGACCTTCGCCCCTGTTTGATCGAGGTTTCGCCCGCTAAAGGGCGGCCTTGTGCCGCCTCACGGGAGGTCGCCGGTCGCGACCGGACGCTCCGGATGGTTCGACCACTGGCTCCATGACCCGACGTACAGAGCCGGCGAGAATCCCGCAATCGTGAGCGCGGCCGCTTGGTGCGCGGCGGTGACTCCCGAGCCGCAGTAGATCGCGACCGGGCTCGCATCGGTGACGCCGAGATGGGCGAATCGGGCCCGGAGGTCATCGACGTTCCGGAACAGCCCGTCGGGGCCGAGATTCTCCGGTGTCGGCGCGCTGACCGCGCCTGGAATGTGGCCGGCGCGTGCATCGATCGGCTCCACGTCGCCGCGGTAGCGCTCGAGCGCTCGGGCGTCGAGCAGGATGCCGTGGCTCGGGAACGCGGCCGCACCGTCGATGTCGACCGTCGGCAGGTGACCCGGAGTGAGCGTGACGTCGCCCGGGATCGGATGCGCCTTGCCACGCTCGAGGGGGAGACCGGCGGCGACCCAGGCGCGAAGCGCTCCATCCAGCAGCCGCACATCGGCAATCCCGGCCCAGCGCAGAAGCCACCAGGCCCGGGCTGACGAGAGGTTCATGAGGTCGTCGTAGACGACGACCGAGTCCCCCTCGTTGATCCCCCACGCCCGCGCCGAGGCCTGCAGACTCTCCATCGACGGAAGCGGATGGCGGCCGTCACGGGGATCTCCGGGTTCTGCCAGCTCGCGGTCGAGGTCGACGTAGACCGCTCCGGGGATGTGACCGGCACGATACTCGAGGGTGCCATCCGGTCGATCCAGACGCCATCGCACGTCGAGGATCACGGGAGGTCTGCCCGCCTCCAGGTCGCGAGCAAGCTGGTCGACAGTGATCAGGACGGGCATGCAGCGGCTCCTCAAACTCGTCGACATCTCTCCGAAAGGGCACGGTGCCGATCCGCGTAACTTCTAGACGTCCTCGTCGATAACAGACATGAGCGCACCGCCACACCGAGGGGCGAAACCGCTCGAACCGTTGTCGATCATCCGGAGGATATCCCATGTCATTTCTTGCTACCGCGTTCGGAACGAAGGTGGCGATCGCCGCACTGTCGCTCGTCGCCATCGGCGGGGGAACCGCTGTTGCGGCATCCGCTGGCGTCCTCCCGGGCGCTCCCACGTCCGCGCCGACTCCGGTGACATCGCCGACCGCCGCGGGCGACGATGCAGGAGCGACCGCCCGTCCAACCACAGAACCCACCACGGAGCCCACCGAGTCGGCGACTCACGCCCCCTCAGAGGTCAAGGGAGCGGAGGTCAAGGGACCAGATGCTGAGGGTCCTGCGGCATTCGGGCTCTGCACGGCGTACACGGCAGGGGGTGTCACGTCCACCTCGGAGGCGTACGCTGCCCTGGTCCGAGCCGCGAGATCATCGAGCAGCATCGGTGCATACTGCGCACAGATCCTCACCGCTCGCCACGGAGCACACCCCACCCCGACCGCAACCCCCGAGGTTCCCGAAGCCAGCCGCCCGACGGCGGGACCGGAGACGTCGCGCGGCATGAGTTCAGTCGGCGAATCCCACGGACACTGACCTCCGGAGCGCTCGGGACTGTGTCAGCCTGAGACGTCCAGACCCACAGCAGACAGGAACCCGACCCGTTGGGAAGAGAGCCGAAGCGCTCGGACGACCAGGCGGTCTCCGAGCGCTTCACGGCGGCCTACCGCGAACTCTCTCCACGCGTTCTCGGCTATCTCCGGATGCACGGCGTGGACGACGCGGAGTCCGTCACCAACGAGGTCTTTCTCGGCCTCTACCGCAGTTTCCACCGTCTGGGAGAGGGTGATGGCGACGTGAGCTCTCTGACCTTTTCGATCGCCCACGCTCGCCTCATCGACCACTATCGCTCTCGAGCGCGCCAGCCACGACTGATCGCTTTCGAGGCGGAGTCCGACCCGCGTCGGGCGCCATCGGCTGAGGAGGTGGCGCGCGAGACGCTCGGCGAGAGCGGTCTGCTCGCGCACCTGAACGAGCTGGGCGATGACCAGCGCGAAGCGATCTCCCTGCGCGTCGTCGCGGGGCTCTCGCTCGAGGAAACGGCGCGGGTGATGGAGAAGAGCGTCGGTGCGGTCAAGCAACTGCAGCGACGCGCACTGCTCGCTCTTCGCCAGTCGATCACGGAAGAGGAAAACGATGCATGACGAGATCGCGCGGCTCCTCGCCGAAGAGAACATGGACGACGACACGGCGCTGCGGGAGGGTCTGCTGCTCATGCAGCAGACCGCCACCTCCGTTCGCCCGATGCCCTCCCCCGAGTTGGCTGCGCTTCTGGGAAGACGCAGACGCTCGACGGCGTATCGCCACCGCGGGATGATCGCCGCTCTCGCTGTCGTCGTGGCGCTTGGCGGCAGCGCCACCGCCGCGGCGGCCAGCCCCGGCCTACGTTCGGTCGCACACCAGGTGGTCACCAACGTGATCCGGACGGTTCTGCCCGGCGTCGCCCATCCACCCGCCCCCGCGCCGGCCGTGAACAGCACGAAACCGAAGGAAGGTTCTTCGCCCACCCCATCGCCAGCTGGCCACGAGACCCCGTCGGAGCGGCCCAGCTCGACGGATCATCCCGACTCCACCGAGCATCCCCGCAACGGGACCTCGAAATCCGACAGCAACGAGAGCAACCGACCGCCGAGCCCCGGAAGTGAGCGCTCGACGTCGGCGCCGGATCCATCCCACAGCCCCAACAAACCGTGAGCTTCGTGCACCCTCGAGATCCCATGCGCACGGTGGGCGCAGGGTGACCGTCGACCCCCAGCTCGGTCGAGTCCTCGCGGACCGCTATCGGATCGACGAACCGATCGGGCACGGCGGAATGTCGACTGTCTACCGGGCCTTCGACAGCCGGCTTCAGCGATCGGTCGCCGTCAAGATCTTCGAACCGAACGGAGAGGATGACGCGCGATGGGAATCCGAGATTCGGCTGCTGTCGCAGCTGAGCCACCCCCATCTCGTCACACTCCACGATGCCCATCTCGAACCGCGCGGAAGCTCCGAACCCAGTTACCTGGTGATGGAATACGTTCCCGGGCAGAGCCTGCAGCAGCACCTGACGGAGTTCGGTCCCTCCGTTTCGCTCGCGGCCATGGTGATCTCGGAGATCGGCGAGGCGCTCGCCACGGTGCACCTGCGAAGGATCATCCACCGCGACGTGAAGCCGGGCAACATCCTTCTCGAACGTTCGGACATCCCACCGTTGCACCTGCGGGCGAAACTCGCCGACTTCGGAATCGCTCACCTCCTGGGGGACGATCGCCTCACCCGCACCGGCACCATGATCGGCACCGCGGCATACACCAGTCCCGAACAGGTGCGAGGCGAACCCGCCACAACAGCGTCTGACGTCTACTCGCTCGGACTCGTGGCCGTCGAGGCGATGACCGGCCGCTCCCCGTTCACCGGAACCGCGGCCGAGAAGCTCATGGCTCGACTCTCCCGAGACCCGGAGATGCCTGCCGATCTTGGCGCAGGATGGTCGACGCTCCTCCGGGCCATGACGGCAGCGGACCCGCGCAAGCGACCAACCGCGATCGGCGCCGCGATGACGGCCCGAGAACTCGAATCCGAGTTCGACGCTGCGGCGTTGGCCCCGGGGAGGAGACCTGCGCACAGCACCACGGCGGTGACGGAAGCCATGCCGGCGCCGACCCGCGTGCTGCCAGCGGCAGCGGCCCCACCTGCCGGCGAGCCGTTGGCGGGTCTCGCAGAGTTCCCCACCGCCGCGGCACGTCGAGGGGCTGCCTCATCCCGCACCCGGCGGATGATCGCAGGCGCCGCCATCGCCGCATTCGTGATTCTGCTGATCGTGATGATGTCGTCTCCGCAGACCCGAGCGACGTCGCCCGCCACGCCACCCGCAACCACACCGGCCGCCGCCATCGTGCCGCCAGCCGCTCCGCCTCCGAGTTCAGCGCCCTCCCCGATTCCAGCCAGACCGAAACCCGGCAACGGCCACGGCAAGGGCAAGGGCTAGAGCGGCGAGCTGCGCCGGCTACTTCCTGTCACGCCAGGACGGCACGGACCTCTGCGCCATGCTTTTTCCGTGGCTTGTCCGACACGTGATCGCCGAGCGACAGCAACTGCCAGCAGACGAGAATGCTGACCAGCACGGAGGCCAAGCCGAACGGATTCTTCAGGTACATCAGCCAGTACCCGAGCTCGGGTGGCGAGGCGACGACTCCGCCGATGATGGCGCTGGTCTTGATGCGCCAGGGGTCCGGGGTCGAGTTCGCGTCGCCTTGGGTGACCGCGGTTCCGTCCGCGTTGATCCGGATGAGGCGATGCGTGATCACACCCCCTTGTTCGTAGAAGGAAATGGTCTGTCCGACGTGATAAACGTGTTCCCGCACGATGACCGCGCTGCGCGGGGTGATGGTCGGCGCCATCGATCCCGTGTGGACGATGTAGACCCGGTACGGCAACATCCCGGAGACGACGACGAGAAATGCCGACAGAACGACAACGGCCGTCACAACCACGGCAATGACCTGCCGACGTTGCATGACAATGCCTTTCGCTTCGTGTCGGCAGCGGATGTCGCGGCAGGCTCCTTCGCCGCCGCGACATCCGCTCGGTGGGCTACTGTCCCGGAGTGATGCCGTGCTGGGTGGCGACGATCTCGTAGGGGAGACCGGAGCCGCTGTCCCCGGACACAGTGGTGAACTGGCCGGACACCGGGTAGGAGTTCCATGGCGCAGCAGCTGATCCGGCCGGCAACTGGCCCTTCAGCGCACCGGAGTAGTTGAAGCTGAAGGACATGTCTCCGGTCGCCCCGGGTGCCAGGTTGCTGACCAGGAGATACTGCGACTTCAACGGCCAACAGCCGCTCGGGTCGAGGGTGCCGCAGTGACCCGAAATGAGGTGGTCGTTGAGGTTGGCCGAGTCGAAGAGCGCGGTGCCATTCGCCGCCAAATGCACCTCACCGTAACGTCCGAGATTGTTCAGTGCACTCAGCGCCGTCGGGTCGGTGAAGACGACGTACACGTCCTGCGGATTAGATCCGGTGTTCGTGTACTTCAGCTTGACCGTCTGCGCCACCCCGGGAAGCAGGTTGGTGAACGCGAGATCCGTGCCTGTCGTACCGGATCCGCCGTACGCGGCGATGTGGATACTGCCCACAGTGCCGGAGATATTGCCCTGCTGGGTGTCGCTGAAGTAGGCGCCGGTCGCGCCTGACGCGAGCCACGCCGTTCCCCCCAGAAGTGCAACGGAGGCGACAAGGGAGACCGCTTTGACTTTGAGACTCTTTGACATCAGTGTCCTTAGGTTCATCTGAGTGCACGACGCTCCCCGGTGAGGGATTGGCGCGCTTTTCGGGTTGCCGGAAGCGACGAATGGGGGGTCGCCGACGGCGCGACGAAATCCCCGAGGGAGATCGTCGGTCGTGCGACAGGCTCGCGAATACCGGGTACTCGCCAGACTGTCTCGTGCGCCGTCGGCTTCGAGACAGCTCGGGCCGTTGGCTTCACGTCGAGGAGAAGGGGGGGTGAATGACTACTCGACGCGAACTCAGACCGTCGGTGACGACGGCCACTCCTGCTGGGCTGTGCCGGATTGCGGGTATGCGGCGGAACAGCTCCCTCGACCGCGGAAAGCGATCTTGTTTCACCATGAAAGCAGTCTGAGCCGAAAAGCACAATGGTCGGGATGAAGCCGAACACTCCACCGAAGCTCGGCCTCCTGGAGCGGTACCGCGGCGCACTGGGGAAAGCCCAGTAGCGTCGACGTCCTGCAGCCCGACTCGCAGCTCGGTCCGTGTTGCGAACTGCGGGGTTCGGCTCGACTCCAACTATCCGGGTCGGGCTTCCTCGGCAGCGACTGTGGGCCACGGGATGCGCACCCCGAGATGCCTAGGTGCGTTGCCAATCTGTTGCCAAGAACGGGTCGCTCTCTCGGCGACTGCCTCTATCTGATGATGGCCGAGCGCAAGAGGAGCCAGGTGCCGAGTGCCGCGAGGAGGCTGAGGGCGGCCGCGGCGACAGCGAGCCACCAGAGTTGGAACGCAGCGACGATGGCGGGCAAGTCAGGCACAACGATGATCGCGGTGATCGCGAGCGCAAGAACGAGCGCTACGGCGATGGCCTGGGGTCCACGGACACCGAAACGTTCCCAGGCCGCAGCGAACACGCCGCCTAGGGTGAGGCAGCTGAGCACCCCTAGAAAAACAATCAGCAGGAGCTTTGCGGTGTCGCCACCGCCAAGGATGTAAATGTCGAAGATGTAGAAGCCTGCGAACCAATGGTGGGTGAGAATCTCGAGCCCGTTGAGGATCGCAAAAAGTGCGGCGATGTAGGCCGCAGCGATGGCGTTCCAGAGAAACGTCCCGCCGACAAATGCCCTACGCGTCGCTCCGAGCGCGAGCGCGAACGGGAAGGTCGTTGCGACCGACGACACCCCCAGATAGATCAGGAATCCTACGAGGGCATAGGCGATCCCGGGGTTGCTTCGGGATCCGCTGACCCAACCGGGCGTTCCCGGCAGGCTGCCGGATCTCCAGAAGATCAGCGAGATCAGGATGGAGACGACCGCGACCATTCCGGCGATGGAGAGCGGGACAACGAAGGTCTCCCGTCGGCGATTGAGGTGGAGGCGGGTGGTCGAGATGACGGCGTTCATGCGCGCGTTCCCTTCGAGATGGCTCGGGGTGTGACCGGTGACGTATCGGCCCCGTAGGCCGCGACGAGTTCTTGCAAGGAGGGCGTGCCGACGCTGACGCCGAGCTGGTGCGCTTGAGCGAGCACCTCGTCATCCGGCGCACCCTCGATCACGACGGACTTGAGCGCACCGATCGCGTGGGTCTGCAGCACTGGATAACCCCGGGCGATGTGATCGACTGCGTCAGAGTTCCCCCGTGCGGTGAAAGCGCATTCGTGGGAGTCGTCGATGCTCGCATTGACCCGGATCCGGCCGGCGTCCAGGATCACGACCTGGTCGAACAGAGCCTCCGACTCCTCAATGAGATGTGTGGAGAGCACAAAGGTCCGGGGATGGGCGGAATAGTCACGAAGCAGCGCATCGTGGAAGAAGGCCCGTGCGGTGACGTCGAGTCCGAGGTATGGCTCGTCGAAAAGGGTGAGCGGCGCTCGCGACGCGAGGCCGAGCAGGATGGCCACCGAGGAGAGTTGACCTCGCGAGAACCTCTTGATCGGCGTCTTGGCTGGAATACGAAACCCATCGACAAGTTCCTCGGCGAGATCTTCGCTCCAGTTCGCCGCGAAAACCGGTGCGATCCGCAGGACGTGCTCGAGGCAGTACCGATCCGGGTAGCGCTGGTTATCACGAATGAAGCTGACCTTCGCCAGCACGGCATCGTTCTCGAAGGGACGCCGCCCGAACACCTCGACGCGGCCGCTCGTCGGACGATCCTGCCCGGCGAGGATCGACATGATTGTGGTCTTGCCAGCTCCGTTTCGTCCGAGCAGCCCACAGATCGAGTGCTCGGCCACCCTCAGTGTGATGTCGTCGAGTGCCGTGCGCGAACCGAAGGCCCGGGTCACGTTCAAAATGTCGATGGCGTAGCTCACGTCGGCTCCTTGTAGGGTTCGTCGATCATCGAATGGAGATCGGCTGTGCTGATGGCGAGGACACCGGCCTCTCGCAGGAGAGGCCGCACGTAAAGCGTCCGGAACTCGTCGCGTCGCCGCGCGAGAAGCAAATCTCGGGCTCCGGCGCTGACGAACATCCCGATGCCACGCCTCTTGTAGAGGGCGCCGAGCTCGACGAGCATGTTGACGCCCTTGCTCGCCGTTGCCGGATTCATTCGATAGAACTCGGCGAAATCGGTTGCAGACGGCACAGCAGATTCCTCCGGGTACAGACCGGACACGATGTCATCGGCGATCTGCGCAGCAAGCTGCTGAAAAATCGGGCCCTCACCGGTGAACACATTGCCACCATAGTCCATTACTTGACTAATGGACCTCAGGAACGTGATCTCCTCTGCAAACCGCTACGACATCGACATCGCGGCTGATCAGCAGCGCAACGAGTTCGACCAGAACACGGCTGGGCAAGGAGTAACGGGGTTCAGCCGGCGCTTTCGATCGACTCAGCGCCAGGGGCCGGCGACGGTCGCCAACGCTCTCGACGGTCTAGCTCGTCCTGAAGGGCGACGAAGAAGCGATCGATCTCAGCTCTTCGCTGAACGAACAACAGTGTCTCCGCGCCGCGCCCTGTTCCGAGCATGTCAAGTTCGATTCGCGTGTGGCCGGCATCCACGGGAGTGAACCGCAGATGCGGCTCGAAGAACGCCCAACCCGAGAGAGCGCTCACTATGGGGTCCGCCAGGCTTGTTCCCTTGAGCGCGTTTCGCACGAACTCGCGCACGTCATCACACGGCACGGGCACCACCTCCTGAGGGATGTGCCTTGGAGCGACTTCGTGCTTCGGATGCTCTCGCGGCTCCATTCCACTCACAGGGGCAGCGTAATCCCACAATTCTCGCCCGCGCTTCTCAGAATCGACAAATCCACAAGATGAGGCCCCCAAGACGGTAATGTGGAAATGTCGGCGTGGACCGAGGAGGCAGAGTGAACAGCTTCGGCCGGAACGGAACAACTTCCTGGGGCGGGCTGGGCCTGGCTTTGGTCGCTGTGATGCAGCTGGTCCCCGTCATCGCGACGTGGTTTCCGAGTGCCGGCGAATCGTTCACCCTGCTTCGCAGCGCGCCGAGCCAAATCATCGTTGACCTGCTCCTTCTTGCCAGCTGTGTGATCCTCGCTTTCGGCTACCGCGGCGAAGAGGGCATCGTGGGACCATCTGTGCCCGGGCGCGTCGGACTTCTTCTTCTCGGCCTGGCGAGCCCCGTTCAGATCCTGCTCTCATACCTCACTTCCACTCTGAACACGGGCGGATCTTCCTGGGCCTTCTGGGTAGGGACAGCGCTCGGACTCCTTCCGATGGCGGCGACGACAATTGCGGCGGTCGCTGTGATTCGGGCCCACGTTCTGGCCGGCTTTACCCGCTGGATCCTTCTCGGAGTCGCGGCAGCCGAGGTAGTCCAGTTCGCCTTATCCGCAGTGCAAAACGCTTCGCAGGACTACTACATCGCCGTAGGGTTCTACCTCGCCGCGGTGCCGCCACTGCTGCTGCTCAGTGCCGGCGTAAGTTTCACGCTCCACGGGCGCTCGGACAGCATCAGACAACGGCTGCACACGATCCACGCCACATGGCGCGCCACAACTTGATCCCTCTGGGAGACAGGCTTCTGGGAGAGTTTCTGACGTCCGTGGGCATCACGGTATCTCCGACCGCGGAGCGCACGAGCCCGCTTGACGTGCGACCGGGTTGTGCATGAACTAGGGCTATGGCTTTCTTCGAACCTCTTCCTCCGACCCCGGCGCCATCGCAGTCATCTGCGCCAGCAGACGTTCGGCCTTGGCTTCAGGCACCGACGGACGAGATCCCCGTTGCAGTTCCGTTGGTTCATCGCCTTGCGAGGGTCCCCGGCGCTAGCCTCCACCTCCGACGAATCGACGTGTACCGCGCCGGCGTGGAGATCATCCTCCGATTCGACATGGGAGTGGAGGTCGGCGTTGATCTTGATCGAACTCGCGAGTTACGCGACTTCATGCACCCGCGTGGATTCCGACCAGAGCCGGCGCGGCAGCTCCGAATCGGAGTCAAACTGTCCGACGGATCTCGCGCAGATGTCAGCGCCGATTCTCGCGCTGGGGCTCGCGGCCTGGAAGTTCCGGGAGGACCCAGTTTGGTCTTCACGGGCGGAGGTGGTGGCGGTGGCGCGGACCGATGGACATCGGAGTTCCGAGCGTGGCTCTGGCCGCTGCCTCCGGCCGGTGCGATGACACTGCACTACCTGTTCGAAGGAATCGGCGTCAGCGAAGGCTCCATCGAACTAGACGCTACGAAGCTGAGAGAGGTGAGCAGCGGCGTACTGGACGCGTGGGCCGACTGACTCTCGAGCCATGCGAACGGACTTCGTCCCCCGGCGAACACCCCGAGAAACAGCTCAACTCCCCCGTAAACACGGGGGAGTTGGAAGAAGTGACCCCAGCGGGATTCGGACCCGCGTTACCGCCGTGAGAGGGCGAAACGTGGGGTCAACAGATCCGGGCGAGTAGGCCAAAATCCCAATGATTTCGTGGGTTTTTGGATGACATAGACCCCTCTTGAATCACTACGGATGACGTACGGTTGTTGCCATTTTGTTGCCACGAACGCCTCGATGTGTCGCGGTCCGACGTTTTCCGCCCCCTTGTCCGGCTCGAACTAATCCCCCCGCGCGGAGAATTCCCCGCTCTACCAATCTGGTGCGGAAGCCAGAGCCTCCTTGCCATTCACCAATGAGCGACCGATCGCAAGCGCCCCTCGTCCTGATCCTCTCCGGATAACATTCGACCTGAAGCGATCGAGAGGCAGTTCATTGGGACCAGCGATCTTGTTCGGAGTGGCTGGCACCCTCATCGGCGCCCTTGGCGTGACAATTGCTTTTTTTCGACGGCCGATCACCAGGTTCCTTCAGATCCACTACGAGCGGACCCACCACACTTGGATCGCGCGGCATATCTCCGTCTGGACAACTCTCGCGTTCGCCGTGCTGATCTTCCCGCTTGGTGTCGTCCTGCTATTGCTCGCACTCACCGGCAAGATCACATCCGGGTGAGCTGGCGACCGATCCGCTATCAAGCGCATTTCTTGCCGGTAGTAACGCATCACGTTACGTTCACTACGTGATCCAGTCGTTCGCGGACGGGGAGACCGACCTCGTCTGGAATCGGCAACACGTCCGCGAGTTTGGCTCTGACCTCCAGCGGCTCGCGACCCGAAAAGCTCTTGATCCTTCACGCCGCCGAGATCCTCATGGACCTTCGAGTTCCGACGGGAAGCCGTCTCGACCAGCTGCAGAGCGCTCGCAACGGACAACACAGCATCCGCATCAATGACCAATGGCGCATCTGCTTCACCTGGACCCCATCGGGTCCGGCTGACGTCGAGATCACCGACTACCACCAGAGGGAGAGATCATGAGTGCCGCACACGACCCGATCCACCCAGGAGAGATCCTTCTGGAGGAGTTCCTGAACCCGATGGGCATCACCCAGTATCGGCTCGCCCAGACCATCTCGGTGCCCGCCCGCCGCGTCAACGAGATCGTCCACGGCAAGCGTGCGATCACTCCCGACACTGCTCTGCGTCTCGCCCGTGCCCTCGGCACCTCCGACCGCTTCTGGATGAACCTGCAGAGCCACTACGACCTCGACCTCACCATCGAACAGCACCGCGACGAGTTCGACCAGATCAAGCCTCTGCTCCCCTCCTGAGCTCTCACTGCACCACCCAGATTTTGCCTGTGCCACCGCCCGCCTGCACGTCCCAACCCCTCATATGAACCACTGGTGAGTGTGAGGGGTTGGGACGCGACCGCAGGTCGAGGTGGGCGGTGGCACAGGCAAAATCGACCCTTGCTACGTCGTTCACTACATCGCGCCGGACGACGTAGTGAACGACCTAGTTCACCACTGGTCTCGCCGACGCACCTTGACTAGACTTATACCTACTTAGGTATAGGAGGAACAGATGACGGCATCCAATCTGCTGCGCTCCTCTCGCCTTACGAGCGGGATCAGCCAGGGCAATCTGGCCACCCGAGCGCACACCAGCCAACCCGAGATCTCGAGCATCGAGAGCGGTCGACGTGTGCCCACTGTAGACACGCTCGAACGCTTGCTGCGCCAGACTGGCCACCGCTTGATTGCGGTACCGGGAGTCGGAACAGACGCCTCTGAGACCGGCGAACGAATTGCGTTCGCTCTGCGATCGGATTCCGCGGACTCCGCCCTCCGTGCTTTCGTCGACTACTCCGACAACCTGGCGCGTCACTCGGGAGCTAGCCGATTCGCGCTGGGCATCGCCGAACCGCGCCCAACAGGATCGCTCGCTTGGGATGCCGCCCTCGCCGCCCTAGTCGACTATTGGTTCTCCAAGTCGCGACTGCCCAAGCCCGACTGGATTAAGGCTTCATCGCGAGTGCTGACCCAGCCTGAGTCACCGCAACTCAGCAAGTACGACCTCGAGCCCAACCTCGACGACGTGCCGGCAGAGTTCCGCCGCCGCAATGTGTTGATCGAACGATCCACCCTTGCCAGTGTCTGATTCGGCGCGACTCGATCACGACGACCTCATCGAGGGGCTGCGGGAGCTCATCCGTGAGGCGCACGCCCAGGGGCTCAGCGGCGTCACGATCCGGATCGTCGGCGGAGCCGCCCTGAGACTCGTGCACTTCGACCGAGACACCACGGTCGACATCGACGCACAGATCGCCCCTCTTGACCAGCTCCAGCCCATCATCGATCGGGTAGCGGCAAACCGAGGCTGGCCGCCGGACTGGCTGAACAACAACGCAACGATGTTCTTGCCGAGCTGGGGTCGCGGAGTGGACTGGCAAACCGTGTTCGATGACGGGGACGTGTTGATCTCGGTTGCGCCCATCGACGCACTTCTGGCGATGAAGCTTCTCGCCTCGCGACCCGGGCGGGACACGCCCGACATCACGAAGTTGCTCGCGCTCAACGAGATCACTTCGGTCGAAACCGCCGAAGAGCTCTTTGAATCGTTCTACCCCGGCGACGCACTGCCCGAAAAGGCCATTCTGCTCTTGAACAAGATCTTCGAAATCGGGCTCCCCCCGAAGCCTTCAACACCCCCGGCCGCCGACTTCAGCTAGGTACTTCCTGCTCTTCCACCAATCCCTGATCTCTTCAAGAGGCTGGGAGGATTCTCCTTGTGACAGAACTCACTCCTGAGGCGGCCTATCGCTCGTACTGGACGAGTTCTGGCCTGTGGGCGCTTTTTTACATTCCCCTGGCCGGCTACGCCGGCTACCTCCGCTCGCAGAACCTGACCAACGGCGTCGCGATCACGGCGTGGACCGTCAGCGGGACGCTGGCTTTCGTCTTGGCCCTCATGCTGGTTTATGCGATCCCGGCCGACCGATTCTTGCGACGGATCGAGCGGGAGAACCCAGGCGCGGTGGTTTTCGCCGCGACCCGCTCGAAGTTCTGGGACACAGCGATTTCCGAGCTGACTCAGGATGGCTTCAACGGCAGCTACCTCTCAGCTGTCGTCGCCACTGCCGATGGACTCCGCATCATTTCTCGGAAGGGCGGCACGATCACGGTCGCCTGGCGGCGGATTCTTCGAATCGAGCGTTCGAGCACGCGTGACATGGGCACCGACTATCCGTGCGTGACGATCGACCTGCAAACAGATTCCGGAGTCGTTCGATTGCCGCTGCGAGCTACTAAGAGCGCCTGGCATTCGCTGTTCATGACCAGCCCGAAGCTTGTTGCTGAGCTGGTCACAGAGTTGACGGCGCTGCGAGGAGCGAACTCAGGTGGGTCTCGAACTGCCGCTGACGCTCATGACTCTGAGTAGCGGGTTGGCTGCCAGGGGGCAAATAACACGCCCCCTGATTTCGTCAGTCGACGTCAGCGCTCCGAGCTACCGTGAACGCGGAGGCCAATATGGGGAGCATCGAACCGTACGAGACTCGGAACGGTCGCCGGTATCGGGTGATCTTCCGACGCCCAGACCACATCCAAACGCAGAAGCGCGGTTTCCCGACAAAGCGTGACGCGCAGCTGTTCCTCGCTGGCGTGGAGCTCGACAAGAGCCGCGGCGTCTACGTCGATCCGAGCAAGACACGGATGACGGTCGACAGCTGGATTGCAACCTGGCTCGCCACTCGCACTGACCTTCGCGCGACGACTCGCTCGCGCGTTATCGGCATCATCGCCAAGTACATCTCTCCGCGGCTCGGAAGGATCCCGCTGGGCGAACTGAACCGTCTGCGTGTCCAGGAGTGGGCATCGGCTCTTCCCGGCTCGCCTGAGAGCGTCAGGAAGATCGTCAACGTGCTCTCCGGGGCGCTGCAGCTCGCTGTCGAAGATGGACGGCTGCCGGCGAATCCGGCGCAGCGGCTCAAGCTGCCCAAGAAGGTCCGGCGCTCCAAGCGCTACTTGACACACGACCAGGTGGCCGCTCTCGCGATCGAAGTCGGTAGCCGCTCGGAGGGCTCTCGCTACGGCTACGACGTCGCCGTGCTGACACTTGCCTACTGCGGCCTTCGCTGGGGCGAGCTCTCCGGCCTCCGCGTCGGCGACGTCGACCTCAACCGTCGCCGGCTGGAGATTCGGCAGACCGTCGTCGCCGACAAGGGCTACCAGCGCATCGAAGCACCGAAGGATTACGAGCACCGGTCTATCCCGATCCCCGCCTTCCTGGCGACACTGCTCGCCCGCCAGATCGACGGCCGCTCCCCAGACCAGCCGGTGTTCTACGGCATCCGCACCGGCAGCTGGCTCCGCAACCACGTCTTCCGTGTCGGCTGGTTCGATCCGGCCGCGACAGCGGTCGGGCTGGGCGGCTTGACGCCCCACGAGATGCGCCACACGGCGGCGAGCCTCGCGGTGTCGGCCGGCGCGAACGTCAAGGTCGTCCAGCGGATGCTCGGCCACGCCTCCGCGGCAGTCACGCTCGACGTCTATGCGGATCTCTTCGATGAGGATCTCGACACAGTTGCGGTCGCACTCGACAAGATCGCCATGCAAACGAATGTTGCCATTTTGTTGCCACGGGCCGAATTCGAGCCTCGTCGAACACCCCGAGAAACAGCTCAACTCCCCCGTAAACACGGGGGAGTTGGAAGAAGTGACCCCAGCGGGATTCGGACCCGCGTTACCGCCGTGAGAGGGCGGCGTACTAGGCCACTATACGATGGGGCCGTCACGACAACTTGACGAGTATGCCATATCTGGAACAGGCTCGCCAAACGGTAGCCATCCCGCTGCGCCTCGTGAAAGTACGTGGTGCACCCGTACTTTCAGCGCTGAGAGCACGCGGATATACGCACTCTCAGGGGTGGGGGGCTCAGAGCAGGGGTGCGGGGCTCAGCTCAGGGAAGCGGCGCGAGCACGCGCAGCGCGCCGGGCACGAGTTCCACGTCGACGGGTGCCGGCCCGACGCTCTCGCCGTCGCCGGTGATGACGACGCCCTCGCCCTCGATCCTGACCGTGCGGGCCCGCTCGATCGTGACCTCCTTCCGCGTCACGTGCGTGCCTTTGAACACGCTCGGGAAGATCCTCAAGAAGTTGAACCGGCTGAGGGGACGCACGACGAGCACGTCGAGCAGTCCGTCGTCGAGCTTCGCATCGGGGGTGATCAGCATCCCGCCACCCAGAGAGACGCCGTTGCCGATCGACACCATGTTGGCATCGACCTGCGTCGCCTTCCCGTCGAGCGTGAGCGTGTAGTGGTACGGCTTGAGCTTCGCGAGTTCGATGACCAGGGCGATGATGTAGCGGCTGGGGCCTTTGGGATTTTTCATCCGGTTCGCGCGCTCATTCACGCTGGCGTCGAAACCGGCGCTCAGCGCACAGGCGAACCAGCGCTCGGTGGGCTCCCCCGTCACCGGATCCGCGAAGCGCATGATCGCGGCATCGACGACCCTCGGTGCGTGCTGCAGCGCCGTCCCCAGCGCAGCGAGCGATGCGGCGGTGTCATCGAACGGCAGATTGAGCGAGCGCGCCGTGTCGTTACCCGTTCCGGCCGAGATGATGCCGAGCGGCACATCCGTTCCCGCAACCATGTTGGCGCCCAGGTTGACCATTCCGTCACCTCCGACCACGACGAACCCGTCCGGCTCGGTCGCGATCGCGGCGCGAGCCTTGGTGAGCAGATCCTGGTAGCTCTTCTCCTGCAGCTCGGTCACGTCGTGACCCATGTCACGGAGACCCTGGACGACGATCGGGCCGACCGCCTTCTTTCCGCCCGCCGCCGAGCCGGGGTTGATCGCGACGATCAGTCGTTTGCGCTGAAAATCGGGCTGAGGGTGATTCGCCACGCGGGCCTCCGGGCTGTGTGTCTCGCGGCTGGCAGTGCTCGCCGTCGAGCGTGTCTGGACTCTATCGGTCGACAGGGCCCGTCATGGAGTGTTCGGAGCGCGCGGCTCGAAGGGTCGGAGAGGAGAGGCCTCCAGATGCCTCAGCGGCGGAACCGCATCCGCCGAAGGAGCTGCGCATTGAACGCCACCACGATCGTCGACACCGACATCACCGCGGCACCGACGGCCGGCGGCATGACGAAGCCGACGCCCGCCAGCACCCCCGCCGCCAGCGGCAGCCCGATCACGTTGTACCCGGTCCCCCATGCCAGGTTCTGCAACATCTTGCGGTAGCTGGCTCGGCTCAGGGTGATCATGTCGGCGACCCCGCGCGGGTCACTCGAGGCGAGCACCACGTCGGCCGACTCGATCGCGACATCCGTGCCGGCGCCGATCGCGATCCCGATATCCGCGCGGGTCAGTGCGGGCGCGTCGTTGACGCCGTCGCCCACCATGGCGACACGGTTCGAGCCCTCCGACTGCAGCCGAGCCACCACCTCGGACTTCTGCCCCGGCAGCACCTCGGCGAACACCTCGGTGATGCCCAGCTTCGCCGCCACCCAGTTCGCGACGGCGTGCGAGTCGCCGGTCAACATCGCCACGCGGATGCCACGTGCCCGCAGCAGGGCGACAGCCTCGGCCGACTCGGGCCGCACCGTGTCGGCCAGCGCGAACATCGCGAGCGCCCGGGGCGCTGCCTCCGTCTCGTCCACCAGGTAGACCACCGACGCCCCCTGCTCGGCGAGCGCACGGCCCTCATTCACGAAGAGCGGGTCGAGGTGGATGCCGCGTTCCGTCACGAGTCGCTCGCTCGCCATGGTGAGCACACGGTCCGCCACCGTCGCGGTCGCCCCGCGGCCGGCGAGCGCCGAGAAGGTGGACGCCGATCCGGCCACAACTTTGCGCTCCGACGCCGCTGCCACGATGGCGCGGGCGATCGGATGCTCCGATTTCGCTTCGACGGAGGCCGCAAGTCCCAGCACACGGTCCTCGTCGGCGGCGTCACCATCGTCACTAGCAGCCGCCGGCGCAGGAATCACCCGAATCACACCCTGCGTGCCCGTCGTCAGGGTGCCGGTCTTGTCGAAAAGCACGACGTCGACATCCCGCGCCTGCTCGAGGGCGGCACGGCTGCGCACCAGGATCCCCCGGCGGGCGCCCAGCGCGGTGGTGATCTGCGCCACCAGGGGGATCGCAAGCCCCAGGGCGTGCGGGCACGCGATCACGAGCACGGTGACCACACGCTCCGCCACGAAGGCCGGGTCCCCCGGTCGCAGCAGCAGCCAGACGACGAGGGTGACCGCCGCCGAGGCCAGCGCCAGGTAGAACAGCCAGCCGGCCGCACGATCGGCGAGCAACTGCGCGCCGGACTTGCTGGCCTGCGCCTCCGCGACGAGCCGCATGACCCCCGCCAGGGCGGTGTCGTCGCCGAGCTTGGTGACCTTGACGGTCAACGCTCCGGTCTCGTCATTGCCGCCCGAGTTGACGCTCCCGGCCACGACGGATGCTCCCAGCCCCTTGGACACCGGAGCCGACTCTCCCGTGAGGAGCGATTCATCCACCTGGGACACCCCATCGACCACCTCGCCGTCGACCGGGATCGCGGCACCGGGCCGCACCATCACGAGGTCGCCGAGCGAGAGGGATGACACGGGCACGGTGATGGTCTGTTCGCCATCGAGCACCTCGGCCTCGTCGGGGAGCAGCGTGGCAAGCTCCCCCAAGGCATCGCTGGCACCCATGACGGCGTTCATCTCGATCCAGTGGCCGAGCAGCATGATCACGATGAGCGTGGCGAGCTCCCACCAGAAGTCCATGCCTGTCAGCCCGAAGGTCACCGCCAAGGAATAGCCGAACGCGACCAGGATGGCGAGCGAGATCAGCGTCATCATTCCGGGTTGCTTGGCGCGAAGTTCGCTGATTCCGCCGCTCAGGAAGACGCGCCCACCGAGCACGAAGATCATCGCCCCGAAGATCGCGGGGATCCACTGGCTGCCGTCGAAGCGCGGTCCACTGAGCCCGAGGATGCCCTGGAGTCCGGTCGAGAACACCAGCGTCGGAATTGCGAGAATCAGGTTGATCCAGAACAGCCGCTTGAAGTTGCCGTGGTGCATCGCGTGCATGTCGTGGTCGTGCATCGCGCCGTGCGCGCCGGAGGGATGGGCGTGGGCGTCGTGGTCGAGCATCAGCTGCCCCGATTGTTCTGCAGCTCGAAGACCTTCAGCAGTTCATCGACCGCGACCTCGCGCCGTGAACCTCCTTCGTCGAACATCTCCGCCACATGGGTGCGCAGATGGTTCTCGACGAGCAGCTTGTTGAGGCTGCGCAGGGACTTCTGGATGGCGAGGGTCTGAGTGATGATGTCGACGCAATACGCCTCGTCGTCGATCATCTTCTCCACCCCGCGCAACTGACCCTGGAGGATGCGCGTGCGGTGCATCGCCCGCTTCTTGATGTCGTCGATCATGTCTCGTCCATCTCCCGACCATATACCCCTAGGGGGTATCCGGCAGGCGTAGGGTCGACAGCGTGAAGGTTACGAAATACGAACACGCCACGCTCGTCATCACCGTCAATGATCGGCAGTTGGTCGTCGATCCCGGGGTCTTCCTAACGCCCCCGAGTTTCGTCAACACGGTCGCCGTCGTCATCACGCACGAGCATGCCGACCACTGGAACGACAACAACCTGCGTGCGATTCTCGAGAAGGCGCCCGACGCGAAGATCTACGGGCCGTCCGGCGTCGCCGCCGCGGCATCCGGATTCGAGATCACCACCGTCCAGGACGGCGACGTCATCGAGATCGCCCCGTTCACGCTCGAATTCTTCGGATCGGATCACGCGATCATCCACGAGAGCATCCCGGTCGTCGACAACGTCGGGGTCATGGTCAACGGGGAGCTGTACTACGGCGGCGACTCCTACACGGTGCCCAGCAAGCCGGTAAGCACCCTCGCCGCCCCGGTCGGCGCCCCCTGGCTCAAGATCGGTGAGGCCATCGACTACGTGCTCGAGGTCAAGCCGCAACGCGCCTTCTACATTCACGACATGACGCTGTCGGCGGCCGGCAAGGGCATGGCGAGCGACCGCCTGCAGTGGGCCACCGAGCAGAACGGCGGCGAATACCGCCCGCTCGAGGTGGGCGAGTCTCTCGACCTGTAGGGCTCGAGCGCGAGGCTCGGCCAGCAGCAAAACTCACAGCTGGGGTACCTGGACTCGAACCAAGAACAACTGAAC
>JABBOD010000005.1 GCA_019351995.1 Acidobacteriota bacterium
TGCCTCTGACCGCGATAGGTACCGCTGGACGTGTTACGTCAAAGCTGCTGCACCCGCTGATTGACTCCCGTGCCCACATTTTGCCCACAATCGTACGAGATCGTATGTCATTGTACTGATCCCAAACGTGCCTATGTCATCAATGATTACGGGCTTTTTGGGGCGTCGCCTTGGTACAAAGCCACCCTCGGCACGGACTTTTAATCCGCGGGTCGTGGGTTCGAGCCCCACCGGGCCCACCATGAAGACTCGTGAGCGAACGCCTAATTGGGCGTGACGCCCGCGTAGGTCTCGAGCACGGCGGCGGCCGTGCCGGCATCGTCGACGGTGACGACGATCGAGCGGCCGTCACGTCGGACGACCTCCAGTGCGGTTCCCCGACGGGTGACGATCCCCCACCGTCCCGCGCGAGTCGGGCCGATCACCCATCGGATGCCCCACCCGCCGAAGTCGGCCATCGGGTCGATCTCAACGACCCCGGCCTTCGCGATGTCGGTGGCGGCGATGCTGAGCCGCGGCCAGCCGATCGCCGACCTGGCGACGAAACCGCGTGGTCCCGCCGTGACGACGAATTGCCCCGTGACCAGAAGCACCAGGAGCAGGATCGTCGGGGAGAGGAAGATCGGCCAGACGTGCCAGCCCGAGGTGAGCAGCAGAACGACTCCGAGCGTGATGAGCGCCGCGGCGACGGCGGCGATGAGAGCGACGAACCAGGCGGGAAGGTCGACCTTGCCGGTCCAGGCGGCCACCTCGCCGGCTCTGATCGGGAGCGTGTCGGCCGGCTCGACGCCGGCGGCCGCCGGGGCTTCCCGGGGAAGCAACCGCCAGGTCAGGAGTGCGACGGCGACGGCGAGGACTGCACCTCCGGCGAGCGGAAGCACCGGCGCGAGCGGCGAGGCGTTGAGGACCACCGACCCGACGCCCATGCCGATGGCGTGAAAGACCGTGATGCCCATCGCGATCGCCGGCATCCAGGCGTTCATCCCCGCCATCCGGGTCGCGCGGGCGATGAAGAAGCCCATCAGTGCGATCACCGGGAACCCGATCGCGGCGACGAGGATCGCGTACGTCCACCACGGTCCCATGCGGTCGCCGCCGGACCCCCAGTGGACGATCAACTGCGACGGGCCGGTCGCGCCGATTCCCACCACCACCGCTTCGGACGCGATGACGATCGCGAGCGGGGCCCAGATCGTCGCGATGAGCGCGGCCCGGCGAGCGGTCGCGTGGTCGACGATGCGTTCGGTCATGATTCGTATTCCTTTCGGGTGAGGGCGAGCAGGGTGCCGATGGGGATCCCCGCCGCTTTTGCTTCGGATGCCGCGCGTGCGACGGCCTCCCGCACCCGCTCCGCGGTCGGCATCCCGACCACGACGGCTCCACGGCCACGGCGGAGTTCGACCTGACCCTGATCGCGAAGCCCCTGATAGGCACGCAGCACGGTGTGGACGTTGACGCCCAGCGAACCGGCGAGCTCCCTCGCCGCCGGCAGACGCGTCCCGGTCGCGATCGCTCCCGTCACGATCTGGGTCGCGATCGATTCCTCGATCTGAGCGAACACGGGAGTCGCCGCCGCCGGATCGATGAACACGAACATGCATTTATTCTAGTTGCACTAGAACTAATTAGCTACCGAGTCGCGACCAGGAGTTCGGCAGCGAGGTCGAGCGCCTCCGCCCGCCGCCGCCGAGGCCGAGGCCGAGGAGCGCCACCTAGCCGACGGTGAGTTGGCTGTACATGCCGGCCGCATAGTGACCAGGGAGATTGCAGACGAGTTCGTAGCGTCCTGGGGGTAACGTCACCGTGACCCAGCCGGAGGTGCCGGGCAGCACGCCCTGACCGGTCCCGCTGCCGCAGGAGTTGGATGCTTCACCGACACTGCCCGCTTCATCGATCTTGCCGTCGCCGCCGCTGCGGCGTGTGCCCACGATCTGCGAGCCGCGAAGGGGCAGAATGACCAGCTCGTGCGTCACACTGCCGGCGTTGGTGACCAAGAATGAGATCTCCCCGTGGGCGGCCGTCGGACGATCGGTGCTCAGGCGCATCGCCCCACCAGCCGTCATCCCGTTGCCGCGGTCCATCATCGGCCCGCCCATGTTGGTGAGCGTCACATCAACGACCGTCCCGGGAAGGTTCGGTGCCGTGCACGAGTATCCCGCGGAGGCGCCTCCCCCCGAGGAACCACGTGTGCTCCCGATCGCCGCGATCGCGAGCAGCGAAAGTGCGCTCAGCAGAATCGTCACCACAATCCCCACCGAGATGACCACAGGGGTCCGCATGGTCGTCATTCTTTGCCCCGCAACGCCGCACGCCGGGCAGTGAACTCCGCTTCGTCGATCTCCCCCCTGGCAAATCGTTCGTTCAGAATGCGCTCGGCGTCATGATGGGTCGGAAGCAGCGGATGTTCGCTGCTACTCGCCGACGGGCGCCGCACCAGAGAGACGACGAGCGCGACAACGCCTCCCCAGAACAGGATCATCACCACGGCCATCAGAATCCACGCACCGATTCCCATCCCGCCGTCGCTCCATCCGTAGCCCATCACGTCGTACCTCCTGTTGGTCTCCTGTTCGCACCGTACGGCGATGGTCCGGGTCAGGGTAGAGACCTTCGACCCCCGGAAAAGCGACCGCTGTGCCGCTGCCGCGCCATCACAGGCCATCACCGCCCACAGGATCCCGCTCCGGACAAGACAGCAGGGCCCGACGAAATCGCCCGGCCCTGCCTGCCTGTCGTGGGGCCTACTTGCTGTCGCCGTCGTTGTCCTTGTCGACTCCAGCGGATGCACGCACCGCAGCCGCGACCGCGGGGTTCGCGACGGGAGCCTGGCGGGGCGGCGGGGTGTAGACCGGACGGGCACCGATTGACGAGATGGACATGGTGATCTCCTAAAGTCGGCCAGAACTTCTGGCGCATCACTGTGATCAATCGACCGTCCGAGTCCCGTCGGTTAGCCCCGAAAACTTCTGGTCCTCACAGAATCGAGGCCAACAGGGAGTCCGGCTTGGGATCCCGTTCCCGAGGTCCCCGACCTCATCCGCGGAAGATATGGACGACTTCACGGACCGCGTAGTAGACGATCACGTAGCCCGCGATCGGATCCGCCCACCACCACCCCAGTGTCAGATCCACCGTGATGCCGAGAAGCACGGCGCACGCGAGCAACCCGTCGATGAAAGTGACCCGCCCCTCCGTCTCGAGGACCGGGTTTTTCAGCGCTCGGCCGGTGCGACCTTTGCCGAAGGCGAGACCGAACATCACCAGCGCGGTGACACCGGTCCAGAGGATGCCGCCTATCCCCGGCTGGGCTCGATGGCCGGTGACCAGCGCAACCGTCGACTGCGCCGTCAGGTAGACCGCGAGCGCGACGAAGGCGCCGCCGATCAGCTGAAGGGCACGTCGCTGGCGTGCCTCCCCCGTTCCGGAGAGCTCCCACAACACCACGGTGCTGGCACCGATCTCGATGAGGCTGTCGAGACCGAATCCGACAAGCGAAACCGACGACGCCAGGAACGCCAGCCGAGCGAGAACGACGACCGCCACGACGTTCCACAGCAGCGTGGTCCATTCGAGCGCCTTGCCCCGACGCAGCAGCTGAGCCGCCGACGTCAGGTCCACCGATTCGCTCATGGCTTCGAAGTCTGCCACCTCACCGTGACCGACGGCAGCACCTCACGGGATGGTGACGGGTGCGCTCGCGAGCGTCGCGCTTCGACCGAAGAGCGCGGTCTGGGGCACGCCATAGAGCTGCTGGAAGATCGTTGACCAGACGTCGCGCTCATCGATCTGGGTGTCCGTCCAGTTGTTGGCGTCGGTGCTGGGGTGCAACCCTCCCAGCATGGTCGGGAGCTTCGTCGCGTTGCTGAGCACGACCATGCCCCCGGCGACACCATGGTCGGTCCCGCCGCTGCCGTTGACTTTGTCGGTGCGCCCGAACTCCGAGAACACCACGACCGTGAGCTTCTCCTTCGCGCTCTGCGTGGCATAGAAGCTGGCGAGACTCGAGAAGAGGTCCTTGGCCATGGGGTCGAAGCGTGCCGCTTCGGCGGCATGGTCGTCGTAGCTCCCGTTGGCCGCCAGGTAGTAGGTGTTGCCGATGTTCTGATCCATCAGGCTCGACAGTTCCGAGAACTGCTGCGCCGTGCTCGAGACGGCGCGAGCCGTGTGCGCCGATGCGCTCGGGGAGCTGCCGGCGGCGAGTGTGTCGAGGAACATCGCCTGCCCGTAATAGTGGGACAGCGTCGTCGGGAAGGATCGCGAGTTCATGAGAGCGGTGAAGGCGGTGCGAATGGTCGTCTGGGTCGCCGAGCCTGCCGCCCGGGGGAAAAGGCTCTGATTGCCCGACCCGATCTGAAGGCTCGACGTGCCGGTCATCATGGTCGGCGGCGTGGGCGACAGCGAGATCAGCGCGCGCGACGGGTCCGCTTTCTGCAAGTTCGCGAGGATTCCGTCGCTCGCCAACCCGGTCTCCATCTGCCGTGACGCGATGTCGTGTGCTCGAATCTGACCGGGAAGCCCCACCGCGTTGATGAACGAAGCCTGCCCGGACGTCACAGCGGGGAGCAACGAGCTCGCCACATTGTTGAGCACATACCCGTTGCCCAGCGGGGAACTGGTGGCGGGGGTCAAAGCCAAGGAGCCGCGGTCGGCCGCGTACGCGGGATCCGATGTATTCGCGACGAGCTGCTGATAGTCGAACCCGCCACGAAGGCGCACCACGACCAGCTTCGGGCTCGAACTCGTCGACGTCTCGTTGGTGGCCGGGATGGGGGAGGCCTGCAGGTTCCCCCCTTGCGCGAGGAACTCCGGCTGATCGAGCATCAACGACACGACATCCCGGATCTTCGCGTCGCTCATGCTCGCACCGAGATAGTCGACAAGCTGTCGCTGGGTCGCAGCAGGAAGTGTCGCACCCAGGTAGAGCTGCGCGCTCAGCGCGGCAACGAAACGGTCCGGCGTCGGCGCCGACTGTTTCAGCGCCGCGATGTTCGGCGGGAGGGCCTGTCCGGGAGCGTGCACGAGACGATAGTTGGTGCTCACCCACGAGTTCAGAATCGTGCCGGAATAGAACAGGGCGTTCGAGTTGAAGCCGTCGCGCCCGAAGACGCTTCCCGGCAGGTAGGGCGCGAAGTTCAGCGCGGCGAGAAAAGTCCCGTTCGGAGTGGCCGCATAGTCGTTCCTGCCGTACAGGGTGGAGTAATACGACGCGACCAGTTCAAGCGGAGTCTTGTATCGATCGGCCTGCATGTACTGCGGGCGGAACATGATGTCGGAGCTCAGCAACCAGGTGAGCGACGGCAGGATCTGGAAGTTGTTCTTCTCGATGACCGCGGCGAATGCCGTGAGGTCCGCGGCGGACGGAGTGTCGGAGACGTAGTAGTGCATCAACTTGCTCGCGAGGAAGAGGGACATCTGCTGAGAGCGCTTCGACGCGATGTACTGGATCACGTGCGCCGGGTCGTTGAACGCGGATCCGAGAAATGTTGTGGGTCCCGTGTAGTGCTGGGCGGGCCTGAACTGGATCTGATGGTCGGGTGTCGCGACGTATCCCGTGAGGATGTGGGCGAGTTGGTTCACGTCGGTCTCGGTGTAGTTGGGGTGCGAGTCGCTCGGGTCGAGCGGCGTGGACGCGCCCATCATGAACAACTGCATGAGTTCGCGGGAGAAGTTCTCGTTCGGGTTGGCGGCTTTCGACTGGGTGAGGTTCAGGTAACGATCCAGGGCATAGTTCGTCTGCACGTTCTCGAGCATCGTCAGGTAACTGCCGGTCGCATCGGCGTAGAGGAGGTCATGAAGCTTTCCGACGTCGCCGTAGGTGATTCCGTTGTCCTTGTCCTGCGCGTCAACGGAGAACACGTTCTCCCACAGGTAGTAGAGCTTGAGTTGGGCCTGGTTCGGGTCATGGGCGAGTTGATAGGTGTACGCCACGTCGGCGAATGCGACCGGGTTCGGGTAGCTGCTCGCGGTGGCGCTGAGCGCCTTCACCCCGGACTGGTATGCCGCGGTGTCTGCCGCGGGCGGCGCGGCGAACAGCATGTTCACGGCGTCCGCGACCGACGAGGCGGTGCTGAGGCGAGCGACGTCGGCCGGAGTCGGGTCGAGCAGCACCCGTCGAGCCAGGTATTCGGCTTTCGCGGTTCCGATCTGCGATGTGGCGTTCGCGACAAACGCCGACACCGTCAATGCCACGACGACGGCGCCCGCGATCGTCACCCAGATGAACCTCTTCTTCGCCATGCACCGGACGATAGGCGGCCCTCGCTCGCCCCTGGTGAGCGGAGTGTTCGGATTCTGTAAGGCGTCATCGACCGTCGCCTTGTCCGCTGCCTCAGGCGAACATCATCACGAGCGTGTAGCCCATCGTCAACGCCATGGCGATATTGATCGCCGCCGCCAGACGCGGCGCAAGAGGCCGCGGGTCATCCGCGATGGCGAGGGCGATGGCGGGCAGGCGGTCGATGACCAGGACGGCATAGCCGAGCATGAAGATCACGAACGCGTAGTCCAGCGTTGGCCAGGGCACGAGCGGTGCTCCCGTCGCCATGTCACTCACCCCGGACATGTGCCCGGGGCCGCCCGAGCCCATATGCGATCCTCTCGAGTTCATCACCGCCAACATGTAGGCCATCGCCCCCGCCATCACCAGATGGGGAACGTGATGGCCCGTGAAGCGATGACCAGGACGGCGATCGATCACGTCCTGGATCACGGTGATCGCGAACCAGAGGGCGAGCAGGAGCCACACGATCAGCCAGATCACGGTCGAGGGACCGGCGGTGACGATGAACAGCCCCGGAATCAGCATTCCGGCCATGGAGACTCCCATGAGCACGTTGTGGCCGTCGATTCCGTAGTCGCTGACTCGGCTGCTGCGCCCGGCGATCACGATGCGGGCGACGGATGCGACGGCGGCCCCCAGCATCACCACCCCGAGGATCGCGGCCAGCCACACGGGGCCGGTCACTCGGCTGCCCTCGACGGCAGCTGCGGCCAGTAGGCCAGAGCGATCAGCGCCAGCAGCGGGCCGGAGTTGACGTCAGTGGCTTGCCCACCGAAGACCGCGCCCGCCGCTTCGCCGATCAGCCAGATGAAGGCAGACACCACGATGGCGGCGACCACCACACCCCGGGTGATGGCCGGGGGTGCGAAGATTCCGACCGCGATGAGTCCCAGGATGATCGTGCCGGTGGTCATCAACGGGATGCTGTTGTGCTCGCTCAGGCTCGCGAAGCCGTCGATGAGCGCGCGCAGCCACGCCGGTTGACCCTCCCCCATCCCGGACACCATGTCGTGAAGAGCACCCGCCGTGAGGAGCGCGGGTTGCAGGTTCAGGGCGGCCAGGCCGCCCCAGACCACTACCCACAGGATCTTCGACGCCATCGCCCCGATGGGCTGGGATGCGACGAAGGTACCGGCCGTCGAACGTTCGGTCGGCCACAGCATGACCGCGAGAATCGCGTACAGCACGACCGCGCCGGGAGCCCCGGTGAGCGGGCTGGCGACCCCGGACAGCAGCCCCCCCAACGACTCCCCGAACCACCACACCACCAACGACCAGGCTACGGAGACGACGAGCGCCGCTTTCCGTGAGCGCCGCCAGGCGATTCCCAGGCCGATCAGAAGTTGGAGCGTGGCGAACACCGCATTGAGCACCACGGGGTTGCTGGCAACGATCTTGGTCGCCCACGACACCGATGAGGCGAGCCACTGCGGACTGCCGTGCGCGAATCCGGCGAGCATGTCTGAGGAGAAGGAGGTGCTGAACATGTAGCTCTGGTATTGCAGGATGCCCGCAAGCACCCAGATCGTCGCCAGGGCGAGCTGAAGCCATCGCCTCCGATCCGTCGGGATCGACACGCGGATCGCGTGCGCGTTCCGTGCGGCTGCTACCCCGGAAGGAGCAGTCGGTGAACTCATCGGGTCCTCTTCTGGCTTTCGCTCTACAGAATGTAGAACGGCTCTACTGAAAGTAGAATATCTCGCGTGCGATCGCAAACTGCCACCGCGCGTCGAGCAGCCTGACCTCCGGGCCTGACACTCAGAACCGCGACATATCCTGGCAGACGGGTTCACACCGAAAGGAAACCCCCATGGAAAATACCTTTGCCGTGTCCGGCATGACCTGCGAGAACTGCGACCATCACGTGAGCGAGGCGCTCGCCGGTCTTGACGGTGTCGAATCCGTCGCCGCCGACTACCGCAGCGGCGATGCGACGGTTGTCAGCTCTCGACCGCTCACCGAGGCCGAGGTCTCCGCGGCTCTGGAAGAGGCCGGCTACGCCCTCGCCTGAGCTCGCAGCCACCCCCGCCGTCGCTGCCGCCATCCCCGCCGAGTACTCACGGCCCGCCCGAGGCGGCCGAGGTGCTCTTCTGCTCGTGCTCGCGGCGATCCCGCTGGCAGCGGGCGCGACGACGGCAACCCTCCTGGGGAGCACGCCATACTCCCGCATCTCACACGGCTATCCGGGCGCGACCACCGCGGTGACCAGCGCCATGCTCAACGGGGTGGCGACGGCGGCGGGGGCGCTGTGCCTTGCCGCGCTGATCCGGGTGGCCTTCCTGGTGGCGCGCACCGGTCGCGACCGCATGCGGACGGGCGGCGGGCGAGAGCTCGACGTCGCCATGTGGTCGGGAATCGTGTGGTTCCTCAGCGCCGCGTTCCTCACCGTCGTGGATTCGGCGGATGCCAACGGCGTCTCGATCGCCGCCGCCATGCAACCCGGGGCACTCTCGCATCTTCTCTTCGGCAGCTACCTTCCGGGGGCATGGATCTTCGTCGCGATCGTCGCGGCAGTCATCTCGATCGTCTGCTTCGTCACACGCACCTGGGTCGCGGTCCTGGTGAGCGCCGCTCTCGCGGCGATCGCGCTGCTGGCGCCCGTGCTGGTGACGCAGGTTCTGGTCGGGCCGAACCACGACTACGGCGGCGACGCGAGCATGTACGGCGTGCCGGCCTTCGCCGTGCTGATCGGGCTCGTGGTGCTCGAGTTCGCGATCCCGCACACCACCATCCCCGCTCGGCTTCGAACCGCGCTCGCGGTCAGCGGCGGCTTCGCACTCGCCGCGGATGCGGTGGTCATCCCCTTCGAGCTGGCGGGAACGAGCATTGTCGCGACGCCGACCGGGTGGTTGTTCCTCGCCAAGGAGGTGTGTGTCGTCGCGATCCTGCTCGTCACGCTCGTGGGTCGTCGCGGCTGGTCGGCACCCCTTCGCACAGCTCGCTTCGCGATCGCCGGCCTGTTCGCCGCCGGCGCCCTCGCCGCGGTGATCGCCATGACCAGGATCCCGCCGCCCCAGTTCTTCATCCCGACCTCGATCGCGCAGAACTTCCTCGGCTACAACGTCAGCGCACCGCCCACCTGGCTGGCCCTCGCGTTCGATTGGCGACCCAGCATCCTGTTCTTGACGATGTCGGTGATCGGAGTGGTCACCTATCTCGCGGCGGTTCGTCGGCTCCGGCGCCGCGGCGACCTCTGGTCCCGCGGGCGCACGACGGCGTGGCTGCTCGGCTGGATCGTGGTGGACCTCACCACCTCGAGTGGGGTGAACCGCTACTCCGGCGCCTCCTTCAGCGTGCACATGGCCTTCCACATGAGTCTCAACATGCTCGGGCCGCTGCTGCTGGTTCTCGGTGGTGTTGTCACCCTGATGCTGCGGGCGACAACGGCGCACCCGGCGCAGGTCGCGGCGGGCCCGCACGAGTGGCTGAACACGCTGCTGCACTCGCGGGTACTCAGAATGGGGTACAACCCGCTCTACGTGTTCGTGGTCTTCATCGGATCGTATTACGCGCTCTACTTCACGCCGATCTTCGACAACGCCATGCGGTACCACTGGTCGCACCAGTTGATGAACCTGCACTTCCTCTCGATCGGCTACCTCTTCTACGCCATCGTGATCGGCGTCGACCTCCCGCCGCGCCCGCTCCCCTACATCGGCAAGCTCGGGTTCGTGCTGGCCGCGATGCCATTCCACGCCTTCTTCGGCGTCGCCGTGATGACCAGCAAGGACATCATCGCGAACACGTTCTACAGCTACCTCGACGAACCGTGGATGTCGCTGAAGTCGGATCAATACCTGGCAGGGGGAATCGCCTGGTCGGCGGGCGAGTTACCTCTCATCGTCGTCGTCGTCTCCCTGGTCACGCAGTGGTCGCGACAGGATGCCCGACTCGCCAAGCGCACGGACCGGCACCTCGACGAGGGAACCGACGTCAGCTTCGACGCGTACAACGACATGCTGGCGCGCTTCGCCGAGCGGAAACCTGCCCAACCGGAGAGGACGCCATGACCCGGCTCGACCCCGCTCCTCCCGCTGACCGGACCGCGCTCCATCTCGAGCTCGATATCGGCGGGATGACCTGTGCCGCCTGCACGAACGCGGTCGAGCGCTCGCTGAACAAAATCGACGGCGCTGTGGCGAGCGTCAACCTGGCGACCGACCGGGCATGGATCACCGGCCTCGGGGAGGCGGATGCGGAGCTGGCCATTGCGGCGGTGAAGCGCGCCGGCTACACCGCGGTCGTGCACGAACCGGGCAGCGACGCCTGGACCGAGCGCGCCGCAACGGTCCGCCTCAGCTCGCTGCTCCGTCGGCTCGCGGTGTCGGCGCTCCTCGCGATTCCGCTGGGCGATCTGACCATCCTGCTCGCGCTGGTGCCGGCGATGCGGTTCCCGGGGTGGGAGTTGCTGTGCATCGCACTGGCGATCCCGATCGTCTTCTGGGCCGCGTGGCCGTTCCACAAGGCGACCTGGCGCGGCCTGCGTCACGGCACACTCAGCATGGATGTGCTCATCACGCTCGGGTCGCTCGTGTCGTTCGGCTGGGCCGTCTACACGATCATCTTCGCGCCGTCAGACTCGCCCGGCTACTGGCTGGGCTTCGGCACCACGCCGGCAGGCGCTGACGCGATCTACCTGGATGTCGCGGCCGGCATGGTCACCTTCCAACTCGCCGGACGCTACTTCGAGACACGCTCGCGGCGGCGGGCCGGAGACGTGCTCCAGGCCCTCAGCGACCTCGCCGTGAAGGAAGTCCGCGTGGTGACGCCGGACGGCGAGGTGCTCGTGCCGACCGAGGAGCTCACGGTCGCCGACCGCTTCGTCGTCCTGCCAGGAGAGCGATTCGTCGCGGACGGTCGCGTGGTCGACGGTGTCTCCACGATCGACACCAGTCCGATGACCGGCGAATCCCTGCCGGCAGATGTCGGCACCGGCGCGGAGGTCATCGGCGGCACGACCAACCTGACCGGGCGTCTGGTGATCGAGGCGACGGCGGTCGGCGCCACGACCCGACTCGCCCAGATGGCCGCCATCGCCGATGAGGCCCAGCGGCGCAAGGCGGGCGTGCAGAAGCTCGTCGACAGGGTCACCTCCGTCTTCGTGCCGGTCGTGATCGCCCTGGCCGTCGTCGTGTTGCTCGTCTGGCTCCTGGTCGGCGCGACGCCATCCGTCGCACTCGCCAACGCGATCGCCGTCCTGATCATCGCCTGCCCGTGCGCCCTCGGCCTGGCGACCCCCACCGCCCTCATGGTCGGCGTCGGCCGCGGCGGTCAGCTCGGCATCCTGATCAAGGGACAGGACGCTCTCGAGGCGAGCGGCACCATCGATACCGTCGTGTTCGACAAGACGGGAACACTCACGACCGGCTCGATGCGGCTGACGGACGTCACGGCCATCGACGGCGGAGACCCGGATGAGGTGCTTCGCTTCGCCGCCGCCGTGGAGACCGGATCGACTCACCCGATCGCGACGGCGATCCTCGAGCATGCCGCGCGCACGATCGGGCGTCCCCCGGCGTCCCGAAAGTTCCGAACGCTCGCCGGTCTCGGGGCGCGCGCCGAGGTGGACGGCACCGTCGTGATCGTCGGGCACGCCGGGATCCTCGCGCATGAGGGCATCGCGGTTCTGGCGAGCAACGAGGACGAGTCGAGCGGTGAGACCGTCGTGCAGGTCGCCGTGGGGGGGCGGGTGATCGGCCGAATGACCTTCGCAGACGACGTGCGACCGTCCGCTCGCGCGGCGGTCGCCGAGTTGCACGCGCTCGGGCTGGCGACCGTGCTGCTCAGCGGTGATTCGGACGGCGCGTCCCGCCGCGTGGCCGAGGCCGTCGGCATCCAGGAGGTGCGCTCACGCGTGCTCCCGGATGCCAAAGCCGCCTACATCGCGCAGCTCCAGTCGCAGGGTCGCCGGGTCGCGATGGTGGGCGACGGCATCAACGACTCCGCGGCGTTGGCGACCGCGGACCTCGGGCTCGCGATGGTCCTGGGCACCGACATCGCCATGAAGGCGGCCGACATCATCATCGTCCGAGACGATCTGCACTCGGTCGTCGATGCCATCCGGCTGTCCCGTCGGACGCTGCGCACCATCCGCCTGAATCTGGTGTGGGCGTTCGGCTACAACATCGCGGCGATCCCGATCGCCGCCCTCGGATTCTTGAACCCGTTGATCGCGGCCGCGGCGATGGCCGTGTCGTCCGTGCTGGTCGTCTCGAACTCGCTCCGGCTCCGCAACTTCCGACCGAGCCGGGGTTAGACCCCCGCCACCTCCGCGGCGGACGAGCCCGTTGTCCGACGCCGGGCTGCGCTCCGCACGCCACCCTGCCGAAGCCGGGTCGCGCGCAGCGCCACCGACTCGCTGCCGGTTGCCCGTGCCATCGCGTCCAGCGCATCTGCACAGGCCGTCACCCCGCAGCGGCGGGCTGCGAGATCGTCGGCCGCCAGTTCGACCAGCAGAGTGACGCCACGGTCGAACGAGCGGGCGCCCAGCAAGGAGGGGAAGCAGGCGAGGTTCAGCCGGGCGAGCCTGACGACGCGGTCGTGGCCGTCGGTGAGGTGCGCGCGCTCGTGCTCGAGCACGGATCGCAGTTCGGCCGGTGCGAGCAACTCGTCAAGACCCCGGCTGACGAGAATCTGCCGCCCTGTTGCGCGAGTCGCCATCGCGGTCGGCCACGACGACTCGACGAAGCTCACGTCGACGCCGCGAAGCCGTTCTCGGCGGTAGGTCGCTGCGGCCGCCGCCAGCACGATGTGCACGTTCGTGCGGCGCTCCGCCGCCGACATGGGCTCGAAACGGGATACGGCGAGAGCGATCAGGCCGCCCACCGAGGCAAGCCCCACCCAGCCGAACAGCGTGACGGCGACGGGACCGAGCCACCCGCTCGCCGTACCTGACAGCGAGAACAGGATCTCGGTCAGCGCCGCACCGAGGCTGGTCAGGAGTGCGACTCCACCGGAGACAAAGGCGACCATCCAGGCACGAAGGGCGATCCGGGGGTGGGCAATTCGCCAGTCACCGTGCGACAACAGCTGAGGGGCGAACAGGATCACCGCCATGGCGAATCCGAGCGGGAGGATGATCGCGGCGATCATCGCGGCTCGAGCGCTTTGCGGAGGGCCTCGATATCGCTCGCATCGAGTTGGCCCGCAAAGTACAGAAGCGCGGCTTCGCGGTCGTCTGCCCGCTCCAGCAGTCGACCCATTGCCGAGGCGGTGTCGCTCGAGGCGGAACGAACAGCGGAGAAGAGCGACATGCCTTCGCCCGGTGTGCGCAACACGAGACCCTTCTTCTGAAGCCGATCGAGCACCGTCAGCACGGTCGTGATCCCCGGCTGATCCTGACCGTCGAAGCTCTCCCGGATCGCGCGGCTCGACAGCGGCGCCTCCGAATCCCAGAGTCGCTGCAGCACCGTTGCTTCCAATGAACCGGGAACCCGTCGCCCGACCATGTGCGCCTCCTCCACCATCGTGCCGTCATTCTACAAGTTGACGAACGCCGGTCGAGAGCACCCGCATCGTCTGCGGCGACGTCACCGAGTGATCGACACCTGCACCTTGGGGCCGGGGCCGGCACCGGTTGGTGGGGTCCCGGCGAGCACCGCAGCGAGCTCGTCGAGTCGAACGGTGGCGGCGATCAGGGGTCGCGGGTCGATGTCACCGCGCGCGTACGCCTCGATGGTGGCGGCAAGCCCGGGGGATGCGCTCAGCACACCGACGGCGGTGACGTCTTTGAGCGCGAGGGTACGGGTGTCGATGAGGCTGGGGGAGCCCGCCAAACCGATGTAGACGACGCGCTTGGCCGGCTCGACGAGCTCGAGAGCCTTCGCGGGGAGTGCGGGGGCGTTCGAGGCGTCGATCACGGCATCCCATGCAAGGTCACCGGGCAGGGTGTCCGCGTCCCACGCGTTCTCAAACCCCAGAGAGTGCGCGAAGCCGATCGCCCGGGGGGATCGACCCACGAGGTGAACCTCGGCACCCGCGGCCCGAGCGAACATCGCCGCCAGCAGGCCGATCGTGCCCGGTCCGAGAATCAGGGCGCGGTCGCCGGGAGACAGATGGGCGCCCCAGACGGCGCGGAGCGCATTGCCTCCGGGCTCGACCATGGCACCGAGAGCGTCATCCACGGCATCAGGCAGCGCGTGAAGAGAGGACGCCGGGACCGCGAGTTGCTCGGCGAGGGCGCCAGGGCGGCCCCCGCGAATGCCGACCTCGGTGCGGAACTCGCACACCCACTGGGTGCCTCCACGGCAGCGGCGGCAGACACCACAGCCGAGCATCGTGTCGCCGGTCACGCGCCGTCCCAGCCAGGAGCGGTCGACGCCGTCCCCCACCGCCGAGACCGTGCCCATCCACTCGTGACCGATCCGCATCGGGTACCGGGCATGGCCGTCGTCGAGGTACTGCATCTGGCCCGTGAAGAACTCGATGTCGGTGCCGCAGACCCCCGCACGAGCCACATCGACGACGACCTCGCCGGGCGCGGCGGCGGGGGGCGCGACATCCTCGACACCGGCCAGGCCGGGACCGGTGATGGTGAACGCTTTCACCGAGGAGCCAGCACGCTCTGGCGCTGCCGACCAAGCCCCTGGATGCCGAGCTCCATGACGTCGCCCGGCCGCAACCAGATCGGGGGCGTGAAGCCCATGCCCACGCCAGGAGGGGTGCCGGTGTTGATCAGGTCGCCCGGCTCGAGCACCAGGAACTGGGACAGGTACTGCACGATGACGAACGGGTCGAAGATCATCGTCGATGTCGAGCCGGTCTGCCGGCGGGTGCCGCTGACATCCAGCCACATGTCGAGGGCGAGCACATCGGGCACCTCGTCGGGGGTGACCAGCCAGGGACCGGCGGGGTTGAACGTCTCGGCCGATTTACCCTTCGACCACTGGCCGCTCCGCTCGAGCTGGAAGGCGCGCTCACTGACGTCGTTGACGACGCAGTAGCCGGCGATCACCCCGGCAGCCTCCTCGACCGAGTCGAGATAGCTGGCCCGGGCACCGATGACGATGCCGAGCTCGACCTCCCAGTCGGGCTTCGTCGACCCGCGCGGAATACGCACATCGTCGTTGGGGCCAATCAGAGTGTTCGGCGACTTGGTGAACAGGATCGGCTCCTCGGGAACCGCCTGTCCGGTCTCGGCCGCGTGGTCACGGTAGTTCAGCCCGATACACAGGATCTGGTGCGGGCGCGCGAAAGGAGCGCCGACGCGTTGTTCTCCGATCGGCAGCGTCGCCGCGCCCCCCGCGAGTCGCTCGGCGACAATCGGGCGGATTCGCTCGATCCCGCCGCCGCCGAAAAAGGCCTCGTCGAAGTCGGTGACCACGTCGGAGAGGTCCAGATAGCTGTCGTCGGTGGCGAGCACGGCGGGCTTTTCGAGGCCAACCGGGCCGATGCGCATCAGTTTCATGGGGTCCTCATCGTGGTCGTTGGCAGGGCGTTCCGTGGTTAGCGGGTGAGCGTGCCGCGCAATTCCCGGCCGAGAGCGTCCTCCCGCACCGGCGAGCTCGGCGCCCAGGATGCCTGCCGCGCCATGGCCACTGCGCCCCAGCCGATCCCGAGCACGGTGACCCCCAATCTGCCGACCCGGGCGGGCAACGTCGGAGCGCCGGCCACCTGCCGCAATTCGCTGCCGATCCACCGTCGAAGAAGCTCCGACCGGATCCCCGCATGGCGGGCCAACAGCACCATGTGGTTGCGGCGGGAGTACAGCTTGTACCGCGTGTCGAAGCGTTGCCCCTTCTGGTGCGGCGCCGGCAGATGGTCCACGACCGCATCGGGGGCGAAGACGGATCGTCCGCCGAGTCGCAGGATGCGCAGGAAGATGTCGGTGTCTTCTCGCATCGCCGTTCCGGGGTAGTCATCGCGGAATCCGCCGAGCATCGCGAGCATCGCTCTCCGGAAGGACATGTTGGCGCCGATGCCGTGATCCACGTCGACGGGGGCGGCGGGCAGCGACGCGAAACCCTCGGTGAGAGAGCCGTTGGCTCGCAGGCGGCCGATCGGCAGCTCGTAGTGCTCCTCCCCCGGCTGCAGGTTGCGGGTGCGGCCGGACACGGCATCCACCGAGGGATCCGCGAACGCCGTCAGGACGGCGGCCTGCCATCCCGCGCTCACCACGACGTCGTCGTCGAGGAAGCTGACGACATCTCCGCGGACGTGACGCAACGCTTCGTTTCGCGAGCGCGTCATCCATCCCGCCAGGCCGGGGGCGTGCACGTAGCGGGCCGAGCCGCGCAGTTCGGCGACCATCGCCGAGGAGTCGGCCGTCGACGCATCGACGATCACGACATCCGTGTCATCGGTGACGCCGCCGTCGATCGACAGGAGGCATCGTCGCAGGAAATCCGACCGCTCATAGGTCACGATGCAGACGCTGTGGCTCACGGGACCGCTCACCTCTCGTAGACGAGCCGTGGCGGCTCGCCTCCCGGCGGCTCGGCGACGGTGGCGACCCGATACCACCCGCCTGAGCGACGGCGGGTGGGCGAGGTCCACGCGGTCAAGAAGGGGTGACGCGTGCGCCAGGCCCACGCCCGGTACACCGCAGGCGGGGTCATCTCCTCGGTATGACCCGACCAGCCGAACTTCTGCCGGATCACCTCGGGGTCACGCACCCACGAGAAATGCATCACCGCATCCTCTGGCGAGATCACCTCGTGCACCGGAGCGTCACGCGGATGCCATTTGTCGGTGTTGCGAGAGCGGAGATCCACCCGATGAAGGGTCACATCGGCCTGCCTCGCCAGACGCAAACGGGTGCCAGCGCGCACCGCGAGTGGACCGGGGTACGACGCCGCGAAGCGCCAGAAACGGCTCGACTGCTCCAGGTATCGCCCCGGCGCCGCGCGCGTGTACAACCACCGCGCCGGAAAGTCGAGCCCCCCGGCCCCCGTGCTTTCGGCCCGATCGAGGGAGGCGAAGAAGGCGTCAGGGCTCAGCATGACCTCGTCCGTGTCGAGCTGAAGCACCCAGTCGGACCCCTCGGACGCCGCATCGAGGGCGGACTGGCGCTGGTAGGTGTCGTTGGCCAGCGGATCGTGGTCGAGGCGGGCGAAGTCTCCCGGCACCTCGACGCACTTGCCCTCGGTGTCGATCGTCTTCACGATGTCGAGGCATTGGGCGATGGGCAGGCGAGTCCCCGTCCACGAAGTGCCCGATCTGTCGTAGGAGACGACGATCCGGTCGACTTTCCCGTAGTAGGCGCTCAGGCTTTGGGCAAGATAGCTGGGGTCAGCCAGCATGACGTATGCCGAGACCCTACCTGCCGCTCCGGGCCCCATGTCTATCCGTCCGAGATCGCAACGAGGATGCAGGGAGTCTATCGCGGGCGGGCGGGGTGATCGGGCACCGACCGCGGGAACGCGGCGGGCGGTTCGAAGCTGACCGGGCCCACGCGCAGGAGTGTCACGCGGATCGTGTGCCGGTCGGCGGCAGGGAGTTCGGGAGGCCGCACCACGCGGGCAGCGCCGGACCACGCACCCCCGCATCCACGGTGAAGAGCCGGCCGGCGAAGGGGAACTCGGCGAGTTGCGCGTCGCTGAGACCCTTCCGAGCCGTCGTGATGACCATGGTGGCCAAGTCAGGGCCGACAAAGGCGACGCAGCTGGTGTGGGGCGCTGGAACCGCGATCACGCGGTCCAGGCGACCATCGGGGGAATAGCGGCGCACCTGACCGCCACCCCACATCGCGATCCACAGGTAGCCATCGGCATCGAGGCACATCCCGTCGGGATGGACTCCTCCCTCGATGGCGATGAGCACCCGGCGCGGCCCGGCAGTCCCCGTGACCGGATCGTATTCTCGGACGTAGACCGCATGACGCCCCGTGTCGATGCTGTACAACGTCGCGCCGTCGGCCGTCCAGGCGAGACCGTTGGCGAGGGTGAGGTCGGCATCCAGATCGCCGAGGCGACCGTCCCGATGGACCACCACCAGACGTTGCCGAGTCGTGTCGCTCTCGTCGATCCTCAGGGTCCCGACGACGAAACGGCCCGCGGGATCGATCTTGGCGTCGTTGAGTCGTTCGCCGGATCCGAAGCCCAGAACCGCCGGTCCCATGGCGAACTCGCCCGAGGCCGAGCGCGTCAGGATGCGCCGCTCGCCCGCCAGGATCCAGTCGCCTGCCTCCGAGACGGCGACCGCGCCGACCATCCCCGGTGTCGCCACACGTTCTTCCAGCGAGATGGTCCCGTCGTCGCGCAGGCGACCGACGAGCACCTCCCCTTCGCGGATGTCGACCCACAGCAGACGCTGTCGGATCGGATCCCACACCGGTCCCTCCGCCAGGTCGAACGACTCCTCGGTGGCGACCATGACATCCGCCGTCTGCTGGTCGTTCATACCCGAAGAGTCGCCATTCCGCCGTCGACGCTCAGGATCGTGCCGGTCGTCGATGCGGCGTCCGGCGAGGCGAGGTAGACGATGGCGTTCGCCACCTCGTCGGCCGAGACCAGTCGACCGATCGGCTGACGCCTGCGCAGCGCGTCGGCCGCCTGCACCGGGTCGTCGGCGGCGTCGAGCAGTCGCCCGACCCACGGCGTGTCGGCGGTCCCCGGCGCGACCGCGTTGACTCGGATGCCCTCGCCGACGTGGTCAGCCGCCATGGCGAGCGTGAGCGCGACGACGGCTCCTTTGCTGGCGCCGTACAGCGCGCGCTGCTTCACGCCGGTCAACGCGACGACCGAGGCGGTGTTGACGATGGCGGCGCACGCCGAGTTCCGCAGGTACGGCAGAGCTGCCGACGCAACCCGAGCCATCGCGACCACGTTCACGTCGAAGACGTGCAGCCACTCCGACGGCGGGTTGGCGGCGACGTCGCCGGTGGCGCCGATGCCGGCGTTGTTGATCACGATGTCGAGTCGACCGAACTCGGCCGCGATCGCGTCGACCGTTGCGGGGACGGCCGCGTCATCCGTCACGTCGCAGACGAAGGCCGGGATGCCGTCGGGCACCGCGCTGATGTCCCGGTCGACGACCACCGCCTCGATGCCGCGCTGCCGCAACAGGGTGACCGTTGCGGCACCGATTCCGCTCGCGCCGCCGGTGACGATGGCGACGAGTTTTTCACTCATGTTCTCTCCCGCTTCAGTGCGATTCACGGCTGACCTTCGATCCGCCGGAACCGCGCAGGAAGTCGAGGTCGGCCCCGGTGTCAGCTTGCAGCACGTGGTCGACATACAGCCGCTCCCAGCCGCGGCGTGGCTTCGCGAAACCATCGAGGGTGGCCTGATTCGGCGTTCGAGCGGCCAGCTCGTCCGCGGGGACCTCGAGATCAAGCCGCTTGCCACGCACATCCAACGAGATCCAGTCGCCGGTCTGCACCAACCCGAGCGGACCGCCGTCCGCGGCCTCCGGCGTAACGTGCAAGATGACCGTGCCGTATGCCGTTCCGCTCATGCGTCCATCACAGATGCGCACCATGTCGCGGACGCCCTGCTCCAGCAGCTTGGTGGGCAACGGCATGTTGGCGACCTCCGGCATGCCCGGGTAGCCTTTCGGGCCGCAGCCGCGCAGCACCATCACCGAGTCGGCGTCGATGTCGAGTTCCGGGTCGTCGATGCGGGCGTGGAAGTCCTCGATCGAGTCGAACACGACCGCGCGACCGCGGTGCTTCAGCAGATGAGGGGATGCCGCGGCCGGCTTGATGATCGCGCCACCCGGTGCGAGCGAGCCACGCAGCATCGAGATGCCGGCAGCAGGCAGCAGGGCCGCGTCGCGCGGGGTGATGACCTCGGGATCCCAGATGCGCGCGTCATCCAGGTAGGAGACGAGCGGCATGCCGGTGATGGTGAGGGCGTCGGGATCGAGCAGGTCTTTCACCTCGCGCAGCACCGCCAGGAATCCGCCAGCGCGGAACAGATCGTCCATCAGGTACTGGCCGGCCGGCTGCAGATTCACCAGCAGGGGCACGTTCGCGCCGATCCGGTCGAAGTCGTCGATGCTCAACTCGATCCCCACGCGACCCGCGATCGCGAGCAGATGCACGACGGCGTTCGTGGAACCGCCGATCGCGGCGAGCGCCACGATCGCGTTGTGGAAGTTGCCCTTCGTGAGAAAGGTCGACGGGCGCCGGTCGTCGGCGACCAGCTGCACGGCAAGGCGGCCGGTCTCGTGCGCCGCCTCCAGCAGGCGCGCATCGGGCGCCGGGGTGCCGGCGAGGCCGGGGATGACCGTCCCGAGCGCCTCGGCCACCAGGGCCATCGTCGATGCCGTGCCCATCGTGTTGCAGTGCCCCGCGCTGCGGATCATCGACGACTCAGAGCGCAGGAACTGCTCGTTCGACAGGGTGCCGGCGCGCACCTCCTCGCTGAGACGCCAGACGTCGGTGCCGCATCCCAGCGCCTCGCCTCGGAAGTGCCCGGTCAGCATCGGCCCGCCCGGCACCACGACCGCGGGCAGGTCGACGGATGCCGCCGCCATCAGCAGCGCCGGAATCGTCTTATCGCACCCGCCCAGCAGCACCACCCCGTCGATCGGGTTCGCCCGCAGCATCTCCTCCGTCGCCATCGCCGCCATGTTGCGCCACAGCATCGCGGTCGGGCGCACCTGCGTTTCGCCCAGCGAGACCACCGGCAGCTCCAGCGGGATACCGCCCGCCTCGTAGATGCCGTTCGCGACCGACCGGGCCACCTCATCGAGATGGCTGTTGCAGGGGGTCAGATCGGATGCCGTGTTTGCGATGGCAATCTGCGGCCGCCCCTCGAACGCGCTCGATGGCACCCCGCGGCGCATCCATGCCCGGTGGATGTATGAGTTGCGGTCTGTGCCCGAATACCAGGCGGCGCTGCGCAGTTCTGACGTCATCGTTCCCCCATCCTCGACCCCACGCCGTGGGAAAGGAAATGCCGGCCGACGGGAGAGCCGACCAGAAACTGTGAGGATGCCCCCCGAGCGAGTGAATTCTCTGTGAACCACTTCCGCTCGCCCTGCTGCACCGCTTACCGTCTCAGTCATGGAGACCTGCGCACGCTGCGGATCCGGTGTCGTCTACCGGTTCAACACCGCGCCGACCCCGCAATCGGCGTACGTCTACGTCTGCGTGGGCGGAGCCCACCACGTGCACGCGGATCCCGCGACGATGCGCCTCGACGCACGGTCGAGCGCGACGAACGGGGATCATCGGTCTCGTATTCTGGAGCACCGCCCGCTTCGCGCCGGTGGCTTCTTCGTCGCCACGGCCTGAGACCTGGTTGCGGCAGCGGGTCACGTCCGTTGCGTACTCCCTCGGGGCGTTGTCTCGATTTTCTCCGGCGAACGGCCTTCAATAGGCACATGCGCGCGCTTCGTTCGGCGGTCCTTCACGCTCCTCGCCACTGGCTCGCGGTGAGCCTCGGCCTCTTCGCGGTGGTGGTGGTTCTCGGGTTGGCGATCCGTCTGGTTCCGGCGTTGGCCACTCCGCAACTGCGAGTGATCGACGCCATCAACCGACGCAACAGTCCGGCACTGGATTCCGTGGCGAGGGCCCTCGACACGCTCGATCATCCGGTGGTGGTCGCGGCGATCCTCGTCGTGCTCTTCCTGATGCTCTGGGCAACGGTCTCGTGGCGCCGCGGTCTCGGCGTCTGTATTGTCACCGGCGCAGGGTGGGTGACCTGCCTGGTGACGAAGTACCTCGTGCACCAGCCCCGCCCGTCGACCGCATCGCTGACACACCACGTCGACATCACCCCCAGCACCCTCAGCTATCCCAGCGGCCACGTCGCCTTCATCGCCGCACTGGCGGTGGCCGTGATGGCCGTGGCCGGGACCCGGGGTGCACGGGTCGTGATCGGGATCATCGCGGCGGTGCTCCTCGTCGTCGTCGGGTGGTCCCGTCTCTACCTCGGCCTGCACTACCCCACCGACGTCGTCGGCGGCGTTCTCAACGGGATCGCGGGGGCCCTTCTCGTGCTCGGCGTGTGGAACATCCTCGCCCGTTGGTGGGACGCGCGTTCGGCTCCGGCCGGTTCGTCCGAGTAGCGTCGTCGCTATGCGCGCTATTCAGCTCACTCAGTTCGGCGGTCCGGAGACACTCGTGGTGAGCGAGGTTCCCGAACCCGTCACGTCCGACGGCGAAGTGGTCGTGGACGTGCTCGCCGCCGGCCTGAACTTCGCCGACACCCACCAGACCGAGGACTCATACCTCAGCAAGCAGACGCTGCCCTTCATCCCGGGCAGCGAGGTCGTGGTGCGAGACCCCGACGGTCGACGGTTGGTCGGCTTCGCCTCCAGTGGCGCATACGCCGAACGCGTGGCGGTCAATCTCGCCAGGCTGTTCCCGATCCCGGATGGGGTGACGGACGCGGACGCACTGACCACGCTCGTGCAGGGCGCGACCGCCTGGCACCTGCTCCGCACCAGCACCCACCTCGCGGTCGGCGAGACGGTCGTCGTGCACGCGGGAGCCGGCGGCGTCGGCACGATCGCGATCCAGCTGGCGAAGAAGTGGGGCGCCGGCCGGGTGATCGCGACCGCGTCGTCACCGGAGAAGCGTGCGCTCGCGCTCGAGCTCGGTGCCGATGTCGCCATCGACTCGAACGTGGAGGACCTGAACGCGGCGCTGCGCGAGGCCAACGGCGGCCACGGCGTCGACATCGTGCTGGAGATGACCGGCGGCGCCGTCTTCGACGCGAGCCTCCGCGCGCTGGCGCCCTTCGGACGGCTCGCGGTGTTCGGCATGGCGGGGCGAGTGCCGCCGCACGATGTCGCCACCAGCACGCTGATGGCGCACAGCACCGCGGTCATCGGCTTCTGGCTCGTGCACGTCACCCAGCGCCCGGCGATGCTGGTCGAGGCCGTCACCGATCTGCTCGGGATGCTGGCACGCGGTGAGTTGCGTGCGGTGACCGGCCGCCACTACACCCTCGACACCGTGGCCGATGGGCACCGCGCGCTCCGCGATCGCAGCTCGGTGGGCAAACTGATCCTGGTCCCGTAGCCGCGGGTCACGCTGCCCTCTCACGCCGGGGGAGAATACCGAGGGTGATCAAGTACCTGGGCAGCAAGCGCACGCTGGTTCCGGTGCTCGGGGGGATCGCATCGGCCGTGGGCGCCCGGAGCGCCGTCGACCTGTTCACGGGCACGACACGGGTGGCTCAGGAGTTCAAGCGCCGCGGCATCCACGTCACCGCGGTAGACATCGCCAGCTACAGCGAGGTGCTCGCCCGCTGCTTCGTGGAGACGGATGCGGCCGCCATCGACCCTGCGGAACTCGCCGATGCGCTGGCCCGTCTCGGCTCGCTCGCGGGCACCCCGGGCTACGTGACGCGCACTTTCTGCGAGGAGGCCCGCTACTTCCAGCCGAGGAATGGCGCCCGCATCGACGCGATCCGCGACGCGATCGCGGCCGACTATGCGGGCTCTGCCCTCGAACCCCTCCTCCTGTCGGCGCTGCTTCTCGCCGCCGACCGGGTGGACTCGACCACCGGTGTGCAGATGGCGTACCTCAAGAGCTGGGCGCCGCGCGCGGCCCGCGAACTCGAGCTGCGCGTCCCCATGCTGCTCGACGGCCCCGGGCTCGCCGTGCGGGGGGATGCGCGCGAGGTCGTGCGGTCCCTCCCCGAAACCGAGCTGATGTACCTGGATCCTCCGTACAACCAGCATCGCTACTTCACCAACTATCACGTCTGGGAGACCCTGGTGCGGTGGGACGGACCCGAGGCATACGGGGTCGCCCGCAAGCGGATCGACAGTCGCGACGATGCCACCAAGAGCGTCTTCAATCGCAAGCGCGAGATGCCGGCGGCGTTTGCGGCGCTTCTCGGAGAGGTTCGGGCCGACACCGTCGTGGTCTCGTACAACGACGAGGCGTGGATCACACCGGTGCAGATGATGACAGCATTACGCGATGCCGGCCACCAGGAGGTCCGGATGCTCGCCTTCGACGCCAAGCGCTACGTCGGGGCGCAGATCGGTATCCATTCGCCCGCCGGCGTGAAGGTCGGAACGGTGTCGCACCTGCGCAACACGGAATACCTGTTCATCGCCGGCGACCGCGCACGGGTCGAGGCCGCGAGCGCATCGGTGCCCGTGGTGGGCGAGTAGCGGCACAGCTGCGTGCCTACAACCCGGTCGCGCCGAAGAGGAGTCCGAGCAGGTAGGTGACGGCGGCGGCCCCGAATCCGATCAGCAGCTGGCGGAGCGCTCGCTTGAGGGGCGAACCACCCGAGAGGATGCCCACCACGGCGCCGGTGCCGAGCAACGCGATTCCAACGGCGGCGGACGCAATCGCAATTGCTATCCCGCTCGGCGCGCCGAACAGGTAGGGGAGAACCGGGATCAAGGCGCCGGAGGCGAAGAACAGGAAGCTCGAGATGGCGGCGTTCCACGGCGAACCCAGGGCCTCGTGCTCGTCCACTCCGGCGGCGTCGGGAGCATCGGCATCGAGGTGCAGGGTGGCGAGCACCTCGGCGGCGTGCGCAGCCGCGTCCTCGGCACTCATCCCGCGCGCACGATAGACGAGCGCGAGTTCGTTGGCGTCGACATCGAGGTGCGCCAGCGCATCCTGTGACGCCGGATCGGGGCGGGATGCCTCCAACAGTTCCCGCTGCGAACGCACCGAGACGTACTCGCCCGCCCCCATCGACAGCGCCCCGGCCAGCAGGCCGGCGATCCCCGCGAAGAGCACGGTGGAGGCCGGAACCCCCGTCGCCCCGATCCCGAGTACGAGCGCGAGATTGCTGACCAGTCCATCGTTGGCACCGAAGACCGCGGCACGAAACGATCCGGCGAGCCGGGTGCGACCGCGGGCAGCGAGACCGCGGAGCACCTCACCGTGAATGCGCTCGTCCGCTGCCATCGAATCGGAGGCATCCGTGTCGTCGTCGTAGGGAGAGCGGGCTTCGGCCCGCTGTGCGAGGGCCAGCACGAAGAGCGAACCGAAGTGCCGGGCGAGGAAGGCGAGCATCCGGGTGCGGATGTCGCCGTTGAGGGGCTTCCCGACATCGTCGCCGAGCAGAGCGAGCCAGTGCGACTCGTGGCGTCCCTCCGCCTCGGCGAGGCCGAGGAGGATCTCCCGCTCCTGCCCCGTCTTCCGCTCCGCCAACTCGCGGTAGACGGCGGCTTCGGCCCGCTCGTCCGCGAGGTAGCGGCGCCACCGGGTGATGCTCATCTCGCGCGCATCTCGCGCGGGGGTTCGGGAACTGCTCGTCGCCATGAATCTCTCCGCGGGGAACTACTCCCCTGTGTCGCCCTCAGCGTAGCGAAGGCGCCAGGAGCCACCCCAGCTCTGGCCGGGTTCGATCCAGCGCAGATCCTGACCGGAGTTGAGGGCGTTCGGTGGCGCGGTCATCGGCTCGATCGCGATGGCGTCGATCAGCTTCCCGCCCGTGGGGAAGACGCGGGTGGTGAACACCTGCACGTAGCCCCATCCCAGGTCCTGGGAGAGGGTGGTGCGGGATCCGTCTGGCGCCGTGAGCCAGGCGATGTCCCCGCGGCCGTCGGTCACGTTCACCGGCGAGAGCTGACCGAATGCGGTGTCGAGCGTGAGGTCGCCGACGCGGGTCGGGGAGCGGAGGTCGGACGCGGTGCCATCGACCGGCACCTCGCCGATCGGGTCCATCCGCTCGTCCACCTCGAAGTAACTCGCGGCCGGCACGGTGAGTTCCAGGTCGGCGATCGGCGAGTCCCCGACCCGAAGGTAGGAGTGCGTCCCGGTGGCGTATGGCGCACGGACCGCCGAGCGGTTGGTGACGCCATGGGTGCCGATCAGACCGTCCGGCGTGAGCTCGTAGCGCACCCAGGTGTCGAGCAGAAACGGCCAGCCGTGCTGCGGGAACACGGTCGCGGCCATGGTGACCGCGGCATCCGACCGTTCGGTCACGGTGTAGTCGGCGAACTGCAGAAGCCCGTGCAGCGAGCCGCCCCGTGCCGGCTCGGTGATGTCGAGTTGCTGTGTCGCGCCGTCGAGAACCCACCTGCCGGCACGCACCCGATTCGGCCATGGCGAGAGCACGATGCCGTTGCACATGGCCGGCGCCTCGTCGTCGGGGACGGGCTGGACGAGGTCGTGACCGTTGACGGTCAGCGAGCGGAGCACGGCAGCGATCGAGCCGATTTCGGCGCGAACGCCCGCCGCCTGGAGCACGATCGGTCGTCCGCTCGGCAACAGGGTTTCCGTCATCGGGAGCCTCCTGTCTGGCTGAAACGGAGGCCCCAGCTGCCATGCCAGGAGGCGCCGGGGGCGAGCTCGATGAGTCCGACGCCCGAGTTGAGCGCATTCGGCGGCGCGGTCATCGGCTCGAGCGCGATCGCAAGACCCGGTCCTCCGTGCGCGGCGTCCCGCGGGAACTGGGACGGCGTGTATGCCTGAATCCAGCCGAATGCCGGGTCGGCCCACAGTGTGGTGCGGCGACCGTCATCGGCCGTGAGCCACGCGACATCCGCCCGCCCGTCGATGTTGGCGAGCTCCCCGTATGCGGTGTTGAGGTCGAGCCCACGTGCCGGCACCCCGGCGCGCAGCTCGCCGTCACCGCCCGCTGGCAGTGCATGCGTCGCCACCGGGTTCAACCGATCATCGAGCTCGAGTCGACTCGCGCCCGTGATGGTGACGGTCAGCTCCTCCGAGGGGACATCGCCGACCCGCAGATACGGATGAGCCCCGACCGCCCACGGCGCCGGCCGCGGCGAGAGGTTCGTCGCCTCGTGCGTGACGGTCAGTCCCCCGGACTCGATCTGGTAGCGCACCCGGGTGTCGAGCAGGAACGGCCAGCCGTGCTGCGGGGCAATCAGCGCCCTGAGGGTCAGGGATGCCTCGGTTTTCGCCACCAGCGCGTATCCGGTGTTGCGCAGCAGACCGTGGATCGCGTTCTGGAACTTCGGCTCGGTGACATCCAGCTGCTGTGGTTCACCGTCGAGCTGCCACAGCGCATCGCGGACCCGGTTCGGCCAGGGCGCGAGCACCATGCCGCACCCCATCGGGGCGACCACGTCGGGGCCGTACGGTTCGGTGAGCTGGACGCCGTCGACGCTGAGCGAGCGCAGCGCGGCGGCAAGGGCGGCGATCTCGACGCGCACGCCATCGTGATCGAGCGAGTACTGGGGACCGGGCACGACGTTCAGCCTAGATCGCCCGGTTCGGCACTCACGAGACGGGTGCCGGTTCGCGCCGCGAGTTCTCGGAGCGCGTCGGCGCCGGTGCCGGCCGTGACGAGCGTCCCGAACTCGGCGAGTCCCCCGATCAGGCCGAGGTGTCGTTGGCCGGCTTTCGATCCGTCGGCCACCAGCATCCTGGTGGTGGATGCCGCGAGCATCGCGCGCTTGACCTCCGCCTCGGCGAGGTTGAGGTTGGTCACGCGGCCGATGCCGTCCGGGCCGTCGGCGATGCCGTTGCAGCCGAGGATGGCCAGATCGACGTGCAGGCCGGCGAGGGTCGACTCCGCCAGGGGGTTGACGAGCGAATGCTGGAGCGGGCGCAGCGTTCCCCCCGTGACGACCACGGTGAAACGGGGAATCGCGGCCTCCAAGGCGAGCGCGATCGACAGACCGTTGGTCACCACCGTGAGCTCGCTCAACTCGGACCGCCCGACGAGCGCGCGAGCGACCGCGAGCGTCGTCGAGCCGACATCGAGCAGGATGCTGCTGCCGCTGGTGACCAGCGCCGCCGCGCGACGACCGATGGCGCGCTTCAGCTCCGCGTCGCGTTCGGCCGTCGCCTCCACCGGCGACTCGCGCCCCTCCCGGGGGACCGCCATCGCCCCGCCGTGGACTCGGCGGAGCGCGCCGGTCCGCTCCAGCGCGCTCAGGTCGGCTCGCAGCGTAACCGAACTGACCCCGAACAGCGCGCTGGCCTGGGCGACGCGCACGAACCCCTCGTCGGCGACCAGGACGGCGAGACGCTCGCGACGAGCCTCGGCGGGGAGCGCCTCGTGACGATCGGCGGGTGACGGCGGCATCCACAACCTTTCGATAGCTTTCTTAAACGCAAGCGCTGCTTTCGGTATCGTAATCGATGTGATTCAGGCACTCAGCGGCGGCATCGTCCGCCGCGACACGCACCTCGCCGACGGGCGCGAGCTGTTCTACTTCGATGACGCCGGCACCGCGCTCGGCCCCGACCGAGCGCTCGACACCCGCATCCTCGATCCGCGTCCCGAGACCGCGACGATGCGCCAGGACGTGCTGACCGGCGAGTGGGTCTCCGTCGCGTCAAGTCGACAGAATCGCGTCTTTCTCCCCCCGGCCGACCAGGATCCGCTCGCCCCTCAGACCGCAGCAAATCCGAGTGAAGTCCCCGCGCTGTACGACGTCGCCGTGTTCGAGAACCGCTCCCCGTCGTTCGGGCCGGGGCTGGCCGCCGAGGTCGGCGCGGTCGGCGCGGTCCGCGCGAGCGATCCGCCACGCGGTCTTGACGACCTCGATGAACTCGGACTCGGACGCACCCGCAGCTCGGTCGGCCGCTGCGAGGTGGTGTGCTTCAGCCCCGAGACGAGCGGCTCCTTCGGCACCCAGAGCGAGACGCGCGCGCGCACCGTCATCGAGGCATGGGCGGATCGGACGGCAGCGCTGTCGCAGCTGCCCGGCGTCGAGCAGGTGTTCCCCTTCGAGAACCGCGGGGAGGCGATCGGCGTGACGTTGCACCATCCGCACGGGCAGATCTACGCGTATCCGTACATCACGCCCCGCACCACCCGGTTGCTCGACTCCATCACGCGCACGGCGCCCGACCTCTTTCAGCGCATCCTCGACAGCGAGCGCGACGGCCCCCGAGTCGTCCTCAGCGGCGAGCACTGGACCGCATTCGTGCCCTTCGCCGCCCGCTGGCCGATCGAAGTGCATCTGCTCCCGCATCGGCACGTGCCCGACTTCGCGGCCACGAGTGTCGAGGAGCGTGACGAGCTCGCCGCGCTCTATCTGCAACTGCTGCGCGGCATCGACGCGGTCTACGACACGCCGACTCCGTACATCGCCGCGTGGCATCAGGCTCCGGTCAACCGGGGACGCGATACGGTGCGCTTGCATCTCGAACTGACCTCGCCGCGGCGGGCCGCCGAGCGGCTCAAGTACCTGGCGGGTTCCGAAGCCGCGATGGGAGCCTGGGTCGGCGACATCCGGCCAGAGGATGCTGCCGAGAACATCAGGAAGGCGATCGACAGGGTATGACTGACATGCGCGACGAGGTGCTCGAGCAGTTCGCCGACTTCACGGGCCACGAGGCCGACGGGCTCTGGTCGGCGCCTGGCCGGGTCAACCTCATCGGCGAGCACACCGACTACAACGGAGGCTTCGTGCTTCCCTTCGCGATCGACCGACGCACCCTGGTCGCTCTCGGCACCCGTGAGGACGGGATGCTGCGGGTCGCCAGCACCTTCAGCGACGAGGTCGTCGAGCTCCCGCTTGGCGACCTCGCCGCGGCGCAAGCCGCAGGCCAGTTGCGCGGATGGGCGGCCTATCCGCTCGGCGTCGCGTGGGCCCTTGGCGCCGTCGGCGCCGACCTCGCCGCGGTTCCCGGCGCCGACATCCTGATCGACTCGAACGTCCCGGTCGGCGCGGGGCTCTCCTCCTCGGCGGCGATCGAAAGCGCGGTGGCGCTTGCCCTCAACGACGTCTGGCAGCTCGGCTTCTCCCGCGAGACTCTCGCTCGGGTCGGCCAGCGCGCGGAGAACGACGCGGTCGGTGCGCCCACCGGGATCATGGACCAGTCGGCATCGTTGCTCGGCGCACAGGACGCCGCGGTCTTCCTCGACTGCCGCAGCCTCGACGCGCGGGTCGTCCCGCTGGGCTTCGAAGCGGCCGGCCTGACGATCCTCGTGATGGACACCGGCGTGCAGCACGCGCACTCGACGGGCGGCTACGGCGAGCGCCGGGCATCCTGCGAGGCCGGTGCGGCCGCCCTCGGCGTCGAGACCCTGCGCGAGATCAGCATCGACGAGTTGGATCGTGCCGGCCGTCTGCTCGATGACGTCACCTTTCGCCGCGTCCGTCACGTGGTGACGGAGAACCAGCGGGTGATCGACACGGTCGCCCTGCTGGAGTCAACGGGACCGGCGACCATCGGATCCCTCCTCGACGCCTCGCACCGCTCACTCCGCGACGACTTCGAGGTGTCGGTCCCCGAGCTCGACCTCGCCGTCGAAACCGCGCTCGACAACGGCGCGATCGGTGCGAGGATGACCGGGGGCGGCTTCGGCGGGGCGGCCATCGCGCTCGTGCCGATCGAGGGCGTCTCCCGACTGCAGGTGGCGGTGGACGGCGCTTTCGCGGAACATGGGTTCGGGGTCCCCACGACCTTCACCGTCCGACCATCCGCCGGAGCGACACGGGAGTCCTGATGATGAGGCCCGCACCGCGATGCGTCGCCGTCGCCGTGCTCCTCGCGGCCTCGATGGCACTCACCGGGTGCGCCCCGCAGACCGGCTCGACCGCGAAGGCGAGCCCGTCGACCTCGGCTGCGCGCCGCGCACCGAGCGCAACACCGACGCCGACGGCCACGCCGCTTCCCGCCGATGTGCTGTTCCGCATCAGCGTCGTCGCGACGGCGGGGAGCGGCGCGACGGCGCTGCTCACCGAGACCGTTCATACGCCGGTCGCCGCGACCACGAACCAGGCGGCCGACGAGGCAGCACTCGACACCAACTGCGACGGCTGGCGATCGGCGTACACCCCCACGAAGTATCTGGTCGCCAACGTCGTGACGACCGTCACCTCGGGCAGTTGGGTCCCGGCCGACAGCATCGCCACCGACATGGCCGCTTATCCGGTGTGGACCGGCGACCAGCGACCGTTCAGGGCCTTCTGCGGGACCGCGCTCCCCCTCATCCCCGGGATCGCGCGTGCCGTCTCCCCGGTCGGCGGTGGCCCGTCGGACTCGCAAGGCGGCTGGGCGATCTACCGCTACGGATTCAGCGTGCCGAGCGATGCCGCCGGAAGCGGTGCAACGGCGGGCGCCACGAAGGTCGTGCTCAGCGCGTGCGCGATCCAGCTCGGATCGGCGGCACGCGCCAGCGTGTTCGCCAGCACCTGGGCCGCCTCCGCCGCCACCGCCACCGCCACCAGCTGCACCGCTGGCGGCACACAGTAGCCGCGTCGGGGGCAGGATGGGGGCATGATCGCCGTTCAGACCGTCACGGAACTCGAGAGCATCGTCGGAGCTCCCTCCCCGCGCGCCGCCGCGAAAGTGCGGGCAGCACTCGCCGGGGTCGACCGCGAGTGGCTGGCGGCATCGTCGCTGTTGTTCATGGCGACGACCGACGATCGGGGCAATCTCGATGTGTCACCGAAAGGTGACCAAGCCGGATTTGTCACAGTTCTGGATGACACCACCCTCGCGATCCCCGATCGCCCGGGAAACCGGCGCGCCGACGGCTTCCACAATCTGCTCGCCAACCCTCACATCGGGCTCGTTTTCCTGATCCCCGGGCGGGGCGACACCCTCCGCATCAACGGCCGGGCGACGGTCGTACGTGACGCCGAGTTCTTCGACGAGATGATCGTGCGTGGCCACCGACCCGATCTTGCGGTTGTGGTCGAGATCGATGAGGTCTTCTTCCACTGCTCCAAGGCGTTCCTGCGTTCGAAGGCGTGGGATCCTGCCGAATGGCAGCCGGGGTCGGCTCCCCGTCGGGCGGTCATCGCGCACGCGGTCGAGCGGCACGACGAATCGCTCGCCCAGCTCGACGAGTACTACGGCTCCGCTTCCTACGCCGACGGCCTCTACGGTCCTGCCTGAGTCGTCGCGAGCGGCGCTCAGCGGGCCGCGCGCTCCGCTGCCTCGACCACGTTGGCCAGCAGCATGGCTCGTGTCATCGGTCCAACGCCGCCCGGATTCGGCGACAGCCAGCCCGCGACCTCGGCGACCTCGGGGTCGATGTCTCCCGAGAGCTTCGCCCTCCCGGACTCGGTCGTTCCCGTCCTGGTCACCCCGACATCGAGCACCGCGGCTCCCGGCTTGATCCAGTCGGGCTTCACGAAATGGGGGACCCCGATGGCGGCCACGACGATATCGGCGCGGCGCACCTCGGCGGCCAGATCGCGAGTGCGGGAATGGGTCAGAGTCACCGTGGCATCCACCCCTTTTCGGGTGAACACGAGGCCGAGCGGTCTGCCGACGGTGAGACCCCGACCGATGATCACGACGTGCTGGCCCGAGATCGGAACCTCGTGGCGGCGCAGCAGCTCGACGACGCCCGCCGGGGTGCACGGCAGTGGGGAGTCCAGCTCGCCCTCGACGCCGAGCACCAGGCGACCGAGGTTGGTCGGGTGCAGGCCGTCGGCATCCTTCGCCGGGTCGATGAGTTCGAGCATCGCGTTCTCGTTGATGCCGGCCGGCAGGGGCAGCTGCACGATGTACCCGGTGCAGTTCGGGTCGGCGTTGAGGCCCGCGATCGCGGCCCGCACCTCGGCTTCGGATGCCGTGGCCGGCAGATCCATGCGGATGGAGGCGATCCCGACCTCCGCCGAGTCGCGGTGCTTGCCCCCCACGTAGCTCAGCGATCCAGGATCCTCGCCGACCAGCAGCGTCCCGAGCCCCGGAACGATGCCCTTCTCACGCAGCGCCGCGATCCGCACCGCGAGTTCACCCTTGATCGCGCTCGCGGTCGCGAGCCCGTCAAGCACCTGTGCGGTCACGTCCTCTCCCCCCTCCGCGAAGGTACGCGGTTATCCGTACTCTCAGCGCTGAAAGCGGCGCTGAACACGTACTCTCGCCGAGGTGCCGGACGGGCCGGACCGGCGGCGCGGGCGTGAGGCGCGCGCGTCATTTCCACGTCCCGGGCGAGGCCAGCCCCTCGTAGAGCGGGAACGCGCTCGCCAGAGTCGCCACGCGCGTGCGCAGCGCCGGCAGATCGGCATCCGGCATGAGCGCGAGCGCGATGATGTCAGCGACCTCGGTGAACTCGGCGTCGCCAAAGCCCCGCGTGGCGAGCGCAGGAGTGCCGATCCGCACGCCCGATGTCACCATCGGTGGGCGCGGGTCGAACGGTACCGAGTTCTTGTTGACCGTGATGCCGACCTCGTGCAGCCGGTCCTCCGCGTCTTTCCCGGTGAACTCCGAGGTGCGCAGGTCGACGAGCACGAGGTGCACCTCGGTGCCGCCGGTCAGCACGTCGATGCCGGCGGCCCTGGCATCCGGAGCGATCAGACGCTCGGCCAGGATCTTCGCGCCGCTCAAAGTGCGCTTCTGGCGATCCACGAACTCCGGAGTCGCCGCGAGCAGGAACGCCGTCGCCTTCGCCGCGATCACGTGCATGAGGGGACCGCCCTGCTGACCGGGGAACACGTTCGAGTTGATCTTCTTGGCCAGCTCGGCGTCGTTGGTCATGATGAAGCCGGAGCGCGGGCCGCCGATCGTCTTGTGCACCGTCGACGAGACGACGTGCGCGTGTGGAACAGGCGAAGGGTGCAGGCCGGCGGCCACCAATCCGGCGAAGTGCGCCATGTCGACCCAGAGCACCGCGCCCACCTCGTCGGCGATCGCCCGGAAGGCCGCGAAGTCGAGCTCGCGCGGGTAGGCGGACCAGCCGGCGATCAGCACGTGCGGCTTCACCTCCAGCGCTTTCGCCCGCACCACATCCATGTCGATCAGGCCCGTGTCGGGGTCGACCCCGTAGGCGTGCGCCTCGTAGAGCTTGCCGGAGAAGTTCAGCTTCATGCCGTGGGTGAGGTGGCCGCCGTGCGCCAGCTCCAGGCCCAGGATGCGGTCGCCGGGCTTCGCAATCGCGGCCAGCACCGCGGCGTTGGCCGAGGCGCCCGAATGCGGCTGCACGTTGGCGAACGCGGCGCCGAACAGGCTCTTGGCGCGCTCGATCGCGAGATTCTCGACAATGTCGACGAACTCGCAGCCGCCGTAGTATCGCCGACCGGGGTAGCCCTCCGCGTACTTGTTCGTCAGCACAGAACCTTGCGCTTCGAGAACGGCGCGCGGCACGAAGTTCTCGCTCGCGATCATCTCGAGCGTGCTGCGCTGACGGGTGAGCTCGAGCTCGAGGGCCGCCGCGATCTCGGGGTCGACCACCGAGAGCGGGGAGAGAAACGTGTCGGTCATGGGGGTGCTCCTGAGTTCTGAACAGATGGATGTCTGTCACAGCCCAGGCGTACGGCCGTTCCCAAGAAGTCGCTCCCTGATGGTGACCCATCCGAACGCCAGTCGCGACTCTCTCACTCTAGAGGCTGGCGAGCACCTCGTCCACGGTCGTCAGCTCGATCAGGGGCGCGAAGAGCTCCATCGCCTCCAGCGCGCGCTGATGGTCCGACGCGGTACCACCCGCACAGGCATCCACTGCCAGCCGAACGTGCACCCCCGCGTCGGCGGCGGCGAGCGCCGTCGCGATCACACAGCAGTCGGTCGCCACCCCCGCCACCACGATCTCGGATGCGCCCCCGACCGCCGCCGCCAGTTGCGGGTCCCACTTGCCGAAAGTCGACCGGGTCTCCACGTGCGGAGCGAGATCCGCGAACGGCGGGGTCAGCGCATACAGCGGGTCGCTCTCCGGAACGAGCGCGAACGGCCACTGCTCGTAGTACCGGCCCCATGCCCCGCGTGGCTCGACCGGCGCCACGAAGCGCGTGAACACCGAGCGGTCGCCGAATGCGGGCAGCAGCCGCTGGATGCCGGCCGAGGCACGCGCATACTCCGGAGCACACCACGGGCTCGATGGATCACCGAACACGGCCTGCATGTCGACGGCGACGAGCCAGGGCGCGCTCATCAGCCGGTCAGACCTGCTCCTGGCGACGGATGCGCGCGCGCCCGCCGATGAGCGTGCCCCCGAAGCCGATCACCAGGGCGAACAGCACGCCCAGGTTGGCGTAGGCCCACGCACCGTAGAACGCGCCGTCGCTCGGTCCCAGCAGGTATCCCTGCCATGTCAGCCACGGCACCGACGCGGTGGCGACCACGAAGCCCCAGCCGATCACCGTCCCGACCACGATCAGCGCGATCGCCAGCCAGTTGACCGAGCCGTAGCGTCCGCTCGGAGTGTAGAGCTCGGCATCCGCGTAGTCCTTCGTGCGCAGCAGGATGTCGGCCAAGAAGATGCCGGCCCAGGCCGCGATCGGCACCCCGAGCGTGATGAGGAAGCCCTGGAACGGGCCGATGAAGTCTTTGGCGAAGAACACGACGGCAACGGCGCCGATCACCATGATGGCGCCGTCGAGACCGGCGGCGACCGGGCGCGGGACCTTGAGCCCGGCACTCAGCAGGGCGAGGCCGGAGGAGTAGATGTCGAGCACCGCGCCGCCGATCAGGCTCAAAATGGCGACGATCGCGAACGGAATCAGGAACCAGACCGGCAGCAGCGTCGTCAGTGCGCCGATCGGATCGGCCTGAATGGCGCCATTCAGATCCTTCGATGAGCCGGCGAGCAGCACCCCGAAGATCACCAGCACGACGGGAGCGATCGCGCCTCCGAAGGTCGTCCATCCAATGACACCGCGGGCGCGCGCGGTGCGCGGCAGATAGCGCGAGTAATCGGCCGCCGCGTTGACCCAGCCCAGGCCGAATCCGGTCATCAGCAGGACGAGTGCCCCGACCACCGGCCCGACGCCGGCCGCCTTGATCGACATCACCGCATCCAGGTTGATCTTCGGTGCCACGAGGATGACGTAGACCACCGTGGCAATGCCCACGACGATCGTGATGAAGACCTGCAGCCGCATGATCAGGGTGAACCCGAAGATCCCGGCGAGCACAACGATCGCGGCAATCGCGGCAAGCGAGATCAACTTGACCACGACGCTGTCTTTCGGGCCGCCGAGTTCGCCGACCACCGTGGAGATCGCGAGCACCGAGAGCACGGTCAGAACGGTCTCCCAGCCGACGGTGAGCAGCCAGGAGATCACCGAAACGAGCCGGTTGCCGTTGACGCCGAAGGCCGCCCGACTCAGGACCATCGTGGGAGCCGAACCGCGCCGTCCGGCCAGCGAGATGAAGCCGCAGAACAGGAAGGAGATCACGATCCCGATGATCGCCACGATGGTGGCCTGCCAGAACGAGATCCCGAAACCGAGAACGAAGGAGCCGTAGCTGATCGCCAACACCGAGACGTTCGCCGCGAACCACGGCCAGAACAGTCCGGACGACCTCCCCCTCCGCTCGCTCTCGGCGATCGTCTCGAGGCCGGCGAGTTCGATGCCGTTCGTGGCGGGGGCGGGGCGGGCGGGCGCATCCGTCGTCATTCGATCACCGTACCAAGGTGCGCACGCGGTTCGGCAGGCGCCAGCGCAACGACGCGATCACAATCAGTGCTGCGGATGCAGTTCCACTCGCCGCCGATCGGTCGCGACCACGAAGGCGATGCCGGCGAGCACGAACGCGATCTCGGCCCACGGCAGCACCTGCACCCCGAAGCGGTCCAGCAGCAGTCCGCCCAGCAGCGCGCCGCCACCGATCGAGGTGTTGAACGCGATGGTGACCCAGGCCGCCGCGGTGTCCCGGAGCCGCGCAGACACCGAATGCTGCATCCTGCTGTGCATCAGGGACGGGATGCCACCCCAGGCAACACCCCAGACCATGACGCCGACGGCAACGGCAAGCGGAACTCCGGGGGCCAGCAGGGCGAGACCGGCGATGGACACGACCGCGGCTCCGCAGAGAACCAGAAAGGCACCCCGCGGGAAGCGATCACCGAATGCACCTGCGATCACCAGGCCAACGGCACCCGCGAGCCCGTAGGCGAACAGAAGAGCGCTGACGTCGACGGCGGGGATGCCGCCGACCTGTCTCGACCAGGGCACGACATAGGTGAAGAAGGTGTTCTGGCCCAGGTTGGCGAGCAGGATCGTGATGGCGACGATGACCAAGGCGGCGAGGGTCTTGTCGCGGCGCGCCGGAATCGCGATCTCGCCGGTCGACAGCGGGATCAGGTGCGACACCGGAGGCAGCGCGACCACGACGAGCACCAGCAGCACCAGAACGACCCCCGCCATCACGGCGAACGAGAGCCGCCAGCCGAGGGCATGGCCGAGTGCGGTCCCGAGCGGGACGCCGAGAACAAACGCCGCGCTGCCGCCGCCCTGCGTGACCGCGACCGCGCGCGACAGCTGACGGCGCTCGACGATGCGTGCCGCGTATGGACCGGTCACCGACCAGAAGACCCCGTGGGCGAGACCGCCGAGTACCCGCGCGCCGGCCAGGAACGCGTAGTTCGGCGCGAGGGCGCACAGCAGGTTGGCACAGGCGACGATGCCGAGCATCGCCACCATGAGCCACTTGCGCGAGAAGCGCAGGGTGAGCGCGGTCAGCGGAACCGTGCTGACCACGACCGTCATCGCGAACACCGTCACCAGCAGACCGACCTGCGAGACCGACACGTGCAGCTCGGCCGCGATATCCGGCAGCAGACCGGTCGGCAGGAACTCGCTGGACACCGATGCGAAGATCGCTCCCGAGATCACGAGCAAGGCGAACAGCGGAAAACGTTGCTGGGTCGCCGCCGAGGTCATGATCGTCGAGCCTAGCGAGCGTCGAGGCCCCGATACGCTGGGCACCGTGAGCGCCAGCCCGACCCATTGGATCGTCACCCTCGTCTGCGAGGACCGTCCCGGTATCGTCCACGCCGTGAGCGGGGCGATTGTCACCGCGCAGGGCAACATCACCGAATCGCAGCAGTTCTCGAGCGCCGACACCGGCACTTTCTTCATGCGACTGCAGGTCGAGTCCTCTGCCTCGCGAACCGACTTCGAGGCCGCGCTGCTCCCGGTGACCGAACGGTATCGGATGCGCTGGCAGCTCGACGTCGTCGGTCGCCCGATGCGCACCCTGGTGATGGTCTCGACCGCTGCCCACGCGCTCAATGACCTGCTCTTTCGCCAACGCGCCGGGCAGCTCGCGGTTGACCTTCCTCTCGTGCTCGGCAACCACCCAGATCTCGCGGAGCTGGCGGCCTTCTACGACGTGCCGTTCGAGTCGCATCCGGTCTCCGGGCCCGATCAGAAGGCCGCGTTCGAGCGGCGAGTGCTCGAGGTCGTCGAGCAGAACGAGATCGAGCTCGTGGTGTTGGCGCGCTACATGCAGATCCTGTCGCCGGAGTTCTGCCGCAGACTCAACGGTCAGATCATCAACATCCACCACTCCTTCCTGCCCGGTTTCAAGGGTGCCAACCCCTACAAGCAGGCACACGCACGCGGCGTGAAGCTCATCGGTGCGACCGCGCACTTCGTGACGAGCGACCTCGACGAGGGTCCGATCATCGAGCAGAACGTGGTGCGCGTCGACCATTCCCGCTCGGCTGCCGAACTCGTGGCGATCGGCCAGGACGAGGAATCGCGGACGCTCACACAGGCGGTGAAGTGGTTCTCGGAGCACCGAGTGCTGCTGGATGGCGCGCGCACGATCATCTTCAAGTAGCCGCGGGGCGGCCGTTGTCCAGGTGGTCCCCAGCTTTTTGAAAGTGCCCCTGGCAAGCTGGGAGTGACGACCTCCCCCGTCGAGCCAGGAGTTCCCATGTCATCCCGCCCCCTCACCATCGGTCTTGTCGGACTCGGCATCGCCACGGCTCTGGCGGGATGCGCCAGCTCCGCCGGTGCCACCACCTCCGCCAACTACAAAGACGGCACGTACACGGGGAACGGGAACTACCTGTCGCCGGAGGGAAACGAGTCCATCAGCGTCACGCTGACACTCGCCGCCAACAAGGTCACGGCGGTCACGGTCACTCCCCATCCCAACAGCGCAACGGCCGCGTTCTACCAGCAGCAGTTCGCCAGTGGGATCGCCTCGGAGGTGGTCGGTCAGAACATCGACACGCTCAATGTCTCCCGCGTGGCCGGTTCGTCTCTGACCAGCACCGGCTTCGACGCCGCCCTGACCACGATCAAGGCCCACGCGGTCAAGCCCTGAGCCGCCGACATTCGTCCGCCCACACCGATGATCGTCGATCCCCTCCCCGTCGCCTGGACGTTCGACGCCATCGGCACCTCATGGCGGATCGACACGGCGGAGCCGATCCCGGATGCCGTGCGCAGCACCATCACGGACCGCGTCGAGCACTTCGACCGCGACTGGTCGCGCTTTCGGGCGGACTCATTGGTCAGCCGGATCGCGCGCGAACCGGGCCACCACGCACTGCCGGATGACGCCGCGCCTCTGCTCGAGCTGTTCCGTGAGCTCTACGCGGCCAGCGGGGGCAGAGTCTCCCCGCTGGTCGGCCGCGCACTCGAGTCTCTCGGCTATGACGCGACGTACCGGCTCGTCCCCACCGCGACGCGCGAGCACATCCCGGCGTGGGAGGAGGCGATCTCGTGGGATGGCGCATTCCTCGACACCGTCTCCCCCGTGCTGCTGGATGTCGGCGCCGCGGGCAAGGGCTACCTCGTCGACCTGGTGAGCGCGCTGCTGTGCACTGCCGGCATCCCGGAGCATGTCGTGGATGCCAGCGGCGACCTGCGCACTCGTGGTATCCCGCTGCGGGTCGCGCTCGAGCACCCGGCCGACCCGACGATGGCGATCGGCGTCGTCGAGCTCAGCGGCGGCCCTGACGATGCGGCACTCTGCGCGAGCGCTGCCAACCGGCGAGCGTGGGGCGACGGGCTGCACCACCTGCTCGACGCGGTCACCGGCGAGCCGACGGCGGACGTCGTCGCGAGCTGGGCGATCGCGTCCGACGCGCTGACCGCCGACGGGGCCGCCACCGCGCTCTTCTTCGACACCGATCCCGCCTTCTACCGCGATCGCGGCATCACGACCGTCCGGATGTTCGCCACCGGACGCGTGGAGACCTCCGCGTCCTTCACCGGGGAGTTGTTTCGATGATCACCGTGTCGGCAGGGCTTGACCGCATCCTCGGTCGCGTGACCATGTACTGGTTGGTCACTCTCAATCTGGTGGGACTCGTGCTGGTGTCGCTGGTCTGCTCGGTGCTCGGGTTGCTGGCGTTCTCGCCGCTCGCGATCCTGGTCAGTGGTTCGGTGCTGCTGTTCGTCAGCTTCCTGGCCAACGGGATCTGCGGACTGCTGTTTCGCACCCGCCCGCAATTGAGCTCCACTGCGATCACGGCGCTGCTGCTGCTCTTCATCTTCCCGCCGACGTATCAACTCGCCGGCCTCGCCGCTCAGGCCCTCGCCGCCGTCGTCGCGGTCCTGGCGAAGTATGTGCTCGCGGTGCGTCGTCGACACATCTTCAACCCGGCGGCGACCGGGGCCTTCGTGGTCGGCCTCACCGGGCTGTCGTACAGCGCGTGGTGGATCGCGACGCCGATCCTGCTCCCGTACGTCGCGGTTGCGGGGTTCCTGGTGCTCTGGCGCACACGCCGCCTGCCGCTGGCGCTCGTCTTCATCGTCGTCGCGACCCTCAACATCGCGGTGCGCAACCTCTTCTTCGGGCAGCCATTCCTTGACGGAGTGTCGACGGCGCTCCTGTCGCTCCCCGTTATCTTCTTCGCCTGCTTCATGCTCGATGAGCCGCTCACTCTGCCGCCGCGCCGTTGGCAGCAGCTCACCGAGGCGGCGGCGGTCGGGATCCTCTTCTATCTGCAATTCTCCGTCGGCACGTTCACGTCCACCCCCGAGTTCGCCCTTCTGGTGGGCAACCTGCTCGCTTTCGCGTTCGGACAGCGCCGCGGCATCCGCCTCGACTTCGTGGCCCGCACCCAGCTCACCCCGACCAGTTGGCAGTTCGAGTTCAGGCCACACGCTCCCCTGCGATTCCTGCCGGGACAGTACATGGAGCTCACGCTCCCGCACGTGGACAGCGACGCACGTGGCTGGCGCCGCATGTTCACGATCGCCTCGGCGCCCGGCGGCAACATCCGCTTCGCGATGCGGCTGCCGGAACGCTCCAGCAGCTTCAAGAACGCGCTGCGGGCGCTCACGCCAGGAGCCGTCGTCACGGGGACATCGATCAGTGGCGACTTCGTCCTCCCCTCGGATGCGTCGAAGCCGCTGCTCCTCGTTGCCGCCGGCATCGGCATCACCCCGTTCGTCAGCCATCTCGAGCACCTCACGACGAGCGGCGAGACCCGGGACGTGGTGGTGCTCTACTCCGTGACGTCCCCCGACGACATTGCGTTCCCGGAGGTGCTCAGCGCCTCGACGGCCCGCGTGATCGTGGTCTCGCCCACGAAGCCGCCCGAGCTGCCGGCTGGGTGGGCGTGGACGGGTGCACAGGCGCTGACGGCCGAGACGATCCGGACCGCGGTCCCGGATGCTGCCTCCCGCACCACCTACCTGTCCGGTTCGCCCGAGCTGGTCGCGGGCCTCGAACGCGCACTGCACGCCGACGGCGTGAGGCGGATCGTCACCGACGTGTTCATCGGCTACTGACCTCGCGGTGTCTGCTCGCCGGTCGAGCCTCGGCTAGCGTTGACAGATCGTTCGCGTTCGAAAGGCGCCCATGTTCTCGTCTCGTACGCTCCTCGCCGCCGCGGCCACCGTCGCCGTGACCGCACTTCTTCTCACCGGCTGCGCGGGTGCCCCACAATCAACGAAGCAGGCATGCGCCTCGCTCAACAAGGACCTGAGCCTCGCCGCCGCCGACCTCAGCTCGGCGTTCAACAAGGTTCAGAGTGACCCGAAAGCCGCGGAAAAATCGCTCGCCACCTTCGAGAGCGCCCTGAAGTCCGCGAACGCGAAGGTCAGCAACGCAACGATCAAGACCGCAACCTCGGCGACGATCGCCGCCGTCGACAAGATGGATGTCGCCCTCAACGCGTATATCAAGAAGCCCACGAGCACCTCCGACCTCGAAAAGGCCGCGATCGGAGTTCAGACCGCCTTTTCGAAGCTCGGCGGTCTCTGCGCCGCCTGAGCCGCTGTCGCTCTAGGCGAGGCGGGCCTGGAGGTTCTCGTCGAGGCTGGCGAGGAACTCCTCGGTCGTCTGCCAGCCCTGCTCCGGGCCGACGAGGGCCGCGAGGTCCTTGGTCATCTTCCCGCTCTCGACGGTCTCGACGACGACCTGCTCGAGGGCGGTCGCGAAGTCGATCAGCGCCTGGTTGCCGTCCAGCTTGCCGCGGTGCTGCAGACCGCGGGTCCACGCATAGATCGAGGCGATCGGGTTGGTCGACGTGGGCTTGCCCTGCTGGTACTGACGGTAGTGGCGGGTGACAGTGCCGTGAGCGGCTTCCGCCTCGACGATCGCTCCGTCGGGAGTGGTGAGCACCGAGGTCATCAGGCCGAGCGACCCGAAGCCCTGGGCCACGGTGTCGGACTGCACATCGCCGTCATAGTTCTTGGTGGCCCAGACGTAGCCGCCCTCCCACTTCATGGCGCTGGCGACCATGTCGTCGATCAGGCGGTGCTCATACGTGAGTCCGGCAGCGTCGTACTGCTCTTTGAACTCGGCTTCGAAGATCTCTTGGAAGATGTCTTTGAAACGGCCGTCGTATGCCTTGAGGATCGTGTTCTTCGTCGAGAGGTACACCGGGTAGTGGCGGGCGAGGCCGTAGTTCAGCGAGGCACGCGCGAAGTCGCGGATCGAGGCATCCAGGTTGTACATGGCCATGGCCACGCCCGAGCCGGGCGCCTGGAAGACCTCGAAGCTCTGCGCCTCGCCGCCGTCCTTGGGCTGGAACGAGATGGTCAGCGTTCCCTCGCCCTCGAAGCGGAAGTCGGTGGCGCGATACTGGTCGCCGAAGGCGTGGCGGCCGATGATGATCGGCTTGTTCCAGCCGGGCACCAGGCGCGGGATGTTGCTGATGATGATCGGCTCGCGGAAGATCACGCCGCCGAGAATGTTGCGGATCGTCCCGTTCGGGCTCTTCCACATCTTCTTCAGGCCGAACTCCTCAACGCGGGCTTCGTCGGGCGTGATGGTGGCGCACTTGACACCGACACCGTGCTTCTGGATGGCGTGGGCCGCGTCGATCGTGACCTGGTCGTCGGTCGCGTCGCGATTCTCGATGCCGAGGTCGTAGTACTCGAGGTCAATGTCGAGGTAGGGGTGGATCAGTCGGTCCTTGATGAACTGCCAGATGATCCGCGTCATCTCGTCGCCGTCGAGCTCGACGACCTTGCCTTCGACCTTGATCTTGTTGACCACTTCGCACTGCCTTTCGCCGAAATGCCCCGTTGTTCAGGGCCGACGACCAGCCTAGCGCGTTTCCGAAGTATCTTGATATCGAGATATCTGAGCGGATTTGGGGTCTGCGGGTTATCCTCAGGGCATGGCGGACCTCACCTTGCAGGAGTTGACGGCGCAGACGATCGTCGTGGCCAATGGCCTGACGCTCAAACCTGGCCAGGAGGCCTTCCTCACACCGGAGACCTACACCCACTCCGAGGAACAGCTCGACCCGAGCGGCTCATGGCCTCGAGTGGTCATGGATGGTGATCGGGTGGTCGGCTACATCATGGGCGCCTTTGACGCGGATGCCCGGGAAGACTATCTGCGCGCCGCCCTCTGGCGCATCGAGGTCGCCGACGGAGCCCAGGGAATGGGTGTCGGTCGGTTCGCCGTCGCCGCCTTCGCCGACGAGGCGCGCGCACGCGGATTTGACCGCGCGACCGTCGTGTGGGCGAGCGGCGAGGACGGCCCGGAGAAGTTCTTCCAGGCCGTCGGCTTCCAGATCGTCGGGCAAACACCGTACGGCGAGAATCTCGGCGCACTCACGCTCTAGCGACGGCACCGCTTCACGACCCGGGAGGAGACCGCCCGTGCCGAATGATGCGGGTGACGACTTCAGCTCGCGGGTTCTTGACGTGGTCGCCGCCATCCCCGATGGCAAGGTCATGAGCTACAGCGACGTCGCCGCGGCGATCGGCTCGCGCGCAGCCCGTGCTGTCGGGCAGGTGATGGCATATACAGGCGCGGACGTGCCGTGGTGGCGAGTGGTGCGGGCATCGGGGCACGCCGCGGTCGGTCACGAGGAACGGGCACTCCAGCACTACCGTGCCGAGGGCACGCCGCTCCGGTGGTCGGGCGAGAACTTCCGCGTCGACCTGGCCGCGGCGCGCTACGTTCCCCGCGGCTCACGACCACAGGCGGTGCGCGATGTCTGGCTTATCGGCTGACGAGACGACCTGCTGGCTCGGAACTGGATCCAGCTAGACATCCGTCACCATCCGGCGGGCGCAATGCCCGGACGCGGCGAAGGCGCCGCCCCGAAAGGGAACGACGCCTTCGCGCACGCGAGCCAGCGGCTCGCGGGAACTACTTGAGGGTGACGGTCGCGCCGGCCTCTTCGAGAACGGCCTTGGCCTTCTCGGCGGCTTCCTTGTTCGCGCCCTCGAGCACGACCGAGGGGGCGTTGTCAACGAGAGCCTTCGCCTCGCCGAGGCCGAGGCTGGTGAGGGTGCGCACCTCCTTGATGACCTGGATCTTCTTCTCGCCAGCGGCCTCGATGACGACGTCGAAGGAATCCTTCTCCTCGACCTCTTCGACCGGGGCGGCCGGGCCACCGGCAGCGGCAACCGCGACCGGGGCGGCGGCGGTGACCTCGAAGGTCTCCTCGAACTTCTTGACGAAGTCGCTGAGCTCGATGAGCGAGAGCTCCTTGAACGCGTCGAGCAGCTCGTCAGTGCTGAGCTTTGCCATTTCTAACTCCTAGTTGCTTTGTGGATCTGGTGGGTATGTGAGTCGTCCGACGGACGATCAGCTCGCGGATTCCTGCTTCTCGCGCAGCGCGTCGACCGTGCGAACGGCCTTCGACAGCGGCGCCTGGAACAGGTAGGCAGCACCGAACAGGGGTGCCTTGAAGAGACCGGCCAGTTTGGCCAGCAGAACTTCACGGCTCTCCAGGTCGGCGAGCTTGCCCACCTCTTCTGCGGAGAGGGGTGCGCCATCGAAATAGCCGCCCTTCACCACGAGCAGAGGGTTGGCCTTGGAGAAGTCACGCAGTGCCTTGGCCACGGTCACGGTGTCACCGTGCACGAACGCGATGGCCGAAGGGCCAGCGAGCTCGTCGTCGAAGCTGGTGATGCCCGCTTCGTTCGCCGCGATCTTGGTCAGCGTGTTCTTCACCACGGCATAGCTCGCGTGCTCACGGATGTTTCCGCGCAGCTGCTTGAGCTGCGCGACCGTGAGGCCGCGGTACTCGGTGAGCACGACCGCGTTCGAGTTGCGGAACAAATCCGTCAGCTCGGCGACCGTTGCTTCCTTGTTCGCCATGGCGCTCTTTCCTGGTTGGTATTCATGGATTCGGCCGCGTCGCGCTGACCACAAAAAAAGCTCCGGCGCTAAGCGCACGGAGCTTGATACCCGGGCTGCGTTTCACCACATCCGGGAACTGCTTCACACACCTGCGCGGGATTTGTTCCGTCACGTTCTTGCGAACACGACGGACACCAGCGGTCTACGGCCTCGTTTAGAGTACGCGAGGTTCGCGGTCACAGCAAGCTGACGCCTAGGAGATGTCGGTGCCGCGCTCGGTGCCGCTGTCAGGATCCACGCGGGGTGTTGGCTTCCTGACGGGCTTCCGGGGGGGCGTCGTCGGCGAGGGCCGCTCGGGTGGCACCGCCGCCGCGGGCGGCTCGGCGGCAGCTGGCTTCTGGATTCGCGGCTTCGCGGCAGGAGGCTTCTGCGCAGGCGGTTTCTGCGCAGGCAGCTTCGCGGCAGGCGGTTTCTGGGCAGGCGGTTTCTGGGTGCGTGGCTTCGGGGATGCTGCGGCCGAGGCTGGTGGACGCCCTCCCTGTTTCGATCCTGCCGGCGTCGTAACCGGGCTCGGTGGTTTCGGCATGCGAGCGGGCCGCGGCGTCGCGGGGGCCGCCAGAGGATCGCTGCCCCCCGGCGTCTCCGGCCCGACCAGGGGACCCGGCTCGGGGGCCACACCCGCAACGTCCGCCGGTGCCACCACCCGAGTCACCCGGGGGGGCCGACCGCGCGACACGAGCAGGGCGACCGCGGTGAGGAGAACGAAGAGGGCCACGATACCGGTGACGACAGGGAGGCCCGTGTTCGTGGTGGCGGCAGCTGCCCCACTCGCCACGGCGGCGAGCTTCAGGGAGGCGACCGGGGCCGGCGTGGTGAGTCCGGAGCTACCGGCCACCAGGGGCGTCACCGTGCCGCCGTCGAGCGCCAGCCACGCGTGCGTGGCATTGTCCCGCACGAGAGCCGCCGTAGCGGGGACAGCAGCCATCGCGGTTGCGAGCGCTGGCGTTGGGTCGAACGAGGCGAGTTCTGGGGCGGCCGTCTGTGGGTTGATCCAGATCGTGGCGAGGCCGACCGCTTTGCCGCCGATCGTGATCGGCACCACCCAGTTGTTGGTGAGTTGCACCGGATGATCGGTCGCCTGGTCTTTCAGCCGCACCGCCGTCCACTCGTAGACGCGGCTGATCGGGCCGGCCTCCGTCGAGGCCGTGAAGTCGATCCCCTCGCCAGCCGCGTTCTTGCCGTAGATATCGTTCAGGCGCGCGACCATGCCGTTGGCGACATAAGCGGAAACCTCGGAGGGCACCGACCCGAGGCTCGCCGATGCCGTTGCCGCCGAAAACACGGCAGGAAGCGCGATGATCCCGGCCGCCAGCACGGCGGCAGCGGCACGGAGCAGAACCACCCGCACCCGCGTCGGCGCACGGCGTGATGGACTGTCGGTCATACGGGGCGTCGACTCTCGAACGGATTGAGCGGGTGTCCCCCATCCAATCACCCGCTGCGCCGATCACCCGGCTGGCGCGGCGGGTGAGGCGGTGGCCGACTTCCGCGGGATGCGAACGATGAACCTCGTGTCGCCCGGATCGCTCAGCACCGTCACGGTGCCACCGTGCGCCTCCACCACGGCGGCGACGATCGCGAGTCCGAGCCCGGTACTGCCGGTCGCGCGGGAGCGCGAGCCGTCACCGCGGGCGAAACGCTCGAAGAGCACCGGCAGGAGCCCTGGCGAGATTCCCGGACCGTCGTCCGCGACCGTGACGACCGCGTCATCGCCATCGACGGCGAGAGTGGTCGTGACCCGGGTGCCCGCCGGCGTGTGGGTGCGCGCATTGGCCAAGAGGTTGGCGACCACCTGGTGCAGGCGCCCCCGGTCCCCGGTGACCAGCACGGCCTCATCGGGGGTCTGCAGTTGCCAATCGTGGTCGGGGGACGCCGCGTAGGCGTCGCTCACGCCATCCGCCACCATTCCGGTGAGGTCGACGTCGCCGAACACGAGTTCCCGGCCGGCGTCGAGCCGAGCGAGAAGCAGAAGATCCTCGACCAGCGACGTCATTCGGATCGACTCCGACTCGATGCGGCCCAGCGAGCGCACCACGTCGTCCGGCAGCGTGTAACCGCCGCGGCGGGTGAGTTCGGAGTATCCGCGGATGGAGGCAAGAGGGGTGCGCAGCTCGTGGCTGGCATCGGCGACGAACTGGCGCACCTTGTCTTCGCTGGCCTGGCGGGCGACCAGCGCACTTTCCACATGACCGAGAAGCCGGTTCAGTGCGGATCCCACCTGTCCCACCTCGGTGTTCGGGTCCGTATCGGCGTCGGCGACCCGGTCGGCGAGGGTCACCTCCCCCGTGGCGAGTTCGAGCTCCGAGACCCGCGTCGCCGTCGCCGCGACCCGACCGAGCGGACGCAGCGCGACCCGCACCACGGCCGTCCCGGCGATGGCCGCCGCCAGGAGGGCGAGCAGCGTGATGAGCCCGAAGATCAGCAGGAGGTAGTCGGTGGTGGTGGTGACCTCCGCCAGCGACTGGCCGACAACGATCTGGACACCGTCGCTTCGCACCGCCGTCGCCACCCGGAACGAGCCGAGTGTGCCGCCCAAGTCCACCGTCTGCGCGTTCCGGGGATCGACGGGCAGCGCCAGCAGGGTGCTCAGCTGCGCGGCCGACAGCGACACGATCTGGCCGCCTTCGGTGACAGCGATGCCCGCCGAGATGCCGCCAGCCGAACGGACGAGCAGGCTCCCGAAACGCCGGATTCCCGCCCCGGCTCCGCCTTCCGGTGGAGCGCCCGCCCCGTTGTCGCCGTTCGCCGAAAAGCCCACCGATTGCAGAACCTGGTGATCGAGCCGATCGAGCAGGTTCTGCCGCAACACGAGCGCGCTCGCCCCGGCCACCACCACACTCACCACCGCGAGCAGGACGACGATGCCCAGCACGAGTCGCCGCTGGAGGGACCAGCGGGCAGGGCGGAGGAGAGAGGGCACGATTCCCAGTGTCGCCATCTGCCTATGCAAATCCTTGGCCCCGTGTCGGAAGCGGCTTAGAGAGAGCCCCGCCAGCCGAACTGCGGCTCGTAGCCCAACAGGCGGCGCGCCTTGTCGATCGAGAGCAGGGTCTCGTGCTCACCGAGTTCCTTCGTGACCGGGACGTCGGGGAACACCTCGGCCGCCAGCGAAGCACTCGAACGTGACATCACCGTGTCGGCGTTCGCGATGATGAAGGTCTCGTAACCGGGGCCTCTGGCGGTGAGCGCCTTGTGCACGGCCTGGCCGGCATCCCGCACGTCGATGTAGCCCCACAGGTTCCATTTGCGCAGCAGCGGATCGGCATCGAAGGCGGGGAAACCCGCGTATTCGCTGCCGTCCATCACGTTCGAGAAACGCAGACCGGTGACGCTCAGCTCGGGATCCCACCGGCAGAGCTCGATTGCCATCGTCTCCTCGAGGTGCTTGACCAGCGAGTAGGTCGAGTTCGGCTGGGCGGGATACTCCTCATCCACCGGAAGGTATGGCGGAGGCACGTCGAACGGCAGCCCGAGCACGGTCTCGCTTGACGCGTGGACGATCCTCTTGATCCCCGCTTTGCGTGCCCCTTCGAAGACGTTGAACGACGCCAGCATGTTGTTGCGGAAGGTCCCGATATTGGTCAGCAGCCCCGGAGCCGGGATGGCCGCGAGATGCACGACGGCCTCCAGGCTCTCGTAGCGCTCCTCGACGCCGCTGAGCGCGTCGATCACCTGACCGGAGTCGGTCAGATCCACTTCGATGAACCCGGCGGGTCGCAGAGGTCCCCCCGGGGCCGGGGCTCGATCGAGATTGACGATGTCGTATCCGGCATCCTGCAACCAGGAGATCACCCCTCGTCCCAGCTTGCCGCTTCCTCCGGTGACTGCGATCGTCATGTTCCGCTCCCTTAGCTGTTCTCCCTCACGCTAGCGGGCGACGCGGGAGTGCTGCCTCTGGCTGTCAGCTTGCGGGTTTGATGAGGTACCCGACACCGCGCACCGTGTGGATCATCGGCTCGGCATCCGTGTCGATCTTCTTCCTCAGATAGGAGATGTAGATCTCGACGATGCTGGACCGGCCTCCGAAGTCGTAGCTCCACACCCGGTCGAGGATCTGCGACTTGCTCAGCACGCGCCGCGGGTTGCGCATCAGATAGCGCAGCAGTTCGAACTCGGTTGCCGTGAGTTCGATCGGGACACCTGCTCGCGACACCTCGTAGCTCTCCTCGTTCAGGAGCAGGTCACCGACGCGCAACTCGGGGTCGATCGCGTCGCTCACGATGCGCGAGGAGCGACGGATGAGGCCGCGGAGGCGAGCGACGACCTCCTCCAGGCTGAAGGGCTTCGTGACGTAGTCGTCACCGCCGGCGGTCAGGCCCGCGATTCGATCATCGACCGAGTCCTTCGCGGTCAGGAACAGGACGGGGATGTCGAGGCCGTCCGCGCGCATCCGGTGCAGAACCTCGAGGCCGTCGAGGTCGGGCATCATGACGTCGAGCACGACCACGTCGGGCTTGAACTGCCGCGCAAGCGCGAGGGCTTGTTGACCTCCCGTGGCGGTGCGGACATCCCACCCCTCATAGCGGAGCGCCATCTGGAGCAGGTCACCGAGCGAGACCTCATCGTCCACGACGAGGGCGCGGACGGGCGTGCCATCGATGCGCGTGAGCTTGGCCGGCGGGAGCGTCTGAGGTGATGTCACCCCACTATGAAGCTCCCGAACTCTATGAGAAGCCTGTGAGAAACATCAGCGCCTGCCGAGCAAGTTCGGGTCGAGCTCGGTAAGCGCTGATGCGCCTCACGCGGGTGCGCGAGCTGGTCAGGCGCGGTGGGCGCCGCGCGGGCGGCGGGTGCCGCCGCGAACGATGAGGGCGACGAAGGCGACGAACACCATGGCGGCCGCGAGCACAAGCGTGGGAACGGGCTCGAGACCGAGGACGGTCGCGTGCTCGTGAGCGAGAGAAACGACCTGCTTGGCCGGTCCTGCGTAGCTCCCCAGCTGGTCCATTGTCGTGCCTTTCCGCCGTTGCCCCGCCTGTTCCGGCGGGGCTGTCTGTCAGTTGAAAGGAGGACCAATCTGTCCCCCACATGAAAGCTACGACGATGTCCCCCCGAATGCCGACACCCGAGTGGGGGGTCTGTCTGCCCCACTCCGGGGGGTGTCCCCCCAAGTGCTGACACTCGTTGTGGGGTGAGATGACCGTTTCGGGGGACATTTCGGGGGACAGAGCGTTGAGTAGGTGCTGACACGGAATGTCCACGCCGACGTCGACCCTCGGCTGCACGCAGAATGGATGCGTGACCGCGCTCCAACCAACGCTCTCCCTCTGGGATGAGCCCCCGAGTCGGCACACCGACCGCATCGTTGCCGACGCCACGGATCGCATGGCCTGGCTCAAAGCGCGGGCTCGGGGCGTGACGGCCACCGATGTGGCCCGCCTCTCCGGCCCGAAGGCGCTCCGCGCGCTCGCGCTGGAGAAGTTGCTCGGCACCGGCTTCGGCGGCAACGCGTTCACCGCGCACGGGCGGCTCCGCGAGCCGGAGATTGCGCACTGGGCTCGCCGGGTCTATCGGATGCAGCCCAGCAGCGCACTGTTCCACGCAGACGGACGGCCCGAGCACCTCGCGACACCGGACGGCATGCGCGAGAGCGGCACCGCGCTTGAGCTGTGCGAGATCAAGACGACGAACTCGGCCTGGAAGAGCATCCCGCGCCACTACCTGCGTCAGGTCTGGTGGCAGCAGTACGTCTTGGGCGCCGAGCGCACGCTGCTCGTGTGGGAGCAGCACGACGGGTTCATCCCGATCGGCAACGAGCCGGAGTGCCGCTGGGTTGACCGGGACGAGAACGAGATCCACCGGCTCGTCGGGCTCGCCGACCAGCTCCTGCTCGCGATGGCGCGCTGAGGCCGATCCGCGGGTCAGCTGCTCACTGCGTGGCGAGTGGCCAGCGCTCGCGGGTGCGCGACACCCGGATGACGCCGGCTCCTGTCCCGATGACGACCCCGGCGATAAGCACAACGTAGAACGCCACGGAGAAGTAGCCTTCGGCCGAGAGCGACGGGTCGAGGAACGGATACGGGTACCAGGTGGCCTTGTGGGCGAGCTCGTTGACGGCGAGCGGCCCCCGGATCAAGGTGTAGATCACCCAGACGATCGGGAACACCACGACCGTCCCGAGTTCGTTCCAGCCCAGCCGCCGACGCCCGGGGGCGAAGAACCAGTCGGCGATCAGCAGCAGCGGAGAGACCAGGTGCAGTACCTCGTTCGACCAGGCGAGGGTGGTGCCCTGCGGCAGCTCGATTCCACGCAACAGCAGGTTATAGACCACGAAGGTGACCGTCATGTAGGTCACCGCGCTGAGACGCAACCGGGCGAACCAGAGCGGATCGCTCTGCGCCCTCAGCAACAGGACCGCGCCGATCGCGTAGACGACGATCGCGAGCACGTTCGAGTCGATCGTGAAGAAGCTGAAGAAGTTGACGAACAGCGACGACTTGTCGCTGATTCCCGCGTTCTGCCAGAAGTTGTATGTCGTGATGAGCTGCCCGATGATGGCCGCAACACCGGCCGCGGCTCCGGCGAACCGGAGAACAGTGAAAAGCGCTCGCATGCCCAAATGCTATCGGGGGCGATTGTCTCGAGGTCAGAAGGTTTGCAGCACGGTGATGTTGCCGTAACACCGTCGAATCATTGCCCGTCTTTACTGGGAGAGATGGCGGGGAGGCCGACGATGACCACGATGCGCGCCATGACGATGACCGTGCCGGGTGGACCTGACGTGCTGGAGCTCGCGGAGATCGAACGGCCGACCCGGATCGGTTCCGAGGTGCTCGTGAAGGTCATGGCCGCCGGCGTGAGTCCCATTGACAGCACGACTCGCAGCGGCAAGGGGCCGTTCGGCGGGGCTCTGACGATGCCGATCGTCCTGGGCAACGACTTCAGTGGAATCGTGGTCGAGGCGGCGTACGCGGCCCACCCCCTGCAGCCGGGCACGGAGGTCTACGGCATGGGCATGGTGCCGCGGCTGAGCGGCGCATACGCGGAGTATGTGAGCGTTCCGGTGCTCAGCCTCGTGCGCAAACCGTCTCGGCTCTCGCACGTGGAGGCTGCCGCGGTCCCGCTCGCAGCACTCACGGCATGGGGCATGGTGGTCGAGACCGCGAAAACGCATGAGGGACAGCGGATGCTCGTCCACGCCGGGGCCGGAGGCGTCGGCCATTTCGCTGTCCAGTTTGGGGCATACTTCGGTGCCCACGTGATCGCCATCGGCTCAACCCGCAATCTCGGCTGGCTCCGGGAACTTGGCGCCTCGGACGTGATCGATCACTCGATCACCCGATTCGAGGATGCAGTCGCCGACGTCGACGTCGTCATCGACCTGGTCGGCAACGCCATCGACCACACCTCGTCCCGCTCGCTCGGTGTGCTCCGGCCGGGCGGATTGATCGTGAGCGCACCGGCGGGCAGCTGGCCACACATGCTCGAGGAAGCGGAGGTCGCCGGCGTGCGCGCAACGGACTTCCAGGTCGCCCCCGACGGCTCGACATTGGCGATCATCTCGCGCCTGCTCGAGTCGGGCGACGTGAAGGTCTTCGTCGACCGGGTCTTCGACCTGGAACGTGCAGCCGACGCGCACCGCCACATCGAGGAGGGGCACACCCGCGGCAAGATCGTGTTGAAGGTGTGCGAGGGCTGACTCGCCCGGCCGCCAGCTCGACTCACCGCCGACTCGCCCCCTCGGAAACGCAATTTCAATTCAGCCTCACATGAGGGGGAACTGGAATGCCGGATCCGAGAAGTCGGCCGGCTGGTTGCGCGAGCAACACGCGGAGCAGCCGGCTCGCATCGCTAGCGGCTCGCTCAGCCGGCGACACCGGCCGAGAAGACCAGCTCGCGGACGAAGTCATCCTCCCAGCGGGAGCCGACCAGGAACTTCTTCGTGCCGACCACCCTGAATCCGGTCTTCTCGTAGAAGCGGTTGGCACGCGCGTTCTCCTGATTGACGCCGAGCCAGATGCCGGCAGCCGCGCGATCTCGGGCCGCCTCGATGCTCACCGCCATGAGCAGCGCGGCCACGCCTGCCCCGTGGTGCTCGGCACGCACGTACACCTTGCTCAGTTCGGCGGTCGGGTGCACCGTGATCGCGGCCGCGGCGTCCCGGTCTGACGGCTCGCCAAAGATCAGCATCGTGTAGCCGGCGGCGTCCCCGTCAACCTCGGCGAGGTACAGCGCGCGATCCGGGTTCGCAAGATAGTCCGCGAAGGCAGACTCGCTCAGCGTGGTCGCGATGAACTCGGCTATCGCCTCAGCGGTGGTGTGCGGCGGGCAAGCGAGCGGAAAAGTCGCCGCGGCGAGCGCGGCGAGGGCGGCGGCATCCGCAGCCTCAGCCAGACGCACCGTCGATGTCATCGGCCCTCGGCGATCGCGGGCGGACGACGAAGAGGGGCCCTCCGTGGAGAGCCCCTCTTCGGTCATGAACGTGCTTTAGAGCGCGGCGACGTCCAGCGGGACGCCAGGGCCGAAGGTGGTCGACAGGGTCGCCTTCTGGATGTAGCGGCCCTTCGACGAGCTCGGCTTGGCTCGCTGGATCTCGGCCAGCGCGGCAGCGAAGTTCTCGTCGAGCTGCTCCGGGGTGAAGCCGGCCTTGCCGATGACGAAGTGGACGCTGTTGTGCTTGTCGACGCGGAACTCGATCTTGCCGCCCTTGATGTCGGAGACAGCCTTGCCCGTGTCGGGCGTGACCGTACCTGTCTTGGGGTTCGGCATCAGGCCACGGGGGCCCAGCACCTTGCCGAGACGGCCGACCTGGCCCATCAGTTCCGGGGTCGAGACGGCAGCGTCGAACGCGGTGTAGCCGCCGGCGACCTTCTCGATCAGCTCGGCGCCACCAACCTCGTCCGCGCCGGCCGCAATGGCCGCCTCGGCCGCGGGGCCGGTCGCGAAGACGATGACGCGAGCGACCTTGCCGGTGCCGTGCGGGAGGATGACGGTGCCGCGCACCATCTGATCAGCCTTGCGCGAGTCGACGCCGAGCTTCATCGCGACCTCGACGGTCGCGTCGAACTTCTTCGAACCGGTCTCGCGGATGACGACGACGGCCTCGGTGGGCTCGTAGAACTTGCCGGGCTCGATCTTCTCGGCGGCGGCGCGATATGCCTTCGATTTGGGTGCCATGATTATGCCTCCACCGTGATCCCCATCGACCGGGCGGTGCCGGCGATGATCTTCATAGCGGCCTCGACGTCGTTGGCGTTGAGGTCCGCCTGCTTCTGCTCGGCAATGGACCGCACCTGCTCCTTCGAGAGCTTCGCGACCTTCACCGTGTGCGGGGTCGACGACCCCTTCTGCACTCCGGCTGCCTTCTTGATGAGTTCGGCGGCCGGCGGGGTCTTGAGGATGAACGTGAACGAACGGTCCTCGTAGACGGTGATCTCCACCGGGATGACGTTGCCGCGCTGCGACTCGGTCGCCGCGTTGTACGCCTTGCAGAACTCCATGATGTTGACGCCGTGCTGACCGAGCGCGGGGCCGATCGGCGGGGCGGGGTTCGCCGCACCTGCATTGATCTGGAGCTTGATGAGCCCCGTGATCTTTTTCCTTGCTGCCATGGTGGCATTTCCTTATCTGTCGTGCGCCCTCTTGGACGCGCTTCCACACACCAGGCTTGCCCTGGCAGTGGTGGGGGGGAACCGGGCAATGTTACCGGACCCCGATGCAATCTGCTACAGCTTCGTCACCTGATCGAACGAGAGCTCGACCGGGGTCTCGCGCTCGAAGAGCGACACCAGCACGGTGAGCTTGCCGCTTTCCGGCTTGATCTCGCTGATCGTGCCCGGGAGTCCCGCGAACGAACCCTCCTTGATGGTGATGGTCTCGCCGACCTCGAAGTCGACCTCGGCCGGGATGACGCGGGCCGTGGCCTTGCCGCCGCCCTTTCCCGTCGTGCCGCCCTTGGCGGGGGCTTCGACCACCTGCACGAGGCTCTTCAGCATGTTGAAGGCCTCCTCGAAGCGGAGCGGTGTCGGGTTGTGGGAGTTGCCCACGAATCCGGTCACACCCGGGGTGTGGCGAACGACCGACCAGCTGTCTTCGTTGAGGTCCATGCGCACCAGTACGTAGCCGGGGATGCGCACGCGGGTCACCAGCTTGCGCTGACCGTTCTTGATCTCGACGACGTCTTCCATCGGCACCTGGACCTCGAAAACGTAGTCCTCCATGGCCATCGACGAACGACGCGACTCGATGTTCTGCTTCACACGCTTCTCGAAGCCGGCGTAGGAGTGGATGACGTACCACTTGCCGAGCTTGCCGCGCAGCTCCATGCGGAACTCCTGGTACGGGTCGACCTCGGCCTCATCTTCCTCGACCGCTTCCTCATCGGCAGTCGCCTCGGCCGCCGCGTCGAAGTCGGTGGGGTCATCGGCGTCCGAGTCCTGACCGATGTCGAGAGCGGAGTCGACGATCTTGTCGGCCTCGGGATCGGTCGCCGCATCCAAGGCGTCCAGGATGCTCTCCAGGTTGGCTTCGACGTCGCCGTCGTCGTCGACCAGGTGGATCGCGCGGGACTCGGCATTCTCGTCGGAGGACTCGTCGGCCGCCAGCACGTCATCCTGGAGCAGGTCGTCGGTTTCCGACGACTGCTCGGCGGCGGGGGCGAGATCGACGTCGCGTCGCTCTTCTTTAGTCACAGTGATGTTTTCCATTCATAGAGGTAGAGGGGGGCGATGCCCCAGTTCGGCTCGACCGCGAGGGACGCGGCATGCCCGGCGAGGTGCACGCCGTGCGGTCTACGTGCCGTTGCCGAAGACCCAGGCGACGAGCGCGCCGAACCCGAAGTCGAGTCCGTAGACGAGCGCCATCATGATGATGACGAACGTCAGCACGACGCCGGTGTAGCTGAGCAGCTCACGCCGGGTGGGCGTGACCACCTTCTTGAGCTCGTTGATGACCTGCCGGATGAAGAGAGAGACGCGCGCGACCGGGCCGCGCCGTTCGCCGCGCTCCCGCTTGGCGCTCGCGACAAGGTCCTCAGACGGCTCGTCGACCACCTTGCGTGCCACTCTCAACACCTTTCAACAGTGAACCTCGCGCTGTCGTGCGAAGAATCGCAGGGCGGACAGGACTTGAACCTGCAACCTGCGGTTTTGGAGACCGCTGCTCTACCAATTGAGCCACCGCCCTACAGAGGATCTGACCGCCGAATGTCGAACCCAGAAAAATGGGCGCGACAAAGCTTGGCTGACTTCACCACTCCGATCAGTGTATGTCATGCGACGGCGGGGCTCGATCGGGTCGCCGCAACGCGAAGCTCGGCAGGCGCGGATGCGCGATTGTTAAGGGTGACCACCTGGTTCCCCGCCGCCCTGTCCGGCCTCGGCCTCGGCCTGTCGCTGATCATCGCCATCGGCGCACAAAACGCCTTCGTGCTGCGTCAGGGCTTGCGCCGCGAGCACGTGTTCCTGGTCGTGGCGATCTGCGCGCTGTCCGATCTGCTGTTGATCGCCGGCGGTGTAGGGGGAGCCGGGTTGCTCTTCACGGCCGTGCCGTGGCTGGTCGAGGTAGTGCGTTGGGCGGGGGCGGCGTTCCTGTTGCTCTACGGGTTGTTCGCCGCTCGACGGGCGTTGCGGCCCTCACGGTTGACGGCAGCCGATGACCAGAACGCGATCACCCGGCCGTCGACCGCCGCCATCGCGGTGACCTGTCTCGCCCTCACCTGGTTGAACCCCCATGTGTATCTCGACACCGTCGTGCTCCTCGGCTCGGTCGCCAGCACCCACGGTGAGTGGCGCTGGGCGTTCGGTGCCGGGGCGGGGGTTGGCAGCATCCTGTGGTTCTCGGTGCTCGGTTTCGGCGCTCGCCTGTTGGCGCCGGTCTTCGCGCGGCCGATGGCGTGGCGCGTGCTCGACGCGATCATCGCCGTCGTCATGGTGGCGCTCGCCATCACGCTGGCGCTCAGTGCACTGACGTAGCCGGCATCCACCGGTCGACGGATGCCCGGCGTCAACCGGTGCGCCGTTGTCGGGAACCGGCAGCCCGGCCACGATGGACCCATGACAGAATCCGTCGTCGAGGTCAGCGACCTCCGCAAGAACTACCACGGTGTCGAGGCGCTGCGAGGTCTCGACTTCGACATTCGCCGCGGCGAGACTTTCGCCCTGCTCGGCCCGAACGGCGCGGGCAAGAGCACCACGATCGAGATCCTCGAGGGCTACCGAGACCGGACCTCCGGCGAGGTGCGTGTGCTGGGCGTCGACCCGCAGCGCGGCGGCCTCGACTGGAAGGCGCGGCTCGGCATCGTGCTCCAGAGCGGGGGCGAGCAGGGCAACCAGACGGTGCGCGAGCAACTGCGGCACTTCGCCGGGTTCTACCCGAACCCGCGCGATGTCGAGGAGGTGATCGCCTCCGTCGGGCTCGAGGCGAAAGCATCCACTCGGATCAGGCGCTTGTCGGGGGGCCAGCGGCGGCGAGTGGATGTCGCGCTCGGCATCATCGGACGGCCGGAGTTGCTGTTCCTCGACGAGCCGACGACCGGGTTCGACCCGGAAGCACGGCGACAGTTCTGGCTGCTGATCAACCAGCTCAAGAGCGAAGGCACCACGATCCTGCTGACCACCCACTATCTCGACGAGGCAGCGCAGTTGAGCGATCGCGCCGGCATCGTCACCGACGGCCTCCTGGTCGAGCTCGGGCCGATCGACACCATCGGCGGGGCGCAGGCTCGCATCCCGATCGTGCGCTGGACGCGCGACGGTGTGGTGCGCGAGGAACGGACAGAACGGCCAGGCGAGTTCGTCGCCCGCCTGGTCCTGGAGGGCGAGCCCGACCGCCTGGAGGTCATCCGACCCAGTCTCGAAGACATCTACCTGGAGCTCGTGGGAGCTGCAGATGCCGCCGCCGAGTTGGCGACATCCACCGAAGGAGCATCGAAATGAGCACCGCGACCACCACCCTGGTCACCCCGGCCCGCACCGTCACGGTCGGACTCTCCCGCGTGGGCTACGAGATTCGGAGTTACTTCCGGCAGGGCGACTCCGTCTTCTTCACCTTCCTCTTCCCCCTGGTGATGCTCACGATCTTCTCGGTCGCGTTCAGCAACGCCAGCTTCGGGAAGGATGCGGCGGGCCACAGCGTCAGCGCCGCCGCCTACTACCTCCCCGGCATGCTGGCCGCGGGCGTGCTCCTCAGCGGGCTCCAGAACATGGCAACCGACATCGCCATGGAGAAGAGCGATGGAACGCTCAAACGCCTCGCGGGAACCCCGCTCTCGGTGATCAGCTACTTCATCGGCAAGATCGGCCAGGTCCTGGTGACCGGGCTACTGCAAGCCGCGCTGCTGCTGGTGGTTGCGCGCGTCCTCTTCGGCGTCGCGCTTCCCACCGACCCGGCACACTGGGTCACCTTCGCCTGGGTGTTCCTCCTCGGCGTCGCGACCTGCGCCCTGCTCGGGATCGCGCTCAGCAGCGTTCCGCGCTCGGGCAAGAGCGCGACCGCGGTCATCATCCCGATCGTGCTCGTGCTCCAGTTCATCTCGGGCGTCTACATCACCTTCTCCGGCCTGCCGAGCTGGTTGCAGAACTTCGCCAGCGTCTTCCCGCTGAAGTGGTTGGCGCAGGGGATGCGCTCGGTGTTCCTGCCCTCGACCTTCCAGGCCGCGGAGGCCGGTGGCAGTTGGAATCTGGTCGGCGTCGCCATCGTCCTGGGGATCTGGTTCGTCGCCGGGCTGATCGTCACCCGGCTCACCTTCCGCTGGATCCGCAAGGACAGCTAGGTGTTAGCTGGCACGATGACCGCACGACGCTGGTGGATGCTCGCCCTCACCGGGGCGAGCATCCTCTGCGCGGTGGTACTCGGTCTCAGCGTCGGGATGGGGCTGCGGTTCGGGATCGGCGTCGCCATCCTGGTGGCGTTCGCCGTGTTCTGGGCGCTGGTGTTCCGCTGTGATGAGGAGGGATCCGCCCGCGCCGTCGCCGTGCTGATCGTCACGATCGCCGTCTCCGGCGCGCTCACCGCGGTCGACACCTCGCTCGCCTTCTTCCAGGCATTCGCGTACCCGGCCGCGTGGACTTTGCTGGCCACGGCACGGCGGGCGGTCCTCGCGAGCGCCGCCCTGGCGATCGTCGAGGGGCTGGCACTCGTGGAGCGCATCGGCGCATCTCCGAGTTCGATCGGCCTCGCGATCACCATCGAGACGGTTTCTTTCGCCTTCGCGATCTCGATGGGCATCTGGATCACCCGGATCGCCGATCTGGGCACGGAGCGCAAGCGGCTCTTCGACGAGCTGAGCGGGGCACAGGCCGAGCTGGCGGCGATGCACCGGGATGCCGGGGCCACCGGCGAACGCGAACGGCTGGCCCGCGAACTCCACGACACGATCGCACAGTCCCTCACCGCGCAGGTGCTGCTGGCCCAGCGGGCTCGGCGCGAGTTGGCCTCGGGCGCCCTGAGCGACTCGACCCTCGAGCTGCTGGAGACCGCGTCGCGCGAGGCGTTGGCCGAGACCCGCTCGCTCGTCGCGGCGAGCGCGCGCGTCGAACTCCCGGGCGGGGGGCTCGTCGAGGCACTGCAGCAGTTGGGGACGCGGTTCGAGCGGGAGAGCGGAATCACCGTGACCGTGGTGTCGTCGTTCCCGGTCGAGGTGCCGCTCGCGCGTGACGCCGAAGTCGTTCTGTTGCGGTGCGCGCAGGAGGGCCTGGCGAATGTGCGCAAGCACGCCGGCGCACACGCGGTACGGCTGCTTCTGAGCTCGAGCGACGGTTTCGCCGGCGTGGACGTGGTGGATGACGGACGCGGCTTCGACCCGTCATCGGCGGCGCCCGGCTTCGGGCTGAGCGGCCTGCGCGACCGGCTCGGGCTGGTCGGCGGTTCGCTCTCGGTCGATGGGACGCCGGGGGCGACGACGCTCACGGCGCGTCTTCCGCTGGTCGCCGCGCCGGCCGCCTCGTGATCCGGGCTCTGGTCGTCGACGACCACCCCGTCGTGCGCGCGGGGCTGGTCGCGCTCTTCGATGCGGCCCCCGACATCCACGTGATCGGGACCGGTTCATCGGGCGAGGAGGCCATCGCGCTCGCCGCATCGCTCGAACCCGACGTGGTGCTGATGGATCTGCGGATGTCGGGCATCGACGGCGATGAGGCCACCGCCCGCATCGTGGCGGCCCGCCCGGCGACCCGGGTCGTCATCCTGACCACCTACGAGAACGACGACGCGATCCTCCGCGCGATCTCGGCGGGAGCGAGCGGATACCTCCTCAAGGCCGCGCCCGAGGAGGAACTGCTCGCCGGCGTGCGGGCGGTTGCCGCCGGGGAGGTCGCACTCGCGCCGAGCGTGTCGCGGCTGCTGGTGCAGCGCGCGGCGTCGCCGAACCCGGGCGCGGCGCCCGCCTTGAGTGCGCGCGAGCTGGACGTGCTGCGGCTGGTCGCCGCAGGGTTGAGCAATCGCGAGATCGGCGAGCGGCTCTACGTGGGCGAGGCGACGGTGAAGACGCACCTTCTGCACGTGTTCACGAAGCTCGAGGTCGCCGATCGCACGCGGGCGGTGACGCGGGCGATGGAACTGGGGCTGCTCTGAGTCGGCTCTCAGAGCTGGATGCCGACCAGCAGCGGCTCCGGATGCAGCATCACGCCGAACTCGCTCATCACGCGGGTCTGCACGTAGTTCGCGAGCTGCACGACATCGCGCGCGGTCGCGGTGCCGCGGTTGATGATCGCGAGGGTGTGCTTGCTGGAGATCGCGGCGCCCGAGCCGGGCAGCGCGAAGCCGCGTGAGATGCCGGAGTGCTCGATCAGCCACGCGGCACTGAGCTTCACCCGGAACTCGCTCGCTGCCGGCACGGCGAGCGGCGGGATCGGCGTTCCGAGTGGCAGCACCTGCGCCGGACGCTCCGGTTCGGTCGGCCATCGCGGCGCGCCGGGCGGCAAGCCCCGCGCGAAGTTCTCGCTGACGATCGGATTGGTGAAGAACGAGCCGGCACTGATCGAGTCGGGGTCGGCGGCATCCCAGATCATGCCTTTCGATGCCCGCAGCGCGATGACGGCCGCGCGCACATCGGCGAGCGGAACGCGCGCACCGAGTTCGACACCCAACGCCGTCGCGAGTTGGTCGTGGGCGATCGGCAGCGACAGGCCATCAGCGGATGCCGTGAGCCGCAGCTCGAGACCGAGCGCGATGCCGAGGCGCCCCTTCTTGATCGCGCTGGTGCGGTATCCCAGGCCGAGCTCGGACGCGGCGATCCGCTCCACCTCGCCCGAGCCGAAGTCGAGGAAGTCGACCGCCACCAGGGTGTTTCCGAGCTCCTGGCCGTAGGCGCCGATGTTCTGAATCGGGGCCGCCCCGGCCGTGCCCGGGATGCCGCTGAGCGCCTCGATGCCGGCCAATCGGTTCGCGACCGCGAAGGCGACAACGCCGTCCCATGCCTCACCCGCCTCCACCAGCAGATGCACGGAACCATCCGCCTGCTGGGCAGCCCGGATGCCGCGGGTCACCACCCGGAGGACGTCGCCATCCACTCCCTCGTCGGCGACGACCACGTTGGATCCGCCGCCCAACACGAGCCAGTCGTCGAAGCCCGACCAGATCTCGAGCGCCGCGGCAATCAGGCCATCGCGGGTCTCGGGGGCTCGCAGCCGACGCGCCGGGCCGCCGACGCGCAGCGTGGTGAGCTCGCTGAGCTGAGTCACGCTAGGCCAGCACCACGCGCACCTGCGCCTTGCCGAGCACCGTCTGGTCGGCAACGGTCACGGTCAGGTCGATGCGGGCGCCCGCGTCGTCGAGCACTCCCACCTTCGCGACGACGGTGACGTCCGCACCGGTCTCGGCATCCACGACGACGGGCCGGGTGAAGCGCACCTGATAGTCGACGATCTTGCCGCTGTCGCCGGCCAGCCAGTCGACAACAGGCTGCACCGCGAGCCCCATCGTCAGCATCCCGTGGGCGAGCACCCCGTCGAGGCCGACCGCGGTTGCGACATCATCCCGATAGTGAATCGGGTTGAAGTCACCGGACGCGCCGGCGTAGCGCACCAGGGTGTCGCGCGTGAGATGGATGCTGCGCTCCGCGACAACGTCGCCGACCCTCAGCCCGGCCGGGGTTGCCATGTTGTCCGCCATCGCGTCGGTCACTCGTCCCCCCGCACGACCAGCGTGGAGATCGCGGTGACGACATGCTCACCGTCGGCGCCCACCACAGCGGTTTCGGCCGTCACCATGCTGTGCCCGCCAAGGGACTTCACGCTCGTCACCGTCAGCGTCGCGGTGAGTTCGTCCCCGGCGACGATCGGGCGGGTGAAGCTGAAGCGCTGGTCGCCGTGGACGACGCGCGCGAAGTCGATGCCGGAATCCGGATCCTCGAGAAGTTGGGCGAGCGTGTGCTCTTGCACGACCACCGCGAAGGTCGGCGGTGCGACCACGTCGGCGTAGCCGGCGGCGCGGGCAGCCTCCGGGTCGAGGTTGAGCGGGCTGGTCGCCAGCACGGCGCGGGCGAACTCCCGCACCTTTTCGCGACCGACGAGGTACGGGGGTGCCGCGGGATAGCTCCGACCCGCGAGTTCGGCGTTGACTGGCACGGTGTCGAGCCTACCGTTCGGGAAATCGACAGCGAAAAGCCCCGGTGGCGATGCCGACCGGGGCTTTTCTGGGGTGTTACGGGGGGTTGGTGGGTGCGGGAAAGCGCCTACTGGCAGCTCTCGCACTGGAGGTCGTCCATGGGGTCGACCGGAACCGCGTAACCGCCCACGCTGTCGATGTCGTTCATGGCGATCCTCCTTCTGAAATCTCGGCCACCGGCGCCTCGCCGGGGTGAGTCCTTACTATATAACCGGAATGCCACCGTTGTCATTCCACTACATGTAGTGATTTCGGCGTGTCGCGCTCGTGGCGTGCGCCCTCGTGGCCGCGGCACTCACCGGCGCGCGGCACGCTGATCCAGAGCGGTCCGAGCGCAGGGTGCGTCGATCCGCGTTAAGGTAACCCATGACCATCGCCTCCCCCGCCGACACGGCCGGCGACGTCGCCTCCTTGGCGGTCGAGCAGGGCGGCCGCATCCGCAGCGCTCGCCAGGCCGAGGTGTTCGAGCGCCTTCTCGATCTCACCCTGGAACGCGGCTTTGCGCGGTACACGCTCGAGCAGGCCGCATTCGTGCTGCGCTGCTCGAAGTCGACGATCTACGCTCTCGCGGGCACCCGCGAGCAGCTGATTCGAGCCGTCGTGGTCGCGTTCTTCCGCCGCGCGGCCGAGCGCGTCGAGCAGCGGGTTGCCGCCGAGTCCGACCGCGTGCGACGCATCGAGGTCTACCTGCTGGCTGTCGCGGACGAGTTGCGGCCGGCATCCGCCGAGTTCATGGATGACGTGGCGAGTTTCCCGCCGACGCGAGAGATCTACGAGCGCAACACCGCCATCGCAGCCGAGCGGGTGCGACAGCTCATCGTGGACGGCATCGAGACGAAGGCTTTCCGTGACGTACCGACGGCCTTCATCGCCGAAGTGGTGAGCTCGGTGATGGTGCGCATTCAGCAGCGGATCGTGTCGCGCAACACCGGGTTGAGCGATGCGGAGGCCTACGCCGACTTGGCGAGCCTGATCGTGAACGGGATCATCCGGGCGGAGTGATCGACGCCGACTCGTTCGCGGGAGGGCGTGGGTGGGCCCGCGTCTGCTCGGGCGGCACTTCCCGTCGACACGTTCCCGTTGTCAAGGACTGTCCTTGACGACGGGAACATCGCGCAGAAAGACCGTTGCCCGGCGAAGCCGGGAAAGCAGCCGGGCGCGGCTCAGCGCGCCTTCGGGACCCGGATGATCAACGCATCGCCCTGTCCGCCGCCACCGCACAGCGCTGCCGCTCCGATGCCGCCGCCGCGGCGCTGCAGTTCGAGAGCGAGGTGAAGCACGAGGCGCGCGCCCGACATCCCGATCGGATGCCCGACGGCGATCGCTCCGCCGCTCACGTTGACCCGGTCGAGCGACACCCCGAGCTGCGCGGCGGAGGCGAGCCCAACCGCGGCAAAGGCCTCGTTGATCTCGATCAGATCGAGGTCGGCGGGCGTGATGCCCTCCCGCGCGCAGGCGGCTTCGATCGCGTTGGCCGGCTGATTCTGCAAGGAGGAATCCGGGCCGGCGACCATGCCGTGGGCACCGATCTCGGCGAGCCAGCTCAGACCCAGTTGGTCGGCGCGGGCGCGATCCATGATGACCATGGCGCACGCGCCGTCCGAGATCGGGGACGCATTACCGGCCGTGACGGTGCCGTCCGCGCGGAACGCACCCGGAAGTGTCGAGAGCGTCTGGACGGTGGTGTCGGGACGAATACCTTCATCCTGCGCAACCACGACGGGCTCACCCCGGCGCTGCGGAACGGAAACCGGCACGACCTCCCCGACGAAAGCCCCCGAGTCCCATGCCGCTGCCGCTCGCCGATGCGAGGTGGCAGCGAACTCGTCCTGCGATTCCCGGCTCAGCGGGTCGCGGTCGTTGACCGTCTCGGTCAGAAGGCCCATCGCCTCGCCGGTGAAGGCATCCTCGAGGCCGTCGATCGCCATGTGATCGACCATCGTGATCGGACCGAACCTGGTCCCGAGGCGCGAGCCCGTGAGCAAGTGCGGGGCCTGCGACATCGACTCCTGCCCGCCCGCGACGATCGTGCCGATGTCACCGGCGCGGATGAACTGGTCGGCCATGATCACGGCCTGGATGCCCGAGAGGCACACTTTCGAGACGGTTGTCGACGGCACAGCCATCGGGATGCCGCCCGCCACCGCGGCACGCCGCGCGGGCAACTGGCCGGCACCGGCGGTCAGAACCTGGCCCATGATGACGTAGTCCACGTCCGCTCCGGCAACCCCCGCCTTGCGCAGCGCCCCCTCGATGGCGACGCCACCGAGCTCGGCCGCTGTCAGGCTCGAGAGGCCGCCGAGCAGCTTTCCGATCGGGGTGCGGGCTCCGGCGACGATGACGCTGGTTCGGTCGGTCGAGGTCACTGCGGTGCCATCCGGATGGCGCCATCCATGCGGATGGTCTCGCCGTTCAGGTAGTCGTGCTCGGCGAGCATGACGACGAGTTGCGCGTACTCACCGGGCTGCCCGAGTCGAGCCGGAAAAGGCACGCTGGCAGCCAGCGATGCATTCACCTCGGGACCCAGCGCGGCGAGCAGAGGGGTGTCGATGATGCCGGGCGCGATCGTGTTGACACGAATGCCGTTGCGGGCCAGGTCGCGCGCCGCGGTGATCGTCATCGCGACAACCCCGCCCTTGGAGGCCGAGTAGGCGATCTGACCGATCTGGCCCTCGTAGGCGGCGACCGACGCGGTGTTCACGATCACGCCGCGCTGGCCGGCGCCGTCGATCGGCTCGTTCTCGGCCATCGCGGCGGCGGCGAGTCGCATCACATTGAAGGTGCCGACGAGGTTCACCGCGATCGTCTTCTGGAAGCTGGCCAGGTCGTGCGCCCCCTTCGAGGACAGGATGCGGCGTGCTGGGGCGATGCCCGCACAGTTCACGACCAGGCGCAAGGGGTGCGCCGCATCGACCGTTGCCAGGGCGGCGAGCACATCCTCTTCGCTGGTGACATCGCCGCCGATGATGTTCACCCCGTCCGGCGGAGCAACCGCCGGGGCTGCGGCAGCGGCGGGGAGGTCGAAGCCGGTGACATGCACACCGCTCGCCGCGAGCAGAGCGACCGTCGCGGCACCCAACCCGGAGGCGGCACCGGTCACGAAAGCAGAAGATCCGGAAAGCTGCATGATCCCGACGCTACCCGACGCTGCCCGAATCTGCTCCGCTCAGGGAGCCGGCGTCTCCTGCGTACCGACGAGCTGGGCGCGAGCCAGCAGGCTGCCCCGCAGAGTGAACCCGAGAACGGCCGGGGTCGCGTCGGCGGGGATCTCAATCGGCGAACTCAACGCGCTCACCGTGAAGACGTAGCGGTGCTCGCCATCTCCGGGGGGCGGCGCGGCACCCATGAACGCATACTGACCGAGTTCGTTCTTCACGACGACGGCGGCCTCGGGCAGCTCGGCATTGACCAGCTCGGTGGTGTCGGCCGGCAGGTTGTACGCGGCGAAGTGCCAGAAGCCGCTGCCGGTCGGAGCGTCAGGGTCGAAGACGCTCACCACATAGCTGGCGGTGCCAGCGGGGGCGCCCGACCAGCGCAGCGTCGGCGCGCGGTTGCCCCCGTCGGCGCGCGCCCAGTCGGGCAGTCGCTCGCCATCGGCGAAGTCGGGGCTTTCGAGGGTGAAGGTGGGCACGACCGGCAGACGCCAGTTCGGATCATTAGCCATGGCATCCACCATGCCACTCCCGGCGAGGTGATGCTGGGGACAGCTAGCGTCACTCACATGAACGTCACTCACCAGCACCTGAACACCGTCGAGAAGGCCGAGCTGCTTCGCACCCTGTACCGAGCGCCCGAGATCGTGCGCGTCGTGAACGTATGGGATGCCGCCTCGACCAAGGTCATCGCCGACCTGCCTCAGACGACGGCCATCGCGACCGCCGGGCATGCGATCGCCGCCATGTACGGATACGCCGACGGCGGCATGCCGCTCGAACTCGCTCTCGCCGGGATCGAGACGATCGTCACGGCCACCGAACTGCCGGTGACCGCCGACCTGGATGATGGCTATGCCGAGCCGGCCGAGACGATCCGTCGCGCGATCGGGATCGGGGTCGTCGGAGCCAACGTCGAAGACCGTCTCCAGCCGTTCGATGAGTCGGTCGCCCGCGTTCGCGCCATCATCGCCGCGGCCGAGGCCGAGGGCGTTCCCTTCCAGCTCAACGCTCGGACGGATGCCATCGCGCGAGGCACCGGCCCGCTCGATGGTCGCGTCACGGAGGCCATCGCGCGCGGCAAGGCCTTCTTGTCAGAGGGTGCCGCGCTCGTGTTCATCCCGGGACTTCTGGACACGGACTCGGTCGAGCGCGTCGTGGCAGAGCTCGGGCGCAACACGATCAGTGTCATCGGCCTTCCCGGCGCGCTGACCGCGGCGGAGTACGAGGCGCTGGGTGTCGCGCGCATCTCGTACGGTCCGCTGCCACAGCGCGCCGCACTGGCGGCACTCCAGACCATGGCGATCGACCTCTACGGCGACGGCGTCATTCCGATGGGTCTGCCTGCCCTGAACTGACGGTCTGGCGGTCGGCGGTCGGTGCGGCGAGCGGTGCTGCCGACAGCGCAGCGGCGGCCGTCACGGCCGCCTCCGTGCGACGCCGGCGCGTCCCGATGATCTCGAAGAGCACGCCGAACAGGATCACCGCGACAATCGCGACGGCCGCTCCGAGAAGAGGTGTTCCTGCGAACGCGGTACCCGCGATCACTGCGACGGTGACGTGGTAGCCCGTGTAGACAACCGAAGCCCCGAAGGAGATGGGCAGGTACCGTCGCACCGGCAACCGGCCGGCCCCCGCTGTCATCGTGACGGCGACGCGCGCGTACGGCACGAACTTGGCGATCGTCAAAAAGACCGCGGGGCGCCGGACGAGGCCCGCGGCTGCCCAGGCGAAGGCGCGGGCGACGCGGGGGCGACGCATCCACGACCACCGCTCGACACCGACCCGCCACCCGATCAGGAACGCGATGGCGTCGCCGATCATCGTCGCGACGACCGCCACGACGAACACCAGCCAGACCTGTGGTCCGTGCCCCGCCGCACCGAGGGCCGCCAAGGTGACGACGCCGGTCTCCCCCGGCACAAAGGGAAAGAATCCGTCGATCACCAGGATTCCGGCCATCACGAGGTACGCCCACGGGGAACTCGCCAACGCGGTGAGGAAGTCGGTCAGCGCAGTCACGAACTGGAGGGTAGTCCTCGAAGACGACGATCGGTCTCAGGAAAATATTGCACTTGACGCAGAGATGCGCAGATGTAATATTGCATGGCCTGCAAAAGCGGCAGGCCGCATCCGTCACCGAAGGACCATTTTGTCTACTGCAACCGCGCCTCGTACCGCGAACACCCCGGGCCCCGTCCCGGAAGGATCGACGCCGATCATGTCTCATCGGCAGATCCTCCTGGTCATCTACGCGCTGATGGCCGGGATGTTCCTGTCCTCGCTCGACCAGACGATCGTCGGAACGGCCATTCGAACCATCGGCGACGACCTGCACGGTCTCGACCAGCAGGCGTGGGTGACCACCGCGTACCTGATCACCTCGACCATCGCCGTTCCGATTTACGGCAAACTCTCCGACATCTTCGGCCGCCGCCCGCTCTACATCTTCGGCATCGCGGTGTTCCTGGTCGGCTCGCTGCTCTCGTCGTTCTCGACGTCGATGCTGATGCTTGCCGGCTTCCGCGCCTTCCAGGGCATCGGCGCCGGCGCGCTCATGTCGCTGCCGCTCGCCATCATGGGCGACATGCTCGCCCCGCGTGAGCGCGCCAAGTACCAGGGCTACTTCCTCGGCGTGTTCGGCATCTCCTCCGTGATCGGCCCGCTCATCGGCGGTCTCTTCGCCGGGGCGAACCAGATCCTCTTCATCTCCGGATGGCGCTGGGTGTTCCTCATCAACGTCCCGATCGCCCTCTTCGCGCTCTTCATGGTGATCCGCTTCCTGCACCTGCCCAAGTTCCACGCGAACTCCGCGCCGCGCATCGATTGGTGGGGCGCCTCCGCCGTTGTTGCCACGCTGGTTCCGATACTCCTCGTCGCCGAGCAGGGTCGCAGCTGGGGCTGGACCTCGGCCGGGTCGATCGCCTGCTACGTGATCGGCGGTCTGGGTCTGATCGGCTTCCTGGTCGCGGAAACGCTGATGAAAGACGACGCGATCATCCCGCTGCGCCTCTTCCACTCGCGCGTCTTCTCGATGGCCACCATCATGGGGGTGCTCGTCGGATTCGGCATGTTCGGCGCTCTGCTCACCCTGCCGCTGTACCTGCAGATCGTTTTCGGGCTGAGCCCGACCGCATCCGGCTTCGCCACGCTGCCGCTGATGGCGGGCCTCCTGCTCGCCTCGATCGGATCCGGCCAGATCATCGCCCGCACCGGCAAGTACCGCATCTTCCCGGTGACCGGAACGCTCATCACCGGAGTCGGCTTCCTGCTGTTGACCTTCCTCACCATCGACAAGCCGCTCTGGTTCACCATGATCGCGATGTTCTGCATCGGTCTCGGCCTCGGCCAACTGATGCAGACACTCACCCTCGCCAGCCAGAGTTCGGTCCAGGCGAACCAGATGGGCGTTGCCACCGGCGCCGCGACCTTCTTCCGCCAAATCGGTGGAACGCTCGGGGTCGCCGTACTGCTCTCGGTGCTCTTCGGCGTTCTCCCGACGAACATCGTGCACGCGACCGCCAACGAAGCGACCCTCAGCTCCGCGTTGGATGCCGCCCTGACCCCGAGCGTCGCGACCGCACCGGCCAACAAGGCCATCATGAAGCAGCTCTGGACCCCGATCACGACCCCGATCGAGACCGGCATTCAGACGCAACTCGATGCCGGGGTCGCGAAGGCCACGGCAGCGGCCGATGCCGCCGTCACCGCGCGGGTGACCGCGGCGGTCGACAAGCAGGTCGCCGCTGGCGCCATCCCGGCGGCCGCGGCTCCCGCACTCATCCGCCAGCAGGTGGCGGCCGCGACGCCGGGAGCCGAAGCTGCCGCTCGTGCGGCGGTCGCGAAATCGGCGCACGCCAACGTCGTCGGCGACCGGGTGTCGGTGGACTTCGCGAATGCGAGCCAACGCAGCTTCTATGTCGACAAGCTGACCCCGGCCCTGGTCACGAAGATCAACAGCGGAACGTCCGCGGCGTCCTCGTCGAGCACCAGTGCGTCGAGTGACACGTCCTTCCTCAACGGCGCAGACCCCCGTCTGAGCAAGCCGTTCCTGGTCGGCTTCAACTCCTCGGTGATCACCGTCTACTGGATCGGATTCGGCGTGATCATGCTGGCGTTCCTCCTCAGCCTGTTCTTCCGAGTCCCGCCGCTGCGGACCCGGTCGGCCCTGCAGGAGCGAGCGGATGCCGCCGGCGTCACCGAGACCGGAAGCATCCAGAGCATGGCGTGATCGAATACCGATGACCATCACCGTTGACGACCACACCGACCTGCCGGGCCTGCGCGAACGCAAGAAGCAGCAGACCCGGCAGGCGATCCACGAGGCCGCATTCCGCCTGATCGACGAGCAGGGCGTCGATTCCACGACGGTCGATCAGATCTGCCAGGCGGCCGAGGTGTCGAGCCGCACCTTCTTCAACTACTTTCCGTCCAAGGCGGCGGCGGCGCTCGCTCTTCCCACTGCCACCGTCAGCGACGAGACGCGGGCTCGCTTCCTCGCGGCCCGCGGTGGGCTGGTCTGGGCGCTCTGCGATGCGGTGGGCAGCGGCACGGAGCTGAGCCCCGACCACGCACGCATCGCCACGCTGGTCCGCCGGCACCCCGAGTTGCTGACAACACTGTCGGCGATGATGCTCGAGGCGCGGAGTCAGTTCGTCGCGCTCGCGGCGGAACGAGCGAGCAGCCAGGAACAGGCCGAACTCGCCGTCACTCTGGTCATGGCAGCCGTCGGGCGCGGAATCCGCGACGAGGACTCCGGCGATTCGCTGGTTGACCGGCTACGGCACACGGCCGATCAACTGGCCGCGGTCGCCGGGCACGAGATGACTGCGGCGCGCGACCGCTCCTCGTAGACTCGCCCGGGTGGCGCCCGGCCGGCCGCATCACTCGGAGCGCGTGGCGCTGATCTCCTCCAGCAGCGCGGTAACCCGTCGCTTGATCTCGTCGCGAATCGGACGCACCGCATCCAGGCTGAGCCCAGCGGGATCGGTCAGCTCCCAGTCCTCGTAGCGCTTCCCGGGGAACACCGGACAGCTGTCACCACAGCCCATCGTGATGACGACATCCGAATCGCGCACCTGCTCGGTGGTCATCAACTGGGGCACCGCCTGCGAGATGTCGATGCCTTCCTCGGCCATCACGGCGATCGCCATCGGGTTGATCTGATTTCCGGGTTCCGAGCCACCCGAGCGGACCTCGACGGAACCTCCTGAGAGCGTGCGCATGAATCCAGCAGCCATCTGGGAGCGGCCGGCATTGTGCACGCAGACGAAGAGAACGATGGGCTTGTCGGACATGGGGGTCTCCGGTCACTCAAGGGGACAACCGAATCAGTATGACGTCACACCACGTCCATTCGCCGCCGCCCGCGTCACTCTCCCGGTCAGCCGATACCCGAGGTGCCGAGCAGGCTTCCGATGGCAAACGTCGCGGCAAGTGCCGCAGCGCCACCGATCACGATCCGCACCACGGCGCGCAGCACGGGGCTTCCGCCGAGGCGAGCCCCCACAACACCCAGAACCGCCAGCGCGACGATCACCGCGACGAAGGTGATCGGGATGCGGACGGAGAGCGGGAGCAGCAGGATCGCCGCAAACGGCATCACGCCGCCCAGGGTAAACGCGAGCGCCGAGACCCACGCCGCGTGCCACGCACTGACCACGTCGTCTTCGGAGATGTTGAGCTCCATGATGAGGTGCGCGCGCAAGGCGTCGTGCTCGGTCTGTTCCACCGCGACGGACCGGGCCGTCGCCGACGACAGCCCCTGCCGCTCGTAGAGACCGACCAGTTCTTCCAGCTCACCGTCCGGGTCATCCCGAAGTTCGGCTTTCTCTTTCTCGATGAGAGCTTTCTGGCTGTCGCTCTGGCTGCTCACCGAAACGTACTCGCCCAAGGCCATCGAGATCGCGCCGCCGACCAGGCCCGCGGCGCCCGCCGTGATAATCGCCGGCGTTCCGGCACCGGCGCTGGCGACGGTCGCGCCGGCGACGCCCACCACGATCGCCGCCACCGAGACGATGCCGTCGTTGGCGCCGAGAACTCCCGCTCGAAGCCAGTTCAGACGCCCTGACATGCTCCCCAGGTGAGGCTCGTTGGGATGGCCGCGAAGCAGTTGTGCAATAGTCACAGGCTCCAAGTTCGCAGGCAGTCATGCCGAGAGCCAGGGTCGAACGTCCTGGGAACCCGATCCCGATTCGATTCACGGCGAATCATGCGGGCGGTGAGCCGCTCGCACAGCTCCGTCTGACGAGATTCTCAGCCTTGTCGACGGCCCAGCGGAGTCTTCACCCAGGCTGGTCCTGCTTGACTGGCAGGCATGTATTTGGCCCGGCGCGGATCTCTGAGGTAGTCCGTGTCTTCTGTCGCCGTGCTGCGATCTGTCGCGCTCGAAGCCGAGTTTCCGGAGACGATAACGCGCCCGCCGACGCCGGTGTGGGCACGGTGGAGCTTGGCCGCCATCATGTCGTCGTCAGCCGTCCTCTTCTTCGTCGATCTCCTGGCTGCGGGATTCTCCGACTTCTACGCGACCGGCGCCAAGAGCATGTCGGTCAGCTGGCGCGCCTTCTTCTTCGGCGCCTTCGACCCGAGCGCCACCATCACGCTGGACAAGCTCTCCGGATTCCTGATTCCGCAGGCGCTCTCCGCGCGGCTCTTCGGCTTCAGCGCCTGGTCCCTGGCCCTGCCACAGGCCATCGAGGGACTGATCACGATTGCCGCCGTGTTCTGGATCGCCAACCGCTGGCTCGGTCCCGCGGGCGCTGTCGCCAGCGCGACGCTCTTCGCGTTCACGCCTCTGCTCGTCTCGATGTTCTCCCACCCCATGGAGGACTCGATGCTGACGATGTTCACGGTGCTGAGCGTCGCCGCCTGGCAGCGAGCCATCGAGACCGACCGATTGCGATGGCTCGTCATCGCCGGGATCTTGGTCGGGCTCGGATTTCAGGCCAAGATGATGCAGTCGTGGCTGATTCTGCCGGCGTTTGTGGTCGTCTATGCGCTCTGGACTCGCCGAAGCTGGTCCCAGAGGATCCTGCGCGCGGCCGCGCTGTGCGGTGCGGCGGTCGCCGTCTCGATCTCCTGGATGACCGCCATCAGTCTCGTGCCCGCGTCAGCCCGACCGTACATCGACGCGACGACCAACAACAACGTCTTCTCGATGGTGTTCGGATACAACGGAGTGGACCGGTTCCTGCACGGGATCTTCCCCGGTGCGCTCCCGACGTCGGCGGGTACCGCGCCGATCCCCAGCGACATCAGCCCCGCTGCGCTCCTCCTCAGAATCGTGAGCCACACGCCGTTCAAGCTCCTTTTCCCGGAGTACGCCTCACAAGTCGGATGGCTGTATCCCGTTGCGGCGGCCGGCGTCGTTCTCGGCATCCGGCAGTTTCGACACTGGCTGCGCGAGCGGCGAGCCGATGAGGGAGTGGACCGTCTCGCCGGGAGCGAGTCGGGACTGCAGATCACGGTGCAGTTCGGTCTTGCCTTCGGGGTCACCCTGGCGTTAGTCATGGGCGCCATGAGCCTGCCGCATTCCGCCTACCTGGCCAGCATGGCTCTCCCGCTCGCGCTGCTGTCCACCTGCGGGGGCATCCTGCTGTGGAGGGAATTCCGAACCGCGTTGTCGCTCTGGCGCTACGCGCTTCCGATCGCGGTCGCGGTCGAGACCCTCTGGACAGTCTGGTTACTGACCTCGTACCCGTCCTTCGCCGGCTGGATCATTCCCTCGGTGCTGGTGGTCGGGCTCGCGTCGTCAGCCGGCCTGCTGGCGGTTGCGAGGGGCAGGCTCGAGTTCACCCGTTTTGCTGCGCCTGTCGCGATCGCCGCGGTCGCGATGGCGCTCGCGGCTCCCCTCACCTGGTCCATCTCCACCGTGAACCCCGCGTTCGCCGGCAGCTCCAACGACGCCCACGCGGGCCCCTCGAGTGTGTCGGTGTTCGACCCGCCGGTCAGTCCGGCGGTCGACTACGGCACTGGTCTGAACTCGAACCGGCTCCGCCCCTTCACGGCGACGTTGGAGGCGGCCGCATACGACTACGCGGCCGAGCGGTCATCCGGACGTCAATATGTGCTGGTCACCGACTCCTGGCGAAGCGCCTCCCCCCTCATCATGGATGGTGCGCCGCGGCTGCTTCCCGCCGGCGGGTACTCGTCCCGCGCACCATCGCTCACCACCTCCGACCTGGGAAACCTCGTCAAGCTGGGCAAACTGCGGTTCGTTCTCCTGACCGGGGCGGCCTCGAAGAACAGCGCTCAATCCGCACCGATCACCGATTTGCAGCACTGGACCCGCGCCCACTGCTCGCTGGTTCCGGCATCCAAGTTCGACCCTCACAACTATTTGACGGTATCGGGTGCCCCAGACTCGCTCTACGACTGTTCGGTCGCACCACCGCAGCCGAGCGCAACGGGAAAGCCATAGACCGCGCCTTCCGCGCGTTCCTGTACAAATCTGCAGACGGCCGAGCCGGTACATCAAGCTGGCCTGCACGCAGGAGATGTTGAGTAGATGCAGGGCACGAGGGGACGAGGTCAGTTGAGCAGGGTGAGTGTGAACTCGGGAGCGGTTCTCGGATCTGCAGAACCGGCCACCCACGGCTCGGCGAATGTTGCGGCGCCCCTCGCACCGGCGACCGGTTCTCCGGTGCGCCCCGCGGTCATCCTCGGACTCATCGGCACCGTCATCTCGGCGACCGGTTCCTGGATTCCCTCCCTCTGGGGCGACGAGGCCGCAAGCGTGATGGCGGCGGAACGACCGCTGCCCAGCCTGTTCATGATGCTGACGCACGTCGACGCGGTGCATGGAACCTATTACTTCTTCTTGCACTTCTGGATTCAGGCATTTGGAGCGTCGCCGTTTTCCGTGCGCCTTCCGCCCGCCATCGCCGTCGGATTCGCGGTGGCGGGCGTGGTCTTCGTCGTGGCGCGCCTCGGTACGGTTCGCCTGGCGATCCTGGCCGGCGTGATCTGCTGCATCCTGCCGCGCGTCACCTACATGGGCGAGGAGACGCGCACCTACGCCTTCAGCGCAGCATACGCTGCGTGGGCGACCTGGGTGCTTGTGAGCCTGGTCCTGCACCGCCGTCACTCCCGAAAATGGTGGATCGCCTACGCGGTCGTCATGGTTTTCGGCACATACACCTTTCTGTATTTCGGGGTTTTCTTCATCGTCCACGGCCTCACTCTCCTGAGCAGCCGCTCGAGCCGGGTTCTCCTCAAACGCTGGCTGGCCTTCTCGGCGATGGCAGTCGCGGCGGCGCTTCCGATCATCGTCGTGGGATATCTGCAGCGTGACCAGATCGCCTATCTGGCGGACCAGACGACCGTGACCTTCAATGCCATGTCCGTTGGGCTGTGGTTCTGGACCCCCACCTTCGCCGTGATCGCGTGGGCCCTGATCATCATCGGACTCATCGGCGCTCTGGTGGGGTGGCGCAAGGCCGCACGGCCACCGGGTCTCTCACTCGCGGTCGTGGCGGCCCTCTGGTTGGTCGTCCCCGGCGTGGTACTGGTGCTCGCCAGCATTCCCCAGAACAGCTTCACCTCGCGATACCTGTCCTATTCCGCCCCCGCGGCGGCCATCCTGATCGCGCTCGGGATCGCAACCCTCGCGCGCAGCGGCCCGCGGCGAATGATCGCGCTGAGCCTGGTCACGGCGGCGTTCGTGGCACCGATCTATCTGGCGCAGCGTACGCCGTATGCCAAAAACGGCAGCGACTGGGCCGAGATCAGCAGCACGGTGGGAGCGCATGCGAAGGCCGGCGATGCGATCGTCTTCGACGATGGAGCTCGGCCCTCTCGTCGTCCCCGGCTTGCCCTGAACACCTATCCAGCGGGTTTTGTCGGCCTGAAGGACGTGACCCTGAAGACGCCCGCCGACAAATCCTCGACCTGGTACGACCGCACATACACGGTGGCCGCCGCCGACCACCTCGGACGTTTCAACGGGATCTCCCGGGTGTGGCTGGTGGAGTACGTGCTGTCGGGCAGGCCGGATACCTATGGACTCGCCGACCTCAACCAGATGGGCTTCCGCGTCACCGCCGCGTACCGCACGCACTCGAGCCAGATCATCGAGTTGGTTCGCGGCTAGGCGCGCTTTCGCCAGGCGGAGGTCGACGACGGCCGCCCCGACGCCCGAGCTGGTGCGGATGCCCATGTACCCTTCCACATGTCGCGACGAGAAGGGGTGCCATGCGCAGGCTGCAACGGCGGGTCAGGGGCATGCTCCGCGCGAGTTGGCGCGAGGCGAATGCCATCCTGCGCGCGGTGTGGGCGCGGTCCCCGATCACGAAACGTTCGGTTCTGTACGAGTCCTTTGCGGGCAACGGGGCCCTCTGCAATCCCGAAGCGATTTTTCGGCACCTCCTGAACTCACCCGACATGGCCGACCTCCATCACACCTGGGTGCTCAACCGGTCTGGCGGATTCCCCGCGTTCCGCGCAGAGTTCGCCCGAAATCGGCGCGTGCGCTTCGTTCGGCGCGGGACTCCGGCCTACTTTCGCGCGCTGGCAACCCGCGAGTACCTGGTGAACAACGCCACATTCCCACCCGAGTTCGCGAAACGTGACGGGCAGATCTACCTGAACACCTGGCACGGCACACCCCTCAAACGAATGGGTTACGACCTCCCGCGCGGAGGCGCACTCGAGGCCGCGAACACGATGCGGAACTTCCTCTGTGCCGATTTCCTGCTGTCGCAGAACGACTTCATGACGCGGCAGATGTATGAACAGGCCTACCGTCTGCTGGGCGTCTTTGCGGGCAAGGTGCTGCAGGAGGGGTATCCGCGTCTGGACAGACAGCAGCTCGACCTCGACCAGCGGGCGACCGTCGAGGCGCAACTGGCACGCGCGGGGATCTCGCTCGCCGGCCGTCAACTCGTGCTCTACGCCCCGACATGGCGAGGGACCGACTTCGCGTCCCCCGACGACACGTCGGCCCAGATCGTGGCGACCGCTCAACGCCTGCAGCAACTCCTCGGCAGCGATCGATTCGTCGTCGCCCTGAAGGCCCATCAGGCGCTGCACGATCGAGTTGCCAGGCATCCGGATGGCGGCTCGCTTCTCGTGCCCAACGACATCCCGACAAATGTGGTTCTGGGGATCACCGACGCTCTCGTCACCGACTACTCGTCCATTTTCTTCGACTTCCTCCCTCTGCCGGGACCGATCGTCTTCTTCGCCGAGGATCGGATGGACTACTCGCGGGTCCGCGGCACCTATTTCGCCGCGGAGGACCTGCCCGGGCCGGTCTGCACCGAGCTCGAGATGGTCGCGGACGCGATCACCGGGTTCCACCCGATGGCATCGGAGTTCGGGCGGAAGCGGGAGGAATGGAGAACTCGTTTCGCGGGGAAGGCGGACGGCGAGGCATCGCGCCGCGTCGCCGACGTCGTCTTCCGCGGCCGGCCGGCCGGCCCCGACACCGTCTCCTGTGTTCCGACAGCGCGGAGCTCGATCCTCCTGCATCTCGGCTCACTGCGTTCCAACGGCATCACCTCCGCGGCGCTCAATCTCCTCGGCGCACTCGACACCCCCGACGTCGACGTGTCCGTCGTCTTCGCGCGCCCCGTCGGAGAGGGGCAAGCAGCGCACAACCAGCGACGAATCCCGCCCCATGTTCGCCAGTTCATCCGCGTGCCGCAGGCGGAAAGCAGACTGGGTCGCGTCCGGCGACGGTTGTCATTCTTCCTCTCACAGAATCCGCGCCGCGCCGCCGCGGTCCGCACGAGTCGCGGCTGGTCCGCACAGTGGACGTGGTGCTTCGGCGACGTCTCGTTCGACCACATCATCGACTTCGACGGATACGGGCCATTCTGGGCGAACCTGCTCCTCCGCGGACCGTCACGCACCCATTCGATCTGGCTGCACAACGACATGGCGTCCGAACAACACCGGATCGTCTCGGGCCGGCAGCGCCTCCGCCGATCGCTCGGCGCCGTCTTTGCGCTCTATCCGCAGTTCGATCACCTCGTCTCCGTATCGCCCGCACTCGCCGAACTCAATCGGCTCTCGCTCGCGAACCGACTCGGAATCGATCCCGCCACTTTCGTCGCGGCGAGAAACATCATCGACGGCGACCACGTCATCGCGGCGTCGCACGAGGAAATCCAGGCGCCCGAATCGAATCCCGATGCGGCGCCCCCCTGGTGGCCCGAGCTGACCAACCCGCAGCGACGGGAGACCTGGTTCGTCACGGTGGGACGACTCTCGACGGAGAAGAATCATGCGCGCCTGATTCGAGCGTTCGCGCGGGTCCACCGGGAACGCCCAGACGCCAGACTCCTGATCGTCGGTGACGGGCCACTCCGCAGTGAGCTCGTCGAACTCGCCGATGGTCGGGGCGTGGCCGGCAGCGTGATCTTCGCCGGCTATCTGCCCAACCCCTTCCCTGCCGTCTCCCTGGCCGATTGTTTCGTCATCTCGAGCGACCACGAGGGGCAACCGATGGTCATCATGGAAGCGGCGATCTTGGGACTCCCGATCATCTCGGTCAACTTCGCCACGGTGCGCGACGCCCTCCCCCCCGGCTCGATTCACGTCGTCGATCGAACCGATGACGCCCTGGCCCAGGGAATGCTGGACTTCCTCCAGGCGCCTGACACGCCCGTCAGCTTCGACTTCACGGCCTACAACGTCGTCGCACTGGCCGAGTTCCGATCGGCAGCAGCAATCCCGTCGTGATCGGTGTCGAGCGAGCGGCCAGTCACGGAGCGACGCCGGGCGCGACGAGTCCGAGACGGGGGTAGAGGACGGTGTAGCCCTCGGCGAGTCCGCCATTGAGCGCGCCCAGGACATGCCCGCCGTTGAGCACCTCGAAGTAGGTGGTCTTCCACTTCGCCGCCGCGGCATCCGCCGTGACAGCGATCGCTTCGCGCCGGTACTGGTAGTCGTTCGAGCCGACGGTGAAGATCCCGACCGTGTCGGGGTAGCTGCCGTGCGGCAGGATGTTCTGCGGCCACGTCGCCTGATAGGCGGCGGTGTCGCCGTGGAAGACACTCTGCAGCGTAGCCGCCGCCCGGTCAGCGCCCGGGTACTGCTCGCCAGAGATGTCGAGGACGTTCCCCCAGACGGCCGGATACTTCGCCCCGAACGAGAGAGCGCACTCGCCGCCGTTGGAGTAACCGGCGATCGTCCAATGGGCCGGGTCCTGGAGAACGTGGAGGTGGGTGCGCGCCCACTCGACAACATCGCCTTCGATGTAGGTTTCGGCGTTCCCGTAGCGAGCGGTGTTGAGGCAGAGCGGATCGACCGCCGGGTTGCCGATCTGATCGGCGACCAAGACGATCGGGGCAAGTCCATCGTGGCGCGCGGCGAACCGATCGAGCACCGCTTGCGTGAACGACGGGTCCGGGTTGCCCGGCTGGCCCATCATCATGACCACCAGCGGAAGGGCGGGTGGGTTCGGGACCAGGGCCGCGGGCGGAAGGTACAGCCCCGCCGGCCTGGCGCTGAAATGCGAGAGGGTGTTGGGGATGACAACCTGGCCGACCGTTCCTGCCGAGGGCATCCCCGCCGGCGCATGCCAGTTCGCCCAGAGAGCGCCCCCCGCTCGAACGCTCGGAGTCGCCGACGGGGTGGGTCGTGGCGTGACGGCGGGAAGAGTGATCGTCTTCTGCGTCGAGATGCCGACGAACGCACCCAGGGTGGGATTGAGGCCGAAGTCAGCGTTGATCCCGACGGTCCCGGCGACGACGAACACCACGATCGCGGCCGCGGCGCCGAGCCGCCGCAACCAACTCGCCGACCAGAAGCTCGCGATGGCGAGGCCGGTGGCCGCGAACGTCACGATCGCCCAGAGAGACGTCGTCAGGCTCAACTGCACCCCGAACGCAACGGTGACCGCCACGATCCAGAGCACCACCACCGCGACGATCGCCCCACCCACGGTCGCCGCCGTCGCGACGAGCGCTCGGCGGCGGGTCCACCGGCGGGCGACGAGGAAGATCACGGCCAGGGCCCCGAGGAGGGCGACGACGACAGGCACGGCGCCGTCGACGATCCGCGTCCGCAGGAGCATGTCCGCTACCGGCGACATGTTCGGTTGGGTCCAGCGGAGCGTGCCCAGGGAGACCCCGACCAGCACGATCAAGGCCAGCCCGACAGCGGTGAGCACGGCGGGCAGCCGCCGAGCACGCGGACGGGAGACCGGAGCCGGTGCGCCTGTTGCGGCCGGCGGCTTGGGGGTGTCCATCGGGGTCGTCTCCTGCGGTGGCGGGTGCTGGGGGTGTGCGCACGACAAGTCCCGGGTACCGCGGGACGACTAAACAAGTGGAGGACTCAGGAAATCGAACCCGATCAAGCGCCCCGATAGGCGCGTCCCCCGTGGGCTGCACCCGACCCTATCAAGCTGTTTCGCGCGTTAGCTGAACTTGCCCCTCGAACGCGACGAGCCGCTCGACGACGCCGTCCAGCTCAGACGACTGAACCGTCGGCGCGCGAAACATCGAGGGGACCGACGTCGACCTCGTCGAGTCACCCACCGGCGACAGAAGGCGCCACTCGACTGGCCACGCTCCTGGCGGGCGCCCCGAGCAGCACATCCTTCGATACGGCAACGGATATCTGAGCGAGGCCGATTCCGGATCAATCGATCGACGGCCACGCCCGCGTGGCGGCGCTCATGACGGGGTCGCCAGGAGGCGCAGATCCTTGCGGAGGATCTTGCCGGAGGAGGACTTCGGAATGGTGTCGATCATCTCGACCTGCCTCACCTTCTTGTACGGGGCGACGTGCTCGGCAACGAATGCGATCACCTCGGCTTCGGTGAGTTCGACAGCGGGTTGCAGCACGACGAATGCCTTCGGAACTTCTTCGCCCTCGGCATCCGCGACTCCGACGACGGCCGCGTCGGCGATCAGCGGATGCGACAACAGGAGCGCCTCCAACTCTGCCGGGGCCACCTGGTAGCCCTTGTACTTGATGAGTTCCTTCAGCCGATCGACGATCGTCACGTAGCCCTCGGCGCTCACCGTGGCGATGTCGCCGGTGCGCAGGAAGCCGTCGGGGGTCAGTGCCTCGCGGGTCGCCTCCTCGTTGCCGAGATATCCGACCATGATGTTCGGCCCGCGACACAACAGCTCCCCCGGCTCGCTGACCCCTGACGTCGGGACCTCGATGTCGTCGCCGGTCATCGGGTCGACGAGGCGGCACTCCACGTTCGCAATGGCCACACCGACCGATCCGAGCGGGGTCTCCGGTCGGGTCACGTCATGCACGTGGGAAACGGGGCTCATCTCCGTCATGCCGTATCCCTGGATCACGCGACAGGCCAGGCGCGTCGCCACCATGCCGGCCACCGCCTCGTCGAGCGGTGCCGCTCCCGACATGATCACCCGCAGGCTGGTCAGTTCGTACTCATCGACCACCGGATGCTTGGCGAGCGCGAGAGCGATGGGCGGGGCGACGAACACGTAGCTGCAGCGCAGGTCCTGGATGATGCGCAAGAACTCGATCAGCTCGAACCGGGGCATCGTCACCAGCGTCGCCCGGGCGGCGAGCGCCAGGTTGAGAAGAACGGTCATCCCGTAGATGTGGAAGAACGGCAGCACCGCGAGAACGACGTCATCGGCACTCACCCCGATCTGCGGTCCGGCCTGCACCACGTTGGCGACCAGATTCCGGTGCGTGAGCATGACGCCTTTCGGTTTCGCCGTCGTGCCCGAGGAGTACGGCAGCACCGCCACGTGCGTGACGGGGTCGAAGGAGACGTCAGGGGCCGGAAGGCGCTCCTCCAGCAGATCGGCGAACGAACGATGTCCGTCGGCCCCGTCCAGCACGAAGACCGCCTCCGACGGTAGGCCACGACGACGCGACGCCTCGAGTGCCTGCCCCAGGAGAGCGGTGACCGTCAGGACTCGGGTCGCCCCCGAATCGGCCAGCTGGGAGGTGATGTCGTCTGCCGTCGCGAGCGCGTTGATCGTGGTCACCGTCGCACCGGATCGCAGGATGCCGTGGAATGCCGCCACGAACATCGGCGAGTTCGGGGAGTGCAGTGCCACCACGCTGCCCACCCCGATCCCGTCGGCCGCGAGCGCCCCGGCGACCGCGTCGATGCGGGCGATGAGCTCACGGTAGGAGAGCTCGGCACCCGTTGCCCCGTCAGTGGTCGCCACGCTGTCGAGCTCATCCTCACGGATCGACCCGAACAGGAAGTCGTAGACGCTGAGGTTCGGAATCTCGACATCGGGGTAGGGGCTGCGAAAAACCACAGAGCTTCTCCTTCGGGGGTGGGGCGGTGAGCGTGAGAGAGCGTGACGGCTAGGCGCGGAAGGCCGACACGAAGATCCCGGGCATCTTGAGCCACGACGGCTTGGCGGCGAAGCCGGCGAGCAGCTCGCCCGTGCGCTGGGCGCTTCGCGCGGTCACGAACCACGGCGGCTTCGGGAACAGGGCGAACTCGCCGTGCGCGAATGACCGGGGGAACGGTCGGAACGGACCCGTCACCACGGTGCGCTCCGGGGAGTCGATCAGCAGCGCGTTGTGGACGACGCCGATGCCCGACTGGACATCGTCGATGGTGTGCCCGGGGAACGCGCCCCAGGATGCCGTCGAGGTGAGGAACCCGACCCCGGTCCAGGCATTGATGGCGATCGTTCCGTATTCCAGTGCCGCAATGGCCTGCCGGAATCCCGCTCCGAGCTTCTTGATCACCGAGGGATCGGCAATCAGGTTCGCGCCCAGGGTGCCGAGGAAGTCGCGATTGACGGTCGCGACGGCGTCATCGAGGAACGCCTGGCCGGAGCCCGGCAACTCGATCACTCCGAGCACCGGCGAGAACGTCTCCGTCGTCTCGAGGTAGGTGGCATCGTCATCCGCCGTGATGTCGACCAGGAGTCGCGTGCCGGTCGCCAGCTTCTGCGCGTTCGGGTAGCACGCCGCCGCGTTCGAGACTCGGCCGTCGCTGCCCGGATACCAGGCCTTGCGGCCGGGGGTCCGCTCCAGCGCCGACCGCAACTCGGCGAGGAACTCCGCCTTCTGCGGCCAGTCGGCACTGAGCACCACGATCTGTCCGGCGATGCAGTTGTACCCGCCGTTATGCAGTCGCATGGTGGCAACGTGCTCGGCCTGGTAGCGGAGGTCCCGCTTCGTCCAGGTGCTCGGCAGCACGATGATCGGCGCAACGCCGCCGAGTTCACTGGTGATGGGCTTGCTGAGGAGCGGCGTCTTGGCCGCCTTGCGGGCGGCCCCGTCTGCCCCGGGGCCCCAGACCACCACGTCGTGCGTCGCCGCGCTGCCGGTGATGTGCACGTGACCAACGGACGGGTGGTGCGCGAGATAGCCGCCCTCCGCGGCACCTCCCTGCACGATACGAAGCATCTTCGCCGTCACCAGCGGTTCGAGCGCGGCGAGATAGACGTTCATCATGCCCGCCATGATCGGGTTCAGCTTCAGGATCACCGCACGGTTGTGCGCGACGATCTCGTAGAGCACGTCCAAGGGCGGGATCGACGTGATGTTGCCGGCCCCGAGAACGAGGCCGACCCCTCCGGATAGCTGCGGGGTCAGCTCGCCGAGGCCCGCCTTCTTCACCGCCTCGGCGGCGGTGACCCCGGGCTTGAGCCAGATCTCGGCGCGGAAGCCATGCAGCAGCAGGGCCTCGTATGCGGTGTGCGGGAGCACCGGAATCGTCACCCGGTTGCCGGGGGCGGTTCCCGTCGCGATCCCGGCGATGGGCGACGTCCCGGCCGCCAGCGCCGCGACGGACTGCGCAAGGGTGCCGACGCCCGCAAGCGCCGCGTACGGCCCGGAGATCCATTCCTCTCCAACGAGCGGGGATCCGCTTTCCAGACCCTTGATGTCGCGAGCGGTGGTCGCCCAGCGCTGCGCGTGGGCCGCCATCGCGGCATGGGTCGCGCCGAGCAGGGCAGCGCGCTGCGCGAGCGGCATCGCTGCCCACCCCGCGGCCCCTTCGGCAAGGTCGGCCAGGGCCGCGTCGAGCGCGACGCGATCGGCATCCGCGAGAGCCGGGGAGCTCGTCGACGAGGGGACGGCCTGCGGGGATTTCGCTTCGAGCGTCATGGATCTCCTTTGATCGTGAGACTCAGTTTCGCCGCCAACGACGTGACATCAGATGGATGGTCGCCCCGACATCCGCGTCCGTCATTGTGCAGCTGCACAACCGATCGGCCGACCTGGGGGCTAAAGTTCCTGCATGCCCACTTCGAACAATGCCGTTCGCGCGACCGCCGCACCGCTCGACGCCCGCAACGTGACGGCGGGGATCGATGCCGAGGCTCGCGCCCTCTTCACCGAGATGCTCGACTCCGTTGAGGTCATCTCCGCCCGGATCGTCGACCAGATCCTGAACGGCGAACACTCATACGCGGAGAGCACGCTCGAACTGTCCGTTCTCGAATCCGTGGTCACCGAGAACGTCGAAGCCATTCTGCTCGGCCTCTCCGGCAGCAATCGCTCCCTCGACGCGCCGCGTCGTGCGGGACGCGTGAAAGCGGCCTCCAACATTCCGATGGCTGGTCTCCTGCACGCCTACCGTCTCGCGGGCCTCCAGCTGTGGGAGGAGATGATGTCCCGATCGCAGGCCTCCGCTCGGTCTGAGGCGCTGCTGCGGGTTTCCTCCGCGGTGTGGGGGATCATCGACGAATACTCCTCCGCCGCGGCGGAGGCGTACCGGGAGGTCATCGACGATCTTGAACGGAAGGATCAGCAGGCGACGAGCGTCAAGTTGCTGAGCCTTCTCGAGGGCGAGGCGACGCCCAGCGACATCCCGCGCACGCTGCGCGCCCTGGGATTGCCGGAACACGCCACCTATCTGGTTGTTGCGGCCGAGTTGAGCGGAACGGGCGACGACCCGATGCCGGGGATCGCGTCCCGACTGCGTGCGGCCGGCATCCCCTCGGCGTGGGCCACCTGGAAAGGCGAGTTCGTCGGCCTCGTCGGTTGCCCGGTGAACGCCGACACGGCGGTCGCCGTCCATGTCGTGGCCGAACTCGCGGCGGCCCGAATCGGCGTCAGCCGCAGCTTCGCGAGCTTGAAGGATGCCAGCGAGGCGGTCAATCAGGCGCGGCTGTCGATGCAGTGCATCCCCCACGGCGCAATGGCTGTGCACCGCTACGGGTCCGCGCCGCTGGACGTGCTCCTCGTGCGGGATCCGGTTTCGGCGGCGGAGATCCGTGGCACCGTGCTCGGCGCGCTGAAATCCATCGACCCGCGGGACGCCGCACTGCTGCTGGACACGTTGGAAGCCTGGTTCGCGGCGGACGGCTCGACGAGCGACGCGGCACGACTCATCCACTGCCATCGCAATACCGTTCTGCACCGACTCGCCAAGCTGTCACAGCTGACGGGGCGATCCGTCACGCGGCCGTCGGACGCGGCGGAGCTCTACACGGCCCTCCGCGCGGCACGACTCGGCTGAGCCGCGCGGCGCGTCGGGCAACCGGGAGCGGGCAGCGGCGCCGGTATCGTCACAGCGTGACCACTGCACGTGAGTTGATCGGGCGTCCGGCGATCGTTTCCGCGTATCTCGCGCCCGTGCTGTTGATCGGCGGCACGGTCGTCGCCGGGGCCATGTCGCCCGGGTACGACCCCGTGCGACAGACCATCAGCGAGCTGGCCGCGGGGGATGCGCCAACCCGCGTGCTGATGACCGTCTTCTTCGTGCTGACCGGACTCTGCCATCTGGTCACCGTGACGTTCGCTCGCGGGATCGGCGTCTCGGGCAGGATCGCCTTTCTGATCGGCGCACTCGCCACCCTCGGCGTCGCCGCGTTCCCTCTGCCGAGCGTCGCGGGGAGTTCGGCAACCCACACCGCCTTTGCGATGATCGGGTTCATCTTCTTGGCCGCCTGGCCGCTCCTCGGGATGCGGTTCCACGCCGCCTTCCCCTGGCTGGTCCGCCCGGCCGGATCGATCATCGGGACCGCGATCCTCACGGTCATCTGCGTGTGGTTTCTCATCATCTGGAGTTCGCATTCCTCGCCGGAGGTCGGCCTCGTTGAACGCGTCGCCGCCGACGCGGAGTCACTCTGGCCCGCCGTCGTGGCGACCGCGCTGTTCCGCCGCGCTCGGCTGCTCTGAGGTCCGTTCGCTCTCGCTCCCGACGCGGTGCACGCCACGAACTAATTTGATATATATCAAATCGGTGCGATACTGGGCTATGCCCAAAGCCCTCCCGGTACTGGACGATGTGTCGCCGATCTGCTGTGCGCCGCTGTCCTCCACCCCGGACTTTCCCCTCGACGATGCCGTGCGTCTTGCGGTGCGCTTGAAGGCGTTGGCCGACCCTGCCCGCCTTCGGCTCATCGCCTTCATGCTGAACCAGCCCAACCAGGAGGCGTGCACCTGCGACCTGGCGCCGGCCGTCGGGCTCACGGAGCCGACGGTCAGCCATCATCTGAAGACGCTCGAGAAGGCCGGGCTCGTCTCGAAGGAGCGCCGGGGGATGAACGTGCACTACATGGTCGAATCGACGGCGATCCGTGCCCTCGGTGCTGCCATCCACCTGGATGCCCCGGCCGACCTCGACTACCACAGCTGTTCCGCCTAACCGAGAAGGAGAGTCCCATGCCCACGATCCACATTTACGAACCCGCCCTCTGCTGCGACACGGGTGTCTGTGGCGCGGATGTCGACCAGTCACTCGTCACCGTCACCGCGGATGTTCGCAGCCTTCAAGAAAAAGGAGCCGACATCACACGCCACAACCTCGCCAACGACCCCACCGCGTTCACCGACGACCAGACGGTGCGCGCGTTCATGAACACCGTGGGGTCGAAAGGACTGCCGCTGACGATCGTCGACGGCGTCACGGTGGCGACCGGTGCCTATCCCAGCAAAGAGGCTCTGCGTGACTTTGCCGGCCTCGGCACTCCGGCCACCGCATCCACTCAGCGAGTCGAGTTCGGGCTCACCGAAAAGGCGACCGGTGGATGCTGCGGCGGCACCGGATGCTGCTGAGACGACCATGAAGTTTCTCGAAGATCCGCCCAGGTTCCTGTTCTTCACCGGCAAGGGAGGCGTTGGCAAGACGTCGGTCGCCTGCGCGGCGGCGCTCGAGCTCGCCGGCCGCGGCACGCAGGTGCTGCTGGTGAGCACGGACCCCGCCTCCAACATCGGGCAGGTCTTCGACATCACGATCGGCAATACGATCACGGCCATCCCCGGCGTGCCCGGGCTGTCGGCGCTCGAAATCGATCCGGAGCAGGCCGCTGAGGCGTATCGCGAACGGATCATCGCACCCGTCCGCGCGCTGCTGCCCGCCAGTGAGATCGCCGGTATCACCGAGAGTCTTTCCGGCTCGTGCACCACCGAGATCGCGTCGTTCGATGAGTTCACCAAGCTGCTCACCGACACCGCTGCCTACGGTCGCTACGACCACATCATCTTCGATACCGCCCCGACCGGGCACACCATTCGCCTGCTGCAACTCCCCGGTTCGTGGACCGAGTTCCTGTCAACGGGCACGGGCGACGCATCCTGCCTCGGGCCGATGGCGGGACTGGAGAAGCACCGAACCGTGTACGCGAACGCGGTCACCGAACTCACCGACCCACACCGGACCCGACTGGTGCTCGTCGGCCGGGCGCAGACATCCTCGCTGATCGAGATCGACCGCACCTTCGCCGAGTTGTCGGAGATCGGGATTCGCAGTGGGCACGTCGTGATCAACGGGGTGCTCCCGGAAGCCGCGGGCGACGAGCCGATCGCCGCCGCCATTCGGCATCGCGAGAGTGACGCCATCTCGAGCGTCCCCGCCTCGATTGCCGCGTTACCACGGGACACACTCGAGCTGAAGACCGGCAATATGGTCGGCGTTGCGACGCTCCGCACTCTGTTCACCGCCTCCGCTCCCGCGTCAACGCGAGATTCGGCCGCCGACGAAATCGTCGACGAGATCGTCGACGCTCCCCTGCTCGCCCTGGTCGACGAGCTGGAGGCCGGTGACCACGGCCTCATCCTGTGTATGGGCAAAGGCGGTGTCGGCAAGACCACGATCGCTGCTGCCGTAGCCGTCGCGCTTGCCGAACGGGGACACGAGGTCCATCTGACCACGACCGATCCGGCAGCCCACCTGATGGGAACTCTGCACGGCGCCGTCCCAGGCCTCACGGTTTCCCGTATCGATCCCGATGAGGCGACCCGGCACTACCGCGACCACGTCATGGCCACCAAGGGCAAAGAACTCGATGACAACGGCCGGGCGGCCCTGGCCGAAGACCTCATGTCCCCGTGCACCGAGGAGGTCGCGGTCTTCCAGCAGTTCTCCCGCGCGGTACACGAATCGAGGCGACATTTCGTGGTGATCGATACGGCGCCCACCGGGCACACCCTGCTGCTCCTGGATGCGACGGGCTCATACCATCGCGAGATCGCGCGTCAGATCGGCGACAACCTGTCGTTCGTCACGCCGCTGATGCGGCTGCAGGACCCGACGCAGACGAAGGTGGTCCTCGTCACCCTGGCCGAGACGACCCCTGTGCTCGAAGCCGAAGGACTCCAGCAGGATCTGGAGCGGGCAGGCATCCGCCCGTGGGCGTGGGTCGTCAACAACTCGATCGCGGCCGCGCACCCGGACTCGCCATTCCTGCGCCGGCGCGCCGCCCACGAACTCGAGCAGATCGCCCGAGTACGAGCACTCAGCCCGCGGATGGCGATCGTGCCGCTGCTGGCCGACGAGCCGATCGGTGAGGCGAAGCTGTCGGCGCTGAGCGCGGGGTCGCGCCAGAGCGCCTAACCGAGCTGGTCAGGGCGGCTGCGGAGAAGCTCACCCTCGTGTCGGTCATCGGGAGCCAGAGCTTTGCCTCATCGGGTCGTTGGCACCGCGCATCCACTCTCCGGTGCTGTCATCCGCTCGGCTAGTGGTCGAGACTCGTCACGCCGCGAACGCGCGCGCCGGATCGGCGAGCAAGG
>JABBOD010000006.1 GCA_019351995.1 Acidobacteriota bacterium
CTAGTCTGTGACCCATGTCGGACCAGAACTCAGACCCGCGTCCGTTCGACCCGCCCGCTCCGGTTCTGCCACCCGTGCCGCGATACGGCGAGTACGCCGCTCCGAGCGGCCCGACGCCTCCGGCTTCCGGTGCCGTTCCGGTCCCGCCCGCGGCCCCGGCCGCGGCCCCGGCGAATCCGTACGGGGTTCCCGGATATGCGGCTCCCGTCACGCCGCCCAACATGTACGACGCACCGATGTACGCGCCGCCCACGCCGAAACGCCGCACCTGGGACATGGTTCTCACCATCATCCTGCTCGTGTTGGCGACGTTCGGAACGCTCGGAGGCGTCGGATACGCGGCGATCTTCTCCGACCCCGCCGTGCTCGGCCAGGCGATGCGACAGCAGGGTTTCACGGGCTTCTCCGGCACCATCGGGGCGGCGCCGGTGATCCTGGCGGTCAGCCATCTTCTGCTGTACGTCGTCGCTCTCGGCCTCAGCATCCCGCTGCTGATCAGAGGCCGGATCGTGGTCTTCTGGATTCCGCTGGTGGCGGGCGTGATCGCCGCGATCATCTTCGTCTCCGTCATTGTCTCTGTCGTCACCTCCGACCCGGGATTCATGCAGCGGTACAGCGGCTGAGACGCCTCAGCTCGCACGCTCGAGGAGCCAGACGAGTAGCGCCTTCTGCGCGTGCAAGCGATTTTCGGCCTCATCCCAGATGACACTCTGCGGTCCGTCGATGACGTCAGCGGCAACCTCGTAGCCGCGGTCCGCGGGCAGGCAGTGCAGGAATAGCGCATCCGGCTTGGCCAGCCTCATCAGCTCGGTCGTGACCTGGTAGCCACCGAAGGTCGCGACGCGGTGGGCCTTCTCTTCCTCCTTGCCCATCGACACCCAGGTGTCGGTCACGACGATGTCCGCGCCGGCGACAGCCTCCGCGGGATCCGTCAAGAGGGTCACGGACCCGCCGGTCTCGGCCGCGCGGGCATCCGCATCGGCCACGACGTGGTCGGCGGGGCTGAACTCGAGGGGAGCGGCAACGCGCACGTGCATGCCCGCCGTGGCTCCCGCGAGCACGTAGCTGTGCGCCATGTTGCTCGCGCCGTCGCCGAGGAACGTGACCGTGAGTCCGGCCAGCGCTCCCTTGTGCTCGCGGATCGTCAACAGGTCGGCGAGCAACTGACAGGGGTGGAAGTCATCGCTGAGCGCATTCACCACCGGCACCGTCGTGCCGAGCGCCATCTGCTCCAGGCCGGATTGCGCATAGGTGCGCCACACGATCGCCGCAACCTGACGCTCCAGGACGCGCGCGGTGTCCGACGGGCTCTCCTTGCCGCCGAGTTGGCTATTGGCGGTCGAGATGATCAGCGGGCTGCCACCGAGATCCGCGATACCGACCGCAAAGCTGACCCGGGTCCGCGTGGACGACTTGTCGAAGATCACCGCGACGGTTTGGGGACCCGCGAGCGGCTTGCGCCCCCAGCGATCGGCCTTGATCATCGCGGCGAGGTCGAGGATCTCGGTCTGCTCCGCCCCGGTGATGTCATCGTCGCGCAGGAAGTGGCGGGTCATGCGGTGGCTCCTTCGGCGTAGCTGCTGAGGGTCGTGGTGAAAAGTCGAATGAACTCGGCGATCTCGGCGTCCCCGATGAGGAGAGGGGGCGCGATCCGGATGCGGCTCTCCGTCGCCGCATTCACGATCAGCCCCAGCGCCAATGCTCGGTTCGCGATCGCCGCGGCCAAGGGTTCTGCCAGGCCGATACCCAACAGCAGCCCCCTGCCCTGAACGTCCGTGATGAGTGGCGAGCCGATCCCGAGGATGGCCGACCGCAGCTCCTCGCCGCGGAACCGCGCGTTCTCGACAAGACCAGCGCGCTCGATCTCGCCGAGTACCGCGTTGGACGTCGCGGTGGCCAGTGGGTTTCCGCCGAACGTCGTGCCGTGCTGCCCCGGCTGGAAGAGCTCGCTCGCGGCACCGAAGGTGACGAGCGCGCCGATCGGGAAACCCCCACCGATCCCCTTGGCGAGCGTGATGGCGTCTGGCACGATCCCGTCGCGCTGGAACGCGAACCAGTCACCGGTGCGTCCCGCCCCCGTCTGGATCTCGTCCAGGATCAGGAGCGCACCGTGCTGCGCCGTGAGGGCGCGAGCGGCCGCGAGATACCCCTCCGGCAGGTCGAGCACCCCCGCCTCACCCTTGATCGGCTCGAGCACCAGGGCCGCGACGTCGTCAGCCATCGCCGATTCGAGGGCCTCGATCGTCGTCGGGAGGTGCTCGATGCCGGGCATGAGGGCGCCGAAAGGCGCACTCATCGCCGGCTTGCCGGTGAGGGCCATCGACCCGGTGGTGCGTCCGTGGAAGGAGCTCTGGAGTGCGAGGATGCGAGGCCGCCCGGTGAGGCGCGCGAGCTTGATCGCCGCCTCGATCGCCTCCGCCCCCGAGTTGCCGAAGACGACGCGCGAACCGCCCGTGAGACGCACAAGCCGTTCCGCCAGCTCGACCTCCGGCTGGGAGGCGAAGTAGTTGGAGATGTGCGCGAGAGTCGCCGCCTGTTTCGAGACGGCATCCACAAACACCGGATGCGCGTGACCGAGCGCATTGACGGCAATGCCCGCGAGGAAATCAAGATACTCCCGGCCCTCGATATCCCACACACGCGCGCCCTCGCCGCGCGCCAGCACGGCGAGGGGCCGTGGGATCGACTTCATCGCGACGGCACCGAGCCGGTCGCTCCACGCAGTCGTCATGGTGTGCATCTGGGTGCTCATGCTGGCACCACCTCCGTGCCGATTCCGGCGTCGGTGAAGATCTCGAGCAGGATCGAGTGCGGCCGACGACCGTCAATGATCGCTGCTTTGGGTACTCCCCCGCTGACCGCCTCGAGGCACGCGGTCATCTTGGGGATCATGCCGCTCTCGAGGTGCGGGAGCAGGTGACTGAGCTCGCCGGTGTCGATCACCGACACCAGTGAGTCGCGGTTCGGCCAGTCGCGGTACAGCCCCTCGACGTCGGTGAGGACGACGAGTTTTGCGGCGTCCAGCGCGACGGCGAGCGCCGCCGCCGCCGAGTCGGCGTTCACGTTGAGCGACTGGCCGGGAACGTCGATATCGGGAGCGATCGAGGACACCACAGGGATACGTCCGGCGTTCACCTCGGCGAGCACCGAGGCGGGATCGACCTCGACGACGTCACCGACCAGGCCGATGTCCACCAGCTCGCCGTCGACGAACGCGCCACGACGAGAGCCGCGGAACAGTCCGGCATCCTCACCCGAGATCGCGGAGGCAAGCGGTCCGTGCTCGTTGATCAGGCTCACCAGTTCTCGGCTGACCTGCCCGGTCAGCACCATGCGCACGACCTCCATCGTCTCGGGAGTCGTGACACGGAATCCGCCGACGAACTGGCTCGGGATGCCGAGCCGCTCGAGCATGGATGTGATCTGCGGGCCACCGCCGTGCACAACGACCGGCTTCAGGCCGACGTGCCGCAGGTAGACCATGTCCTCGGCGAACGCCCGCTGCAACGATGCGTCGACCATCGCGTTCCCGCCGAACTTGACCACCACGATCTGCCCGGCGAACTGCTTGAGCCATGGCAGGCTCTCGATGAGAGTGCTCGCCTTGGTCTCGGCGTCGGCGAGCCGCGGGTCGTTCGCGACGGGCGCTTGCTCGCTCACGACGCGTACGCGCTGTTCTCGTGCACGTAGTCGTGGGTGAGATCGTTGGTCATGATGGTGGCCGTCGCGTCGCCGTTCTTGAGATCGATGAGCACATGAACGGCGCGAGGCGTGAGGTCAACCTCGTCGCGCGGGCGGTCGGGGGCTCCGTTTGAGCAAACACGTACGCCGTTCATCGACACATCGACGGCGTAGGGATCGAACGACGCCGTGGTCGTGCCGATCGCGGCGAGCACCCGGCCCCAGTTGGGGTCGTTGCCGAAGACCGCAGCCTTGAAGAGATTATTGCGAGCAACCGATCGCCCCACCTCGACCGCGTCGTCGTCGGTGGCCGCATTGACGACCTCGATCGAGATGTCGTGGCTTGCGCCCTCGGCGTCGGACTGCAGCTGGCGCGCGAGGTCGAGAGTGAGCTCGCTGAGGGCCGCGGTGAAATCCTCGGCAGACGGAACGATTCCGGATGCCCCACTCGCCAAGAGCGACACCTGGTCGTTCGTCGACATGCACCCGTCGGAGTCGAGTCGATCGAAGCTGATGCGGGTCGCGGTTCGCAAGGCGGTATCGAGTGCCGGCGAATCAAGCGAGGCATCCGTCGTGATGACGACGAGCATCGTGGCGAGGCCCGGCGCGAGCATGCCAGCGCCTTTGGCCATCCCGCCAAGGGTCCAACCGTCACGTTCGACGATCGCCGTCTTCGCGTGGGTGTCGGTCGTGATGATGGCGGTTGCGGCATCCAGCCCGCCGTCGTCGGTGAGAGCAGCGACCGCGGCCGTGACCCCGGCGGTGAGCTTGTCGACCGGCAACTGCTCGCCGATCAGGCCGGTTGAGCACACCAGGACGTCGCCGGCGCTCAGCCCGAGCTCGGCGGCGACCGCCTCCGCGGTGGCATGGGTGGTCTGGAAGCCTTGAGCCCCGGTGAAGCAATTCGCGCCGCCCGAGTTGAGCACGATCGCGCTCACCTCGCCATCGGCGATGACCTGCTTCGACCAGATGATCGGGTTGGCCTGGGCGCGATTGCTCGTGAAGACGACGGCGGCGCTTGCCAGCGGTCCCCGATTGACGACCAGGGCGAGGTCCAGATTGCCCGACGACTTGAGACCGGCGCGCACGCCGGCGGCCTCGAATCCGGCGGCAGCGGTGACACTCACGGGGCGACTCCGTTCAGGGACAGGCCGGTCGCCTCGGGGATTCCCAGAGCGATATTGGCCGATTGGATGGCGGCACCGGCGGTGCCCTTGACGAGGTTGTCGAGCGCGCTGACCGCGACAACGCGACCCACCCGCTCGTCGATCGCGAGACCGATCAGCACCGTGTTCGCACCCGTGGTGTCGCCGGATCTCGGGAACTGCCCGTCCGGCAGAACCTTCACGAACGTCTCATTCGCGTACGCGGCCTCCCACGCCTCCCGCACGTCGTGCGCACTGACGCCCGGGGCGAGCTTCGCGGTGGAGGTGGCGAGGATGCCGCGCGACATCGGGACGAGCACCGGAGTGAACGAGATCCCCACGCCGACTCCCCCGACTGCCGTCAGATTCTGCACGATCTCGGGGTTGTGCCGGTGGGTGCCGCCGACCTGATAGGCGGACGCCGAACCCGCAATCTCGCTCGCGAGCAGTTCGGCCTTCAGGCTCTTCCCCGCGCCCGATGTGCCGACCGCGAGCACGCTGACCAGGTCGTGGGGCTCGACGATTCCGGCTGCGATCCCCGGGGCCAGCCCCAGCGTGATCGCGGTGACGTTGCAGCCGGGGACGGCGATCCTGGTGGCGGCGACGAGGTTGTCACGCTGCCGGGACGAGCCGTTGTCGAGGAGCAATTCTGGCATCCCGTAGTTCCATGCCCCGAAGTACTCGCCGCCGTAGAACTCGGCCCACGCGGCAGGGTCGGTGAGTCGGTGATCGGCGCCGCAGTCGATGACGAGCACGTCATCCGGAAGCTCCGATGTGAGCTCTCCCGACATGCCGTGCGGGAGCGCGAGGAACACGAGGTCGGCACCGGCCAGCACCTCCGGCGTGGTCTCCTGCAGCGTGAGGTGCGCGAGCGAGCGCAGATGGGGCTGGGTCGCGATGAGCGGCTGACCGGCGTTCTGGAACGCGGTGACCGTGGTGATCTCAAAATCCGGATGCTGCGCGAGCAGCCGCAGCAGCTCGCCTCCGGCGTATCCGCTTGCGCCGGCAACGGCGACGGACAGCGACATGGTTCAACCTTAGGGTTCGACGGGACGGTGTCGGAGCGGCGACGTCACGCGAAACGGCTGAAGACGAGTCAGCGGCGCGGCGTCGCCTGAAGTCGGCGCGCACGACGGACTCGACGGAGAGCTGCGCTCCGGAGTTCGATCGTCGTGGTCTGCACGCATCGACCATACTGCGCCGATGCCTCGCTGGTCCAATCTGTGGCAGGCCGGCATCGACGAGTCTCGCAATCTGTGTTCCCATTCCGCCTCATGTGAGGGCGGATTGGAATACGAAAAGCGAGCGGGCCAGTTCTCCTCGATCGCGGGGCGGCGGGCGGCGATCTCCCCCAGCTACTCGCGGACGGTCGCGCCGAACAGCTCGCCGGCGCGCGCGGCACCGGACAGCTTCGCCTCGCTCGCCTCGGCAGCGGTGAGGGTGCGGTCCGGCGCCCGGAAGCGCATGGCGAACGTCAGCGACTTCCTGCCCGCCGGAATGCCGGTACCCCGATAGTCGTCGACGAGGCGAGCATCCTCCAGGAGTTCACCCGCACCCTCGACAACCGCGGCCAGCACCTCACCGGCGGGAATCTCACGCGGCACGACCAGCGAGAGATCCTGCGTCGCAGCGGGGAGCGTGTCGATTGCTGTCGGTGTCGCCTGCAGCGCGCCGAGCTCGATGAGAGCGTCGAGGTCGAGTTCGACGAGAGCCACCACTCGCGGCAAGTCGAGCTCGTCGGCCAAAGAGGGCAACAGCTCGCCCGCAATGCCGACGACACGGTCGCCGACCCGCAACTCCGCGGTGCGTCCCGGGTGAAGCGCCGGATGCGATCCGGTCCCGATCGCGATGTCGACCGCGAGTGCCAGCGCGAGCTGCCGGACAGCGTCAAGGGCATCGGTGATGCCGGCCGGCACGGCGACAGCCCCCGGTTGCTTCGCCAGCGCGTCGCCGAGAAAGAGGCCGCCGACATGCATCGGCTGCGCGGGGATGCTCGCGTTCATGACCGCCAGAGTCGCATCGTCCGGACGCGCGGCACCGACGGGGATGGTGTCCGTTCCGACCATGACACCGTTCTCGGGGAGGAAGACGGCACCGATCTCGAACACGGCGAGGTCGGTCATCCCGCGCGAGAGGTTGCGGCGGGCGACCTCGATGAGGCCGGGGAGCAGCGATCGGCGCAGCACCCCGTTCTGCGGGTCGAGCGGGTTCGCCAGCCGCACCGCCGTCGCGCCGGGCTCGAACAGCTCCACCATGGAGGCGGAGGTGAAGGGCGAGGCAAGCACTTCCGTCGAACCGGCGGCCGCGAGCGTCGCTGCCGCGCGACGGCGCGCCGTCTGTGCACGCGTGAGACCTCGGCCCGGTGGCGCAATCGGCAGAACAGCGGGGATGCGGTCGTATCCGACGATGCGCGCGACCTCCTCGACCAACGTGACCGCGTCAGTAAGGTCGGGACGCCAACTCGGCGGCGTGACCTGGAGCATTCCGTCCTCCGCCGCGCGACAGGTTGTGCCGATCAGGTCGAGAGCGTTCCGCACCTCCGAGAGCGTGTAGTCCGCACCGATGATCTCGGCGGGGTGGCTCATCGAGAAGGCGATCGGGGCGGGCTCTGGGTACTGGTTGTCCACCGAGCCCAGCGGATCCGCCGTTCCGCCCGCCAGCTCGACCAGCAGGTCGACCACGCGCTGCGCGGCGACCGGTCCGAGCTTCGGGTCCACGCCGCGCTCGAAGCGCTTGGAGGCTTCGCTCGGCAACTTGTGGCGGCGAGCGGTGCGCGCGATCGAGACCGGGTCGAAGTTGGCGGCTTCGATGAGGATGTCGGTGGTGGTCTCCGAGATCTCAGTCGTCGCCCCGCCCATCACCCCGGCGAGGCCGATCGGACCGGAGTCGTCGGTGATCAGCAGATCCTCGGTCGAGAGGGTGCGCACGACACCGTCGAGGGTCTCGAGCTTCTCACCCGCCTCCGCCCGACGCACCACAAAGCCGCCGCGCAGCTTGGCGAGGTCGTAGCCGTGGGTTGGCTGGCCGAGCTCGAACATGACGTAGTTGGTGATGTCGACCGGGAGGGAGATGGATCGCACCCCCGCGAGTGTGAGGCGAGCCACCATCCATGGCGGTGTTGGCCGGGTCACGTCGACCCCGCGCACCACGCGCGTCGCGAAGGCGCGCGAGCCGAGGGTGCCGCGGATCGGAGCACGGTCGTCGACCTTCACCGGGAAGATTTCGACAGGCTCACGGGGCGAGACGGCGAGCGCGGGGTCACGGAACGCCGCACCCGTCGAGTGGCTGTACTCGCGCGCCACGCCGCGGATGGAGATGGCGTATCCGCGATCGGGTGTCACGTTGATCTCGACCGCCGCGTCATCCAAACCGAGCAGGTGGATCGCATCCGCCCCGACCGGAGCATCGTCGAGCCCCAGCGCGGCGAGCCGCAGGATGCCGTCGTGCTCCTCGCCGAGCCCGAGCTCCCGCGCGGAGGCGATCATGCCGTCGGAGGTGTGTCCGTAGGTCGTCCGAGCCGCGATCGGGAACGGCCCAGGCAGAACGGCACCCGGAAGCGTCACCACGACCTTGTCACCGACGGCGAAGTTGTGGGCGCCGCAGACGATGCCGCGCGGCTCGGCCTCCCCGACATCCACCTGACACCAGTTGATCGTCTTGCCGTTGCTCTGCGGCTCCGGCGTGAAAGCCAGCACCTGGCCGACCACGACCGGGCCGCTCACCTCGAACAGGTGCACGTCCTCTTCCTCGAAGCCCACCCTCACCAGGGCTTCGTGCACGCTCTCGAGCGACACGTCCTCGGGAAGGTCGACCCACTCCCCCAGCCAGCTCAGCGGGACGCGCATCTAGACCACCATCCCGAACTGCCGCGAGAAGCGCACGTCGCCCTCGACGATGTCGTGCATGTCGGTCAGCCCGTTGCGGAACATCAACGTGCGGTCGATGCCCATGCCGAAAGCGAAACCCTGGTACTCGTCCGGGTCGATGCCCGCCGAGCGGAGCACATTCGGGTTGACCATGCCGCAGCCGCCCCACTCGATCCAGCGGGCGCCGCCCTTGGCGTTCTCGACCCAGACATCCATCTCGGCGCTCGGCTCCGTGAACGGGAAGTAGTTGGGGCGAAGTCGGATCTGCGCGCCCGCGCCGAACAGCGCGTGCGCCATGTGCTCGAGCGTGCCGCGGAGGTTCGCCATCGTGAGCCCTTTGTCGATCGCGATGCCCTCGATCTGATGGAACACCGGGGTGTGGGTGGCGTCCAGTTCATCGGTGCGGTACACCCGGCCGACCGCGGCGACGTACACCGGGAGCGGGCGCGCGAGCAGTGAGCGAATCTGCACCGGGCTCGTGTGCGTGCGCATCACCAGATGACGCTCCACGGGCTCGACGTAGAAGGTGTCCTGCATCGCGCGGGCCGGGTGGTCCTCGTCGAAGTTGAGCGCATCGAAGTTGAACCACTCGTGCTCGAGTTCTGGCCCCTCGCCGATCTCCCAGCCCATCGAGATGAACAGATCGCTCATCTGCTCCATCAGCAGACTGAGCGGATGCCGCGCCCCGGCCCGCCAGCGCGTCGGCACCGCGGTCACGTCGAGCGCTTCCGCCTCGAGCTTCGCGGACTCCTCGGCGGCGAGGATCACGGACTCCTGCGCCGCAAACGCGGCGTTGACCTGTGCACGCGCTCCGCCGACGAGCTTGCCAGCGGCGGCCTTCTGGTCTCCTGGCAGATCTCGGATGAGCGCGTTGAAGTTCGCCAGCGGCGAGCCCTCCGCTGAATGCGCGGCGCGCACGACCTTCAGAGCGGCGGAATCACCGGCTGCTGCGATCGCGGCGAGAGCCGCCTCGACGGCCGCGTCGACGGCATTCTCGGTGATCTGGGGAGCGTCGGACACGAGTCACAAGCTTAGTTGGCACGGGCTCAGGTGACCCGACGCGCTCGCGTCGACGAGAAATGGCCTTCGCTCTCAGCCTGGCGCGCGCTGCGCGAACGCCGACTCGTAGAGGCACACGGACGCCGCCGTCGCGAGATTCAACGACTCCGCGCGACCGTAGATCGGCACCTTCACGACATGATCGGCGAGGGTCAGCGACTCGTCGGTGAGACCGTGGGCCTCGTTCCCGAAGAGCCAGGCGGTGGGCTGCGCGAGCCGGTCGCGGACGGTGGGCAGGTCATCGCCGGCGATGTCAGCGGCCAGCACCTGCAAACCGGCGGATTTCACGGCGCGGATCGCGGCATCCAGTTCTCCGCCCTGCGCCACCGCGACGTGGAATATCGACCCGGTGGTCGACCGCACGACCTTCGGGTTGTAGGCATCGACGCTGCGACCCGTGAAGATGACACCGCCGGCGCCCGCCGCATCCGCGGCACGGATGATGGTGCCTGCGTTTCCGGGATCGCGGACCTCGTCGAGGATGGCCACCAGCGTCACGCCCCCGGACAGCAACTCATGGACCGAGACCGGGAACTGCCGCGCGACCGCCACCACCCCCTGAGGCGTGACGGTGTCCGCCATGGTCTCGAGCACGTGGTCGCTGACCGTCTCGGCCTCGACGCCGGATGCCGCGGCAGCTCGCGCGAGGTCGGGATAGCGATCAAAGGCCGCGTGAGTCATGAACAGATCGACGAGCAACGCCGCGCGGAACTGCAGAGCCTCCGACACCGCCTGCGGCCCCTCCACCAGGAAAAGGCCGGTCTCCTCACGGGCGCTGCGTTTGGCGAGTTTCGCCACGGCACGCACGCGCGGGGAACGCGGGTTGTCGATCACCGCATCAGGCTACGGCGCGGGAGTGAACGCGCCGTGATGAAACGGCGACGGCGCGGATGCCGAGCGATTCTCGGTATCCGCGCCGTGCGCAGGCATCGTGATGACGTGGCTGACTATGCCTCGACCCGTGCATTGACGTCGGCCGGCAACGCGGCCTTGGCGGCGGCAACCAGGCCCGCGAAGGTGGCGGGCTCGTTGATCGCGAGCTCTGCGAGGATGCGCCGGTCGACCTCGATCCCGGCGATGCCGAGACCCTGGATCAGCCGGTTGTACGTCATGCCGTTCGCACGGGCGGCGGCATTGATGCGCTGGATCCAGAGGCGGCGGAACTCGCCCTTCTTCGCGCGACGGTCGCGGTACGAGTAGACCAGGGAGTGAGTGACCTGCTCCTTGGCCTTGCGGTACAGGCGCGACCGCTGACCGCGGTAGCCCTCTGCGCGCTCCAATATTGTGCGGCGCTTCTTGGCGGCGTTGACCGCTCTCTTGACACGTGCCATTTCAGTTCGTCCTTGTTCTCTGAGTTCTCGGGGTTACTTGCCCAGGAGGCGCTTGATGACCTTGGCGTCCTGGGGAGCCAGAACAACCTCGCCGTTGAGTCGACGCGTGAGCTTCGAGGACTTCTTCTCGAGGTTGTGGCGCATCCCAGCACCCTGCTTCATGACCTTGCCGGACCCGGTGATCTTGAAACGCTTCTTCGCACCGGAGTGCGTCTTCATCTTGGGCATTATTTTCCTTCTGCGGTTGCCGTCGCGGCGGCCGGTGCCGGAGAGGCAGTCGGCGCCGGACGGGCGGACTTGGTGGCGACAGGAGCCGCCGTCTTCGCGGATGCCGGGGCGGCATCCGTCTCGGTCTTCTGAGCCTCAGCTGCCGGCGCGTTGCGCGCACGGTTCTGTGCGCGCTTCGCATTCGCTTCGGCCTTGGCGTCTGACTTGTTCTTGTGCGGGCCGATCACCATGACCATGTTGCGACCATCGATCATCGGGGTCGACTCGACGGTGCCGAACTCGTTGACATCTTCGGCGAACTTCTGCAGCAGGCGCACGCCCTGCTCCGGACGCGATTGCTCGCGACCGCGGAACAGGATCATCGCCTTCACCTTGTCGCCTGCCTGCAGGAAGCCGACCGCGCGCTTCATCTTCGTTTCGTAGTCGTGCTTGTCGATCTTGAGACGGAAACGGACCTCTTTGAGGATCGTGTTCGCCTGGTTGCGTCGAGCTTCCTTGACCTTCTGAGCCTGCTCGTACTTGAACTTGCCGTAATCCATGATCTTGACGACCGGCGGCTTGGAGTCGGGAGAGACCTCGACCAGGTCCAAGTCGGCTTCCTGCGCCAGGCGCAGAGCGTCTTCGATGCGGACGACGCCGACCTGCTCCCCGTTGGGTCCAACGAGGCGGACCTCGGGAACACGGATCCGATCGTTCGTTCTGGGATCGCTGATGCGATAGTCCTTTCGTCACATGTGATGGCCCGGATTTCCGGCACGAAAGGAGTCGACCCACGGCATTTCCGCCGTCCACCCGAACGATCGGGCGGGCCCGACGGGGTGCACACCGGTCATCGCACGCGATGTCCGGCTGGATGGTACTGACCCGGCTAACCTTGAGACGCGGTCAGCGGGTGGGATTTCTCCACTTCGTTTCCGAGGATCTGGCCTCGGAGCCCGCATCAGACTAGCAGAGGAACGCGCGTGACCGAAGAGTACGTCATGTCAGACACCGCCGAGGAGGCGCGCGATATCGCGGATGTCCCCGCTGTCGAGGTCATCAACACCGTTGCCGTCCACCTGCTGAGCGCGGCTGCCGTGAAGGTCGGGCTCGCCGATGACCCGGCCCATCAGACCGACCTGGATGAGGCGCGCAAGCTCATCGAAGCCCTCGCCGGCCTCGTAACGGCCGCCGCGGCGAACATCGGCGACCACCACGCTCGTCCCCTGCGTGACGGCCTGCGCACCCTGCAACTGGCGTTCCGCGAAGCCTCGATCATCCCCGACCCGATCGGCAAAGGCCCTGGCGAGAAGTGGACCGGCGCCGTCAACTGAGTTCGCGGCGCGCCGCGCGGTCGGCATCGATCAGTCCACGCGGTTGAGCGTGACGCCGATCGAATCCACCCGCGCCGCGATCACCGGGTCGGCAGCCCACGCCGCCTGCAGCCGCCCGAGGAGAGCGTCAAGCTCCGTGCTCGAGAGGCCGCTTCGCACGGAGAGCCGAACCAGCAGTTCCGGGCCGACGAGCCGCGCATCCGCATCGCCAGGGGCCAGTTGGATCGCGTGCACCGCCTCCTCCCCCGCGCCCGCGGCGAGGAACGCCGCCAAAACGGCCTGATCCTCGAAGCACGGCAGCCACGGTGTTCCCGTCGCCAGCGCCTCGAACGCGGGCGCCCGCACCGCGAACTCGGTCGGCGAGACCGGGTCGATCACGATCACCGGCGTTCCCTCGGATGCCGCGGCGACTGCCACGCGCGACGCGTCGATCGGGATCGGCCGGGCGTGCGCGTCCCAGCGCTTCATGGCATCCACCGAGGTGAACGCCGGCAGGACGCTGCGACCGTCGGGCCCGGCAACCGTGACGATCGACAGCTCCTGGGTTTTGTCGACAAGCTGCCCGTGCGCCCCGACACCCTCAGCACCGCGCACCGCAACCAGCGGGATCAGCAGCCGGGCGCCGTGCAGCGCCGCGACGACATCGGCCGCTCCGACTTCGTGCGCGCGAAATCCGATCAAGGCCTCCAGCAGCCGCGGCGGCGCGCTGCCGTCGTCGCCGGCGCCGGGGTTCTCGTGGAAGGAGCGCCCCTCGAAGGGAACGCCCGCCGAGTCAGCGGTGGGTATCACGACCCGGCGGCCGGCTGCCCTGCAACTTCCAGCGCTTCGATCAGCGTGAACGCCCCGGCGTAGAGCGCCTTGCCGACGATGGCTCCCTCGAGCCCCAGCGGGACCAGCGCCCGCAAAGCGGCGATGTCCTCCAGCGTGGAGATGCCGCCGGAGGCAACCACCGGACGCGAGGTCCGCGTCATCACGTCGCGAAGGAGCTGCAGGTTCGGCCCCGTGAGCGTGCCGTCTTTCGTGACGTCGGTGACGACATAGCGCGAGCATCCGGCGTCGTCGAGCCGAGCCAGCACCTCCCAGAGGTCCCCTCCCTCTTCTGTCCAGCCGCGTGCCGCGAGGGTGGTGCCGCGCACATCGAGCCCCACGGCGACGGCATCCCCGTGGAGGGCGATCACTCGCGCCGCCCACTCCGGATTCTCCAAGGCCGCGGTGCCGAGGTTGATGCGGGCGGCTCCGGTTGCGAGCGCGGCGTCGAGGCTCGCGTCATCTCGGATACCGCCGGACAACTCGATGTGGACGTTGCGCGGCGTCGCGTCGATGACCCGCTTGATGACCGCCCGATTCTCCCCCCGCCCGAATGCCGCATCGAGGTCGACCAGGTGAATCCACTCGGCGCCCTGCGTGATCCATGCTTCGGCCGCGTCGAGAGGATCTCCGTAGCCCGTCTCGCTCCCCGCCGCCCCCTGGGTCAGGCGGACGGCCTGGCCATCGGCGACATCAACGGCGGGCAGAAGCGTGAGGGCGGGGTTCTCGGGCATGGTCCTTCTCGCGGTCTCGTGTCGGTGGTCCGGGATTAGAGGGTGCTCAGCCAGTTGCGCAGGAGCTGGATACCGGGAGCCCCCGACTTCTCCGGGTGGAACTGGGTCGCCGAGAGGGGACCGTTCTCGACGGCCGCGACGAAACGGTCGCCGTGGCGCGCCCACGTCACCGCCGGGTGCGCAAAGGCGCCGATCGGATCGAGGGTCCACGAACGGGCGGCGTTCGAGTGCACGAAGTAGAAGCGCTCGTCGCTGATCCCGCGGAAAAGGAGCGACTCGGGGGGTGCCTCGACCGTGTTCCACCCCATGTGCGGCAGGACAGGAGCGTCGAGTTCGTCGACCACACCGGGCCACTCTCCGAGGCCCTCGGTGTCGATGCCGCGCTCGATACCGCGCTCGAAGAGCACCTGCATGCCGACACAGATCCCGAGCACGGGCCGACCGCCGGCCAGTCGCCGCTCGATCTTCTCGCCGCCGCGCACGGCGGTGAGTTGGCGCATCACGGCGTCGAAGGCGCCGACGCCGGGCACGACGAGGCCGTCGGCATCCCGAACCTTGGCGCTGTCGGCGGTGAGGTCGACACGGGCACCGGCGGCCTCAAGCGCTTTGGCGGCGGAGTGCACGTTGCCGGAGCCGTAGTCGAGAACGACGACCCGTGGTGCACCAGCACCGGAGGGGCCGGCCCCGAGAGGAGCGCTCACGACTACAGCGCGCCCTTCGTCGACGGCACACCGTTCACCCGGGGGTCGAGCGCGACCGCCTGACGGAATGCGCGGGCCAACGCCTTGAACTCGGCCTCGGCGATGTGGTGCGGGTCCCGTCCCGCGAGCACGGTGAGGTGCACCGTCAGCCCGGCGTGGAAGGTGATCGCCTCGACGACGTGACGCACCATGGATCCGGTGAAGTGCCCACCGATCAGGTGATACTCGAAGCCCGCCGGCTCGCCAGAGTGCACCAGATATGGACGGCCGGAGACATCGACGACGGCCTGCGCCAGGGCGTCGTCGAGAGGAACAAGCGCGTCACCGAAGCGCGCGATGCCCGCCTTGTCGCCGAGAGCCCGCTTGATCGCGGTACCGAGCACGATGCCGGTGTCTTCGACGGTGTGGTGGACGTCGATGTCGGTGTCGCCCTGGGCATTCACCGTCAGGTCGACGAGCGAATGCTTGGCAAAAGCGGTGAGGAGGTGGTCGAAGAACGGGACGGTCGTGTGGATGCTGGACGCACCCGAACCGTCCAAGTCGATCGACAAGTCGATGCTCGACTCGCTCGTCTCGCGCGTGAGGGTCGCTGTCCGCCCGGATGCCATGTGCTCAAGACTACCGACGGCCGCACGGCTGTCGGCGCCCCGGTCGTGCGAAGCCCAGAAATGCTGCCAGCTCAGGCCTTCACCGCACCTCGTGCTCCGAGCTCGGCAAGGGATTCGAGGAAGAACCCGGTCTCCTCGGCCGTTCCCGCCGTCACACGCAGCGCCCCGGGGATACCCACGTCGCGGATCAGGATGTCGCGCTCCAGCAGTGCGCGGAAGGTCGCCGCGGTGTCGTCCACCCCGTCGAACAAAACGAAGTTGGCTTGACTGTCAAAGACCCGATAACCGAGCGCGGGCAGCTCGCGCAACAGCCGGTCACGTTGCCCGGCGATGTCGTCGACCATCGCCAGCATCTCGGGCGCATGGGCAAGCGCCGCCAGCGCCGCGGCCTGGGTCAGCGCGGACAGGTGATACGGGAGACGGACAAGTCGCAGCGCATCACTCACCGCGGGATCAGCGGCGAGGTACCCGAGGCGCGCCCCCGCGAACGCAAAGGCCTTACTCATCGTGCGCGACACCAGCAGACGCTCCCTCCCCGGCAGGAGAGTGAGGGCGCTGGGGGCATCCGTGGGCGAGAACTCGGCGTATGCCTCGTCGACGAAGACGATGCCATCGGTCTCGTCATACGCCGCCTCGATCGTCGCGAGCGGCAGCGGTGTGCCCGTTGGGTTGTTCGGAGCGCAGAAGAACACGATGTCTGGCCGCTGCGCCCGGATGGCCGCGACAGCGGTCTCGGGTGAGATCGTGTAATCCGCATCCCGCTCGGCCGTCAGCCACTTCGTGCCGGTGCCGGCCGCCAGGATCGGGTGCATCGAGTAGGTGGGCGGGAAGCCCAGCACGCTTCGACCCGGGCCGCCGAAGGCCTGCAGCGTCTGCTGGATGATTTCGTTCGAGCCGTTCGCAGCCCACACCTGGTCGGGGGATATCCCGTGGCCCAGATACGTGGCGAGGCTCTCCCGCAGAGCGGTGAACTCGCGGTCCGGATAGCGGTTGATGGTGAGCACCGCCCGCGCGAGCGACTCCACGATGTCACGTGCAACGTCTTCCGGGATCGGATGGGTGTTCTCGTTGACGTTCAGCGCGTACCGCACCGGCAGCATAGGCGCGCCATATGGATGCTGGCCTCGGAGGTCGTCACGTATCGGGAGGTCAGAGAACGAAGGCACTCGGGGATTCTACCGAGGAGCCCGTGTCGCACGACCTTTGCCCGCAGCAGCGGAAAGCCGCCCCGCATGCACCGAGGGGGGGTCGGTATCGCGCGGGGCGGCTCGGGGTCCTGTGCTCTGCCGGGGGCGCAGAGTGACCCGGTCTCGTGGCGGCCGGCTACTTGCTGTACTGCGTCGGGATGGCGAGGCGCTGGCCGGGCTGCACCGCGGCGGACGAGAGGTTGTTCAACGTCAGGATGTCGGCGATGACGTCGCGCGGATCGGCGGAGGGTGCGACCGACTGTGCGAGCTGCCACAGCGACTCACCGGGGTCGACCGTCACGTACTGGAAAGCGGAAACCGAACCGCTGTGCGTGCCCGCCGACGCTCCGGCTGCACCGAGACCGAACGCGGCGGCCGCGACGGCGAGCGGGACGGCAACCAGCACAGACAGCACGGTGCGGCCCCGCCGGGTGATGCGCAGACGCGGGGCCCCAGCCGGCGTACGGGTGCCGGCGAGCCCGGCGCCGGCGATGCTGGTTCCGGCGATGCTGGTGCCCCGGATCGCGGTGGTGAAGGCGATGCTGCTCATCGTGGTCTCCCCTCGTTGTGACCTCGCCGTCTACTCGCGGCCGGGTCTGAAGCTGGACAGCTTGCGCACCGCGCCTCGGCCGGAGGCGAGATACGAAGCTGTGTTCCGAACATACCTTCGATCGAACATATGTTCAAGCGGTTCGTGGCAAATGACTCAACAATCTCACGACACACTCGAACAGATGTTTGCTGCGTCGCTGGGAAGCGGATACAGTTTCGATCGTCGGGTGTGATGCCATCAGCGACCACCGACATTTCACGAAAGAGGGGACCGATGAGCGAGGCAGACAGTCCGGAGCGCGGTGGCACCCGCCGCCGTACGAGCCTGAGCGATAAGCAGGTGGCGATCCTCGAGTTCATTCAGCGGTCGGTGTCGACACGCGGCTATCCGCCGAGCATGCGCGAGATCGGCGACGCCGTCGGCCTGGCCTCGCTGTCCAGCGTGACCCATCAGCTCAACCAACTCGAACTGAGCGGCTATCTGCGACGCGACCCGAACCGGCCGCGCGCGCTGGAGGTGCTGATCGAGTTGGAATCCTCGGATGCCGACAACCCCGGCCCGTCGGTGGCGGACGCGGCGATGGTGCCACTCGTCGGCCGAATCGCCGCTGGCATCCCGATCACGGCGGAACAGCAGATCGATGAGGTCTTCCCGCTCCCGCGTCAGTTGGTCGGCAAAGGCGACCTCTTCATGCTCAAGGTCGTCGGCGAGTCGATGATCGATGCCGCCATCTGTGACGGTGACTGGGTCGTGGTACGCCAGCAGAATACTGCCGAGAACGGCGAGATCGTCGCGGCCATGCTCGACGGGGAAGCGACCGTGAAGGTCTTCCGCCAGCGCGACGGCCACACCTGGCTTCTCCCCCGCAACTCCGCGTTCGAGCCGATCATGGGCGATCGGGCCGAGGTGCTCGGCAAGATCGTCGCGGTGCTGCGGAGCGTTTAGTCGGCCGGGCTCAGATATCCGACAAACCCGACCTCCCGCCGAATGCGAAACCCGAGACGCTCGTAGAGCGCGATTGCACCGGTGTTCGAAGCGGAGACGTGCAACATCGGTCGATCGCCGCGTGCGGCGATCGACGATGCGACGGCGCGCACCAGACGTCCGGCGAGGCCCTGGCCGCGGGCTGCCTCGTCGGTGCAGACGGCGCTGATCTCCGTCCAGCCGGGTGGATGCATCCGCTCCCCCGCCATCGCGACGAGCACGCCGTCACGGCGAACGCCGAGATAGCCACCCAACTCGTGCGTCCGCGCTTCGAATGGCCCTGGTCGCGTGCGCCGGACCAGGGCGAGCATGTCGTTCGCGTCGTTCGGGCCGAGCGGCACGATCTCCGGATCCTCAACCGGCCCGACGCTTTCCGCCAGCATCTGGAACCCCGTCCCCGAGAAGGTCTCTGTCCAATCCCGCGGGGCACGACCGGTCCGGAACATCACCGCCGGGCTGGAGGGTCCGAGCAGCTGCGCCAGGTCGTTCCAGGACGCGTCGTCGTCATCGGCAAGTCCGACGAAGGCCGACATTGCGGGATCGAATCGGGCAGCGCGTCCCCGACGCAGCGCGAGATGCTGTTGGGGGCCGGTCAGGGCGAACCAGACCGGATTGTCGAGCATGGACTCATCGGCGACGCGCACGCCATCACTCTAAGAGGCCGATGGGGGGACATCAGGACCACTCGGGCATCCGGCACCCGGTGCAGCCGCCGATTACGCTGGGGTCGTGCCCCCGACCGTCCGCTTTGGCTCTGCCCTTGACGTGACCGGCATTCCCCGCCCCGATCGTTCGGAGGCTCTCCTCACCGCTCTGAGGACCCGCGTCGTGATCGCGGACGGGGCGATGGGCACCATGCTGCAAGACGTCAACCCGAGTCTCGAGGACTTCCAGCAGCACGAGGGCTGCAACGAGATCCTGAATGTGAGCCGCCCGGATCTCGTGGGTGCGATCCACGCCGAATATCTGGATGCCGGGATCGATGCCATCGAAACCAACACCTTCGGTGCGAACTGGTCGAATCTCTCCGACTACGGGATCGAGGACCGTATCGAGGAACTCGCCCGCGCGGGTGCGGAGATTGCGCGCGCGACCGCCGAGGCGTTCGAAGCGCGCGACGGACGGATGCGGTGGGTGCTCGGGTCGATGGGTCCCGGCACCAAACTCCCCAGCCTGGGGCACACGACATACGCCCACCTCAAATCCACCTTCGCCGAACAGGCGCGTGGACTGATCCTGGGCGGAGCAGACGCGTTCCTGGTCGAGACCGCCCAGGACCTGCTGCAGGCGAAGTCGGCCGTCAACGGCTGCAAACAGGCGATCGTGGAGACGGGAATCCGACTGCCGATCTTCGTCGAGGTCACCGTCGAGACGACCGGCACGATGCTCATGGGCAGTGAGATCGGCGCGGCGCTGACCACCCTCGAACCGCTCGGCATCGACATGATCGGCCTCAACTGCGCGACCGGACCGGCCGAGATGAGCGAGCATCTGCGGCACCTCTCGAAGTTCGCGCACATTCCGGTCATGTGCATGCCGAACGCGGGCCTGCCGGTGCTCGGTGCGAACGGGGCGAGCTACCCGCTGACGCCGGATGAGCTGGCGACGGCCCACGAGCAGTTCGTCAAGGAATTCGGGCTCGGACTGGTGGGTGGATGCTGCGGCACCACCCCCGCGCACCTCAAGGCGGTCGTGGACCGCCTCGGCGGCACCCGCACGCTCACCCGCACGATCGAGGAGGACCCCGGCGTCGCGAGCCTGTATCAGCACGTCGGGTTCAACCAGGACTCGTCATATCTGGCAATCGGCGAGCGCACCAACGCGAATGGCTCGCGGGCGTTCCGGGACGCGATGCTCGAGGGCAACTGGGATGAGTGCGTCGACATCGCGCGCAGCCAGGTGCGCGAGGGCGCCCACCTGCTCGACGTGTGCATCGACTACGTGGGGCGCGACGGCGTCGCCGACATCCGTGAAGCCGTGTCGCGCCTGGCGAGTGCATCGACGCTTCCGCTGGTGGTCGACTCGACCGAGCCGGCGGTCCTGCAGGCCGGGATGGAATTGATCGGCGGCCGGCCGGTCGTGAACTCGGTGAACTTCGAAGACGGCGACGGTCCGGAGTCGCGCTTCGGTCGGATCATGCCGCTTGTCAAGGAGCACGGCGCCGCCGTCATCGCGCTGACCATCGACGAGGAGGGGCAGGCCCGCACCGCGGAGAACAAGGTGCGGATCGCCTCACGCCTGGTGGACACCCTGGTCAACGACTGGGGAATGCGCGTCGACGACATCATCGTCGACGCCCTGACGTTCCCGATCGCGACCGGCCAGGAGGAGACTCGGCGGGACGCGATTGAGACCATCGACGCGATCCGTCAGATCACCGCGAAGTATCCCGGCATCCACACCACGCTCGGCGTCTCGAACGTCTCGTTCGGACTGAACCCGGCCGCCCGCTCGGTGCTCAACTCGGTCTTCCTCCACGAAGCGGTGGAGGCCGGCCTCGACTCGGCAATCGTGAACGCGGCCAAGATCGTTCCGCTCGCCACCGTGCCAGACGACCGCCGAAAGGTGGCGCTCGACCTCGTCTGGGACCGCCGCGAGTACGACGCGGACGGCACCCTCAGCTACGACCCCCTCGCCGCCATGCTCGACCTGTTCGCCGGGGTCGATTCGGCAGCCCTCAAGGATGCCCGGGCGGCAGAGCTTGCCGCGCTGCCGGTGGGCGAGCGCCTCGAACGCCGCATCATCGATGGCGAGTCGAAGGGGCTGGAGGCCGATCTCGAGCTGGCAATGGCCGACGGGATGAGCGCGCTCGACATCGTGAACGTGCACCTGTTGGCGGGAATGCAGGTGGTGGGCGAGCGCTTCGGCAGCGGAGAGATGCAGCTGCCGTTCGTGCTTCAGTCCGCGGAGGTGATGAAGATGGCAGTTGCCATCCTCGAACCCCACATGGAGAAGACCGAGGCGGCAGGCAAGGGCACGATGGTGATCGGGACCGTGCGCGGCGACGTGCACGATATCGGCAAGAACCTGGTCGACATCATCCTGACGAACAACGGCTACGACGTCATCAACATCGGCATCAAGCAGCCGCTGAGCGAGTTCATCCGTGCGGCCGAGGAGCACAATGCCGATGTCATCGGCATGAGTGGACTGCTGGTGAAGTCGACCGTCGTCATGAAGGAGAATCTGCTCGAGCTGCAGGCGCGAGGACTCGGGACACGATGGCCGGTGCTGCTGGGCGGTGCCGCCTTGACCCGGACCTTCGTCGAAGACGACCTCGCCTCCCTCTTCGACGGCCAGGTGCGCTACGCCCGTGACGCCTTTGAAGGACTCGCGCTGATGGAGCCACTCGTGGCGATCTCCCGAGGGGCCGACCCGGCATCCGTCGGGCTGCCTCCGCTGAAGAAGCGGATCCACGCACGGACGACCCTGGAGGTCACGGAACCAGATAACATGCCGACCCGCTCCGACGTCGTGGCTGACAACCCCGTCCCCGCCCCGCCGTTCTGGGGGACGCGCATTGTCAAGGGCATCGCGCTGGGTGACTACGCGGCATTCCTCGACGAGCGAGCGACGTTCATGGGCCAATGGGGCCTTAAGCCAGGTCGAGCCGATGATGGTGCGAGCTACGAGGATCTTGTTCAGACCGAGGGGCGTCCACGGCTCCGGTATTGGCTCGACCGCATCCTCGCCGAGGGCATGCTCGATGCCTCCGTCGCGTACGGCTACTTCCCGGTGTACGCGGAGGGCGACGACATGGTCGTTCTTCATCATGGCGAGGATCAGGACGGCGTGCTCGGCACCCCGGGACTCCTCGCGCCGGACGGTGGCTCCGGGGGCCCGATCGGGCAGGAGCGACTGCGATTCTCGTTCCCCCGCCAGCGCCGCGACCGTCACCTCTGTCTTGCCGACTACGTGCGCGCGAGGGAATCCGGGCAGATCGATGTGGTCGGGGTGCAGCTCGTCACGGCGGGGTCCGCGGTCGACGCGTTCACGGCGAAGATGTTCGCCGAGAACAGGTACCGCGACTATCTGGAACTCAACGGGCTCACGATGCAGCTGACCGAGGCGCTGGCCGAGTACTGGCACTCGCGCATTCGCGCCGAACTGGGCTTCGCCGCGGAAGATCCTGATGACATGGCCGGCATGTTCAAACTGCAGTACCGGGGTGCCCGCTTCTCGCTCGGCTACCCGGCGTGCCCCAACATGGAGGACCGCCGCAAGGTGGTCGAGCTCCTCAGGCCCGAGCGGATGGGCGTCGAACTGTCGGAGGAGCTGCAACTGCATCCGGAGCAGTCGACCGACGCGTTCGTGTTCCATCACCCGGAGGCACGGTACTTCTCCGTCTGACTCGCGCTCGATCCGCCGAGGGGCGCCCGAGCGTTGCGCGGCGGAGCGCTGCCAGGGCGGCCGGTCCGACCAGCAGAATCCCGATGGCGGAGGTTGCGGCGCGCACGGTATCCCAGGTGAGCGTCGAGGTGACGAACGAGTACAGGCCGAACGACGCGAGATTCTGAGTGAGCGGCGCGCCGGGCAGATAGGAGATCCCGGTGCCCGAACCGACGGCGAAGGGCCAGAACCAGAGATTCATGATGAGGCCGAAACCGTAGGAGGCGATGATCCCGTAGCCGACGAGCATCAGGATCTCGAGGCGCGCAGAAGACCGGGGGGACCCGAGGCGGATGCGCGGCAGCAGGCCCGCGCCGGCGGCGACCCACCCGCAGGCGAAGGCCTGGAACGGCGTCCACGGACCCAGGCCGCCCGACAAGACCGACGACATGGCGATGGTCAGCATGCCGAGCATGAGGCCGAAATGCGGCCCGTACGCGCGCCCCGCGAGAATCAGAACGATGAAGACGACCTCCACCCCACCGACCCCCGCACCCGCGATACGCACCGCGGAGCCGATCGCGGTCAGCATGCCGAGGAGCGCCACGGTGTGAGCCGAGTACATCTCGCGGTCGAGGACCAGCGCCACGGCAACCACGAGAGCGGGCACGAGGGCAAGCGCCACGATGGGTACCGCGGCTTGCGCGTCTCGGGGGACGGCGGCCGCGACGAGCGGCCAGGCGAAGCCCGCCACCGCGACGAGACTCGCGGCGCCGAGCACCCACGAGGTCCACCGGAGGCCGCGCGCGCGCATCATGCGGTCACCTCCGACGTTGCGGGGAGCAGGCGACCCGCCGCCATCGCGATGGTCCGGGTCGCGTACTCCGCCGCGAAGTCGCGGTCGTGGGTTGCCACCATGACTGCGGCACCCCGCGCAGCGGCATGAGTCAGCGCCCGTCCGACGAGAGCACGGGCGGTCACGTCGAGCCCGCGCGTTGGTTCGTCGACCAGGAGCACGCTCGGATGCGCCGACAGTTGGATGGCGATGACCAGGCAGAGGCGCTCACCCGCTGACAGCTCACGCGGGTGTCGGCCGAGGAGATCCTGGGTGTCACCGCACTCCTGGCGCCCCAGGAACTGCAGAAACGCGTCGGCGGTGCCGGACGACGCTGCTCGATGGTCCGCTCGACGATCAGCTTGACGATCCGCTCGACGGCATTCCGCGGCGACCGTCGTCGCGAACAACAGGTCGTCGAACGCCTCCGGCACGAGGGCGACCGCACGACGGCGCGCTACGCGGCGGAGTGTGCCGACGTCACGACCGCGCACGACGACCGTCCCGCGCGTCGCCGGGAGTGCCATCGCCTGCAGAAGGCTGCTCTTGCCCGCACCGTTCGGTCCGGCCAGCGCCACGATCTCGCCCGCGGCGAGGGTGAAACTCACCTCGTCGACAGCGAGCCGGCCCGCGTGAGTCACCGAGAGTCCACGAATGCTCGCAACCGGGTCGTCGCCGCCGTTGCCCGACGCCGGCCGCGCACGGCGGTCGCGCGCAGCAGCCCAGCGCCCGACCGCCGAATCCGCGACGGACCCCGGGAGCAGTTCGGCGCGCCCATCCGCCAGGTGCAATTGCGCGTCCACGACCGCGCCCCACTCTCCCAGCGCGTGCTCCGCGACCACGACGCACACCCCGGCATCGTGGGCGAGTCGGTCGAGAACACCGACGACGCGCGCCCGTGCCGCGGTATCGAGGTCCGCAAGCGGCTCGTCGACGATCAGGAGCACCGGATGCGAGACAAGTGCGGCGCCGATGGCGACCAGGCACGCCTCTCCGGCCGACAACGCGGCGATCTCGCGATCCAGCAGATGCTCCATCCGCAGATGGCTCGCGATCTCGGCCACTCGCACGTCGACGATCGCGTGCGCGACGCCCCGGATGGTCAGCGCGAACCCCAGCTCCTCCGCCACCGTGGGTGCGACGAACGACAACCGCACCCACTGACTGACGACCCCCACGAACGCGGCGGTCTCACGGGGTGGCGCGGTGGTTCGGTCGACGCCGCCGATACTGATCTTCCCGTCCTGCTCCCCTCCCCGAAGATGCTGGAACAGGCCGCTCATCGCGTCGAGCATGCTCGATTTGCCGGAGCCCGTTCGGCCCGTCACGAGGGTGAGTGTCCCCGGTTCGAGGAGAAAGCTGACTCTCTCGAGCAGCCACCTCCCGTCGAAGCCGATGGCCGCATCCGAGATGGCGACGGGGCGTTCGCAGTCGGGGTCATGGCGGCGCACGGCGGCGAATCCGCGGACCTCCATCGAGGCCCCGAGCGCGATGGCCCGTTCAACGGTCTGCTCGAGTACGGGGACGAGGAGCGATGCGAGGGAACGCTCGCCGCGCAGTTCGCGTGCGCGCTGCACGCGCACAACCGACTCGCGGAGCGCGGGAAACGTCGACCAGGCGACGAGCAGGGCTCGCGCGACGGTTCTGACCGGTCCACGGATGGATCCACGCGTGAGCAGGGCGCGCACATCGATCACGACCCCGATCAGGCCGACAAGCAGGATGGCGGTCGCGAAAGGCAGCGCGCCGAACACCGCATTCGCGATCCCACCGCTCGTGATCGGGCCGAACAGTTGGATACCCACAAACGGTCCGGGAAGGGCAACCCGCGGCAGGTTGACCAGCAGAAGCCCGTCACCGGACCCGCCGCCGAAGATCATCCGGTACACAACCCGAAGTGCCACGAAACCGACGGCGACGAGCGCGGTGGTCCGCAGCGTCACGAGTCGGCTCCGCGGCATCAGGCGTGCGGTGAGGTGGTGTCGGAGCCCTGCGTGTAGACGAGCCCGAGCGATTCGCCGGCCGTGAGCTTCTGCGTCGAGACGCCCTCCTGCGCGTAGGCCCATGCACCGTTCGCGGAGGTCTTGACCCAGAGTGCCCAGTAGGCGGCGGACGGCAGTTTCGCACACGACTCCATGGCCGGGGACGGCAGGTTATCGACCCGGCAGACCACCTGATTCCCGTAGTCGGCGGTGCCAACGGTGGTGATCCCTGCGGCCTTCAGTACGTCCGAGGCCACGCCCGCCGGCCCACACGCGTCGAGTGTCTTGTGGCCCAGCGATCCGAAGTTCACGATGACGGAGACCTGCGAGCAGGGGCCGGCATGCGCCGCCGACGGCGTCGGCGTGGATCCGGTCGTCGGGGTGCCGGCGCAGCCCGCCACGGCACCGACCATCAGCAGGGTCGCGGCGGCGACGGCGAGACTCGCAGGCGGGACGGGGCGTCGAAAGGTCATGCGGAGATCTCCAGGGGGGCGAGGAGGCCCACCTCGCGAAGAACGGCGAGAGGAGCATCGGATCGATTGAAGGTGTACAGATGGATGCCGGGAGCCCCACCGGCAAGGATCTCGCGTGCCAGCTGCGCCGCGTGCGCCACGCCAACAGCAGCTTGATCATCGGACGCGCGAAGGTCCCGCAGCAGTCGCTGTGGCATGGCCTCCCCCGTGAGCTCCAGGATGCGATGTAAGCGCTTTTCGCTGAGCACCGGCATGATGCCCGGCAGGATCGGCATCGTGACACCGGCCGAGCGTGCCGCATCAACGAAGTCGAGGTAGACATCCGGCTCGAAAAACAGCTGCGTGATCGCCAGGTTGGCGCCGGCGGCCTCCTTCGCCACCAGGGTGTCGAGATCCTGGGAACGGGACCTCGAGCGCGGGTGTCCGTTCGGGAACGCCGCAACCGCGATCGTGACCTTCCGCCCTGATCGGAGCCTCGTCCCGCCGGGGAAGCCCGGCATCGGGTGCGTCACGAACGGCTCACGTTCGGCCTGCACACCATGGATCAGCTGCACGAGTTCGCTTGCACTGCCGAAGTCGCCCAGAACGAGGTCGGCCTCGGAGACGCCGTCCGGCGGATCACCGCGCAAGGCGAGGAACCGCGTCACCCCGGCGTCCAGGAACTCGCGGACCAACTGCGACGCCTCGGCGAAGGACGATCCGACCGCCGTGAAGTGCGCCATCGGCGCGACCGTGGTGTTCTGCACCAGATGACGCAGAAGGCCCAGCGAGACGCCGCGCGTCGAGCCGTTGGCACCGTAGGTCACCGAGATGAACTCCGGGCCAGAGGCGACCAACTCGGCCAGAGCGACCTCGAGCGCTTCCTCCGCCGCCGCCGAGCGCGGCGGGTACAGCTCGAAGGAGAAGCTCGGGCCCGACGGGGACGCGAGCGCGTCAGAATCGACGGGGGCGTCCCCGATCTCGTGTCCTGCCATCAGCCCTCCACCGGCTGCGCACGTGCGCATCTCGTGGGGCGGGTGCCGGGCTCGGCTGTCGCTCCGCGCCGCATGTCACAGCGCTCAGCCCAGAGTACCCAACCCGCGCCGTGATGTTGCGCCGGCTTACACCTTCGTGCTGGTTGCCGCACTCTTCAGCTGCTCGGCGACTCGCCCGCTCGCCATGACGGTCAGCCAGGTGCCCCGCTCGTCGTACCGGGTGTCGATCACCCGCGCGCGCTCGTGAGCCAAGGCGACGATGTCCCCCCGGTCGAAGGGAACAAGCAGCTCCAACTCGACATCCGGATGCGGCAGCGCCTCCGCGATACGTCTGAGCAGTTCGTCGACGCCCTCACCGGTCCGCGCACTGACGAAGACCGCAGTGGGCTCGAGGCCACGAAGCAACAGTCGCTGGTCGTCATCCAGCAGGTCGCTCTTGTTGAAGGCCACGATCTCGGGCAGGTCCCGGGCGCCCACCTCGCCGATCACATCGCGCACGGTCGCGAGCTGTGCGGCCGGATCGGGATGCGCGCCGTCGACCACGTGCACGATGACGTCGGAGTTGCCGAGCTCTTCGAGGGTCGAACGGAATGCCTCGACCAGCTGATGCGGCAGATTGCGCACGAAGCCCACGGTGTCCGAAAGCGTGTACAGCTGCCCATCGGGGGTCTCGGTGCGGCGCACCGTCGGGTCGAGCGTGGCGAACAGCGCGTTCTGGACCAGAACGCCGGCGCGCGTCATCCGGTTCAACAGACTGGACTTGCCCGCATTCGTGTACCCGACGATCGCGGCGCTGGGCACCTCGTGCCGGTCACGATTGGCTCGCTTGGCCTCCCGGGCCGGTGCGAAGCCCTTGATCTGCTTGCGCAAGCGCGACATCCGAGTGTGGATGCGGCGGCGGTCGAGTTCGATCTTGGTCTCACCAGGGCCGCGACTGCCCATTCCGTTGCCGGCGCCCACCTGGCCGCCCGCCTGACGGGACATCGACTCACCCCAGCCGCGGAGTCGCGGCAGAAGATACTCGAGCTGCGCGAGCTCGACTTGCGCCTTCCCCTCTCGGCTCTTCGCGTGCTGGCTGAAGATGTCGAGAATGACGGCGGTGCGGTCGATCACCTTCACCTTCACGGCGTCCTCGAGCGCACGACGCTGGCTCGGAGCGAGCTCCGCATCCGCCACCACGGTGTCGGCACCGAGGGACTGCACCACCATGGCGAGCTCGTCGACCTTGCCGCGGCCGAGGTAGGTCGCGGGATCCGGATGCGGACGCCGCTGCAGCAGGCCGTCGAGCACGACGGCTCCAGCCGTCTCGGCAAGGGCGGCGAGTTCACGAAGCGAGTTCTCGGCATCCTCGAGTCCGTGGCCGGAGTAGACACCGATCAGCACGACATTCTCGAGCCGCAGCTGACGATATTCGACCTCGGTGACGTCTTCGAGTTCGGTCGAGAGCCCGCCGACCCTGCGCAACGAGGCGCGGGCGTCGCGGTCGAACTGGTCGCCGTCGTGATCCGTCGCAGCAGCGCCGTCGACGTCTCGGTCGAGACCCTGCGTCTGAAGCGCCTGCGCACCATCGAGGCCGAACCGGGTGATCCCGGCGGCCTGAGCACGCTCGCTGGCGAGCACGCGGTCGAGCATCTGATCATCGTGGGAGCTCATGTGTGGTTAACCCTAGTTCCTGGTTTTCGATAAGTTCTCTGCATGGTTCCCGCGGAGCACTACTTCTCGGCGTCGCCGGGAGGGGAGATGGTCACCCGCACCATCTCGGTGCAGCTGGCCGGCCGGCATGTTGATCTCACGACCTCAAACGGCATCTTCAGTCCCGAGCGGGTGGATGGTGGAACGCAGATTCTTCTGGCGCACGTGCCGCCCCCGCCGCCGGGCGGTCACCTGCTCGACCTCGGCTGCGGGTGGGGACCGATCGCTCTCTCGTTGGCGTTGGAATCGCCGCACGCCACCGTCTGGGCCGTTGATGTCAATCAGCGCGCCCTCGACCTGGTGCGCCGCAATGCCGAAAGCCTCGGCCTCCCCAACGTCAACGCCGTGACTCCCGACGATGTTCCCGATGACATCTCACTCACGACGATCTGGTCGAATCCGCCGATCCGTGTCGGCAAGAACGAACTGCACAGAATGCTGTTGCACTGGCTGCCGCGGCTCGAGCCCGGCAGTGACGCGTGGCTGGTCGTGCAGCGCAATCTCGGCTCGGATTCCCTGCACCACTGGTTGCAGGCGGAACTGCCGGACGCCTTCGCGGTGACCCGTGCCGCGACGAGCAAGGGGTTCCGGGTCTTGCGGGCTCGCCACCGGATACTCGATCGATAGGGACGGCCGATTCTGAGTGACGCCGCGACGCCATCGTCGTCTCGAGCGTCGCCGGAGCTAGATGCTCAGATCCCCGGAGAACACGAGTTCGGCCGGCCCGCTCAGCGCGACGTGGTCCCCGGACGCGGTCGGGTACACCCGCACGCCCACGACACCGCCGGCCACCTCCACGCGCCAGACGTCGGGCGCATTCGCCCCGGCCCAGTGTCGGATGGCGAGGGCCGCCGCCGCCGCTCCGGTCCCGCAGGACAACGTCTCACCGCTACCGCGCTCATGGACCCGCATCCGGATCCGTCCGACACCGTCGACGACGAGCGGTTCGGCGGGAACAACGAACTCGACGTTGGCACCGTTCGGCGGCGTCGGAGTCACGACCGGCGCATGGCCGAGGTCGATCGCGTCGAGTTCGTCATCGTCGGCCAGGGCGACCACGACGTGCGGGTTGCCGACGCCGATCGGCAGGCCGGGGCGGGCAACGTGCAACTCGGCTGCCGATACCGTCGCCTCGCTGTCCAGAATGACGAACGGACCGAGATCCACCTCGAATCCATCCGCGGTTCTGAGCAGCTCCCGCACGCCACCGCGGGTCCCGATGGCGACCGACTCCCCCTCGGCGAGCTCGATCAAGCCGTTCGCGATCAGGAAGCTGCCGAATACGCGGATGCCGTTGCCACACATCTCCGCGGCGCTCCCGTCGGCGTTGTGGTAGTCCATGAACCACTCGGCGGCGGGATCCTCGGCTAACGCCTCGGCGCCGACGTCGATTCTGGACGAGCGGACCGCGCGGATCACGCCGTCGGCGCCGACCCCGAAGTGACGGTTGGCAATGCCGGCGATCGCCTCGGTATCCAGGTCGATCTCGCCATCCGGGTCCGCGAAGAGCACGAAGTCGTTCCCGGTGCCGTGACCCTTGGTGAAGTGGAGTGTGGTGCTCACGGTGTCAGGGTATCGGCGCGGACGCACTCGCGCTGACCAGAACATCGCGAGCCGCCACGACGCGCTGCGGATCGTCAGCGTCGATCCAGTTGGTGGTGGTGAACCGGCCGAACCAGCCGACCTGCCGCCGCGCATATCGTCGGGTCAGCGATGCCGTCCGCTCAATCGCTTCACTCTCGTCGATCTGGCCGTCGAGTTGGGCAATCGCCTGTGCGTAGCCGATGGCGCGTGCCGCCGTGACCCCCAACCCGGCGGGCCGCAGCGCATCCACCTCCGCGACGAGGCCGTTCCGCCACATGGCGGCCACCCGCTCATTCAGCCGCTCGACGAGAACGGAACGCGCCACGCGCAAGCCGATGGTGACGGTCGGGCGCCACAGTCGGCTTTCGCTGGGCAGCCCGGCGCCGAAGGGTTTGCCGGTAATGGCCACCACCTCGAGCGCTCGCACCAGGCGCCGACCATTGTGCGGGCCGATCGCGTCCGCCGCCGCCGGGTCGAGCTCGTGCAGCCGGCGATGGAGGCTGCCGGGTCCGTGACTCCCGAGTTCCGCCTCCAGCGCGGCTCGTACATCAGGATCATGTCCCGGGAACTGGAAGTCGTAGAGAACACTTGACACGTAGAGACCGCTTCCGCCGACCAGGATCGGGGTGGCTCCCCGCCTCAGGATGTCGTCGATCGCCGCCCGGGCATCCAGTTGGTACCGAGCGACGCTGGCCTCCTCGCTCGGCTGGAGCACGTCGAGCAGATGGTGTGGGACGCCACGACGCTCGGCGAGCGACAGCTTGGCGGTGCCGATGTCCATGCCACGGTAGAGCTGCATCGCATCGGCGTTGACGACCTCGGCCGCACCGTCCGGGCCACTCCCGGCGCTCAGAGCCTCGGCGAGATCGAGGGCCAGAGCCGACTTCCCCGTTCCCGTGGCGCCGACGATCGCGACGATCCGTCGATCCACGTGACGGTCAGACGGACGGGCGTCGGGACGGGAGACCGATGTTGACCGCGGTGCCCGATCCGGTGCTTGCCGCGCCGTGCGCGGGGATGGCACACGACTCGTCGGCCGCGCGATCGGAGGCATCGCCGGCGCGAGTCCGACGTACGGGGAGCACATCACCAGCCGGTGACGCGATCAGGAAGTGCGGCGCCGTTCGGGTGACAACCACGGTGACCACGTCGCCGGGACGCGGGAGGTCTCCGCCTGCCGGCACGTCGAAATGCACCAAACGGCCGTCTTCCGCTCGGCCGGACATCCGCGCATTCACTCCGTCGCGACGTCCTTCGCCCGCCGCGACAAGCACCTCGACAGCGGTCCCGATCAGGCGCGCGTTCTCCTCGCCTGAGATGCGCTCCTGCAGAGCCGTGAGGCGCTCGTAGCGCTCCTGCACGACCTCCTTGGGCACCTGATCGTCATACTCGGCGGCGGGAGTACCGGGCCGAATCGAGTACTGAAAGGTATAGGCCGAGGCGAAACGAGCCTGTTCGACCACACGCAGAGTCTCCGCGAAGTCCGCTTCGGTCTCGCCCGGGAACCCGACGATGATGTCCGTGGTGATGGCCGCATTCGGAATGCGCTCACGCACCCGCTCGAGGATCCCCAGGAATTTCTCGGAGCGGTACGAGCGTCGCATCGCTTTGAGGATGCGGTCGGAGCCGGACTGCAAAGGCATATGAAGCTGCGGCATGACGTTGCGGGTCTCCGCCATCGCATCGATGACGTCGTCGGTGAACGCCGCAGGGTGCGGACTGGTGAACCGGACTCGTTCGAGCCCCTCGATCTCACCAGCGGCGCGCAACAGCTTTCCGAAGGCAAGCCGGTCGCCGAACTCGACACCGTAGGAGTTGACGTTCTGACCGAGAAGTGTGACCTCGATGGCACCGTCATCGACGAGCAGCTGCATCTCGCTCAGGATGTCGCCGGGCCGGCGGTCCTTCTCCTTGCCACGCAGGGAAGGCACGATGCAGAACGTGCAGGTGTTGTTGCAGCCGACCGAGATCGAGACCCATCCGCTGTATGTGGATTCCCGTCGCGTGGGCAGGGTGGACGGGAAGACCTCGAGCGACTCGAGGATCTCGAGTTGGGCCTCACCGTTGTGACGGGCGCGCTCGAGCAGAGCGGGTAGAGATCCCATGTTGTGAGTACCGAAGACGACATCAACCCACGGAGCCCTGTCGAGAATGACGGACTTGTCCTTCTGTGCCAGACAGCCTCCGACAGCGATCTGCATGCCGTCGCGCTCGCGCTTCGTGCTGGCCAGGTGGCCGAGAGTTCCGTACAGCTTGTTGTCGGCGTTCTCGCGCACGGCGCAGGTGTTGATGACGACCACGTCTGCGGTCTCCCCGTCTGCCCGAATGTACCCGGCCGTCTCCAGCGAGCCGCTGAGTCGCTCCGAGTCGTGCACGTTCATCTGACACCCGAAGGTGCGCACTTCGTAGGTCCGCGGCCGATTGGTTGCGGCAGAGTCGGAGCGGGATTCGAGCATGGTCATCGTGGGCTCCAGCCTACGACCGCTTACGATCCTCGAGGGAATCGATCGCGAACGGCCGCCTCAACGGAATCGGACGGTGCTCCCCGGGGTCGCCGGGAGGGCATGGTCGACCGCGGCCCGGACCGTACTGCCTGAGTACCCACGCCGCATCAGGAAGGCGCTCAGACGGCGCACCGCCGTCTCTCGGTCGTAGGAGCGCAGTTGGGCCGCACGTTTGACGGCGACGTCGCGGGCTCGGCCGAGCTCGTCGCTCGTCTCGATCAAGTCGAGCGCATATTCGATCGCTGCGGGTGCGAGCAGGCGACGAGTCAGCTCAGCAGCGATCGCCGAGCGTCCGAGCCCCTTGCGCTCCTGGAGCGTGCCGACCAGATTCTGTGCGAGGGCCATGTCGTCGATGAGGCCCACACCTTCGAGACGGTCGAGCTCGGACGCCACGGTCTCGTCGTCGAGTTCGCGAGCTCGAAGGCTGCGCTCGACTTCCCGCTTCGACATGCCACGACGGGTGAGCGCCTGCATGCTGACACGCTCAGCACGGGCCTTCGCCTTCTCGGCTGCGGCGTCCTGCCGTTCCAGCGCGCTGCTCCCCACCACATGACTCACCGTGTGATCGCGCGTGAACGCCTCGCCTTCCGCGGCCCCACTCGCGCGTCGCGCGGCAAGCTGCGCCTCGATCTGTGACTCCAACTCGCCGAACACCGAGGCCAAAGGACGAAGCTCCGCACCCGCAGGAGGTTCCACGCGCGGCGATTCGACGGTCGTCGGGTCCGACGAGGCTCGCCCCCCGAAGAGGTAGGTCACCCGCGCGAGCCCATCGCGTCCAGCTGACCCGCCCTCGGAGTCGCGAGCCCCGTCGAACTGTTTCACCGTCACGAGCGTCTCGCTTCTACTCGCCCGACGCCATGCGGGCCACGAGTTCGTCATCGATCGACTCAGGGAAAGTCTCAACCGCCTTGGCACCACGCTTAGTGGCCGTCGAGGTGGAGGTACGGGCTGGCGCAATGTCGGGAACAACCGCCGCAGCCGCAGCCGCAGCCGCAGCTGCCGCGGCAGCCTTGCCGACTTCACCGATGCCGAGCTTCACCAGGATCTTGTTCTCGATCTCCAGCGCCGTCGACGGGTTCTCGATCAGGAAGTTGCGCGCGTTCTCTTTGCCCTGACCGAGCTGGTCACCGTCATAGGTGTACCAGGCGCCGGACTTGCGGACGATCTCGTGCTCGACGCCATAATCGATCAGGCTGCCCTCCCGCGAGATGCCGACTCCGTAGAGGATGTCGAACTCCGCCTGCTTGAAGGGCGGCGCCATCTTGTTCTTGACGACCTTGACACGGGTGCGGTTACCGACGGCATCCGTCCCGTCTTTGAGCGTCTCGATGCGACGGATATCGAGCCGGACCGATGCGTAGAACTTCAGAGCCTTGCCGCCGGAGGTGGTCTCGGGGCTTCCGAAGAAAACGCCGATCTTCTCACGGAGCTGATTGATGAAGATCATCGTCGTTCCGGTCTGGCTGAGTCCACCGGTGAGCTTGCGGAGCGCCTGCGACATCAGGCGAGCCTGAAGTCCGACATGGGCGTCACCCATCTCACCCTCGATCTCGGCGCGGGGCACGAGCGCTGCAACGGAGTCGATGACGATCAAGTCGATCGAGCCCGAACGCACCAGCATGTCGGCGATCTCAAGGGCCTGCTCTCCCGTATCGGGCTGAGAGACGAGCAACGAGTCGATGTCCACACCGAGCTTCTTCGCATACTCGGGGTCGAGCGCATGCTCCGCGTCGATGAAGGCCGCGATCCCGCCACCCTTCTGCGCGTTGGCGATGGCGTGCAGCGTGAGCGTGGTCTTCCCCGAGGACTCAGGACCGTAGATCTCGACGATTCGGCCGCGCGGAAGACCACCGATACCGAGCGCGACATCCAGGGCAATGGAACCGGTGGGGATCACGGCGACGGGGGCGCGCTCATCACTGCCCAGGCGCATCACGGAGCCCTTGCCGAACTGACGGTCGATCTGAGCGAGTGCGGTCTCGAGAGCTTTCTCGCGGTCTGCTGGTGAGGGCATGGCCCGTCTCCTTCTGTTGTTGTGGCTGGCGTCGCTTCTGCCACGTGCTGGCGGATGCTGCGACCGGTGCCGTGATGGTGCGCCCATAGGCTGTCGTTCCGCTCCCACCGGTGGAACAAGGTCGGCGCTTCGCGACAGGGCTGGTCGTGCTTTGTAGTTGGGACGCTACGCCCGAGCTCCGACATTTCGCGGGAGCGACGGGCGCCTCGCGCACAACTCGTCTTCGAACGACCTGTTGAGGAGACTATCCGAGATCCGAATGAATGTTCGAAGAATTCGACACGGCGTGTCGGGTCGGAAAACGACGGCTCAGCCGCGTGCCGGCTTCGGCCGGCCCGCGCCATGCCAACGCTGCGGGGGGACATCCTGCGCGGCGCAGAGGGCGAACCAGACCTCGCGGGCGGGGAAGCCGGCGGCGAGCGCCTCATCCGGTGTGCGATTGCCGAGCGAAACGACAACGGTGTCGCGGCGCAGCACGCGCCCGAACGCGCCGAACTCCTCGGCGATCGCCACCTCGAACTCGCTGAGCTTCATCCCTTCACCTTCGCACGAACGCGGGGTGTGTCGCTGAGCGCGGCCCGTGCGTACCCCGCGCTCGCGCATGAACCCCGCGCTCGCGCCGGGCGCAGCGGCGGCGCCGGGCGCAGCGGCGCGACACGACGAAGGCCCCGACCGGAGCCGAGGCCTTCGTGCAAATCGGATGAACTGTTAGCGGACCGCGAGATCCACATCGAACTGAGCGACCAACTCGTCGGGCAGCGTGTCGGGAACAACGCTCACGCCCTCGATGATCGCGAGGCGGTCACCGACTTCGCGCATGATCACCGAGATCGGGGTGTCGAGAGCATCCGCAACCGACGCCAAGATCTCCGAGCTCGCCTCTTTCTGACCGCGCTCCACTTCACTGAGGTAGCCGAGAGCCACGCTCGCGCGGCTCGCGACCTGCCGCAGAGTCATCGCCTTCTGCAGGCGGAAGTCACGGAGAACATCGCCGATTTCCTGACGGACCAGAACCATGGTGTCCTCCTTTTCATCTCGGACCGGGCGGTAAACATATCCCGGATCGTGGTCAAACTCTAAATCGTGCCGCCTCTGACTTGGCTGTGACGACACGTTCTGTAACGAGATCGAAACGCCAGCTATTCCGTCAAGCCTTTCAACACTCGCAGCAGTGATTCGGAGACAGTAGCGGATCGGATGGCGCCCCGGTCACCCCCCAAGGTGAGGCCGTGGGCCGTCACCGTGTCGCCGAGAGCGAGTCCGATCCACACCTCACCGACCGGATGCCCATCCTGAGGTTCGGGGCCGGCGACTCCGGTCGTCGCCAATCCGATGTCGACGGGGACGCCATGATGCCCGAGTCGCCAGCGCACGCCCTCGGCCATCTGCTTCGCGACCTCGGGGTCGATCGGGCTCTTCTCGGCCAGCAGAGCGGCATCGACGCCGAGAAGACTGCTCTTGAGTTCGGTCGCGTAGGCGACCACTCCCCCGCGCACGACCGCCGACGCGCCGGGAACCCCGACGAGCTCGGCGACCACCAGTCCGCCGGTCAGCGACTCGGCGACCGCGATCGTCAACCCCCGGCGCCTCAGTTCTTCCACGACACGCGCAGCGAGCTCGCTCACGGCTGCCTCACTCGGGCAGCGCGGTGCGCTTCGCGCGTCCCACCTTGTACGCCTGCCAGAGGTATTCGACTCCGCTGACCATGGTCAGCACCAGCGCGATCGCCATCAGCAGCTCGTTGAAGACGTGGATTCCCGGCGACCAGGCCGGAATCAGATTCCAGAAGGGGAAGAGCGCGAACGAGATCGCGACGGCCTGCGCCACCGTCTTGACCTTGCCGAGCCAACTCGCCGCGATGACCCGATCGCGGAGGGCGATGAACCGGAACACGGTGATCCCGACCTCGCGAACCAGGATGACGATCGTGACCCACCACCACAGCTCCCCCAGGATCGACAACCCGACAAGTGCCCCGCCGGTCAGCACCTTGTCGGCGATCGGGTCGATCAGCTTGCCGAGGTCGGTGACGAGGTTGCGCTGTCGAGCCAGCAAGCCATCGACCGAGTCGGTGACGATGGCGAACACGAATACGATGGCGGCGATGTAACGGAGATAGCCGTCTTTGCCGGCGTCGTCGAGCAGCAGGATGATGAAGACCGGAGCAAGCAGGATCCGGATGACCGTGACGATGTTGGCGATGTTGCCTGCGCTGGCTGGCGTGTCACCGGTCGCGACCACGCGACCCTTCATCGGATTCACCCGGGGAGTGCCGCCGGAGGAGCTGGCCATGCGCTACTCCCTGCCGGTCAGCTGCCAGGCGTCCTCGTCTGAGGGGCCATCATCCTCAGGATATCCGTTCGTCATGTCGGCAACGGGATCGCCCGCGTAACCCCCAGGCTGAAGTCCAGGTCGAGGTCCCGCGGGGGCACTCGAGGACGTCGAGACCGCCGGACCGTCCCCCCGCAACGACGCGAGCACCGAGGCCAACTGCTCGGGAGTCACCAGGACGTCGCGCGCCTTGGAACCCTCGCTCGGCCCGACGATCTGGCGAGACTCCATGAGGTCCATCATGCGACCGGCTTTCGCGAAGCCGACCCGGAGCTTGCGTTGCAGCATCGACGTGGACCCGAACTGCGTGCTCACCACCAGTTCGACCGCCTGCAACAGGATGTCGAGGTCGTCGCCGATGTCGCCGTCCACCTCGCGCTTCTCGGAAACTGCAGCGACATCCTCGCGGTATTCCGGTCGCGCCTGCTCGGTGACGTGCGCCACCACGGCGGCGATCTCGTCCTCGGTGACCCACGCGCCCTGGACGCGAATCGCCTTGGACGCACCCATCGGCAGGAAGAGGCCATCGCCCTGCCCGATCAATTTGTCCGCGCCCGGCTGGTCCAGGATGACGCGGGAATCGGTCATGCTCGACACCGCGAAGGCCAGCCGTGACGGGACGTTCGCTTTGATCAGGCCCGTGACGACATCCACCGATGGTCGCTGCGTCGCCAGCACGAGGTGGATGCCGGACGCGCGTGCCAGTTGTGTGATGCGCACGATCGAGTCTTCGACGTCGCGCGGGGCGACCATCATCAGGTCGGCGAGCTCATCGACCACGACAAGCAGGTACGGATACGGCTGGAGCACCCGTTCGGAGCCGACCGGCAGCACGATCTCATTCGCCAGCACCGCGCGGTTGAAGTCGTCGATGTGGCGGAAACCGAACGACGCGAGGTCGTCGTACCGCATGTCCATCTCCTTCACGACCCACTGCAACGCCTCTGCGGCCTTTTTCGGGTTCGTGATGATCGGGGTGATCAGGTGCGGAACGCCCTGGTATGCGGCCAGCTCGACCCGCTTCGGGTCGATCAGCACCATCCGGACTTCGGCGGGCTTGGAGCGCATCAGCACGCTGGTGATCATCGAGTTGATGAAGCTCGACTTACCCGATCCGGTCGCACCCGCGACGAGCAGGTGCGGCATCTTGGCGAGGTTGGCCACGACGAAGCCGCCTTCGACGTCCTTGCCGAGGCCGATCGTCATCGGGTGCACGCTCTTGGACGCCGCGCCCGAGCGCAGCACGTCTCCCAGCGAGACGATCTCGCGATCCTTGTTCGGGATCTCGATGCCGATCGCGCTCTTGCCAGGGATCGGCGACAGGATGTTGACCTCGTTCGACGCGACCGCGTACGAGAGATTCTTGGCGAGCGCCGTCACGCGCTCCACCTTGACGCCGTGACCGAGTTCGACCTCGTAGCGCGTCACGCTCGGGCCGCGGCTGAAACCCGTGACTCTGGCATCCACCTGGAACTGGCTCAGCACGCTGGTGATCGCAGCGATGGCCTCGTCGTTGGCAGGAGTCTTGGCCTTGGGCGGGGTGCCCGCCGAAAGAATGGATGCGCCGGGCAGCCGGTACGCGCGGCGCGGCGTGCTCGGCCGCGCCGGCGCGGCGGGCGTATCGCTCGCGAAATCTCCCGCTGCACCGCGCTCCGCAGCACCCCCGAAGCCGGGAAGCGCTGGCGCCCCGTCGTCGCGGATGCCGGTGGCGCCATCCACTTCACCCGTGAATCGCTTGACCGCGTCTTCGGCGCGCGTGAGCTGCTCGAGCAGTTCGATATCGAAGTAGTCGTCGCGACGGTGGTCGATGACCTCGGTCGGCTGATCGGCACCCACCACCGGGCTGTCGAAGGCCGGGTCGGCATTCTTGGGCTTCCCGCGGCGCCACCACGGCATCGAGGCCGGGTCGTCCATCTCGAGGCCGAGGTCGCTGAGGGAGCCGAACTCCTGCTCACCGGTGCCGTGAGCGCCGAACCCGACGGTGAGCTTCTCGCGCGGTTCGGGGGCCTGGGCGCCGAACAGATACGCGTAGAGCTCGCGGAGACGCCATCCGATCTTGTTCGGGGGGGTCTTCGTGATGATGAACAGCGACAGCGCCAGGAAGAACCCGATGACGACAACAGCCAGAGCCGGCGCGTTGATCTGCAGGAACGGCTGCCCGACGATCCAGCCGACGATCCCGCCGCCGTGGGCGAGAGCGACAGCACCATCCGCCGGCTGCGGATGGCCGCCGAAGACATGGCTCAGGCCGGCGATGGTGGTCAACAGCAGGCCGAGTCCGATCCCGATCCTGGTGTTGTCGTGCACGCTCGCCGGATGCCGGAAGAGCCACACCGCGAACACCACCATGATGACCGGAAGCGCGAACGCCACGCGCCCCAGGAGCCCCCCGAAGGTGTAGGCATCGAGCGCGATCGCGACCTCGCCGTTGGGGTTGAACCACTCGACAGCCGAGCCGATGACGGCCAGGATCACCAGGAAGAACGGCACTCCGTCGCGCCGCTCCTCCTTGGCCAGCGTCTCGTGGCCGAACAGTCGCACCGCGCCGCCGAGAATGTGCGCGAGTCCCAACCATGCACTGCTCAGCAGCCCGGGCTCGTCGTATGTTTCGACGGGGCTCGACGAGCGAGCGCTCGACTTCGTCGGCAGCTTTTTCGTCGGCTGATTGCGGGTGGCGTTCGAGCGCGCGTTGGAGGTGCGTGCGCTACCGGTGCGGGCGCGCGCGTTCGCCGACCGGGTACTCGTGGCCATGTGGTCACGCTATCCGCGGCAGGCGCGGCGTCCGCGGAGGCGCGCTGGCTTAGGCCTCGATGACCACCGGGATGATCATCGGACGGCGGCGGTGCTGCGTGTTCACCCAGCGCCCGACCGTGCGGCGGATGACCTGGCTGAAGACGTGCGTGTCCCGCGTCCCGTTCTGCGCGGCATCCTGGATGGCCTTGATCACCTGGGGTTTGACGTCGTCGAAGACGGACTCATCCTCGGCGAAGCCGCGGGCCTGGATCTCGGGCCCGACGATCACGCGTCCGGTCTGGGTGTCGATCGCGACGAAAATCGAGATGAAGCCCTCCTCGGCGAGAATGCGGCGATCCTTGAGGTCGGCATCCGTGATCTCACCGACGGTGGAGCCGTCGACGTAGACGAAGCCGACGTCGAGCTGGCCGACGACGCGGGCGACGCCGTCTCGGAGGTCGACAACGACGCCGTTCTCCCCCAAGATCGTGTTCTGCTCGGGCACGCCGGTCTCGATCGCGAGGGTCGCGTTGGCGGTGAGGTGACGGTATTCGCCGTGCACCGGCAGCACGTTCTTCGGCTTGATGATGTTGTAGCAATACAGCAGTTCGCCCGCGGCGGCGTGTCCCGAGACATGCACCTTCGCGTTGCCCTTGTGCACGACGTGCGCGCCGAGCTTGGTGAGACCGTTGATCACGCGGTAGACGGCGTTCTCGTTGCCGGGGATCAGACTGGATGCCAGGATCACCGTGTCACCGTCGGCGATCTCGATCTGGTGCTCCTGATTGGCCATCCGCGCCAGGACCGCCATCGGCTCGCCCTGGGATCCGGTACTCATGTAGACGATCCGGTCGTCGGGGAGTTCGAGAGCCTTCTTGAGCTCGACCAGCACCCCGTCTGGCACCTTCAGGTAGCCGAGATCCGCCGCGATACCCATGTTGCGCACCATCGAGCGACCGACAAGGGCGACCTGGCGACCGTTCCGGTATGCGGCATCCAGGACTTGCTGCACGCGGTGCACGTGGCTCGAGAAGCTGGCAACGATGACGCGCCGCGTCGCCTTGGCGATGACGCTCTCGAGAACCGGACCGATGTCGCGCTCCAGGGGAGTGAAGCCGGGAACGTCGGCGTTCGTGGAATCGACCAGGAAGAGGTCGACGCCCTCTTCGCCGAGCCGCGCGAAAGCACGGAGGTCGGTGATGCGGCCGTCGAGCGGCAGCTGATCCATCTTGAAATCACCGGTGTGGAGTACCAGGCCGGCCTCGGTGCGAATCGCAACGGCGAGGGCATCGGGGATCGAGTGATTGACGGCCACGAACTCGAGCTCGAAGGCGCCGAGTCTCTCGACCTGGCCGGCCTTCACGGTGAGCGAGTACGGCGTGATCCTGTGCTCTTTCAGCTTCGCCTCGACGAGTGCGAGGGTCAGCTGGGAGCCGAGGATCGGGATGTCCTGCCGCAGCTTGAGCAGGTAGGGAACGGCGCCGATGTGGTCCTCGTGACCGTGCGTGAGAACCACGCCGAGGATGTCATCGAGGCGGTCCCTGATCGGAGTGAAGTCCGGCAGGATCAGGTCGACACCCGGCTGTGTCTCCTCCGGGAACAGCACTCCGGCGTCGACGATGAGAAGCTGGCCGTTGATCTCGTACACGGTCATGTTGCGACCGATCTCGGCGAGCCCGCCGAGCGGGGTCACCCGGAGGGTTCCGGCGGGAAGTGCTGGCGGTTCGAAAACGACGGTGCCGGGCATGAAGTCCTTGTTATCTCGTGGTGCCCGCGACCTTGGGCAGCGCGCCACCTGCGGCAGCGTTGCGGTCGGGACGGAAGTTGGAGAAGTCGACACCGGGAATCACCCCGACGAGCGCGAGCTCGTCTTCGATCAGTGCGGCTTCGGATTCCTCGGGGCCGACAAGAGGCAGCCGAACCCGTGGGCTCGAAATGCGTCCGAGCCCGTGGAGGATGTATTTGGCCGCGACGGTCCCCGGCACATGAGTCATGGTCGCACGGACCAGCGGCTCGAGTGCCTGGTGCGCGGCAGTCGCGGTGGCCAGATCGTTGGCGTTCACCGCGTCCACCATGGTGCGATACGGCGCCGCAGCGATGTTCGCGGTGACGCCGATGAGCCCGGTGCCACCGATCGCGAGGGTTGGCAGCGCGTTGGCATCGTCGCCCGCGAAATAGAGCAGATCGGTCTGGTTGAGCACGCGGCTGACCTCGCTGAGGTCGCCCTTGGCATCTTTGACTGCTCGGATGTTGGGGTGCTTGGCGGCTCGCAGGATCGTCTCGTACCGGATCGGGATACCGGTGCGGCCGGGGATGTCGTACAGGATCACCGGCAGATCGGTGGCGTCCGCAATCATGCGGAAGTGCGTCAGAACGCCCGCCTGGGTCGGCTTGTTGTAGTACGGCGTGACGATCATCACGCCGTCGGCGCCCGCCTTTTCGCTGTGCTTGTACAGCTCGATGGCGTGGGCGGTTTCGTTGGAACCGCCACCCGTGATCACCTTTGCGCGCCCGTTCGCCACCGACTTCGCGACTTCGACGAGCCGGATCTTCTCGGGGTCTGTCAGCGTGCTGGTCTCTCCGGTTGTCCCGGTGACCACGATGCCGTCTGCGCCCTGGTTGATGACGTCATCGATGTGCTTCTCGACGTCTGCCCACAAGACCTCGCCATCGGCGGTGAAGGGAGTCACCAGCGCGACGAGCACCTGCCCGAACGGATTCTCTGACCTCGACACGCGCTCCAGGCTACCGGGACGTGGCCGCGAGTGTGGTCACGCGCGGATGTAGCTCAGAAAGCGATAGGCGATCCCGGTGCGGGACGTAAGCCAGGGGGCGTCAGCCGTGGCGGGTGTGAGCGCCCAGAGCTCGGGATCGACGGGGGGCGCGAAGGCGTCGCCCTCCGGCGCGACCGCGATTTCGGTGACCTCCAGGCGATCGGCGTATGCGATGGTGGCAGCGTAGATCTCGGCCCCGCCCATGACCCAGGGTGAGCCGTCGAGGGCCAGTGCCTCATCGATCGACATGGCGATGTCCGCGCCCTCAGCCTTCCAGGTGGGATCGCGGGTGACGACGATGTTGCGACGGCCGGGAAGTGGGCGAAAGCGGGGCGGGATGGTGTCCCAGGTGCGACGACCCATGATCACGGTGGAGCCCATCGTGAGCTCCCGGAAACGGGCGAGGTCTTCTGGCACCTCCCATGGCATCGCCCCATCCGCTCCGATGACCCCATTGGAGGCCTGGGCCCAGATCAGCGCCACCGTCATACGGCCACCGCACCGCGAATGGCCGGATGGTGATGGTAGTCGCGGAGTTCGAAGTCCTCGAAGGTGTAGTCGAAGATGCTGGACCTGGGCGTCGTGATCACGAGCTGTGGCAGTGGGAACGGTTGCCGGGTCAACTGCTCGGCCACCTGATCCACGTGGTTGTCATAGATGTGGCAGTCACCGCCGGTCCACACGAAGTCGCCAACCTCGAGACCGGTCTGAGCCGCGATCATGTGGGTGAGCAACGCGTAACTGGCGATGTTGAACGGAACGCCGAGGAAGAGATCGGCGCTGCGCTGATAGAGCTGGCACGACAGCTTCCCGTCGGCAACGTAGAACTGGAACAGCGCGTGACATGGCGCGAGCGCCATCGACGGGATGTCAGCGGGGTTCCACGCCGAGACGATCAGCCGCCGCGAATCCGGGTTCACGCGGATCTGCTCGATCACCTCCGAAATCTGATCGATGGACCCACCAGACGGGGTCGGCCACGAACGCCACTGCACCCCGTAGACCGGGCCGAGCTCGCCGTCGGCATCCGCCCACTCGTCCCAGATGGTCACGCCGTGGTCCCGCAGCCACCCGACGTTGCTCTCGCCGCGCAGAAACCACAGCAGCTCGTAGGCGATCGACCTGAAGTGCACCCTCTTGGTCGTAATGAGCGGAAAACCCCGCGACAGCTCGTAGCGAATCTGCCGGCCGAAGACGCTGCGCGTGCCGGTCCCGGTCCTGTCGGTCTTCTGCGTGCCGTTCACGAAGGTGTCGCGGAGCAGATCCTCATACGGATTCATCGGGTCGATGGTATTCCGTCATAGTCCGCAACACAGGCCACGAACGCGCCGTCTGCGCATAACGTGCTCTTCATGCTGCTGACGATCCCCGTGCTTCTTGGTCTCGTCCTTCTCGCGTGTGCACTCGGACTGATCTGGCGGGCGTCGCAGGGACGAGTCCGCGTGGCATCCGGACGCGTCCACGATGTCGAGCTGGGTGAGCGGGCCACCCTTCTGCAGCTCTCCTCCGAGATGTGCACCCCCTGCCGCGCGACGGCACGTGTCCTGGACGGGCTCAGCTCGGCGGAGATCCGGCATGTCGAGGTGGACATCATCGATCGCCCCGACCTGGTGGCACGGTTCAACGTGTTGCAGACCCCCACCACCCTGATTCTGGACGCGGAGGGCAGCGTGCTCGCGCGGATCGGCGGCGCCGTCCGGCGTGAGACGGTCATCGCCGAACTCGACCGCGTGCTGGCCGTCGCATGAGCGCGCTCGGAATCGATCCGAGAAGCCCACGGTTCGGCGCCGGGATCACGGCGGTGCTGCTCCTGGTGGTGATCGGCCTCGCGCTGTCCGGCGCCGAATATCCGGCGCTGGTGCTGTTCGCGGCGATCACGCTCCTCTTCGCGTTCGGAGCCGTCGCGGGCGTTGCACGGCATCCGTACGGCCTGGTGTTCAGAACCTTCATCCGACCGCGGCTGACCCCTCCGGCCGAGTTGGAAGACCCGACCCCGCCCACGTTCGCCCAGGGTGTGGGATTCGTGATCACCCTGATCGGTCTCGCCATCACCCTGCTCGGGGTGACGCTCGCGCTCCCGATCGCGGCAGCTGCCGCCTTCCTCGCGGCATTCCTCAACGCCGTGTTCGGGTACTGCCTCGGCTGCCAGATCTACCTGCTTCTCGTTCGCGCCGGGGTGCTCGGTCGCCGCTCCCCTGCCGCCGCGGGATAGCCCCGCCTAGAGTGGGTTCATGGCTCACACAAGCGAAGCGACAACCCTCTGGTTCGGCGATCTGATGACGGGCAACGGCACGACGAGCCTCGACTCCAGCGACGCCGCCGAGTTCCCGGTCAGCTGGCAGGCACGCGCAGAAGGGGTCGCCGGCATGACCACCCCGGAAGAGCTTCTCGGCGCGGCGCACTCGGCGTGCTACTCGATGGCTCTGTCGAACGCGCTCGGGAACGCCGGTCATGCACCGGACAGCCTGCAGGTCACCGCGGCGGTCACCTTCCAGCCCGGCGAAGGCATCACCGGGAGCCACCTCCTCGTCAACGCGAAGGTGGCCGGTCTCACCGCCGAGGAGTTCCAGGCGTTCGCCGAGGACGCGAAGAAGAACTGCCCCGTCTCTGCCGCACTCACCGGAATCAAGATCACCCTCGAGGCGAGCCTCGCCTGATGGCGGCGAAACGCACGCAGCGCGTGCTGATCGCGGGGGCATCCGGACTCATCGGCACCGAGCTCGTTCGTCAGCTCCGTGATGACGGCCACGAGGTGCTCAAACTCGTGCGCCGTCGCCCCTCGGCAGACGACGAGATCAACTGGGCGCCGAGCGCACGCACGATGGATTTCCGCATCGTCGGCGAGGTGGACGCTGTCATCAACCTCTCGGGCGCGAGCGTCGGGCGCATCCCGTGGACGCCCGGGTACAGGAAGACGCTCCGCGACTCGCGAGTGCAGCCCACCCAGGCCCTCGCGGAGGCCATGAACCAGGTGGCCACGCCCCCCCAGGTCTTCATCAGCGGCTCGGCGGTCGGCATCTACGGGGATCGTCCCGGGGAGCGCATCACCGAGGAATCGGCTCCGGGGACCGGGTTCTTCCCCGAGTTGGTCACCGCGTGGGAGGCAGCGGCAGCACTCGCACCGCGCAAGACGCGCGTGGTCAACATCCGAACGTCAGTCGTGGTGGCGCGCGGTGGCGGTCTCGAGCCGGTGCGACTGCTCACCGGCGTCGGCCTCGGCTCGCGTTTCGCCACCGGCGGCCAGTTCTGGCCCTGGATCAGCCTCTTCGACGAGGCGGCCGCCATCCGTCATCTGCTGACCTCGAAGCTCAGCGGACCGGTGAACTTGGCCGGCCCGGTCCCGGCAACGAGTGACCGCATCACCCACGCATACGCCGCGCGGATGAATCGGCCATACCTCTTCCGCATTCCCGAGGGTGTCGTGAAACTGCTGGGAGAGGCCGGCGAGCGCCTATTGCTCGACAGCGCACGAGTCGAGCCCGCCCGGCTGGAGGCGGACGGCTTCCGGTGGCGGCATCGCACGGTCGAAGAGGCGATCGACGCCGTCGTAGCCGGCGAGGAGTAGCAGTCCGGCGGGCCGCGGGCTACCCGCTCGTGATGGCGGGCTGGCCACGGAACAGCCGGATGGCGGTCCGCGTCGCCCAGCGCGCACGGCGGCGGTCTCCGCTGGCGTCGTAGGCGAGGGCGAGCCGGAACCAGACCCGCCAGTTCTCCGGATCGGCGTCGACGGCCGCCCGGTACTGCGGAAACAGGGCGTCGGCCGCAGCGCGATCGATGCGGCCGCTCGGGCTGACCGGGACCTCCTCCGTCGGCATCCCGCCCTCCGCCTCGAGCCGCCGGGCGAGCCGATCGGCGCGAACCGCGAAGAGGATCTCCGCGAACAGAGCCCATGCTCCGACGATCGGGAGCACAAACAGCGCGATCCCGATCATGATGGCCACCGGCGTTCCGACCCTCACGAGCACCCAGCCGTACTGGAGCGGCAGAATCAGGTAGATCACCAGAAGCACCGCCGTTGCGGCGACGGCGAGGCGGACGCGCACGCCTGATTACCCGTTGCCGGAGGGCGAGCCGTCGAGCAAGGTGTCGAGCCCGACGATCACTCCGCGCGCCGTCGGCGCCGCGCGCAAGCCGAGCAGCAGACCGGCAAGGTACGAGTCGTCGCTGCCGGTCTCGTGACGGATGGTCACGGTCTCTCCGACGCCCCCGAAAAGCACGTCCTGCCGGGCCAAGAGCCCGCTCATCCGCAGGCTGTGAATGGGGACGCTCGCCACCTGCTGTCCGCGGGCGCGCTGGTCGGCGTGCGGCGCCAACACCGGGCCGGCGTCGCCGCGCGCGGCTCCGATGAGCTCGGCGGTCCGGATGGCGGTGCCCGACGGTGAGTCGACTTTGCCCTCGTGGTGGGCCTCGACGATCTCGATCGACGGAAAGTACGGTGCCAACAGTGTCGCGGCGCGGGTCGCCAACACCGAACCGAGCGAGAAGTTGGGCACGATGATCACCCCGAGCTCCGGCAGGTCCTGCATGCGGTGGGAGAGAACGGCGATCCGCTCGGCGGTCCAGCCGGAGGTGCCAACCAGAACCGGGATGCCACGATCCAGCGCGGCCGCGACGATCTCCGGCGACACGGCCGGAACGGTGAGGTCGAGCACGAGGTCCGCACCCTCGATCCGCTCGATCGGGTCCGACGAACCGAGTCGGGCGTGCACCGTGAAGTCCGCCGTGCGATCGATCAGCGCGATGGCGAGTCGACCCATCCGCCCGGTCGCACCGACGATCGCCACCGAGGTCACCATCCCCCGATCGTAGCCCGCGCGCGCACTCGGTAGCCTGCATGCATGCCGGTCTATCGCCCCGCCTCCCCCGCTGACGACGACGCCCACCAACTGCTGAGCGACTACTTCGGAATGCGCACCGACACGTTCCCCGATGGCCTCGGCGCCTACCACACGGTCTTCCCGGACCCGGCCCGCTTCGCGCCACCCGCTGGGGTCTTCCTCGTGGTCGACGACGAACTCGGACCGGTCGGCTGCGGCGGCATCAGGATGCTCGCGCCCGACCGCGCCGAGGTCAAGCACCTGTATCTGCGAGATCGCGCACGCGGCAAAGGGTGGGGCCGCGAACTCCTCGCGGAGCTCGAGGCCCGAGCCGTCGGGCTCGGCGCCCGCGAGATCGTGCTCGACACGAACGCGAGCCTCGAAGCCGCCCAGGGCCTCTATCGGACGACCGGCTACGTCGACATCGAGCCGTACAACGACAACCCGAACGCGACGAACTGGTTTCTGAAACAGCTGCGGTAGCCGGTCGGGAAAGGTCAGTACGGCTGTGCGTCCGGCAGGCCGGTACGCAGCTCGGCGGGGAGGTGGCCGAGGTCGTTGTGCACGACGAGCACCGGCGGCTTCGCGGATCGCACCCGGATGATCGTGAGGCCGCAGTTGGCCTGATTCACTCCGAGCCAGCGCCAGTCTGCCGCGCCGAAGGCCTCGCGCACAAACCAGCCGATCACGAAGTTGTGCGTGATCAGGAGCTCGTGACTGTCGCCGCGTGACGGCGTCATCCATTCGGCCGTCGCATCCGCCATCTGGGCGCGACCCGCATCGATCTCCGCCTCGGTGATCCCGCCGAAGAACGGCTCGAAGGCGTGCGGCATGTCCACGCCGGGGCCGGAGGGGACGCAGTCCATCAGCAGGGCGGAGGGCTGTGGCTCGAGCGCGGGTGCGCGCTCGGTCATGATGCGAGCGGTTTCCTGTGCGCGCTGCAGCGGCGATGTCCACGCGCCGGTGAACGGGATGCCGCCCAACCGCTCCGCGATCGCGACGGCCTGCCGCACCCCCCGCGCACTCAGGGGACCGTCATCAACACCGTACTCGGCGTCCTGCTGCTCGCCGTGGCGCACCAGATAGAGGTACCGGGACATCAGGCCGCAGCCGGTGTGTCGCCGGAGCGAGCCACCCCGTCGAACGTGGACTCGTCGACCGCACCGACGGCGGCGACCGAGAGGGGGCGGGCGACCAGTTCCTGAGCGAGTTCCTGCACCTGTGCGGTGGTGACGCCGCCGAGGCGACGAAGGGTTTCGTCGAGGTCCGAGAACTCGCCGAAAGTGAGTTCGCTGCGACCCAGGCGCGTCATGCGCGCGTCGGAGTCCTCGAGGGCGAGTGCTGCCCCCCCACCGAGCTGGCCCTGCGCCCGCGCCAGTTCCTCGTCGGTGATGCCATCAGCTGCCAGGCGCCGGAACTCACCGAGCATCAGCTCCGCGACGTCCGCGGTCTTCTGCGGTGAGCATCCCGCATACAGCCCCATGAGACCGGCATCGGAGTAGCCGGCAGCGAAGGAATAGACCGAATACGCGAGGCCGCGCCGCTCTCGCACCTCCTGGAAGAGTCGAGACGACATCCCGCCGCCGAGCACCGAGTTGAGCACGGTCACCGCGGCACGGCGGTCGTCGGAGGCCGCAAGCCCCGGAACTCCGAGCAGAAGGTTGACCTGCTCGGTCGGTCGGTCGACGATCGTCAGTGCGCTGCCTCGTGCGAGCTCGCCGCCGCCGCCCCCGAGCACTCCGGGGGCGTGGCGGCGATCAACGGGAACGCCTTCGATGCCGAGATCCCAGCCAGCGGTCTCCAGCGCCCGGGTGATCCCCGCAACCAGCGCGTCGTGGTCGACGGCGCCGGCGACCGTCACGACCAGATCCTGTGGCCGATAGTTGGCACGGTAGTGCTCCCAGACGGCGTCACGGCCGACGGCACCGATCGAGGCAGGGCTGCCGCCGATCGGCCGGCCGAGTGGATGCGCGCCGAAGACCGCCTCGAAGAAGCGTTCGCTCACGACGTCCGATGGATCGTCGTCGGCCATCGCGAGCTCTTCGAGGATCACGCCGCGCTCGCTCTCGAACTCCTCGGAGTCGATCACCGATGAGGTGAACATGTCGGCGAGCACGGCAACCGCCATGGGGAGGTCCTGATCGCGCACCTTCGCGTAATAACAGGTGTATTCCTTGGCGGTCATGGCGTTGTGCTCGCCACCGACCTCGTCGAAAGACACCGCGATCTGCAGAGCCGACCGCGTTGGCGTCCCCTTGAACAGGAGGTGTTCGAGGAAGTGTGTCGAGCCGTAGGTCACCGGCTCCTCGTCACGGGAGCCCACCGCGACCCAGAAGCCGACGGTGGCGCTCTGCGCCCCTGGCATCTGCTCGCTGAGGATCCGCACCCCGCTGGGAAGCACACTGCGCCGTACGAGCGATCCCCCGGATGCGGTGAGCCGAAGCTCGCCCAGGTCGAGCGGAAAGGTGACCGAGCCGTTCATCGCGTTGAGCCTACGTCATCTGATCGCGGCAGAGCCCGAGATTGCCGCCGAACGCGGCGACACCCATATTGGGGTACAGGAAATTGATGACGACAGACAAGTCTGTCTGTCCTCACCTGTTATGCTCGCCACACGGAAAGCGATTCGGAACCCTAGCCGAAGCTGCTTCCCCGGTGAGATGTGTTCAACATCTCGCAGCGTCGACGATCGCGCGCGATCGGATGGCGTCGCAGTTTTGTGTGCTACCCGAACCGCACCCGTGCAGCCGTGGCCGTTTCCCCCGAGCGGTCACGGCGCGGCTGCTTCATCACTTTGAGGACCCGATGACCATCATGATCGAGATCGAGCGCCCGGCCCGCCTCGCCGGTCTTGCGCCCGCCAAACTGCGCATCCTCGAGACCGCCGACCTGCTGTTCTACGACGAGGGGATCCGCGCGGTCGGTGTCGACCGGCTCATCAGCTCCTCCAGTGTGACGAAGGCGACCTTCTACAAGCACTACGGCTCCAAAGATCGGCTGATCGGGGACTACGTCGACTACCGTCATCGCTGCGCCGCCGAGGAGCTCGCTGATCTTGTCGAGGCGCACATCGAGCCGGAGGCCGTGCTTCGCGCACTGCAGGAGTCGATCGCCACCCAGATCTCGTCACCGGAGTTCCGCGGCTGCGCGTTCATCAACGCCGCGGCCGAGTTCTCGGACCCGATGCATCCGGTGCGCCGTTCGGTCGTCGCGCACCGTGAGTGGTTCGTCGGCGTGCTCGAGCAGTTGCTGCGCGCCATGGGCCACCCGCTCGCGGGCGACGCTGCCGATGACCTGGTCCTGGCGCGTGACGGCGCGATGACGGGCGGCTACGCCGGCGATCCGATCGCGGCCAGCACCGCCCTCGCCCGAGCATTCGATCGGGTCATCTCCGGCGCTCGTCTCTAGCGGTCCGCACGGTCGCCGAGCCGCTGATCCCGAAACTGACAGTCAGCTGGGTGTAGACCGAACATCTCGTCACGCGTGACATGGTGTGGTCGGCGCCGCACTTGCGCGGTGCCCCGAGACCCGGGTCTCGGATGCCGGAAGGTCAGGCCCACGATGCCCTTGCTCCCCATCCTCCTCTTCGCCGCCGCCGCACTGGCTGTCATCGATGGGGTGATCCGCGTACGCGGACGCGGAACCCCCCTCCTCGCTGTCATCGAGATCATCGTGGCCGGACTCGTGATCGTCACCTTCTTCACGAGCATTCCGGTGGCCATCATCACGCTCGTCATCGTCATGGGCATCGTCCTGGTGCTTCAACTGGTGCTTCGCGGATCGACGAGGCGCGTCGGCGTCTCGCTCACGGTCATCTCCCTGATCCTGACGGCGATCTACCTGGTGCTCGCGCTGAACTGGATCCACGTCCCCGGATTCAACTGATTCCGGCGGCGGGGCGGGCCGACTCGCTCAGCGCCGCGGTTCGCTCGCGCGGTCGAGTGTCGTCAGTTCGTGCCGGGTGAGGCGCACGCTCGGTGCCGCCGCCAGATCGAACACCTGATCGGCGGTACTGGCGGAGGCAACCGGTGCCACGACATTGGGCTTGCTCAGCAGCCACGCGAGCGCGATGGTCGCCATGCTGGCGTCGTGGGCGGTCGCGACCTCATCGAGCGCCGCCAGCACCTTCAGGCCTCGTCGGGTGAAGTACCTCGCCATCTCTGCGCCACGCGCCGACCGAGCCAGATCGGCTTTCGTGCGGTAGCGGCCCGAGAGGAATCCGCTCGCCATCGCAAAACGCGGCATGACACCGAGACCGACGCGATCCGCGACGTGCTCGAGGTCGCCCTCGTACTCGCGGCGCTCGACCAGGTTGTAGAGGTTCTGCAGCGCGACCATGGGCGCGACGCCGAGCTGCGCTGACGCGATCCTCGCCTCGAAGAGGCGGTTTCCGGTGTGGTCGGACGCGCCGAAGGCGATGACCTTCCCGGCCCGGATCAATTCGTCGACGGCGAGCAGCGTTTCTTCGAAGGCAACCTCCGGGTCATCGAGATGCAGGTACAGCAGCTCAATCCGGTCGGTCCGCAGGCGACGCAGCGAATCGTCGACCGCCGCAGCGATAGCGCGGGCACGCACACCCGGATGCTCCGCACTTTTCCCGACTTTGGTTGCGATGACCATGTCGTCGCGATTCTGGCGCGACCGAAGCCAGTTGCCGATCATGAGTTCGCTCCGCCCACTCGAGTACGAGTCGGCGGTATCGATGAAGTTGCCGCCGAGGGCGGCGTAGCTGTCGAGGATCGCATCGGTGGCGGCGTCGTCTGTCTTCCAGCCGAAGACCTTGCCGCTGATGGCGAGCGGGAAGACACGCAGGTCCGACAGCCCAACCCGGCGGCGTGGTGGCGAGCCGGCACCGATGATGGCGGCTGTCTCCCCCGTCGTGGGAACAGGGATCACGCTGGTCGGGACAGAGAGCACGGATGCCGTGGGCACCGGACCAGTGCGCACAGCGCGCATGCCCTCGGCCATCCCGTCCATCGTCTCCGCCTCTCACCACCTGCTCGCATGGAGCTCTCGCTGCCCTGACGGCCGGCGGGGGTCTGGCGCGTCGTGGTGGTGCGAGAGTAGCCCGCTGACACGAAGTATTCGGAGCGCGCCGCCGAATCGTTATGAATCGTGAGATTGCGCGAAAGGCAGCGTCCGCGCCGAACCGTGTGACCGCTGTCCGAACACTCAGCAAACACGGGGCAGACACACCTGGTGTGCCCGGACTGACGGTCGTACCGTGTGTTCGTGGGGATGCTCCGGCATCCGGGCGAGGTCGTCCACAGCGAACGGCCTTACCGGTCACACGTCGCCCGAACGGCGGCACAGAAGGGTCTCGGCCTCGCTCTCGATCCGGGTGCGGGGCCGACCCTTCGTCCAGCTTTTCAGCCCTGAACGCGGTGGATGCCCGTCCCCACCTGTGCGGGAACGGGCATCCTGGGATCGCGACGCGGGCCAGGCCCGCTGCTCGATCAGCGAAGGTTACGCGTCGACCTGCTCGCTCTCGGGCGCCACGTCGGCGTCCGTCGCGTCGGCCTCGTCGACCACCGGGGCGAGCGAGAGCTTTCCGCGGTCATCGATCTTGGTGATCTCCACCTGGATCTTCTGGCCGACCACGAGCACGTCCTCGACGTTCTCGACACGCTTGCCCCCGGCGAGCTTGCGGACCTCGCTGATGTGCAGCAGGCCGTCCTTGCCGGGCATGAGCGAGACGAACGCGCCGAACGCGGCGAGCTTGACGACGGTTCCGAGGAACCGCTCGCCCACCTCCGGGTTCAGCGGGTTGCCGATCGCCAGCACCTGCGCGCGCGCGGCCTCCGCGGAGGGTCCGTCGACAGCGCCGATGTAGACGGTGCCGTCCTCCTCGATGGAGATGTCGGCGCCCGTCTCGTCCTGGATGGCGTTGATCGTCTTGCCCTTCGGGCCGATCAGCTCGCCGATCTTGTCGGTCGGGATCTGGACACTGATCACGCGGGGAGCGGTCGGTGCCATCTCGTCGGGTCCATCGATCGCCTGGTTGATGACCGCGAGGATCGCCGTGCGGGCCTCCTTGGCCTGCTTCAGCGCGCCAGCAAGCACCGAGGACGGGAGGCCGGCGAGCTTGGTGTCGAGCTGGATGGCGGTGACGAAGTCGCTCGTTCCGGCGACCTTGAAGTCCATGTCGCCCAGCGCGTCCTCGGCACCCAGGATGTCGGTGAGGGCGGCGTAGCGCGTCTCACCATCCACCTCGTCCGAGATGAGGCCCATCGCGATGCCCGCAACCGGGGCGCGCAGCGGCACACCGGCGTTCAGCAGCGACAGGGTCGAGGCGCAGACGGAGCCCATCGACGTCGAGCCGTTGGAGCCGAGAGCCTCTGACACCTGGCGGATCGCGTACGGGAACTCCTCGCGCGGCGGCAGCACCGGCACGAGGGCGCGCTCGGCGAGGAAGCCGTGCCCGATCTCGCGACGCTTCGGCGATCCGACGCGGCCGGTCTCACCGGTCGAGTACGGCGGGAAGTTGTAGTGGTGCAGATAGCGCTTCTTCGTGACAGGAGCCAGCGAGTCGATCTGCTGCTCCATCTTCAGCATGTTCAGCGTGGTGACACCGAGGATCTGGGTCTCGCCGCGCTGGAAGATCGCCGAACCGTGCACGCGCGGGATGACCTGCACCTCGGCGTCGAGCGCCCGGATGTCGGTCAGGCCGCGGCCATCGATGCGGATGCCTTCGGTCAGCACGCGAGCGCGCATGACCTTCTTGGAGACGGACTTGTATGCAGCCGAGACCTCACCGTTCGCGGAGGACGGAAGGCGCTCGGCCTCGACCTCGGCGGCGATGTGGCCCTTGACGCGGTCCTTGAGCGCGTCGTCGGCGTTCTGACGCTCGATCTTGTCGGCGATCTGGTAGACGCCCTTCAGCTCGTCGTACGCGAGACCGGCGACGGCGTCGTAAGTTGCCTGCTGGTACGGCGGGAAGAGCGGGAACTCCTGGATCGCCTTGGCCGCCTGGTCGGCGATCGACTGCTGCGCCTTGATGAGCTGCTTCAGGAACGGCTTGGAGGCCTCGAGACCCTGCGCGACGACGGACTCGTCGGGCTTGGTCGCGCCGGAACGGATCAGCTCCCAGCTGCCTTCGGTCGCTTCGGCCTCGACCATCATGATCGCGACATCCTCGTTGCCGTCTTTGTCCGTGATGAGGCGGCCCGCGACGGTGAGGTCGAAAACGGCTTCGGCGAGCTGGCTGAACTTCGGGAAGGCCACCCACTGATCGCCGATCAGGGCGAGACGGATGCCGGCGACCGGCCCGTAGAACGGGAGACCGGAGATCTGCGTCGACAGGCTGGCCGCGTTGATGGCCAGTGCGTCGTAGAACTCGTCGGGCGCGATGCTGAGCACCGTGATGACGATCTGCACCTCGTTGCGCAGACCCTCGACGAAGGTCGGGCGCAGCGGCCGGTCGATCAGACGGCAGACCAGGATCGCCTCGGTCGATGGGCGGCCCTCACGACGGAAGAACGAGCCGGGGATCTTGCCTGCTGCGTACGAACGCTCTTCGACGTCCACCGTCAGGGGGAAGAAGTCGAAGCCGTCACGCGGGTGCTTGCCGGCGCTGGTGGCGCTGAGAAGCATGGTGTCTTCATCCAGGTACGCGGCGACCGCACCCTGAGCTTGCTGCGCGAGACGACCGGTTTCGAACCGGACGGTGCGCGTGCCGAACTTGCCGTTATCCAAAACGGCTTCGGCGAACTTGATTTCGGGACCCTCCACGAGGTGTCTCTCCTTTTGTTGGCTGGCGACCATTCGGGTCGCCGACAGACGAAGGAGCAGGAGCGGGCAGGAAGAACGACGACGCAAAGAAGCATGAAGAACTGTGCGGTCGCGCCGGTTGTCTGCTCTGGTCAACAGTAGAAGTGCGCCGATTTCGAGTCAGTGCTCGATTCGGAAGACCACCACCGGTGACCAGCTTCGTGCCGGCCTGCTCCGGATGCCGCGGAATCGCGACGTTGCGATGGTATCAGTACGGCCCGCGAACGGGCCAGACCGCCGCATCACGGCGTGGTGGCCGCCGTCGTCAGCGCGGCGATGTCGCCCGCGATCGCATTCGGAAAGGCCGGACACGCGTCCGTCAACGCGTACCAGGCGGTGCGCGTGGGAACGATCACGTCGTCATACGCGCTCCACGGGTCGCCGGCCCGCAGCCGGTTCTCGAAGCGCTCCCTGCTGGGCAGCTTCGCCACCGTCTGACCGTGTTCGAGCAGGCAGCGCCGCAGCACCGTGAGGTCGTAGGCGTACAACGCGGCACGATCGCGCGGTGGAACCTGCATGATGCGGACGTCAACGGGGACGGTCGCGAGGCAGCTGTCGACCAGCACCAGAACGGCAGCACTCGTGAAATCGACCGCACGCGGGCTGGCCCCGTTGATCCCGACGGTGCCGCCCGGGTAGCCGTCCAGGTGACGGGCGAGCGGATCCGGCGTGTATGTCACCGCGCCCCCACTCGCCCTGACGATGCAGTCCCGAATCGCCGGACCCGCCTGGCTCGGCGTCCAGAGCTGAACCCAGGAGCCGGAGTTGATCGGGATCCCGTCGCGCTGTGCGGTCGCCTGCGCCACGAAGACGGCCGCCCGCTCCACCTGGTCAGGTGCGCGGCGCGGCGCGGTCTCGTCGGCAACACACCCGGCGAGGAGCGAGAGCAGCGCGACGGCGGCGGTCGCCACCAGCCCGCGAACCATCCTCATCGTGCGAGCGTGTCACAGCTCACGTTCTCGGGCGATGACTATCCGCGGGCAGGTATCAGGACAGCTGCCCGCGCACGATCGAGTTGCTGGAGTGGGCCGGGTTGCCGTCCAAAGGCTCCGACGAGATATCGACGACGTCGTACTGGCTCAGATTGATGCCTGCCGGGATGCTGAAGGTGCCAGACCCGTCTCTCAGGACTCCCAAGCTGACCAGGTGTTTGGCGTCCGAGGTCATCAACCACACTTCGTCGAAGCCGCTCCCGTGCTCAGGGGAGCTCAAGGACACCTGCACGACGAGCGTTCCATCCGCGCTCTTCTCGACGCGTGCCTCACCGGTCGACCCCTTCCACTCCGGGAAGGCACTGAGCTTCGCCGAAGCCAGCACTCTCGCCGCTGTCGGCTGCAGCAGCTGCCAACTGGCGAGCCCTCCAACGACGAGCATCGTGGCCACCGACGCGGCGACGACGACCGGGATCCAACGACGACGACGACGCGCTCGACCACGGAGTGCGATGATCGGCGTCTCGGTGGGAGCCTCCGAGGCGATGCCCAACTCTTCGGTCACCCGCGCCCAGACTCGAGCATTCGGGGTGAACAGTTCCCCCGCACCGAGCGTGGAGCGACCGAGGGTCGCCGCGTGACTCAGGTGAGCGAGTTCGACCCTGCAATCCGGGCACCCCGCCAGGTGGTCGAGGACGTCGACGTCGGAGATCTGCTCCCCCATCGCGATCAGCGCGAGGAGCTCAGGGTCGGCGTGCATAGTTCACCTCCAATCGAGTGCGCATGCGCTGCAAGCTGCGGCGGATGTGGCTCTTGACCGTTCCCAGCGGGAGCTCGAGACGTTCCGAGATCTCGCTGTGCGTCAGGTCGTCGTAGAAGGCGAGACGCATCACGCGCTGAGCGTCGGGTTCGAGGTGAGCGATCTCGTCAGCCACCAGAAGCGTATCCGCGAGGTCGACCGGAGCCGTGACCCACTCCTCGGGCGACGCCGTCGCCGCTAGCTGCTCGTGAAGACGCCGGATGCGGGCGCGCGCCTCGTGGGTATCAGCGATCTTGTTCTTCGCGATGCCGACCAGCCATGCGGAAAGACTTGCACGCGTCGGATCGAAGCCGGACCGCGAGGTCCACGCGGCCACGAAGGTCTTCTGGGTGACGTCCTCGGCGTCGCCCACGTCCCCGAGCGAGCGCATCGCGATCGTGTAGATCAAGGGAGACCAACGCTGGTAGACACCGGCCAGAGCGGCGTCACTGCCGGCGACGAAGGACGCCGCGAGCCGAACGTCCGTGTCTCCAGAGTCCACGTTCGGAGTGTAACGCGCGGGTCGGGGCGGGATTCCTGTCATGGAGCGTCCGGCACCGCGGTCACGAAGATGTTGTCGGAGTAGTGGAGGGTCGTGTTATCGAACTGTCCGCCGCAGGTGATCAGGATCAGCCGCGGGGCCCCGGTCCGATCAAACAACTGAGCGATCGGCAACTGAGTCTTGAGAATCTTCTGGGTGGTCTGAATCTTGTACGAATGAGAGACCCCGTCGGCGGTCGTCACCTGCACCTTCGTTCCGGCGGAGAGCAACTTGAGTTTCGAGAACGGTCCGAGGCCGTACTTCAGCGAGTCGACGTGGGCGGCGATCACCGTCCCGCCGGCATCGCTCTCCGGGTCCGGGCCATACCGGTACCAGCCCGCCACCCGTGGATTTGCGGGCAGCTCCATCTGACCGTCCGCCAGCACTCCGACCGGCTCGACCGTGACGTCGATCCCCCCTGCCGGAACCTGCACCCGAACCGGAGGCACCGCCGCTCGCACGGGCTGGAGGGCGGCACTCTGAGTTCCGACCGAACCGCTGTTGGGCGGCGGGGTGACGGATGTGGGCGTCGGCGTCGGGCTGTCCTCGACGGCCGTGGGCGACGCACAAGCTGACACGGGAAGCAGAAGGAGAAGCACGAGCGCGCCCTGGACCATTCGGATGTTCACGTCGCTCCTCCTCCTGCTGTTTCCGTGCTGGACCGACTCATCCTCGAGCTGAGGATGAGTCGGCTGGTACTACGCGCCGACGCGTGACTTCCGAGCGCGCACTGTCGCGGCACTGCCCACGATCATGAGCGCGAGCAGCGATGCCACTCCGACGCCGATGGCGGCGGGGTTCGGGTCCGCAGTAAGACCCGCCGAGCCGGTGTTGACGCCGGTCGGGTTGGAGTGCAGTCCGCCGATCGTCTGGACGGCCAACTGGAGGTTGCCAGCTTCCGCGCTTCCCCAGGCGTAGACGATGGTGTTGACACCCTCCTGGATCGCAACGTCGGCCGGGCCGATCACCGGAGTGGTCGTTCCCGTCAGCGCGACGGCGGCGGAGATGCTGCCCACCGGCAGGTTCGCCTTGACCTCATTGGGATTCGTCAGATTGGTGAATGCGGGTGTGCCGTTCGCCAGGATGTCGACGGCCGGGGCTGCCGCTGTGTGACGCACCGTGAGCTTGCCCTGACCGGCGGGAATCGTGCTCAGATCGTTGGTGAACAGCGTTGCCGTCGGGTTACCGCCAGCATCCAGATGCGCGACCACCGTGTAGCTGGTGTTCGCGGCCAGCGTGAGCGTCGCCGGACCGATGACCGGAGTCGTGATCGGAGCGCCGACCGCCGTGATGACCACCGTGTAGTCACCGGCTGGCAGGTCCTGGGCGTCGGTCAGGGTGCCGGGCTGGAAGTTGGACAGCAGCACGGATCCGTTCACCCACACGTCGACCGGGGTCGCGGGCACCGCATGCAGAACGTAGAGGTTCGCCGTGGTGGGTGAGATCGCCTGGGCGGGGACAGCAACCCCGAGTGTGGCGATGATGCCGACGGCAATGCCGGCGAGCAGCTTGTAACGCATGGGTCCTCCTCGAGCTCAGGCGGATCTCGCCTGTCATGGAGTACTTCTCCGGGAGGGGCCCTTTTGGATGCACCTGCCGCGGGAAACTTGTGCCGTACGTTCGCGACGGAGCCGTGGCGGGCGACGTCACTGGCGGCGAGAGCGCCGAACGTCACATAGCGAGCGTGTGGCACCCTGCTGTCAGGAGCCAGAGCGGGTGCGCATGCCCTTCGGCGCGAGAGAAACAACCTCGATCAGCGTGGTGTGTTTGGGTGCGAGTCCCTCTCCGGCGGTCCGCCCGCGCAGTCGTCGACCCGCCCAGGGACGCACGTGGGTCCAGATCCACGCGGGCGTACTGATTCTGTCGATGCGGGTTTCGGGGGCATCGTCGTGCATCAGAGCATCGAGCGCGCCGAGGGCGGATGCTCCGGGAACCCCGAGAGCTGCCGCCGCCCGGTACGACAGCACCCGGTGCCCATAGGCGCTCAGGTGAACGCGATCGGCTGCCCACATCCGTTCGTCGACGCGATCGGGATCCTGGGTGAAGTCGAGCAGCTGAGCACCCGTTTCCGCGGCGACCCGGTGCAACTCGGTCGCGAGCTGCACGGTCAGCCGGTTGAGAGCGCGAAGGCCCGGCCACGGCGCGATGAACGGGGTGACGACCAGCACGTCGGCCCCGGAGTCACGGAGACGACGGATACCCGCTCCCAGTCGGTCGGCGATCAGCGCGGGAGACGCCCCCCGGCGGGACAGATCGTTGGCGCCGATCAGCAAGGTCACGAGGTCGGCACGCAGGGCGATGGCGTGCGGGATCTGCCGGTCCAGCACGTCACCGACGGTGCGGCTGCGAACGGCGAGATTCGCATACCGCAGGCGAGCCGGGCGATCGCCGCCCTGGACGAGGAGCATCGACAGCCGGTCCGCCCAGCCACGCACCTGCCCGGGCTCCTGCCGGGAGTCATCGCACAGGCCCTCGGTCAGCGAGTCTCCGATGGCGACATAGCGCTTCCACCGCGTGCGCACAGTGGGCTCGTCCGGCGCCGCGAGAGCTCCGGTCAGGATCGATGCCGACGCAGTGCCCTGCTGCACCGCGATCGCGTCCCGGTAGTGGCCGATCAGTTCGTCCCCCAGGCGCGCCCACGTCCGGTGCGAGACGGAGTCGCGCGCCGCAACGGAAAACGCGCGACGTTTGGCAGGATCGCCGACCAGGTCGATCACCCGATCGCGCAGCTCCGGGAGGTTGCCGGGCGTATACACCCATCCGGTGCGACTGTTCTGCACCAGATCCAGAGGACCGCCCCGGCCGGTCGCCACAACGGGCACGCCGCTGGCGAGCGCCTCCTGAATGGTCTGGCAGAAGGTCTCGTTCTCGCCCGGATGCACGAACAGATCGAAACTCGCGACCGCCTCCGCCAGCTCGTGACCACCGAGGAAGCCGAGGAACGCGGCATCCGGAAGCATCTTCTGCAGGGCGCCACGGCTCGGTCCGTCCCCGACGATGACGAGCTTGGTGTTCGGCAGATCCGCAATCGCCTGCAGGTCCTCGACCTGCTTCTCGGGAGCGAGCCGACCCACATAGCCGATGATCGTCTCGGCGTTGGGCGCGACCCGGCGCCGCCACTCCTCGCTGCGACGCTCGGGTCGGAAGCGTTCGCCATCGACCCCGCGTGCCCACAGCTTCAGGCGGTCGACACCGGCATCACGAAGCTCGGAGATCGAGGCGGATGAGGGCGCGAGGGTCAGGGTGGCGCGCTGGTGGATGCGCGCGACATGCTGCGCGAGCACCGGCTGCGCGGCGGGCAGACCGTAGCGCTCCGCATAGCCCGGGATGTCGGTCTGGTAGATCGCGACCGTGGGGATCCCGAGACGGTCGGCTGCCCGCAGACCCTGCCAGCCGAGCACGAACGGAGAGGCGAGGTGCACCACGTCGGGAGCGAAATCCCTCAACATGCCCGACAACGAGGCGGCCCGGGCGAAGGTGAGACGCACCTCCGGATACGACGGCAAGCCCACCGAGCGCAGGAGGGAGAGTTCGGAACCGTGTGGTCCGACGGAGGCCTCATCGCGGCTGGCGCGCGGGGCGATCACCCGGGTCTCGTGCCCGTTCACCTCGAGGTGCCGCAGCACCTGCAGAAGTGAATGGGTGACCCCGTTCATGTGGATGAGCGACGATTCCGCGAACAAGGCGACTCTCATGGGTCCATGGTCGCGGTCGATGACAGGCCGACGCACCGACCGGCGGACGCGGTGCCAAGGATTCACCCAGGATCCGCCTGCCGTTCCCCCGCTCGTTTTTTCGCGGACGCGGCGTCGCCGGGCGTTCATCTGCCCGGGAGCACCAGCGGGATCGGACGGTTACGCCGTCGGGATGGCCGCCGCGATCTCGGCCGGGATTGCGGGGCAGGCGTCCGAGAGTGCGTACCAGGCGAGGCGGTTGGTCACAACCACGTGGTCGTACGGACTCCACGGCGTGTGAGCCCGCAGCAGCGCCTCGAAGCTCTGGCGGGAGGGCGGCAGGCTCACGTCGAAGCCGTGCGCAATCAGACACGGACGCAGCACGGTCAGATCGTAGCTGTAGAGCTGGTGGGCATCTTTCATGGGCAGCCGCAGCATCCGATCGTCCACCGGCGTCTGCGCACGGCAGGCGTCGATGATCTGGCCGGACTCGACCTCGTTCGGGTGCGAGCCGCTCCCGATGATTTGATACTCGACGCGGCTCGTCGGCAACGGTCCCGCGTTCACCGCGAGCTGCCCGTAGCTTGCTTTGCCCGCACACTCCTTCATCTGCTGCGGGAACTGATCGAGGGTCCACAGCTGCACCCACGGGATGGTGGCACCGACCGGACCGGCCCCACTATCGCCGCCCGCCGCCTGGACAGCTTGCTGTTCGACTCGGTTCGGAACGACGCGGGCGGGGGGCGAGACGGCGGTACACCCGGTGAGTGCGACCGCGAGGGCGACCGCCGCGGCAGCGATCGCCGAGACACCGACGTGAGGCCTCATCCGACGGCCGATGTGGGGGTTGGGGTGGGGGTCGGCGTCGGCGTCGGCGAGGCGAGATAGTCCGGGATCGCCGGGCAGTCGCGCCGCGACTCGAGGTACTGCACCTCGGTCATCGAGGCTCGAGCCACGTAGTACGGGTCGATTTTCAGCGGATCCCCGCTCATGAATGCCGCCCTCGACGGAGTCGGTCCGATATCGATCCCGTGCCGCCGGAAGCACGGCCAGAGCTGGGTGACCGAGTACTTCCACAGGAGCAGGAGCTGTCCCGAGTCCGTCGGATAGCTCGGAAGCCGACCCATCGACACGGTCAGACAGGAGAGCAGAGCCAACTCCGTCGCCGACTGGGGGGCGCCCGAAATCTGCGTGGACGACGCCCCGATCCGCACGTGCAGCCCCTGCGCGTCCCGCCAGATCGCGGTCACCGGCGCGGAGCTACCGAGCCCGACACTCTGCTCGCAGCCGGCGACGACGACCGTGGGGATCCCGAGAGGGAGGCGTTGAGACCTCGAGTTCCCGCGTGGGGGCGAGGCGATGCATCCGGCGAGAAGCAGCACGACGGCCACAGCGCCGGCGATAACACCGATGCGCCGCACCATCTGCCCATCAGATCACACTGGATGCCAAAACGCTCCCTCGAATGAGGCTGACCCCCTCACTGGTGACAATCCACGGTGCTCACGGTCGCGAACCCATGACAGAGAGGAATGAGAAGCAGCTATCGGGGAGTGACAGGCTGCGACCTCCATCGGGGAAACTCCATCCGCCCAGCTACCCGGGCGTGCCAGGAGACAGCCCGGTACCGGATCTCGTCGGGGGAACGATCCGGTACCGGGAATCCCCGGTTCGCTGGTCAGCCCGATGGGGTTGAATGAGCGCATGTCCACCCACCCCGATCCGATCCCGATCGATGGCATCACGATCGTGCGGGAGTTCGACGCCCCCATCGATCAGGTCTTCGACGCCTGGATCACACCGCGGCGCTTCGCGGTGTGGTTCGGGGCGGACAACGGCGAGATCCCGCTCGAATCGGTCGAACTCGACGCGAGACCCGGCGGCGTCTGGAAGGCGACGATGTTCGCCGGTCCCGAGCGCCACGAGATCCATTGGATCGGCGAGTTCGTCACCGTGGATCGTCCGAGCACGCTGGTCATCGCCATCACCGACGGATCCCCCGCCGACGGCTACGGCTACCTCACCGTGCTGCTCGACGAGGAGGCAGGGCAGACCCGGATGACCTTCCACCAGGGCGGGGGGCACCTGCCAGCCGAGGCGCTCGAGCAGGCGACGGCAGGATGGCAGAGCTTCTTCGAGGTGCTCGCCGAACTTCTCCGCGAAGCGGCACTGGACTGACGCCCCACCAGCGCTGCCAGCAATCTCGTGGAGGCTGTTTTAGCCTGGACCCATGTCAACCGTGGAACTGACCGAGCAGACCTTCGAGAGCACCGTGCTGGGAGACGGCATCGTGCTCGTCGACTTCTGGGCAGAATGGTGCGGACCGTGCAAGGCCTTCGGCCCGATCTACGACGCCACCTCGGCCTCGAACGAGGACATCGTGTTCGGCAAAGTCGACACGGACGCCAACCAGCAGTTGGCCGGTGCCATGGGCATCCAGGCGATCCCCACGCTGATGGCCTTCCGCGATGGCATCGGCGTCTTCTCGCAAGCCGGTGCGCTCCCCCGTCCGGCGCTGGAAGACCTGATCAGCCAGGTGCGAGCCCTCGACATGGATGCCGTCAGAGCCGACATCGCCGCCAAGAAATCCGAGGTCGAGCAGTCGGCGGCCGAGCAATCAGGGGCCGAGCAATCGGGAGCCGAGCGGGCCTGAGGCCCGCGGCGAGGACATGAGCGGCCTCGACGACCTCTTTGCCGACGCGGCCGGACTCACCGACGCGTCGCGAGAAGGCGCCCTGGATCTCGCTGCTCCCTCCCGAAAGCTGGGCATGCTGGCGTTCACGCTCGGGCTTCTCGCGTTCGTCGCTCAGCTCGGAAGCGTCGCGACCGGCATCGCCGTGATCGGGGTGCTGTCGCAGACTCTTGGCGACCCGAGCTCTCAGATCGGCGATATCGGCTGGGTGTTTCCCTACGAGGTCACCGTCCTTATCGGCGGTCTGGTGCTGGGACCCGCCGGAGTGATCGTCGGGATGACCGCGGCGCGACGGCGTCGTGGCCCGAGATTCGGCATCCTCCGCGCGCGGTCTTCGGCGGCCTCGCGCTGGCGACTGATCTGCTGGTCATCGTCATCGTCATCGTCGCAGGTGGATTGCCGGGTTAGCGCACCGCCCCCATCAGCAGCTCGACCCGATACCTGCCGGACTTCTCGGTGATCCGCACCGGGATCCGAGCCTTCCCGACCGTGTCATCCAGCCGTCGCAGGGTCTCGTCGACCACGGATTCCAGCCCCCGAGGGACGGACCCCACCGGTCCGCTGACCCGCCGTCCCGTGAATATCCGGACCTCAATCGGCTCGTCGGTGCGCTCCTGCGCGATGGAGCGCGGCGAAATCGCGGTCTCGAACTCGCTCTCGCCGGTTTCGACGATGGTGCGCAACTCGTCCTGGTACCGATCGCTCCCGGCCAACACCATCGTGATGCCCTTGTTGCGCGCCTTCAGCCCGAAACTGTAGTCATTGAGGTGGCCCATCCCTCGGTCGGACTTCGGGAATGACTCATCGGTACCGCGACGGTTGCTGGTGAACAGGCCCATCGTGCGAGCCTAGAACCCGCTGACGTCGCGCGGGGTGTAATGCTCCTCGAGCCGCGCGATGTCGGCCTGGCTGAGTTCCAGGTCGACGGCGGCGATCGCGTCGGCCAGGTGGTGTGGCTTCGTCGCTCCCACGATGGGTGCGGTCACCACCGGGCGCTGCAGCACCCAGGCCAGTGCCACCTGGGCGACGGGCACGCCGTGCTCGGCGGCAACCGAGGTCACGGCATCCACGATCTGGTGGTTGGAGTCCTCGTGGTAGAGCTTCGCGAGCACCGCGTCGGTGCCGGTGCGCGAAGTCTCGGTACCCCACGGCCTGGTCAGGCTGCCACGCGCAAGCGGGCTCCAGGGGATGACCCCGACACCCTGGTCGAGACAGAACGGATGCATCTCCCGCTCCTCCTCGCGCTGGAGCAGGTTGTACTGGTCCTGCATCGAGACGAAGCGCGTCCAGCCGTTCACGTCGGCGGTGTACTGCGCTTTCGCGAACTGCCATGCCCACATCGAGGAGGCCCCGATGTAACGCGCCTTGCCCGCGCGGACGATGTCGTGCAGAGTCTCCATCGTCTCCTCGATGGGGACCAGGGGGTCCCAGCGATGGATCTGATAGAGATCGATGTAGTCGGTCCCGAGCCGACGCAGGCTGTCGTCGACCGCGGTCAGGATGGCCGCCCGGCTGAGGCCGCCGCCCTTCGCACCCGGGAACATCCGGCCGTGCACCTTGGTGGCGATCACGACCTGATCACGGGTCGCGAACTCCCTCAGCAGCTGTCCGGTGAACTCTTCGCTCGACCCGAGGGAGTAGACATTCGCGGTATCGAAGGTGGTGATCCCGGCCTCAATCGCCTGCCGGAAGAACGGACGGCTCTCGTCGATCCCCATGCTCCACGCGTGTGTGCCGAGGCCGGACTCGCCGTAGCTCATGCAGCCCAAGATGATGCGAGAGACCTGGAGCCCACTTGACCCGAGTCGAACAGTTTCCATGATTCGACGCTACTCCCCCAGATTCGCGGCCAGGAACTCGAGCGAGCGGCTCCAGGCATCGCCAGCGGCTGCCGGATCGAAGGTGCGCGGGTTGGTGTCGTTGAAGAAGGCGTGGCCCGCATCCGCATAGATCTTGGCGGTGAAGTCGACCCCGGCATCCGTCATCGCCGCCTCGATGCCGGGCAGCCCATCGATGAGCGGAGTGTCGGTCTCGCCGTAGAAGGCCAGGACGGGGCACCGAATGCTGCCCACCTCGCCCGGCTGCGCTCCGCCGTAGAAGGGCACAGCCGCCTTGACGCGGGGGTCGGCCTCGGCCAGGGCGAACGAGTACGAACCGCCGAAGCAGAAGCCCAGCACGCCGACCTTGCCGTCGATGCCCGGTTCGGTCTCGAGGGCATCGACGATCGCCGTCAGTTTGGTGACCGCGGTCGCGGCGAACTCCGGCGAGCGCGACTGGCCGAACGCCTCGCGCAGACGCGGCTGGTTGGCGGTGCGCTTCTCCTCGTCGGGCTCGTTCATCATGGCGAAGAGCTCGAGGCCGATCTCGGGGGTGACGCCCACATCCGACAGCAGATCGGGGGCGAACACCAGGTAACCCTCGGCGGCGTAGCGGTCGGCAACATCCTTGATGTGGTCGACGAGACCCCAGATCTCGTGGATGACGATGAGCGCGCCCCTCGGCTCGCTCGGCGGGTCGGCGCGATAGAGGGTGACGCCGTTGACGGTCTGCATCGATGACATATCCGGATGCTACGCCACGATGGTGACGCGTCACCCAGCTGCTCTCAGCGGCCGCGTTGCTCCAGCCATTGCTGGTGGTCGCGAAGTGCCCGGCGCACCGCGGAACGGATGATCGCCCAGGTGATCCAGAGCGAGAGCGCGAGAATGCCGGCGTAGATCACGATGATGATGATGATGCCGATCAAGCCGAAGGACGGGAGGCTGGTCATGGTCTCCATCGTGGCGCCCCGAGAGATTCTCGGCTTCTCGGCGCGCCGACACGGATCACGACACGGCCGAGAGCGGCGTGGCCGATTCCGGAGTCCAACGAGCTCGACACCCATTCCTCCGGCGTGACCCCGCGGACCGCGATGCCGCACCGACCGCGCGCCGCCCACCAGAAGGCGACGCGCTGACCTATCGTCATATGACCCTGTCGTCCATTCGAAAGCCGCTCATGATCAGCTTGGACCAACTCAAGGCCATCCTGTGGTCCCCGGAACTCCGTCGGGCCAACAGTCTCGAGATCCCGGAAGCCTCGCTGAGCGTCCTGCTCAGCGATGACGCTCAGCTCGCCGCCTTCTACGAGCGGTGGACGGCACAGGACCAGCCGGCATACGTGCCGCCGGCCGCCCCAGCGTCTGCCGCCGCGCCGGCTCCGCAACCGGGGACACCCGAACCACCCGCCGTACCGGACGCTCCGCAGGCGCCTGCGGCTCCCGAGCCACCCTCGCCGCCGGTCGAGCCCGTCGCGCCGCCGATTCCCGAAATGCCCGCACCGTCCATTCCCGAGATGCCGGCACCATCGACACCGGCAATGCCGATGCCGGCAATGCCGATGCCCGCCGTGCCTCTCGAGCCTGCGCCCTTCGAGTCCGCGCCGCTCGAGTCCGCACCTTTCGAGTCGGCGCCCTCCGAGCCCACGCCGCTCGAGTCCACGCCGCTTGAGCCGGCGGCCGTCGAGTCCGCGCCCTCCGAGCCGGCACCCTTCGAGCCGGCGGACTTCGGATCCGCGCCGACTTGGCCCGTGACCCCGACGTACACCCCGACTCCCGTCGATATCCCGGCTGCTGTCACGCCGCCGGCAACCTTCGTTCCCGACATGCCCGCCGCGCGCCCCGCGGCACAGGCGCCCTTTGTGCCCGACACGCTGGCGGCGCAAGTCCCCGTGGCTGCGCACACCGAACCCGAACTCCCCGAGTCCGCGGCCGCGACGCCGGTTCCGCCGCTGATGGCGCAGCCTTTCGAGATGGCACCGCCCATCGAAATGGCACCTCCTCTCGAGTCGGCGCCACCCGTCGACATGGCAGCGCCGGTCGAGTCGGCAGCACCGGTCGACATGGCAGCGCCGGTCGAGTCGACAACACCGGTCGAGATGGCAGAACCGTTGGCGCCCCCGCTCGGGCCTTCATTCGTCGTGGCGACCGAGATGCCCGAGCCGATTGCGAGCGATTTGTCTCCGGAGCCGCTGCCACCGTTCATGGGCGTGTCCCAACAACCCGTGATCTCCGAGCCGACGGTCGCACCTCCCGCTCTCGCTTTTCTGACACCGACGTCGGCCGCGACCACACCCACGAATCCTGCTGAGGCGTCGATGCCGGCGCACCCGATCCCCGAGCCCACTTCGGAGCCGGCGCGTGAGCCCGCTCCCGACGCAGTCGCCCCCGCACAGGCCCAGGACTCCGCGAGCGGCGCGCAGGGTGTCTCCGGCATCATCATCGGGTTCGTGCTCGCGATGGTGGCCGTGATGGGGACCGTCGTGGTCTCCGAACTCGCGGCTCCGACTGTCGCTCTCTACGCCTCATGGGGCGTGGGGGCGATCGGTCTCATCATCGGTGTGCTCGGCATCCTGCGCTACGCCAGGGGTCGATAGTCCCCTCCGTCACTGCCTCCGCCGTCGCACCAGTCCGCGGCGGCATCCCGCCCGCGGTCGCACCGCGCAAGCTCGCTCCGAGAAGCATCCCGGGTGGTCGCGCTGCGCGCCGCGAACTGCCGCGCAGGATGACACCGGCGATGCGGAACAGCAGAACGGGCCGCCATCCGTGAGGATGACGACCCGTTCTCCAAGAGTTCGCGTTGTCAGCGGGACTCAGTGCCTGCGAGAGGCGCTGAAATCGCCTACCGGCGCAGCCCCAGGCGTTCGATCAACGCGCGATAGCGCGAGATATCGATGTCCTGGAGGTAGCCCAGCAGACGACGACGCTGCCCGACCAGGAGCAGCAGACCACGACGTGAGTGGTGGTCGTGCTTGTGCTCCTTGAGGTGCTCGGTGAGGTCCTTGATGCGGCGGGTCAGCATTGCGACCTGCACTTCAGGGGAACCCGTGTCACCGGGGTGGGTAGCGTACTCGTCGATGATCGCCTTCTTGACGTCTTGTTCGAGTGCCATAGATGGGATCCCCTCTCTGTTTGTTGCGCGGCGCCGGCTCCCTGATGGAGCGGCTCTCTTTCTCCGCGGCCGTTAGACGGCAACCTTCAGATGCTAGCAGAGGTGGAGATCAGGATGCCTCGGCCGAGGCTTGCACACGCTGAAGGGCACCCACCAACTCGGTGACCTGCGCGCTGGTGAAAAGCCCGTCCGGTCCGGTCGGAGCTACATTGGTGAACGGATGATGCCACCGCTGTCAGCGCGGCTGCAGAGGTTCCGCACTGCGCTCGAGATGCCTGAACTCGGTCTGACGTCCTTGACCCCCGGGGTAGCGGTCTGTTGTCGCGATCCTTTGAGGCCGGCTGACCAGCAGGCGCTCGCGCTGCCACGAGAGGGATCGCCTCCATCTCTTCTCCTCCACAGGCATCGAGTTGTGAAGTTATAAACCACTTCTGACCAGCATATTTACTTCTTCGCTCGCCCCTGAAAAAATGGACCCATGACCCCATTCCGCGATGTTCTCGAGCAGGCTTCCAGCCTGGTCGCGAGCGTTGCGGGGGCATCGCTCGGGTCCCTGAGTGACGAAGAACTGCTGATGCACGTGGCCGAGGTCGAGCGACTCGGGCGTCTGATCGACGCGCTTCAGGTGGCTGCTGCCAGCGAGGTCGATGAGCGCTCCGGCCTCGAACACGGCGAGGCGAGCCTCAGCCGTCGCCACCAGTGCGCGACCAGCGCAATCCTGATCGAACAGCTCACCCGCACGAGCCAGTGCGAGGCCGCGCGGCGCGTGCGCATCGGGCGGGCGACCGCCGAGCACTTCACGCTCACCGGCGAGGTGCTTCCTGCACCCTTCGAGCACGTGGCAGCGTCGCTGGCTGCCGGCGAGCTGGGGCTGGATGCCGCGGCCGTCATCATCCGTCACCTCACGGATGCGTCCCGCACCGCTTCGCCCGCGGCGGTGCGGGAGGCCGAGGCGCACCTCGTGGACCAAGCGGCCACCCTCTCCGCCTCGCTCGTCGCCATCCAGGCACAACAGATCTGCGCAGCGCTCGACCCCGACGGTGTGCGGCCCCGTGAAGAGGCGCTGCGCCAGCAGCGGCGTTTCCGTCTCGGCCGCGAGGTCGACGGGCTGACCCCGTTCAGCGGCCTCGCCGACCCGATCAACGCTGGCCTGCTGCGCGCCGCCCTCACCGAGCGCACCGCACCCTCACGCACGCCTCGCTTCGTTGACCCCGACGACCCTGACGTGTCCCTCGAGGCAGAGCAGGGTCCCCTCGACCGGCGATCGCGCGAGCAGCGCGCCTTCGACATCGTTTTCGGGCTGCTGACCGCGGGCATCCGCGCCGACGACGACACCGTCGGATCGCGGCATGGCACCGCGAGCGTCAACGTCGTGGTGAACGCTCGAGACGTCGTCGCCGGCACCGGGGCCGCATGGATCGACGACATCCTCACCCCCGTCTCCGCCTCCACCGCTCGCGAGATCATGTGCGATGGCGGCGTGCGCCTGCAGGTCGCGGGCGACAGAGGCGAAATCCTCTGGGAGGGCTACCGAGAGCGTTATTTCACTCCAGCCCAGCGGCGAGCGCTCGCCGTGCGCGATGGCGGATGCGTCGGGCCCGGCTGTCTCGCGCCACCCTCCTGGTGTCACGCGCATCACGTCATCGAGTGGGAGCACGGCGGCCGCACCGACGTGGACAACGGAGCACTCCTGTGTGCTTTTCACCACCACCAGCTGCACTCGGGCGGGTTCCGACTCCGGATGGCGCACGGCATTCCGAAATTGCTCGCGCCACCCTGGTTCGACCGCGAACAGCGATGGAGACCCGCCAGCAAAACCAGGCTGTCTCGCGCCGCCTAGTGGGTATCAGCTGCCCGGGTCGTCAGTGCTGTCTCCACGGGCACTGCTGTCGGATCGCCGCTGTGCCCTCACGTGCGCGGTGCCCTCGCGAACGCGTGCCCTAGATTGACGACAACGCTGAATCGACGCAAGGGAGCCACAATGACCGGATGGCGCATTCGCGACTTTCACTCGGACGATCTGGACGGCATCCTGCATCTCTGGGAGGAGATCACGGCCGCGAAGGTCGAGCCGGTCTACGGACTGTCTGAGGTGCTCGCCAGCTGCCAGAAGGATCAGGCCGTCGTGGCGATGCACGGCGATGAGGTGGTCGGCGCTGCCGTCGGTCGAGCTGCACACGCACAGGGGTGGATCGTGTTTCTTGCGACAGCGGAGCGGTGGCAGAACCAGGGCATCGGCGCGGCAATGCTCGGTGCGTTGGAAAAGCGGATGGGACCGTACGGGCTCGCGAAACTCTCTGCCCTGCTCCCCGAATCGGCGAGTCGGGTGGATGCCTTCCTCAATCGCGGATTCGAGCTGAAGCAGAACCTGCGCTACTTCGAACGCCACATCCCGGTGCAGCGCGAAGAGTTGCGCTCCCTTGCCGAACTGGGCGGACGGATGCTGCCGCGCGACTTGTGGGCGAGCGTCGGCGGCATGCAGCACGAGAAGGAGTTGCTCGAGCGCCGTCTCGTCATGCCGCTCGCCCAGCCGGACATGGCGGAACAGTACGGGGTGGTGCCGCCGAAAGCCGTCGTGCTGTTCGGTCCTCCCGGCACGGGCAAGACCACCTTCGCCAAGGCGATCGCCTCACGACTCGACTGGCCGTTCGTCGAGGTGTTCCCCTCCCGACTCGCCGCCGATCCGAAGGGGCTGGCTGGTGCACTGCGCGAAACCTTCCTCAAGATCTCCGAGCTGGAACACGTCGTCGTCTTCATCGACGAGGTGGAGGAGATCGCGGCTCAACGTGGCGGGGAGCCGCCGTCGGCACTGCAGGGGGTCACGAACGAGCTGCTGAAGATCATCCCCGCCTTCCGCGAACAACCAGGGCGCCTGCTCGTCTGCGCCACTAACTTCATCCGGGCGCTCAATTCGGCGTTTCTGCGCCATGGTCGCTTCGACTACGTCGTGCCCATCGGGTTGCCGGATGTCGCGGCCAGGCTCGCGATTTGGGAGCGGTACATCCCTTCCGCCGTCACCGGCCTCGTCGACCTCGACGAATTGGTCACCGAGAGCGACGGCTTCTCCCCCGCGGACGTGGAGTACGCCGCGCGTCGGGCGTCCCAAGATGCGCTGGAGCGTGCCCTCTTCGACGGGGTGGATCCCACCACTCCGGCTGGCCCGACCACCCAGGACTACCTTTCGGCCATCCGATCGACGCGCACCACGGTGTCGGCCCAGGTCGCGACGGAGTTTCTCGAAGACATCGAACGACTCGCCCGGCTCTAGCGATCCGTAACGCCCGCGCCGCGTCGATGGCGCCCGAACCGCCCACCTCCCGCGGGTCCTTCGACCCTTCCCGAAGCTGCCGCCGTCCCCTTGAGTGTGAGCATGAACACTCGGTGACGCGGCCACGCGTCGCTCCACAACGCTGTAGGAGTCGAACATGGACGAGAACACCCCTCCGATCGTGCAGGTCAGCGACGACGAGGCATGGGAGTTGCTTCGCACGACCCCGGTCGGACGCCTCGCGACGCACGCTGCCGGTGAAGTCGACATCTTCCCCATCAACTATGTCGTCGACGGATCAAGCCTGGTGTTCCGGACTGCGCCCGGAACCAAGCTGCTCGAACTGACCGTTCATCACCCAGTCGCCTTCGAGATCGACGGGTGGACCGAGCACAGCGCCTGGGCAGTGATCGTCAAAGGCGAGGCCGAGGAACTTCAGCATCAGACCGACATCGACAGGGCCGCCCAACTGCCCCTGGTGCCCTGGATAGCGACACTCAAAGACCGCTACGTGCGCATCACCCCGACCTCGGTGAGCGCGCGCCGATTCCAGCGGGGCCCGGAGCCGGACGTCTCGTACACCTTCTGACGGAGCATCGCGACCCGTGCCGTCATCGCGACCCGTGCGGACATCGATCGCTCGACCCGGCCATCCGCTCACGACGCAACAACGAGGCACCACACGAGAGGCACACACCATGACGTTCGTCCAATCCATCACTACCGTGTTCGGCAAGTACGCCGAGTTCGCTGGTCGTGCTGGCCGGTCGGAGTTCTGGTGGTTCATCCTCTTCTCGGCGCTGGTCAGCGCCGCACTGAACGCCCTCAGCCTGTCACTCTCCGGGCCGATGTCCGGGCGGATGTTCGAGCTGGGGGCGACGGCGAGCAGTGCATACGGGTACGTCAGTTTCGCCGGCGTCTGGAGTGTCGTCGTGCTGCTTCCGACCCTCGCTGTCGGCGTGCGACGTCTACGTGACGCCGGACGCGACTGGACCGAGCTCTTCTGGCTGCTGCTGCCCATCATCGGATGGACCATCCTCATCGTGCACCTGTGCGACCGCACCACACCGGTGGAGAGGGGAACGGAAGGCACGACGGCTCAGCCCACCGGGGCGTGATTGCCCCGGTGGACTGAGCACCGGCTCACGAGCGGGGCAGCACGCTCACAAAGTCGCGCGACGACGGTTGCAGGTATCGATGCGGGTTGATGTACGGGTCAGGCGGCGGCAGCACCGACGGGACCGCGACGCCGGGTGACGGGTGCGTGTAGGTGATGTAGTTCGTCCAGTCCGGATTGATGTCGAGCTCCATCGCGTTGACCGCGCCGGCGCGCAGGAGGATATTCGCCAGACTCTCGATGTTCATCGCCGGGCCGACCACGGAAACAATCGACCCATCGGCACGAACTCCGACGGCACTCCGCCACACATACTCGGCGTTGCCGACCGTCGAACCCCAGGCCGGCGCATTGGCCTGCGATGCCGCGGGCGAGATGACGCCATTCTGGATGAGAAGGTCCAGGTTCTGCCGCACCGCGGCGACACCGGGACCCGGCACACCGCCTGGCCAGCTTTCGACGGCGAGCTGCCCGGTCGTCGACAGAACCATGGATGCCGCGCCGGTGCGAAGCGGGACGATCGTTTGCCCGTTCTGCCAGAATCCGCCTCGGGCATCTCGCATCTGGAATCCGGAGTTGAACGTGGCGAGAATGCTGTCGATCTCCGTCGGGGGAATCTGGTCCGGCGCCGTCAGAGTTCCGCCTGGTACCTGATACCCGGGATGCAGCGAGAAGCTGACGAGTTTCGGATCCATCCAGACGACTTGCACGTAGTACGAGGTGTGGATGGAATCGGGACGGATGAAAGCGGCACGGGCCGCGGGCAGGCCCCGAACGGAGTACAGGTCTTGCCAGAGGCCCTCCCCCGGAAGGAGAGGAGTCGACACGATCGGGACCAGCGATGCCGGAGCTGGCGTGATGTCAGGGCCCGTCGGTGTCGGTGTCGGTGTCGGCGTCGCTTTCGGCTTCGGCAGGCCGCCCGCAATAGTGCCGCCGGTCTTCGGTTTCGTCACGAACGCGTATTGAGCCTGTTCCAGCCCCGTCACGACCCAGCCGAGAGAGTGCGTCCGGGCCCATTCGGCGAGCCGGGCCGCGACTGAATCGGTTCCGGGCGCCGCGAGAGCCTGGCCGACCGAGATGCCGACGAGGATCGCAAACACGAGCAGAGCCGCGAGGATCGCACTCCGAACCCGCCGGAAGGTCTTGGAGCGCACTTTGCGCACCTTCTTCGGCTTCTTCGACTTTGTCGTCGGAGTTTTTACGTCCGTGGGATGTGGTGCAGACACGCTATGTCACCCTTCCGTGGCCTCGTGCCGATCGCACGCAGGTAAGACCCCACCGTGCCTCGTGTGTGATGGAACTCACAGGTCGAGCCTGTTGAAAACTGGTGCGGGGATGCTGCGCACGACGGCCATGATGACGCCCCATCTTCTGGGCACATAGGCAACGCGTTTGTTCCGCGTCACCGCGTGAGCGATTCCCTCGGCCACCAGGTGGACGTCGGCGAGTCGCGCACCGGCGACAGCCAAGTGCTCCGTCATCGGAGTCCTCGTCGGTCCTGGCTTGATCAGCACGACGTGGAGGTCGGTGCCCTCGAAACGGTTCTGCAGGCCCTGCGTCACGCGTTCGATGAGGCCTTTACCGGCTCCGTACAGATAGTTGCTTCGCCGTCCCCGGTCCCCGGCGACCGAGCCGATGACCGCGAGCGTGCCGGTTGTCATCCGATCGGCGAACGCCTCCAACCAGAGCGCCGGAGAAACACCGGTTGCGATGAGCTGCTCCGAGGCGGCGCGCAGATTCTTCTGGCTGTCGGTCTGAGATGTGAGAGAGCCATGCGCGATCAGCACGATGTCGGGGTCGCCGTTGGCGGTCTCGTGATCGGCGACCCGCTCGATGGCCTCGACGTCGATCAGATCGACGGCCTCGTGGCTGAATGTCGAGCCCGGGAAACGCACTCGAAGGTCAGCCTCGACTGAGGCGAGACGAGACTCGCTCCGTCCGATGAGGTGCGCCGACGCATCCCGACCCGCAAGCCAGGCGCGAAGTGTGTGCTGCGCGATCGCGGACGTTGCGCCAACGACCACAATCCGAGCGATGGGGTTCGTCATTCAGCTCCCTAACAGTCGACGCGACAGCTCGGAACTGATTCCGGGATCGCGGAAGGCCAGGAACCGTTCGAGCTGCGGATAACCGCGCTCGAACATGTCTCGCGGCATGCGGGCGTCCTTCGCCGCGTAGAGCCGCCCACCGGATGCCCGAACGATGCTGTCGAGCCGGGCGAACAAGGCTTCCGTCTGCTCGCCGTGCTCGGGGAAATCAAGGGCGAACGTGACGCCCGCCTCGGGAAAACTGAGCATCCCGAGGGACTGGACGTCCCCGAAGGTCTTGAGCACCCCGAGGAAGGAGCCGGCCCCGGCCTGTGAGCATTCGGCGAGCATTGCGCGGGTCGCTTCCTCCGCGTCACGGCGGGGAATGACGCTTTGATATTGGTAGAAGCCTTTGGGCCCGTACATGCGATTCCAGTCGCCGATGGAGTCCAGGGGATAGAAGAAGGATCCGTAGTGCTCGACGCGTCGGCGCGCTCGAGTCGCTTTGAGCCGAAAGTATGAACGGTTGAACGCCGGGAGGGTCAGGCGATTGACCAGGGAGGCGGGAGGCGTGATCGGGAAGGTCAGCCGCGTCTCGCGTGGTTCAGGCGTCGACGCCGCGACGGGATTGCCCCGCGTGAAGATGCCGCGTCGTCCACCGTCGGTGGTGACATCGAGCCACGACACGGTGTGTTCGTACTCCGCTTCGGAGGCATCGGAAAGCTCGAAGAAGTCGGAGATCGACTCGAAGACGATGTCTTCGGCGTCAATCCACGGCCCAGGAACGCGTTTCATCTGAATCGCGGCGGTGAGGATGACACCGGTCAGCCCGAGGCCGCCGACCGTCGCCGAAAACCAGTCAGGGTTTTCTTGTGGCGAGCATTCGATGACGTCGCCGTCGGTGCGGACGAGAGTGAGGTGGACGACATGATTTCCGAATGTCGCGTAGCTCTGATGATTCTTCCCGTGGACATCGTTGGCGATGGCGCCACCGACCGTCACCATCGCGGTCCCCGGGGTCACCGGCAGCATCCACCCGCGTGCACTGAACGTCGCCTGAATGTCGCGGAGCAACACACCTGATTCACACCTCAGGACCCCCGACTGCTCGTCAAAGGCGATGAACTTGTCCAGCCCGCGGCAGTCCCACAGCGTTCCGCCCGCGTTGGTCGAGACGTCGCCATAGCTGCGTTGCATCCCCGACGCCAGGGCCGGCCGTCGTGCCGATGAGATCACCTGGGCGGCCGACTCTCGGTCCGAGAGCGGCACGACGGAATGTTCAGCGGCGCGCAAGCGTCCCCACGACGTGATGGAGGTCACAGCTGTCCAGTGACGTCAACAGTGGGAATGCCGGCGCTTCCCGCAAAGGTGTACTTCTTGTCGAGCGCGTACTTCACGAAGTACCCGATGACCAGTCCGATGCCCCCACCGAGATATCTCGCCGCCGCGGAGTGGAAAACGGCGCCGAATCCGAGCTCGAAACCCCAGAAGATGATCGTCGTCACACCGCTGAGCAGCGCGTACACCATGAACGTGCGGACCTCGTGAACGGCTGACGTGGCGCGATATCGGAAGATGTACCGCTTGTCCAGAGAGTACTTCACCAGCACGCCGGCGAGAGTTCCGATGATCAGTGCCACGATGACGCCAGACGCGCCACGCGCAACGGTGCTGACCAGCCATTGGGAGCCGAGGTTGACCGCGATCGAGAGTGCCGCGAACGCGGCGTAGAGACCGGTGAGCCGGGTCCGTGACGGTGTCGGGCTCGCTGACGCAGTGATCACGGCTATATCAACGCCGCAGCAAGAACAATCAGAACAACGATCACACCGGTGGCAATGCTTGCTCGGTCCGCGAGGGCGAACACGACCGGGTCGTCGTGCATGTCGCCGCGGTTGGTCAAAAGCCACACTCGGGCGATCCAGAACAGGAGGACCGGAACAATCAGCCACAGCAACCAGGGGGAAAGGAATTGTTCGCCCTGCATCTGGCTGCTGATGTACAAGCAGAAGGCCATCACGGAGGCGACCCCCGACGTCACACCCAGAGTGATCAGAATCACTCGGTCCGCTGGGACGTAGCCGCGCCGAATCATCTCCTCGCCGCGCTGACTGATATCTGCACACCGTTTCATCAGGGCGAGGCTGAAGAAGATGAACACGGAGAAGAGAAGCAGCCAGATCGACGGGAGAACCAGCAACGCGGCGCAGCCGGCGGCGACGCGCGCGGTATACAACCCGGCGAGCACGATGACGTCGGCGATCGCGATCTTCTTGATGTACACGGAGTACACGACGGTCACCACCGCGTACATGGCCACAATTCCAACGGCCATCACGCTGATGAGGCTGGCGAGTGCGATGCTCCCTGCGGTGAGGAGGGTGGCGACGAGGAGCGCTCGAGGAATGGAGAGGGCGCCCGACGCGAGCGGACGATACTGCTTGGTGGGATGCGCGCGATCCGAATCGAGGTCGCTCACATCGTTGAAGATGTACACCGCGGATGCCATGAGACAAAACGCAGCAAACATCAGAGCGCTGTTGCCCAGGTCGGCCAGATCTCGCTGCCTCAACGACACGATCAGCGGAACGAAGATGAGCATGTTCTTCGCCCACTGGTGGACACGAAGTTGCTTCACCCAGACACGGAGCGATGAGGTCGGCGTGCGGAGTTGCTCATGCGCCACGCCGAGCGACTCGAGTCGTCCGATCACGGCCGCGCCCGCGTCAACCGCGATCGCCTTGTTCGCGTGACGCCACACCTCGAGATCGTTGCGTGACGTTCCGACGTAGTCGAAACCCTGCTCGCCGTATGCGGCGACAAGCTGCTGAGCCCTGCGCTGTTTCGTCGCCGTCCCGGTCACGGCCTCAACGGTCAAGACCGAGTCGAAGTCGGTGATCGAATCCGACACTCGGAGGGCCTGCGCCTCGGACAGATCCGTCACCAGAACCGTCGGCTCACCCCGATCGCGGGCCGCACGCACCAACTCGACGATCTCCGAGTTGTGCGGCACCAGAGAGAAGTCGGCGGCAAACCGTTCAGCGAGTTCGACCCTGAGTCGGGATCTCCCCCACGTCAGCCGAGCGAGGAGGGGGATGAGGCTGAGCGGATTCTTTGCGAGCGACCGAGCAATCAACTCCCACACGACGTCGGTCCTCAAGAGGGTGCGGTCAAGATCAACGCACAGCACAGGCGTGCGGGTGACAGTTGTGGTCACAACCCGCCTCCAGAGTGATCGCTCATCCGACACAACGCCTCTCCGCACACGGCGAAGCTGGGCGACTTCCAGCTCGGTCGACTCTGTGAGAATATGACAAGAATAACCGTACTCGACGCCGTTCTCGTGGGCCTCTGAATCAATGGCGCCACGCTGAAAATAGTTTCAGCCGCTCGAGGACTCGCCAGGCTCGTTCGCCAACGATGAGCTGGGTGCGGTCGCGGGCGTTGACCTGGCCGGTCTCCGCCAGACTAGTCGAATGATCGCCGCACGCCTCCTCGACGTTCTGGTCGTGATCGTGCTGCTGATCTACCTGGGCGAAGGATGGCGCAACGGCTTCCTGCGGAGCCTCGCGGCGATCATCGGGCTGGTCGCCGGCGCCACCGCCGCGTTTTTCTCGATTCCCCTCGTCGGAACGATCGTGCCAGACCCGTTCTGGCGCACCTTTCTGGTCGTCTCGATCGCCGTCGCCCTCATCCTGCTCGGCAGCATGGTCGGCACCGCCGTCGGGCGAGTGATCACAGGTCGCGGCGAACGCGCACCCCTGCGCACACCAGAGCGGATCGGCGGCGCCGCGGCGAACCTGATCGTCGGGGCACTCATCACCGCGCTGATCGCTGGGAGCGTTGCGGCACTCGGCATCCCGGTGCTGAGCGCCGCGGTCTCGAACTCCTGGGTCCTGCAGGCGATCAGCACCGTCACTCCCGAACCCGTGACGGCCGCACTCGCGAGGCTCCGGTCAGCCGTGCTGGCCGAGGGACTTCCGGTTCTTCCCGGCGGCTACGGCGGCATCACGAAGTCTCCTGGCGTCCCGCGGGTGGTGACCAACACGGCAGCGCTGACCGCAGCGGCTGCCTCGGTCGTGCGAATCAACGGAACGGCATATGCCTGCGGGCAGAATCAGTCGGGCTCGGGCTTCGTGATCTCGCAGGATCGAATCCTGACCAACGCGCACGTGGTCGCCGGCGTCCAACAGCCGGTCGTCGAGGCGCCAAACGGCCAGACTCTCGACGGCCAGATCGTGTACTTCGACCCCAACAACGACCTCGCGGTGGTCGCCGTCTCGGGGTTACGCGCACCCGCGCTGACTCTCAGCAACCCGCTCTCCACCGGCTCGACCGCCGTCGTGGACGGCTACCCGTACGGCGGGCCGTTCACCACCGGGGGTGCGAAGGTGCTCGCGCGCTCAGACGAGAACGTCGAGAACATCTACAACAGCGGACGCTCACTGCGCGAGTTGTATACGCTCGCCGCGTCGATCCAACCCGGCAACTCGGGCGGACCGCTGCTCACCGCGAACGGCACGATTGCGGGGGTCGTCTTCGCCAAAAGCGCCAACGACCCGAATCTCGGCTACGCGATGACCGATACCATGCTCAGCCCGGTCGTGAAGGCGTCGCCCCGCCTCCATGCCGCTGTCGGCTCTGGCACCTGCGTTCGAGGCTGATCCGCAGGAGGCGTGAGCCTAGCGGTGCAGGAACATGAGCAGCGTTGCCACCAGCGAGCCAGCGACCGCCAGCCCCACCAGAGAAGCCACCACGATGCTCAGCACCGCCCAGTTGCGACGACCAAGACGACCGCCACGCGTTTCGCGGATACCGCGCACCCCGACCGAGATGGTCGCCGCCACGAGGCCGCCGACCACGAAGAAGTGCAGGAGTTCGAGTCCGAGGGCGGCGGTCAGAAGGTTCTTGGCATCGCTCGACACCATCACGATCCCCAGGCCCAGTGCACCGATGATGATGTTGGCGACGATCACCAGGACGGCGAGCTTCAGGCTCCGCGTCGCGGCGAGGTCGACCGGGCGTCCGGAACGATCCCGGTGCACCTCGTTCGCGGCGCCGCACCGAGAGCAGTACGCGTTACTCAGAGACACGCGCGCGCCGCAGTGCTCGCAGGAGAGACGGGGATCGACAGCGGTCAGAGGGATGACCGGGGCGGCGTGGGGGGCGACCGACATGTCCCCCATTGTAGGGACGTTCGACCCGGCGCGCGGTGTGAGTTTCCCGGCAGAGGGTCGTGCCAGAACTCGTCGATCGCCGCCGCTTTCTCGAGGGATATTTGGCTTCTGCCCACCCCCGAAGTAGGCTCATTCTGAGCAGTAGTCAATAATGCTCAGCACGGGAAGACGGGCTTGCCATGGTGAGGGACGAGAGTCGTTTCGAGCGTCGGGATATCGTTCTGGCCACCGTGACGGCGATCCTCGGCGGCTGCGCCACCATCGTGGCGGCGATCGGGATCCTCGTGCTCTCGACCTCGGGCCGCTGAACCCACGCCGAACACGACGAAGCCCCCGGCCGCACCAGTGACGCGGGCCGGGGGCTCAGGAGTCCGGGCGAAGTTCAGGCCGCCGGACCCGCCGTCAGAGTGACGGCCACCTGCTGAGGCGCGCCAGACGCGTCGGTGTAGGCGATCGTGACCTTGTCTCCGACCGCGTGGGCCTTGACAGCCGCGCTCAGAGAGTCGGTCGACGCGACAGCGGTGCCGTTCACCGCGGTGATGACGTCGCCAGAGACGAGGCCGGAGTTGGCGGCCGGGCTCCCCGGGATGGCACCGGCGATCGTGACCCCCGTGGCCCCCTGAGTCGTTGCCAACTCGACGCCGAGGAAGGCGGGGAGGCCGATCGTAATCGTGCTGCTGGCTTCACCGGCAATGATCTTCTTCGCGATCGACAGAGCGGTATTGATCGGGATGGCGTACCCGGTCACGTTCCGAACTCCGCTCGAGGCGGCGGTCACGACGCCGGTGACTCCCCCGGCCGCGTCGATCAGCGGGCCGCCGGAGTCTCCGGAAACGACATCCGCGTTTGTCTCGATGAGGCCGCTCAGGTTCTCCGTCGCGCCGGTTGAGTCATTCGCGACCTGGATGGACTTGTTGAGCGCAGTGACAGTGCCGGACGCGGCGACCAGGTTGCCGGTTCCCTCCGCGTTGCCGATGGAGGTGACGGCTAGTCCGGTCGTCAGTGCGCCGGTGTCGAACTTGGCCTTGGTGAACCCGCTGACGTTGTTGCCATTCGCGTCGACCAGCTGCAGAACAGCGATGTCGTCGGTCGCGTCCGTGCCGATCACCCGAGCCCGATAGCTCGCTCCCGTGGATTGGATCGTCACCTTGATCGCCGTGGAACCCTGCACCACGTGATTATTCGTGAGAATCTCGCCGCCCGAGGTGTAGATGATGCCAGTGCCCGCAGCCTCCGTCGAGGTGTTGTAGTCGAGCGTCGAGACGACCGTGACGACCCCGACCTTTTGTGCAGCGGTCGCGGCCGTCGCATTCACCGAGGTCCGCCCCAACCGCGGCCTGCCGGAGCCGTTGCCGTCTCGGAAACCGTTTCCGTCGCGGTAGCCGTAGCCGTTACCTGAGCCGGAGCCGGAGCCATTCAGGCCCTGAATCGACGAGGAGTTACCCGAGTTGTGAAGGCCCGCGAGAATCGTCCCGATGCCGACACCGCTGGCTCCGATCCCCAGCGCAATGGCGGCAACCCCGCCGATGAGGAGCCCGCGGTACCTGCGCGGCGGGCGTGCCGGAGCCACCGGCTCCGCACTGAACGCGGCGTAGCCATCAGCGGGTGGCCCCATCGGGGGAGCGAGGGGAGCAGGAGGTGCAAGATACGCCGGCGCAAGGTAAGCGGGTGCAACGGCGGCGGCGGGCTCTCCCGATTCGCGACCGGCGGCGTGCGTAGCGTCAGCGTTGACATCCGGAGTTTCTGGGATCTGGGGCTCGTTCTCGGTCATGACCACAGTTCAGACCTGGAAACCCGGAACTCCCTATGAACCGACTGCATGGCTGGTGCGAGATCCCTCGGGACTCTCGGTCAGGGCCTCGTGATGACGATCTTGCCGCGGAGATGGCCCCTGTCGAGCCGACGGAAGGCATCCGCGACGTCGTCGAAAGGGAAGCTCTCGGCGATCGGGAGCTCGATGTCGCCGCCGACCACGAGGGCGGCGAGTGCGTCCAGAGTCGGGATGCTGGTCAGACCCCGACCCACCCGGCGAATGCCGAACTCGCTCGGGTCGATCGCATTGGTGTTGATGCGGTGAGGCGGGATGCCCAGCTCGAGGAACTGCTGCACCGACACCCGGCCGTGCAGATCGAAAGCAGCTGTCACCCCCTCGGGCGCGAGGGTCCGCACCTCCTCCACGAGTCCCTCACCGTAGGAGACCGGCTCGATGCCGCGCGATCGCAGCCACTCGTGATTGGCCGGCGATGCGCTGCCAATCACACGGATGCCGCGGAGCACCGCCAACTGCGACAGAACGCCACCGACCCCGCCGGCGGCCGCGCTGACCACGATGGTGGCGCGCTCCTGCCCCCGGCCGGCAAGGGCTTGCGAGGCGAGGGCATCCCACGCGGTCTGACCGACGAGCGCCAGACCGCCACCGATGGCCCACGAGAGCTCGACGGGGAGTCGAGCGACCCGACTCGCCTCCGTCACGAGATGGGTCTGGAACGCGCCATCCGGAACCGTCCCGAATACCCGCTCTCCCACGACGAACTCGCTGACGTCCTCCCCGACGGCCTCCACGACACCTGCCAGCTCGCGACCGACCCCGGCAGGAAAGCTCAGCGTGTACTGGGGACCGCCTTCACGCCGCTTCGAATCGGCGGGGTTCAGTCCCGCGGCCCGCAAGGCGATCCGCAGCTGACCCGGTCCGGGATCCGTCACCGATTCGTCGGCGAGTTCGAGCACGTCGGGTCCCCCGAAACGGGAGAAGGTCACAACACGATTGGAGGACACGGCGTCGACAGTCACCAGGGCATCGTACGCACGTGACACGCCGCGAGGGCTTGACCCCGCACTCCAGCGGGTGCACTCTGGTCGCAGATCAACTCATCGCCCAGAAGAGCCGGAGTCATTGACCCGCCACTGGGCGATGAGTCTGATTGAGAGAAGTGCCCGCGAGGGCCGCAGCAAGCTGCGCACGCTGGGCGGTGATCGAGCCCAGCAGAGTCGCTTCGTCCGCCTGCGCCGACGCGCGACCGTCACGCTGCGTGACGATGCGGTTGCGCGCGTACGCCAGGCGCGTGACATTGCGGAGGTAGCTGCGCATCAGCTTGGCATGGCCATGCGCCTTCGCCCACGCGATCGAGCGGCGCCGACCGAGGGGGGTCGCGAGGGACTGGATCTCGGCCGCACTGAACCAGCCGCCGGCCGCATACTCCCCGAGGCGCAGCTGTGTCAGCCGGATCTCTCGGCGGCGGAGCACCACCACACCCACAACGGTGGTGGCGAACAGGGGCACTTGCACGAGGGCGTAGTAGCCGAAGAAGTCGCTCACCACCGAGAGCGCGCCGTTCCACAGCGAATGGAGCAAAATCGCCGGGATCAGACCGATGAAGAACAGGCCGACCCCGCGCAGGCGACTGCTCTGCCGGGCCGCGATCCCGATGAAGACGCCGGTCATCGAGGTGAACATGACGTGGGCGAACGGCGAGAGGAGCCCGCGCATGAAGAAGATCTGCCCGACCGAACCGTCGAATCCGCCCTCCTGGGCGATTTGGATCCCGAAATACTGAATGTTCTCGCTGAACGCGAAACCTCCCGCGACGGTGGCGGCATACACGATGCCATCGACGGGGCCGTCGAAGTACTTGCGCGCGACCAGGAAGATCAGCAGAACACCGAGCCCCTTGGCCGATTCCTCGACGATCGGTGCCTGGACGATCGATTGCAGCTGTTGCGTCATGTCGGTCGGCCCACCGCGGGTGGAGAGCGCGATCTGCACACCGGTGTCGACGGTCAGCGCGAGCACGACCGAGACGCCGGCACCCCAGAAGAAGGCGAACAGGAGCAAGCCGAACGGCTCCGGCTCCCAGCGGTCGATCCAGCGCACGCCGAGCAGCACGATCGTCAGCGGAACGAGCGCAAGGAGCCCTCCCACGAAAGTCAGTTGTGGCCCGAGAATCGACAGGAAGTACGCCACGACGATGACCGCCGCGATGCCCACGACGATGAAGCCGACGATGCCCACGACGAGCAGTGTCGACCGAGCCGGCGCGGGGCGGTCGAGGCGCGGCGGGACGGGCTCGAGCGTCGAGGCGAGCATCTCCCCCGGCGCCGCAGGCGGTGTCGCTCGGGCCCTCGGGTCGCGCATGCCTCCGACTCTCCTGACGCCCGTCACTCCGGCTCGGTGCCGGCCGTGACCGTGAAAACGCACACCGCCACCATCAGGCCGGCGAACGCCGTGAGCAGCAGGCGCAGCTTCGGCTGGAAGGTCGCGATCAGGCGCGCCGTCAACTCCGGGTCCACGGATGCGGCTCCCGCTCCTAGACCGCGGCCCCAGTCGATCAGGAGGCGTTCCGCCTCGGTGACCTGCGGATCGAGGGGGTTGTCCCCGTTGAGTTCCAGCTCGCGCCGGAACAGCTGCGTCGGGTACGGCGCCGCACACCCATCGCTGATCGCGAAGCAGAACATATTGACCGCCCGCTCTCCCAGGAACGGGCAGAGCTCGTCCCGAAGGTCGAGCCAGCCCCGGTACGCCTCGAAGGCGGGCACCGAGCCGAGGAGGGTGCGATCCAGCTTCGACAGGGCGCCGGGATGGGCGACGAGCATCCGCTGGGCGGCGGCCGCCGCATCCGGACTCAGTTCATCGTCGCCGAGAGCAACCAGGAACGCCATGCGGACAGCCTATGGCTCGAGCTCGCTGGTCGAGTCGCGATCGCCCGGGGGTTCGCTCAGGCCGCGATGCTGGTGTCGACACCGGGAATGGTGGCGACCCCGTCGAAAACACCTGCCCGGATCGCTTGGAACACCTCGACAGCCGCCTGCGCGAGCTTGCCGTGGCTGCCCAGCACCGTGCGACGCACGCGTGGCTCATCCTGAATCGACACCCGAGCGGTCTCGGCGGCCGGATCGACGATGCGCGCCCCGAGGGAGCGAGCCCATGCGGCGGTGAGTTCGGCCACGACCGAGTCCGTCGAGACGACCCGCACGTGATCCCCGCGGGCGAACGGACGCGTGCGAACGAGTGCCCTCGCGATGAGGCCGGCCCCGAGGTAGCTCACGACCTGCTCGTCACTGATCCAGCTGGGAACACCGAGCACGTCATCCTGATCGAGCAGCACGAGCTCGTCCAGTTGGCCGCCGAAGTCGCGCCAGGCGACGCGGTCTCGCGGCGCAAAGCCGTTCGTGTCGGGCCCGGCGGCGTCCACCGAGCCGACGATGAAGCCTCGCCCGCGGCGTGCGGGCCGCAGTCGGAGCCGTCCGACGGTTGGTCGCGGAACGACAGATCGGGTTTGGCGCGCGAGCGCGGGAACACGGGTCAGAGGCGCTCCCGGAACGTGCGTCTCCCGAGGGGGCGCCGAGGCGTCGAACGTGGTCTGAGTGGTCATCGCAGTAGTCATCTGAGTAGTCACCTTGCCGGGTACAACTGACACAGGTGCTCGACTATTCCGCCCGAAGAACGTTCCGTCGGATTCCTGCAAGAAGGTCGTCAGAAGACCTTGCCGGGGTTGAGGATTCCCAGGGGATCGAAGACGCGCTTGAGCTCCTGCTGCAGCGTGAGGGAGACCTCGCCGAGCTCATCGCGCAGCCACCGCTTCTTCAGGATGCCGATGCCGTGCTCCCCGGTGAGAGTGCCGCCCAGCCGCAGACAGGTCAGAAACAGCTCGTCGGCCGCCGCCCAGACATGAGCAGGGACCTCGACGTGCCCGTCGACGACCTCCCCCTGGAAGACGAAGTTCGGATGCAGGTTGCCGTCGCCCGCGTGCGCGACGGTCGGAATCTCGACGCCGTACTTCGCCTCGATGGCGTCGATCGCGGTGAACATCGCGGGCAGCGTGCTGCGGGGCACGGAGAGGTCCTCGATCAGCACCGTGCCACGGGCCTCCATCGCCGGATGGAACGCCCGGCGGATCGCGAACAGCGCCTCGCCTTCTGCGCGGTCGGTGGTCAGCTCCGCGTCGCCGCCGAGCGAACGGATGACGGCCAGCACATCGTTCGCCTCGGAGTCGGCACCAGTGCCATCCGTTTGCACCAGCAGCTGCGCACCGCGGCCGTCCTGCCCCCCGAGATCCAGCCCGAGGTACGCACCAATGCCGACCAGGGCTCGTCCGTCGAGCAACTCCATGATGGCCGGCTTGATCCCGCTGGCCACGATCACCGAGGCGGCACGTGCGGCGCCCTCAACACTGGGAAACAGCGCGCTGATGGTCGCCAAACCGCCGCGCGGCAACGGGGCGATTTTGAGGGTGGCTTCGACGACGATGCCGAGGGTGCCCTCCGAGCCGATCATCAGTGCGGTCAGGTCGTATCCCGTGACGCCTTTCACCGTGCGGTGGCCCATCTCGAGAAGGCGGCCGTCAGCCATCACGACCTTCAGGCCGAGCACCGCTTCTCGGGTCACACCGTATTTCATGCACAGCAGTCCACCGGCATTGGTGGCGATGTTGCCTCCGACGGTCGAGATCGCCTTACTGGCCGGATCCGGCGCCCACCACAGCCCCCGTTCGGCGAGCACCGCGTTGAGGTCGCCGTTGATGACGCCGGGCTCGACGACGGCAAGTTCGTCATCGAGCGAGATCTCCAGGATGCGATCCATCCCCCGCGTCGAGAGCACCAGCTCCCCCGCGCTGGCGATCGCACCGCCCGCCAGGCCCGTGCCCGCGCCACGCGGAACCACCGGGATCCGGTGCTCCGTGGCGAAGCGCATCGTCGCCTGCACCTGCTCGATGGTCGTCGCCTCGACGACCGCGAGGGGCAGCGTCGGAGAGACGTGGCCGGACTTGTCAGCGCGGGCCGCGTTCAGCGTGTCGGCGTCAACGCGCACCGCGTCGCCGAGTTCGGCCAGCAGTAGCGCCCGGAGCTCGTCGCGCGCCGCGACGTCGGCGGGCGACTCCGGCGCCGACGCCTCCTGGGTGGCACCGCGCGCGATGTCCATGGTCATGCTGCGAGGTTAGCCGATGGCGTGCTGCGCGGACGGGAAAGCACAGAGCGACGATGTCCGATTTCCGCTGACGAGTGGCGGGTGCACGTGCCAGGGTGTGGGAATGGACGACTCCACCAGCGAGCAGCGGGCGCTCTTCGAGCAGCGCTATGGCGCTCTGGCCTCGCGGGACGCACGGTTTGACGGGCAGTTCATCGCGGGCGTGCACTCCACCGGGATCTACTGTCGCCCCAGTTGCCCCGCCATGACGCCCAAGCCGAGCAACGTGAGTTTCTACCGCACCGCTGCCGCCGCCCACGAGGCCGGTCTTCGCGCCTGCAAACGGTGCCAACCGGATGCCGTGCCCGGCTCCCCCGACTGGAACCTCCACGACGACCTCGCCTCCCGCGCGATGCGACTCGTGCACGATGGCGTGATCGAACGAGAGGGAGTCGAGGGTCTCGCCCGCCGCCTCGGGTACACCGCGCGACACGTCACCCGGGTGCTGCGCACCGAGCTCGGCGCCGGGCCGCTCGCCCTCGCCCGAGCGAATCGTGCCCAGACGGCGCGCTCCCTGCTCGCCGCCACCGAGCTGCCGGTGAGCGACATCGCGTTCGCGTCCGGATTCGGCAGCCTGCGACAGTTCAACGAGACCATCGCGGAGGTGTATCGCAGCACGCCCACGGAGCTCCGCGCGATCGCGAGAGCGCGTGCGCGCCGCCGCGGGGAAGCTGGCACAGCGGGTGCGATTGCCGCGGATGCCGCAACGCCTCTCACCCTGCGGCTCCCCGCACGTTCGCCATTCGACGGCCACGGCCTCTTCCGCTTCTTTGCCGACCACGCCGTTCCGGGGCTCGAGTCCGGCGATGACGAACACTTGCACCGAGCTCTTGCGCTCCCGGGCGGCCGAGCAGACGTGACCGTGCGACTCGACTCCGAGCGGGCCGGCGTGATCGTCACCGCGCGGCTGGCGAGCCTGGCAGACACCCCAGCGCTGTCGGCTCGGGTGCGACGATTGTTCGACCTCGACGCCGATTCGGTCGCGATCGACGCGGCGCTGTCGGCCGATCCGGTGCTGGCGCCGCTGGTGGCACAGGTGCCCGGCATTCGGATTCCGGGCGCGGCTGACGGCGACGAGGCGCTGTTTCGCACGCTGATCGGCCAGCAGATCTCGGTCGCGGCGGCACGCACGGTGATCGGCCGCCTTGTCGACGCGCTGGGCGACAGCGGCCTGTTCCCGCCGGCGGCGGTCATCGCCGAGCGAGGTGGCGAGGTGCTGCGGGGGCCGTCGAACCGGGTCGGGACGATCATCCGAGTGGCGGATGCCGTGGCGAGCGGCGCACTCCAGCTCGGGCCCGCGACCCCCGCCGTCGAGTTGCGCTCCCAGCTGCTGGCGTTGCCCGGCGTCGGGCCGTGGACCGCTGGCTACCTGACGCTCCGCACGCTCGGCAACCCTGACACCTTCCTCGAGACCGATCTGGTGATCCGACAGAGCGCGGAGGCGCTCGGCCTCCCGCATGCGCCGAAAGCACTGGCTGCACGGGCGGCCGCCTGGGCGCCGTGGCGGAGCTACGCGGGACTGCAGCTGTGGCGGCATCGGCCGGCGAAGGGTGCCCCCCAGGTCCTGCCCGGCTAGGTGTCGCGCCTAGCTAG
>JABBOD010000080.1 GCA_019351995.1 Acidobacteriota bacterium
CTCCACCTTAGCAGGGTGGTGCACTCGACCGGACTATGCGACGTCTCCCGGTACTGCCTCGCCCATCATAGCCGGATGCCGGGAGTCGTCGAATCGAATCGGCTGTGCGCGGCTCAGCCTCGATACGGCTGCGAGCACGTGTAGGTGGCCGCGGACTGGCCCTTGAGTCCGGGGATCACGGTGGCGGGGGGGGCGCTGGAGCTGTCGCCCGGCAGCGTCGGGGTCGCCACCGGGGTCGCTGGTGGCGCCGTCGTCGCGGGAGCCGCGGGGGCATTCGGGTCTGTCGTCGATCCGTTGTGGGCACCGGAGAGGGCGTTCTTGTCGAGCCCGACCGGTTGATCCGCCTTGATCGCGGCGAACAGGGCGTTCGCGACCGACGTCAGCGGCTGCACCTTGCCCGCGTAGATACCTGTGCCTGCCGTGGTGCCGGGGTACTGCACGAAGACGATGTTCTGGAGCGGGATGTTCTTCAGCACGAGGGCGACGGACACCAGGGTGTCCAGGTGCGTGAAGTTCTGACTCAGTGTGATGTTCTGCGTCGCGGCCTGAGCGATCGAGTAGAGCTTGCCCAGGTCGGTGAGGGTGCCGCTGCTCTTGATCTTGCGCACCAGGGCCGAGAGGTACACCTGCTGCGAGCCGATGCGACCGAGGTCGCTGCCGTCGCCGACACCGTGCCGACTGCGCAGGAAGGCGAGCGCCTGCGCACCCTGCAGGTTGTAGGTTCCGGCCGCGGGCAGGCTGAGACCCGTATACGGGTCCTTGATCGGGCCCGCGACGCAGACGTCGACACCGCCGACGGCATCCGACATCGCGATGACGCCCTGGAAGGTGATGAGCCCGGCGAACTGGATGGTGAGCCCGGTGAGCTTCTGAACGACGAGCACCGTGCAGGCGAGCCCGCCGTACGCGAGAGAGTTGTTGATCGGCAGGCCCGCATCCACATTGCCGTGCGGGCATTTCGGATACGGCACCACCATGTCGCGCGGGATGCTCACCACGGTCGCGCTCTTCTGGTCCTGCGCGACGTGCATGAGCATCGTGACGTCGTTCAAGGCGCCGCTGTCCTGGGCGACGGTCCCGCCAATCCCACCCTGCCCGGCGCGCGTGTCGCTCCCGACCAGAAGGATGTTGAAGCCTCCCTGATACGAGGCGATGTTCGGCGGCGGCGCGACAGAATCCTGTCCGATCTTCACCGTTTTGATGTTGGACTGCAACTGCCACACGGCGATCCCGGCGACCGAGAAACCCGCGATGAGGGCGACGGCCAGGGTGCCGCCGATCAGCCCGAGGACCGTCTTCCAGACGGCGGACTGCTTCAGTCGCCCATGGCGAGCGAGCCCGGCAGCCTTCGGGGCGCGGTTCGAGCGGTCGCGGAGTTCGCTCACCGGGGCACCTCATCTCGTCTGGTCGAGTGGTCAACTCGGTCGGTGCGATCGGGCCAACGGGCAGGCCCAGCGGAGGGCGTGGGATTCGAACCCACGGAACATCGCTGCTCACCAGTTTTCAAGACTGGCTCCATCGGCCGCTCGGACAGCCCTCCAGGATGACCGAAAGCGAGTGTAACCGATCCCTCTCGGTCAACCCTGGACGTGTCACCGTCCTCGAGGAAATCCCTCCTCCGGGAAGTGACGGCGGAGCGCGAGGGCCACGCCGTCATCCAGATCGGATGCGGTCGTCTCGTTGCCGGCGACAGCGACCTCCTGCGGGGCCTGCCCCATCACGATCCCGAGGCCACCGCCGGCGACGGCCCACTCGAGCATGTCGATGTCGTTACGGCCGTCTCCCATCACCAGAATGCGGCTGCGGGGAATGCCGAGCGCGTCCCGCACCACCTCGAGGCCGGTCGCCTTGTTGACGCCCTCCGGCGCAATGTCCAGCCAGGCCGTCCAGCCGACGTTGTAACTGACCTTGCGCAGGCCCATCCGTTCGACAACCGACAGGAAGTCGTCGATGGCGTGATCGGGCGAGATGACGACAACGCGGGTGGCTTGCACGTGCAGCAGCTCCTCGAAAGAGACCTTCTGCCGGGATGCCGCGAGTGCGCCATCCGGGAACGTGCCCGTGAAGCGGAAGACACCGTCGGCATCCTCAACCGCGTAGCTGGCTCCTTCGAGGTGCGCCCGCACCCGAGTGAGAACTTCGGTGGGGTCGAAGGTCTCGACGAAGGCGTGCGAATAGCCGAGCGGCGCAGCCTCATCGCGTCCGAGCACGATCGCGCCGTTCGCGCACACGACGTACTCCGAGACCAGGTCGAGCCGGTCGAGCACCGGGAGGGTCATCGACACCGAGCGGCCGGTCGACAGCATCACGTGGTGTCCGAGCGCGGCGACGCGCTGGATCTCCTGTTCGGTGGCCTCACCGAGGGAGCCGTCCTCCCGCAGCACCGTGCCGTCGACGTCGAGGGCGACGAGCCATTTCTCCACTACACGGGCTCCAGAACGTCGAGCCCGATCAGCGGCCGCAGCGCCTCCGGCACGACGACCGAGCCGTCCGGCTGCTGATGGGTCTCCAGGATCGCGACGATCCAGCGCGTGGTTGCCAGCGTGCCGTTCAGGGTGGCGACGGGGGCGGTCTTGCCCGACGGCGTGCGGTGGCGGATGTCGAGGCGACGCGCCTGGTACGTCGTGCAGTTGGACGTGGAGGTGAGCTCGCGGTACGCATCCTGCGTCGGCACCCAGGCCTCGACGTCGTACTTCCGGGCGGCACTGGATCCGAGATCTCCGGCGGCGGTGTCGATCACGCGGTAGCTGAGTCCGAGGGATTGCAGCATGCCCTCCTGCAGGGTGAGCAGTCTCTGGTGTTCGGCCTCGGCATCCGCGGGGTCGATGTAGCTGAACATCTCCAATTTCTGGAACTGGTGGACCCGGATGATGCCACGGGTGTCTTTGCCGGCCGAACCCGCTTCCCGCCGATAGCAGGTCGAGATGCCGGCGTAGCGAATCGGACCATTCGACACATCGATGATCTCGCCCTGGTGGTAGCCGGCGAGCGCCACCTCGCTCGTTCCGGTGAGGTACAGCTCGTCGGCGGGGAGGTAGTAGATCTCGTCGGCATGCTGGCCCAGAAATCCGGTGCCGGCCATGATCTCGGGACGCACCAGCGTCGGAGTGATCATGGGGGTGAAACCGGCGTCGAGCGCGCGCTGCAGGCCGAGTTGGATGAGAGCCAGCTCGAGGCGAGCACCAACGCCCTTCAGGAAGGAGAACCGCGCGCCGCTGACCTTGGCACCGCGACCCATGTCGATCGCGTCGAGCAGCTCGCCGATCGCGAGGTGGTCGCGCGGGCCATCGGGAAACAGCGTCGGATCGAATGTGGGCTTCTCGCCGACGTGCTTCAGCGTGACGAAGTCGTCCTCGCCGCCTGCGGGCACGCCGTCGATGACGATGTTCTGGATGCTGCCGGCAATCCGCGTGAACTCGGCATCGGCATCCGCCACACGCGCCTGGCCCGCCTTCACGCGGTTCGCAAGATCCTGCGCCTGCGCGACCAGAGCCGCCTTCTGCTCCTTCGCCGCCGCCGCCACGACTTTGCCGAAAGCATTCTGCTCGGCGCGATCCGCCTCGAAGGCGGCGATCGCGGCACGACGGGCGACGTCGGCGGCGAGCGCCTCGTCAACCAACTCGACGGAGGACCCGCGCAGCTCCTGCGACATCCGCACAGCGTCGGGATTCTCGCGAAGAAGCTGCGGGTCGATCACCCGCCCAGTCTACGGATTCGGCCCCACTAGCCTGAACCCATGACCGAGCCCGCATCCATTCGCCGGGCGGCAGTCGTGTACAACCCGATCAAGGTGGATCTGGTCAAGCTGCGCCGTGCAGTGGCCGCGTCGCAGAAGGCGGCGGGCTGGGCGGACACGCTGTGGTTGTCGACCAGTGTCGACGACATGGGAGCCGGCCAGGCGCGCGCGGCCATGGGCAAGCAGGTGGATGTCGTGCTCACCGTCGGCGGCGACGGAACGGTGCGTGCGGTCGCCGAGGCGCTGCGCGGATCCGGTGTGCCGATGGCTCTCCTGCCGGCCGGGACCGGCAACATCCTGGCGCGCAACTTGGACATCCCGGTGGGACAGCTCGCAGCATCCGTCCACACCGCCTTCGCGGGGGTCGACCGCGCCATCGACGTGGGCGTGATCGAACTCGAACGAGCGGACCATTCCCGCGAAACACACTCCTTCGTGGTGATGGCCGGGCTCGGACTCGACGCGAAGATGATCGCGAACACCCGCCCGGAACTGAAGAGACGGGTCGGCTGGCTCGCCTACGTCGACGCGATCGCCCGCTCGATGCGCGACAGCGAGAAGATTCGGATGCGGTACCGACTCGGCCACGAGCCGGAGAAGACCATGAACGTGCACACCATCCTCATCGGCAACGTCGGGCTCCTGCCCGGCAACGTGCTGCTGTTGCCCGATGCGGAACTTGACGATGGGCTCTTCGACATCGTGACCCTGCGCCCGGAGGGCCTGGGTGGCTGGGTGCAGATCTGGGTGCGGATCGTCTGGGAGAACGGTGTTCTGCGCCGCAGCTCGGTCGGTCGTCGCCTGGCGGGACTCAACCGGGACGTGCGCACGCTGCGCTACTTTCGCGGCCGTCGCCTCAGTGTGCGACTTGACCGTCCCGAGGATTTCGAGCTCGACGGTGACGATTTCGGTCTCGTGCTCGGATTCGACGCGCATGTCGACCCCGCAGCACTCATCGTGCGGGTGCCGGCCCTCTAG
>JABBOD010000007.1:0-54187 GCA_019351995.1 Acidobacteriota bacterium
TGTAGACGCCAGTAGAGATAGAGCGCATATTCCACGACTAGCGTCGTGTCAAGTTCCGGTATGCCAGACGGACGCTCGCCCTCCCATTGGAAATAGACCGTTGTGGCGAGATTCGTGAACAGTGAGTGTTCCGCCATCGAGGAGAGATCGCGGCCGATCTTCACATGAGCGGCCACCGCGGCGTCGCTGTCGAACCGCAGCATTACCTTCTTCACGTCCTTCTCGTGGACGTGCCGCCATGCGCCAGGTGGGCAGCAGTTGCCAGCCTCCAAGATGCCTGTTGGGTAGTTGATCCAGTTTTGAGGTAAGTGAGTCCCAATGGCAATCCCGACGGCTCGAAGGTGGAAATGCAGTAGTTCTAACATCGACATTGGCTGTGGATGCTGGAAGTCGGCGAGCTCGGCCTCCGCGTCCATCTCACCCGACCATGTGGCAACCGTCTCCCATCCGGTGCCTTGAACCAAGGGTCTGGGAATGCGCGATGACTTGAAGATGGACGTGCCATGCATCAGCCGAACTACCTGAATGGTCGAAAGCGGTCCGTCCGTCGAGACCCGAACTGTCAACTGAACCGCGCCTGACTCGTGGAGAAAGAGTCGCGGCTCGAACACGACTCGCTGCGTTTCTGAGCGGTCCGGCACGATCAACTCGTGGTAGCTCTGCCGCAATAGAAGCCGTACAAAGCGGCTCTCGTCGCGATCCCGGCCACCGAATAGACCTTCGTCGACAACGCGCTCGGCAGCCGAAACGACCTGTTGGTCTATGTACAACCGCTCGGCCTGATCGAGAAGATCCGTAGTGTCATCAAGCGCCGCGAAAACGTCCGGCTCCTCCACACTGCCACTCGGCGGCCCGTCCGCCGGCTCCGTCGCGCCGGCCCGGCTGCTGGCTTGTTCTGCATCGTCCGACGGCCGCGTTCGCGAGAGGCGCAGGGTGGGGAGAATGAAACGAACGAAGACGATCGGATGACGAGCAGAGAACCACAACAAGTCACGTCCAGGAATCGGGTTCTTCTTGACGCGTTCGATGTCCGCCTTCAACTTCTGCGCCCAGACCATTTGAAGCCCCATGCGAGCCAGGCCAAGGTCATGACGGTGGCGGACAGCAAAGCTGATCGCCTTACCCCATGCCGGCGCGGCCCTGAGGGCGCGAAAATCTGACGGGAGGCTCCGCAGACGGTAGAGCTCTTTTCCGCGAGCCCTGTACCGCGCCGGCACGTAGACCTTCTGGCTGTCGGGCCAGGCCGCGGATGAGGCGACATCGGCCGCGAGCAGTCGGCGCGACGCCTTGTAAATGTCCAGCGGCTTCTTGGTGTTAGTACTCAAGGTGAAATGAACCGACGCAGACGCGAAGACTGCAGGATGCTCGGCTTTGGGCTTTTCCGTCACAGTGCTCAAGTTAGGGGACGACCGCTCTCCATCACGATGGTCGGGCGAGAGAGACGTCCACCGGGCGTCTTGCCTGCGCCCGAACAACCATTCAAGGTTGGGACGGATGGTACGTCCGCACGGGAACCTTCGGCGCTATGAGCTCAACGCTCGACGAACCGCTATCCGGTGCGCCGCCCCGAGCTCGACCTCAGCGCGGTAGCGATCCCTTCCTGTTAGGGCAATGGACCTGTCCCCTTGAGGAGGGTCGAGCCGAGCTACTCGGGGCTGTCTCGGCCTACGCGCTCTCTAGACGGAGCTGGGAGTCGATTTCTGTCGAGCTACTCTCGAGGTGAGGGGCTCGACAGCCTGGACACGCACCGAGGTCACGGCCCGACCATTGCCCTACAACAGCCCTACAAGCTCTGGCGACTCCGGGTGTCGTTGTATGTCGCCTGGGGCGCTCTAGTGTCACCGGATTTCCTGGGAAAGCGGACTTTCTCAGGTCCGAGCTGTATTTCGGATTCCCACATTTCGGCCTTCGCTGATTGATTCCCCAGTCATTCCGGGGACGTTGGCAAGGCGTTAGCCGGATCGCGCTCATTCCTCGCGAACAGAGCGATCCCGACGTTCTCGGCCTCTTGGAGCTCTCGCGCGGCTCAGTCCCACGGATCCTCATCGAACTGAAACAAGTCGTCCAGCCCCTCGGCGTCGACCACCTTCGCGATCGGAGCGATGTACGACTGACGAGTGATCCGGGAGTCCGCATGACCAAGCAGCGCCGATGCCGCATCGTCTCCGATCGCGCGACTGACATGAGTCGCGACAGAACGTCGAAGCGTGTGGGGCGTCAGCTGCTTCGGTGAGAGACCAGTAGCGGCCAGTGCGGCGACCACGCTCGAGCGCTCCGTCACGCGGTCGAAGTGATCGCTGATGATCGACGGGTTGATCCAAGGCGTTCTCACCCCGACCGTGACGATCCTGCGCAGGACAGGCATTTCGGGGCCGCGGTGGTTTGGCGACAACGATTCGTATGCCGAGCGGAGCGCTCGCATAGCGATGCCGTCTGGAGCGAGGCGCACCAACCGCTCCTGGCCCTTCGCCTTGAGCTTGGGTTGGCGTTCCAGAGGCTGCCCCGGAATGTAGACCAGCGTGCCGTTCACGCTGACCGTGTTCGCTCCGAAGTCGACGTCTCCGACCCTGATGGCAAGGGCTTCTGAGATTCGCAGTCCCCCGACGCCGAGGATGATGTCGACGGTCAGCTGGGCCTGACGCCGGTTCGAGCGACGTTCTCCCTCCAACACGTATTCACGAAACTCACTTCGAAATACCTGTACCTGCTCGACCGTGAGAGCGATGTTGTCTCGCTGCTCGTGTTTGACCGTGTCAAGCGCGTCCATCGGGTTGTGCGACATGAGCTCCGCTCGCACTGCGTACCGGAATGCCTGTCTCAATACCGACGAAAGCGTCCCGTATTCTGCCCGCTGCGTTCGACTCGCAAGGTCATTCGCGAGCGCCTGGACCCGGTGCGGCCGCAGTTCCTCCAGCCGGATCGCGCCATAGAACCGTCGGAGCCGGTTGATCTTCGTGCGGTACATCATCATTGACTGCTCACGGATTGGGCGAGTCAGCACGATTTCGTCGTACCAAGTGTCAAGCAACTCCGCCAACGTGGATGCGCTCGACAGTTCGCCTGGCTTGAGCGCAAGCCGCGCAGCCTTTCTGCGAAGCTCGCGCTCCACTGCCTCAGGAGTATCAGCGAGGACTGAGATCTGGCGCCGGATTCCGCCGGCATCAGTCGTGTAAACGCGACCGTGGAACCGACCGAGCTCCTCTCGGAGCCAAATCTTGCCAAGCTCACCCACCGCAAGCTTGGGGCGGCCAGCGCCAAGCGCGGTCGGCGAGCGGTGACCTTCTGTATTGAGTCGCTTCTTGTTTGTCATACCGTGTCTATGCGCGGACAATCGCTGAGGATGCGAGTTGTGCAACGCGATGAGAGGAAACCTCCCCTTGACCTGGGATTTCGCACTCGATTCCTTATTCACGACCACTGCTTTGAGACGTCTGACACAGCGAAGTCCGTACTTCCGAACCTTCTACGCCCCAACAAAGTTGTCGTGTCGTATTGCTCCGAAGGCGAAGTCGTCGAGGTACCGTGTCGCGCCGCGAACCACGACGCGCCCAGCAAGGCATCCGTCGCGATCTGGTCACCGCGCGACATCATGGGCGCCTGGCTCCACGGGCACGGCGGGGGTCTGACCAGCCTCGTTGCTTGAGCGAAGCACTCTAACCCTCGCTTGGCGCCAACGCGCATCCAAGTGTCTTCGACGGCGGGGCTCGGTCGACGGGTGAGAACAGCGCTTGCGTGAGATGCCCGGAGCGAGATCGCACTTACTCGACACAATACGTGGCGTAGCAATGCGTAGCTGCTGCCCCTGGCGAGTGACGATCACTGGCTGTTGCGGCAAGTAAGTAGTTGGCTAGCCTACGAGCTGTACTTCGGGGTCTGAGTAGACCGCAGCAAGACGACAGGGCCGCACCTCGCGCGAGGTGCGGCCCTTTCACGCTGGCGGGTTAGGTGAGTTGCAGGGTGCGCAACTCGGTGGAGCGTGCCGATGCTCGCCCGAGACCCTTCAGGGTCCACCCGGCGGCACGCCACAGGGCAGGATCGAGGCAGTTGCGTGCATCGATGATCGTGCGGCGCCGGACCATCCTTCCCACGATCTCCGGGTCCGCCGCGAGGAACTCGGGCCACTCGGTCAGCAGCAGCAGCACATCCGCACCGGCAACCGCAGCCTCCATTGAGTCGACGAAACCGAGAGTCGGGAAGGTGCGGCGGCCGGTCTCCCTCGCCGCCGGATCGTAGACGGCAACCTGCGCGCCCCGCAGGTGAAGGGCCGCAGCGACGTTGAGCGCCGGCGAGTCGCGCACGTCGTCGGTGTGCGGTTTGAACGCGGCGCCGAGCACCCCGATCCGCGAAAGCAACGGCGAGCCGTTGCAGGCCTGCAGAGCGAGCTCGACAACCAGCTGGCGCTGATGCATGTTGATGTCGTCGACCTGCTCGAGCAAGGCGACGGCGCCCATGGCACCGAGTTCTGCGGCACGGTGAGTCAGAGCGCGGATGTCCTTGGGCAGGCACCCACCCCCGAAACCGAGCCCGGCGTTCAAGAACTGACGCCCGATCCGCGCGTCGTGACCGAGAGCATCCGCGAGCACGGTGACGTCGGCGCCGGCGGCCTCGCACAACTCGGCGATCGCGTTGATGAACGAGATCTTGGTTGCCAGGAACGCATTTGCGCTCACCTTCACCAGTTCGGCCGTTGGCAGATCGCACGCGATGACGGGCGCGCCGTCGGAGATCGGTCCGGCGTAGAGCTCGCGCATGAGGGTCTCCGCGCGCGCCGACGCTCCCCCGATGACAATGCGGTCGGGATGCAGGGTGTCACGCACCGCCTTTCCCTCGCGCAGAAACTCAGGATTCCAGATCAACTCGGCGTCGATCCCGTCCGGAACGAGCGCGCCGAGGAGTTCCTGAAGGCGGCCAGCCGTGCCGACCGGGACGGTTGACTTGCCGACCACGACGGCATCCCGCCGCAGCGCTCTGGCGATCTCGGCGACCGCGTTCTCGACGAAGTCGGTGTTGGCCGCGTGACTACCCGCGCGTTGCGGAGTGCCGACGCAGACGAAGTGAATGTCACTCCCCCCGACCGCCTCGGCCAGATCCGTGGTGAATCGCAACCGCCCAGTCGCGAGATGGGTCTGAATCAGCTCAGGCAGTTCGGGCTCGAAGAAGGGCAAACGCCCAGCCGCGAGGGCGGCGATCTTGGCGGGATCGGAGTCCACTCCCACCACGTCGAATCCGAGTTCCGACATGGCGGCGGCGTGTGTTGCTCCGAGATAGCCGGTACCGATCACGCTGATGGAGAGAGCAGAGCCGCGGGGGGTCATGGGGCAAGTGGACCCCGCCTCTCTGAACCGAGTGCCCCATCCAGGCATCGTGTCGGTGAACGGTGGGCAGACGGCGGTTAGCGCCGCCCACCGTAGAAACGTCGCTCGAAAACCTGTCGCGCAAGTCTGGTCGTGCGCAGGTAGTCCTCCTCGAGACGAGCAGCACCGCCGGGCGGATATTCCAACAACCGGGCGACGCCCTCGAGCTGCTGACGATCTGTCGGGAGCACATCGGCGGTCTTTGCAGTCCAGAGGGTCATCGCCGAACGTGCCCTGGAGGCAATGATCCAGGCAGCCCGGAGCTTTGCGGCGTCCCCCGCGGGGAGAAGCTCAGCATCGACGGCAGCGTCAAGGGCCCCGAGGGTCGAGGTCGTGCGCAGCGCCGACATGCTTCCCGCGTGCTGGAGTTGAAGGAGCTGCACGAACCACTCGACGTCGCTCAGCGAGCCGCGGCCCAGCTTCAGATGCCGCGAGGAATCCGCCCCCTGTGGCAATCGTTCCGCCTCGACCCGAGCCTTGATGCGCTTGATCTCGCGGACGTCGGCGGGTGAGATGGTCGCGGGATACCGCACCTCGTCGGCCAGCGCCTCGAAGGCCGACAGAACACCCGGATCGCCAACCGCACCACGCGCTCGGAGGAGCGCCTGCGCCTCCCAGGTGAGGGACCAACGCTCGTAGTACGCGCGGTAGCTGTCGAGCGATCGCACGACGGCACCGTTCTTCCCCTCAGGACGGAGGCCGAGGTCCAGGTCGAGCGGAAGTCGCAGGTCTTCGGTGAGGCGCTTCAGTTCGCGCACGATGGTCTCCGCCCGCACGGCGGCCTCTTCCGCGGTCGCGCCCGCCAAGCGATAGACGTACACGATGTCCGCATCGCTTCCGAAACCGAGTTCCTGGCCGCCGTAGCGGCCCATCGCGATGATCCCGAACTCGATGCCGTCACCCCAGCGATGGCACAGGGCCAGGGCGCCCGTGAGGAGGGCCGAGGTGATGTCGCTCAAGCCCTGCCCGATTTCCTTGACCGAGATCATGCCCAGGATGGCCGCAATGGCCAAGCGCAACACCTCGCGTCGCCTGGCGGTCCGCAGGGCGAGGGCGGCGGCATCCACGTCATCCAGATGGCGCGCCACGGTGGCGGCTGTCTCGTCGAGAAGTTCGGCGCGGCTGCGCGGGCGCAGTTCGCCGTCGTTCTCCAGCCAGGCCGCAGCCTCGGGGATGCGCTCGAAGAGCACCCCGACGAAGCGTGAACTCGAGAGGACGTGCGTGAGTCGATGCGCGGCGCCCGACGAGTCCCGCAGCATCCGCAAGAACCAGTACGTCTCGCCGAGATCGTCGCTCAGACGACGGAAGTTGAGCAGCCCCAGGTCGGGGTCCGCACCCTCCGCGAACCAGCCGAGCATGACCGGCAACAGGTTCCGCTGGATTTGCGCGCGTCGTGAGACGCCGTTCGTGAGCGCCGCGATGTGGTGAAGCGCACCGCGGGGGTCGCGGAAGCCGATGGCCGCGAGCCGCGCCTCCGCCTGCTCGTTGGTGAGCGCGTACCCGTCGTCGGGCAGCGCGGCCACCGCTGACAACAGGGGACGATAGAACAGCCTCTCATGCAGGGTGCGCACGGTCTGCTTGACACGCTGCCAGGCCTCCAGCAATCCGTCGGCCGTGGCCGCGACGCCGGAGGCTCTCCCCAGGGCTCGCAGGGCATCGTGGTCACGGGGCATCAGATGTGTGCGCCGGAGCCGCGACAGTTGGATGCGGTGCTCCAGCAAGCGCAGGAAGCGGTAGTCGTTGCCGAACTCGGCCGCCTCCACGCGGCCGATGTACCCGCGGTCAGCCAGGGCAGCGAGGGCGTCAAGGGTGGAACGCTGCCGCACCTCGGGATCGGAGTGCCCGTGCACGAGCTGAAGCAGCTGAATGGTGAACTCAACGTCGCGGAGGCCTCCGGGCCCGAGCTTGAGCTGCACCTCGACCTCATCCGGAGGAATGTGGGCCGTGACGCGCTCACGCATCGCCTGCACCGATTCGACGAAGTTCTCGCGCGACGCGCTCGACCACACCATCGGGGCGACCCGTTCGACGTAGAGCTCGCCGAGTTCGCGGTCCCCGGCCATCGCCCGCGCCTTCAGCAGCGCCTGGAACTCCCAGCTCTTCGCCCAGCGTTCGTAGTACGCGAGGTGGGAGTCGAGTGATCGGACCAGAGCGCCGTCCTTGCCCTCGGGTCGGAGATTGGCGTCCACCTCCCAGAGCGGGGGCTCCAGCGCGAGCTCCTGGATCGCGCGCATCGTCTCCATCGCGAGTCGCGTTGCGATCTCCACCGCTCGGTCATCCGAGAGCTCACCGTCAGCGCCCGCGACGAAGATCACATCGACATCGCTGAGGTAGTTGAGTTCGCGCGCCCCTGCCTTTCCCATCCCGATAATCGCCAGTCGCGTCGCCGCGACCTGCTCCGCGGGGAACCGACTCGCGCGCCGGGCCAGGGTGAGAGCCGCATCCAACGCGGCCGTCGCCAGGTCGGCCAACGCGGCCGCCACTCGGTCGACGACGGCCTGGCCATCTGGCTGCTCTAGATCCCACGCGGCGACGAGGGTGAGCTCCCGGCGGTATGCGATGCGTAAGGCGTTCCAGCCCGCCTCCCCCGCGAGCCCCTCCACGGCCGCAAGCAGCACCGCTTCGTAGTGCTCGCCGCTGGGAAGTGTCGCCAGGCGTTCGCCGAACACGTGCAGTTGCTCCGGGTGGTGCCCGAGGAACTCGGCGAGCCCTGCCGACGCACCGAGAACCCGGATCAGTCGAAGCGCGGCGGCGGCGTCGGTGAGGATCGGGCCCAGCTCCTCGGGTGACCCCTCGAGCAGGCCGCAGAGCAGTCGCAGTGCCTGATCGGGATCCGCCGCGGACGCGAAGGCGGGCAGCAACTCGGGCGGCACACCAGCGAGGGCCTCACCGGCAACACTGAGGTCGGCGAATCCGAGCCGAGCAAGCTCGGTGAGCGTCGTCATTGTCCGTCTCATGCCGCCTCCCGAGCCGTCCGGATGCTGTCGGCCCAGCGCTCGGTTCCTACAGGATCTCCAGGTTGGTCGACAGCTCGAACGGCGTGACCTGCGCCCGGTACCCCGCCCATTCGCGTCGTTTGTTGAGCAGTACGTACTCGAACACCTGCTCGCCCAGGGTCTCGGCAACCAGCTCGCTGTCCTCCATCAGCCGGAGGGCGGCATCCAGGCTCGTCGGCAAGCCGTCGTAGCCCAAGGCGCGGCGTTCGCCGTCACTGAGCGCCCACACATCGCCTTCCGCCTCCGGCGGCAACTCGTAGCCCTCTTCGATGCCCTTGAGGCCCGCGGCCAGCAGAAGGGAGAATGACAGATAGGGGTTCGCCGCCGAGTCGATGGCACGATACTCGACGCGAGCGCTGTTGCCCTTCCCCGGCTTGTACAGCGGGACGCGCACCAGCGCCGAGCGATTGTTGTGGCCCCAGGTGAGGTAGCTCGGGGCTTCATCCCCGCCCCACAGGCGCTTGTACGAGTTGACGAACTGGTTCGTCACCGCCGTGATCTCGGGGGCGTGGCGCAGAAGGCCCGCCACGAACTGTCGACCGATCTTCGACAGTTGGTATTGACCCGATGCGTCGAAGAAGGCGTTGGTGTCCCCCTCGAAGAGCGACATATGGGTGTGCATACCGGATCCGGGCTGACCCGAGATCGGCTTCGGCATGAACGTCGCGTAGACGCCCTGCTCGATCGCCACCTCTTTGATGACGGTGCGAAAGGTCATGATGTTGTCGGCCATGGTCAACGCGTCGGCGTAGCGAAGGTCGATCTCGTTCTGACCGGGTCCCGCCTCGTGATGGCTGAACTCGACCGAAATCCCGAGGTCTTCGAGCATCCGCACCGAACGGCGACGGAAGTCGTGGGCCGTTCCACCGGGGACGTTGTCGAAGTAGCCCGCCGAGTCGACCGGCTCCGCCACCCCGTTCTTCAACTTGCTGGACTTCAGCAGGTAGAACTCGATCTCGGGATGCGTGTAGAACGTGAACCCGCGATCCGCAGCTTTTGCGAGCGTCCTCTTCAACACGCTGCGCGGATCCGCCGCCGCCGGCTGCCCGTCGGGGGTCATGATGTCGCAGAACATGCGCGCGGTCGGGTCGATCTCCCCGCGCCAGGGCAAGATCTGGAAGGTTGTCGGGTCCGGGTGTGCCAGAACATCCGCCTCGAAGGATCGGGTCAGACCCTCGATCGCCGAGCCGTCGAAACCGACGCCCTCGCCGAAGGCACCCTCGACCTCTGCTGGGGCGAGCGCCACCGACTTCAGAGTGCCCACGACGTCGGTGAACCATAGCCGCACGAACTTGACGCCGCGCTCCTCAATCGTGCGAAGAACGAAGTCACGTTGCTTGTCCATGCAAGCTCCTCCTGGTTGCCCGCCACGGGTGCACCGTGCGCCTCGGCTCTAGGCTACCGGTATGCCCCGACTGCGATTGGCACTGGCTCAAACCAACCCAATCGTCGGCGATTTCTCGGGCAACGCGACACAGATCGTCAACGCGGCACGGGGCGCATTCGAGGCGGGCTCCGACCTGTTGCTGGCGGGCGAGATGGCGCTGAGCGGGTACCCGATCGAAGATCTTGCGGCCCAGCCCAGTTTCTTGCGTGAGTCGCACGATGCCGTGCCGGCGCTGGCGCAACGACTGGCCGACGAAGGTCTCGGCGACCTCGTCGTGGTCGTTGGGCATCCCGACGGCCCGGTCGAACCGCGCGATCGAGGCACCACGAACGCGCCGACGGCGATCGCCCACAACTGCGCCAGTGTGCTCCAGCGCGGCGTGGTGCGCGCGCGGTACGTCAAGCACCATCTGCCCAACTACTCCGTGTTTGACGAGTATCGCGTTTTCATCCCCGGTGACGATTTGCTGGTGCTGCGGCTCAACGGAGTGGATGCCGCACTGATCATCTGCGAAGACCTCTGGCGGGACGGCGGACCGGTCACACGTGTCCTCGCCGCGGATGCCGGCCTCCTGCTGGTGATCAACGCCTCGCCATACGAGCGCGACAAGGATGAGACGCGGCTTCCACTGGTCGCTTCCCGTGCGCGGGCGACCAACACGATCGTGGCGTACGTCAACATCGTCGGCGGGCAGGACGAACTGGTCTTCGACGGCGACAGCGTGGTCGTGGACGGGACCGGCAGCATCCTGGCTCGAGCGCCGCAGTTCCGTGAGCACCTCCTGCTGGTCGACGTCGACCCTGCGGCTGCCGTCGACAGTGAACTCCCCGACAGCGTCGTGCGCATCGAATTGGCGGCACCCGCGCGGGCGCACGCCGACCGGAAACCGATTGCTCGCGACATCGCGGAGTTGCGGGATGACCGGGAACAACTGGAACGCACTGGTGCTCGGCCTGCGCGACTACGTCGAGAAGAACGCTTTCTCGAGCGTTGTACTCGGGCTCTCCGGCGGAATCGATTCCGCGGTCTGCGCGGCGATCGCGGCCGACGCGATCGGCGGAGATCGGGTCTACGGGATCAGCATGCCCAGCCGCTACAGCTCTGATGGTTCCCGCACCGACGCCGATGAGCTGGCCGAGCGAATCGGGCTGCACTACTCGACGGAGACGATCGCCGAACTGGTGCAACCGATCGAAGACAAGCTGCACCTCAGCGGGACGGCGGCAGAGAACGTGCAAGCGCGCATCCGGGGCATCGTCCTGATGGCCGAATCGAATACGCACGGCCACCTGGTGCTCACGACCGGAAATAAGACCGAACTCGCTGTCGGCTACTCGACGATCTACGGAGATTCCGTCGGCGGGTTCGCTCCCCTCAAAGACGTGCCGAAGATGCTCGTCTGGGAGCTGGCCCGCTGGCGAAACGACGTGGCCATCGCTCGTGGCGAGATCGCGCCGATTCCCACCAACTCGATCGAGAAGCCGCCGAGCGCCGAGCTTCGGCCGGATCAGACCGACCAGGACACCCTCCCGCCCTATGAGGTGCTCGACGCGATCATCGCGGGCTATGTGAACGATCGTCTCGGCCGCGAAGACCTGGTGCTCGCCGGGTTCGACCGGGTCACCGTTGATTTCGTCGCCGACCTCGTCGACCGCGCCGAATGCAAGCGTCGACAGGTAGCCATCGGGCCCAAGATCTCGGGGATGGCCTTCGGCCGTGATCGCCGCCTTCCCATCACGGCGCGGCGCGCCGGATGATCGTGAGTGAGCCTTCCGTTCTCCGCGCGGGCTGGCGCGTCGGCTGGGCGCTCGCGGGGTTCGTGCCCTACCTCGCCGTCAGTGCCGTGCAACTGGTCACGAAGTTCAGTAACGACACCTCACTCGATCAGGTCACCAAAGCGCTCGAGATGCCGACGCTCGCCTTCGGTGCCGGTGTCGCGATCCTTCTCGCCCACCGCCGACCGCGACCGCTGATCTCCGCGCTTCTGTTCGCAGGGCTCGCGCTCTCCTGGCTGGGAGACATCTCCCTCGACCACCTGACCGTCGGGCTCGCCATGTTCTTCGCCGCCCACGCCGCGTACATCACGATGTTCGAGCGCGCATTCCGGCCACGTCGTCCATCCAGCTGGGGGCTCGTCGCGGTCCCGTGGTTCGTCTTCCTCCTGGCGTTCCTTGCCCCCCACCTGGGCGGGATGCTGCCGCTCGTCGCCCTGTACGGCGCCATCCTCGGGACGATGGCCGTGTCCGCGAGCCGCGGCAACACCGCAACGAAGGTCGGCGGGGTGCTCTTCGTGACGTCGGACTCGTTCCTGGCGTTTCGACTCTTCACCCCGCTGTTCCATGATGACCTCAGCGAGTTCCTCATCATGCTGGCCTACCTGGCAGCGCAGGGCTTCATCACGGTCGGGATGTTGCGCGCGGAGCGCGATCTAGACTGACCAAATGGCAGACGCAGTCGTCAAGCGAGTTCGAACCCGGCACTTTCAGAATGCGAAGGACCAGGGCCTCAAGATCACCGGGTTGACGAGTTATGACATGCTCACCGCCACGATCTTCGACCAGGCCGGCATCGACTTCCTCCTGGTGGGTGACTCGGCCGGCAACAACGTGTTCGGCTACGACACCACCCTGCCCGTCACCATCGACCAGCTCATCCCGTTGACCCGGGCGGTTGCGGGCGCCGTCAAGCGCGCCTTCGTGATCGGCGACATGCCATTCGGCTCCTACGAGACCGGGCCGGATGAGGCGCTGCACAGCGCGTTCCGCTTCATGAAGGAGACGGGAGCGCACGCCGTCAAGCTCGAGGGTGGAGTGCGCAGCGCGGAGCAGATCCGGCGGATCGTGTCGGCCGGCATCCCGGTCATGGGCCACATCGGCTTCACCCCGCAGAGCGAGCACCAGCTGGGCGGACACGTCATCCAGGGCAGGGGCAGCGGGGTCGAGCAACTGCTCGCCGACGCACACGCGGTCGAAGACGCCGGGGCGTTCGCCGTCGTGCTGGAGATGGTTCCTGCCGACTCCGCGAAGCGAGTGACCGACGAGCTCTCCATTCCCACGATCAGCGTCGGGGCGGGGCCGCACACGACCGGCCAGCTTTTGGTCTGGACGGACTGGGCGGGTCTCACCCAGGGTCGCATCCCGAGCTTCGTGAAGCAATACGCGAACCTGTCCCAGGTGTTGACGGATGCCGCCAAAGCCTGGACAGCGGACGTCAACTCGGGCGCATACCCGGGCGACGACCACAGCTACCAGGGCTAGCCACGACCGCTCCGCGCTAGAGAGCGGAGTGGGTGACCAGCCGCAGCACCACTATCCACCCGGCAAGCACGACGATCCCGATTGCGCCCAACGCGATGCCCAGTACCGCCCGGCGGCGACCGTCGACTTCGTAGCCCTGCCTGATAAGCCGAGAGTGACGGCGCGGCGCCATGACGCCGAAAACGAAAGCAAGCACGGTGGGGGCCATCAGCGCGTTCGCGATCACCGCGACGATGCCCCACGCCAGCGAGCGGTTAGCCCAACTCGACCCCGGCGGCACGAGGCGACTCTCCTCGACCCATGCGTCCTCTGGCGGCTTGCCGACCGGGAGCGCTTGAACGTGCCCCGTCCACTGGTCGCCGTCCCACCAGCGCGCCTGCCGTCCACCGGTCGGATCGGCATACCACCCGGGCGCCACCGGTGCGGGCGCTCCCGAGAGGGCCTGAGTCGAAGACATTGCGTCACCCCCCAGTTCAGCAAGTCACATCATCATCCCTGAAGGCGCCGAATCCGCGCACCCCCCGAATGGGTGCCGTGGCTACGCTGGCCGCATGGCGCAGTTCTTCGTCGGCATGGCCGGGTGGACGTACGAGCCGTGGCGCAGCGACTTCTACCCGACCGGACTACGCCAAGCTGACGAACTCAGCTATGCCTCGAAGCAGGTGAGCTCCATCGAGCTCAACGGGTCGTTCTACTCGCTGCAGAAGCCATCCAGTTGGCAGAAGTGGCGCGAGGCCACGCCCGCCGACTTCGTCTTCGCGGTCAAGGCGCCGCGATTCATCACCCATATCCGTGGCCTGGATGACGTGGCTGAGCCCGTCGCCAACTTCTTCGCCTCCGGGATCCTGGCCCTCGGCCCCAAGCTCGGGCCCATCCTGTGGCAGCTGCCTCCGAACCTCGACTTCGACTCCGAGAGGTTGGAGGCCTTCCTGAAGCTGCTCCCCCGCACGACCGCCGAGGCGGTGGAGGTCGCGAAAGGCCGGGGAGATCGGATGACCGGCAGGGAGTATCTCGAGACCGACACCGACCGCCCGCTGCGACATGCGATCGAGGTGCGCAACTTCAGCTTCGACGACACGGATTTCGCTGCTCTGCTCGAACGGCACGGCGTCGCCGCGGTCCTCGGCGACTCGAAGGAACGCTGGCCCCAGCTCGACTGGGTCACAGCCGATTTTGCGTACGCGCGCTTGCACGGCGACCGGGAGCTCTACTCTGCCGGCTACGACTCAGAGGGTTTCGACGCCTGGGAGGAATGGACTCGCGATCATCTCGACCACGACCGAGACACGTACGTGTATTTCGACAACGACCACAAGACGCGCGCCCCGTTCGACGCGATGGAATTGCTTGCGCGTTTGCGCTCCTAACTAGTCGTCGTCGGGGTCGGCGTTCCACGCCGCCGCGCGTTCGCGGGCGATCTCGGGGGCCCGGGCTGCCTCCTCACGAGACTCGTACGGACCGTCACGATCCGACCCGAGCGACTGAGGCCCCTCTTCGACCTCACCGGTTTTGTGGTTGTACCACCACTGCGTCATGCGACCAGCCTAACGCCGCGATCTAGACTCGAGCCATGCCCCGGGACGATCGCAATCACCTGGTGCCCGGGCGACTCTCTCCCACTCGGCGGGTGCCGGGAACCATTCCACGACCGGAATACGTCGGCAAGCCCGGTCCTAGCCGCTACGACGGCAACGACCGGTACACCGCCGACGAAATCGAACGAATCCGGACCAGTGGCCGGATCGCGGCCCAGGCACTCGAAGCCGTCGCGGCAGCCATCCGACCGGGAGTCACGACGGACGAGCTGGATGCGATTGGTCACGATTTCCTGGTAGCCCACGACGCCTATCCCTCGACCCTGGGCTACCGGGGATACCCGAAATCACTGTGCACCTCTGTCAACGAGGTCATCTGCCACGGCATCCCCGACGACACCGTGCTGCACGACGGGGATCTGATCAATATCGACATCACGGCCTTCCGTGACGGAATGCACGGTGACCTCAACGCCACCTTCGCCGTCGGCTCGCTCGGCGCCGAGGCATCCGAACTCGTTGCGCGAACCCGCGAGGCCCTGTACCGCGGTATCAAGGCGGTCGCGCCGGGTCGAGAAGTCAACGTGATCGGCCGCGCGATCGAGAGTTATGCACGACGATTCGGCTACGGCGTTGTGAAGGACTACACAGGTCACGGTGTTGGCACGGCCTTCCACTCCGGGCTGGTGATCCCGCACTATGACGCGTCGCCAGAGTTTTCCACCGTGATGGAACCCGGCATGGTGTTCACGATCGAACCGATGCTCACGCTCGGTACCCTCGAACGTCCTGGCACCACCGACTGGGACGAGTGGGACGACGGCTGGACCGTCGTCACTCGGGACCGCAGCCTCACCGCCCAGTTCGAGCACACCCTGGTGGTCACCGAGCGCGGGGCCGAGATTCTGACCCTCCCGTGACGCCTCCGCGGCCGAGCGGGCAGATACGGAAGACTGGCGTGCATGAGTTCATCACTCGCCATCGGCGTTGACATCGGCGGAACAGGCATCAAAGGCGCGATTGTTGATCTGACAGGCGGGACGCTCGTCACCGACCGGGTCAAGGTCCCGACTCCCCGGGGCGGCGAGCCCGACGACATCGTCGAGACGGTGGTACAGATGATCGACGGCTTCGGCGTTCAAGGAGAGGGCCTCCCGGTCGGGATCTGTTTTCCGGCAGTCGTCCTCCACGGCAGGACGATGTCCGCGGCGAACGTCTCGAAGCGGTGGATCGGCCTCGAGGCGGAGGCACTGTTCGAGAAAGCACTCACCCGCGACATCCGCTTCATCAACGACGCGGACGCGGCAGCGGTTGCCGAAGCCAAGTACGGGGCCGCGAAGGACGTCGGCGGTTTGGTGATCCTCTCGACCCTCGGCACCGGCATCGGGAGCGGTCTGCTGTTCGATGGCGTGCTGATCCCCAATGCCGAACTCGGCCACCTCGAAATCGACGGCAAAGACGCCGAGTCTCGGGCTGCTTATTCGGCGAAAGAGCGCGAGTCCCTGAGCTGGGAGGACTGGGCCAAGCGCCTCCAGCGCTACTTCGAAACCCTCGATGCCCTCCTGTCGCCCGAGCTCATCGTCGTCGGTGGCGGCGTCTCCAAGGAGTACGCCCACTTTGTGCCGCTGTTGAAGCTGCGGCCGTCGATTGTGCCCGCCGTGCTGCGCAACAATGCCGGGATCCTGGGCGCTGCGTGGATGACAGGAGCTGCGTCCTGACGCGACGGTCGCGTTAGAGAAATGGTCAGGCCTGTTAGGGACTCGTAAGAGTTCGCCCGGTCGGGCGATTGCGGGTGTTGGGTAACCAGCTGTGGCGCTCGCCGCGGCGTGCGTGCACGTCCCCGTATCGGATGGAGTCTGTCCTTGCTCGACATCGTCTATGTCGCCGGCATCCTCGCGCTCGCCGCGCTGATCGCCCTCATCGCCAAGGGGGTGGAGAAGCTGTGATGGTGATCACCATCATCGCGGCGGCTCTCGCCCTCGCCGGCATCGGCTACCTCGTCGTTGCCCTCGTGAAACCGGAACGCTTCTGATGGCTGACTACTCTGTCGCCCTCGAGTGGGGCCTCTTCGCCGCGCAACTCGGCACCGTCGCTCTGGTGCTGATTCTCGTGCACCGTCCGCTCGGTGACTACATGGCGCGGGTCTACACCGGCACGAAGGATCTGACAGTCGAACGCGGCGCCTACAAGCTCATGGGTGTCAACCCGAAATCCGAGCAGAGCTGGCCGCAGTACTTCCGCTCGGTGCTGGCGTTCTCGGTACTCGGTGTGCTGCTCGTCTATCTCCTCCAGCGCATCCAGGAGATCCTGCCGTATTCGCTCAAGCTCCCCGCCACCAGCGAGCCGCTCGCATTCAACACGGCGATCTCGTTCGTGACGAACACGAACTGGCAGTCGTACTCCCCCGACACCACGCTCGGCTACACGGTGCAGATGGTCGGCCTCGCCGTGCAGAACTTCGCCTCTGCCGCGGTCGGTATCGCCATCGCCGTCGCGCTGATTCGTGGATTCTCCGCGCGCAAGTCCGGCCTGATCGGCAACTTCTGGGTGGACCTCACCCGTGGCACCGTGCGGCTCCTGCTTCCGGCATCGCTCGTCATTGCCGTCGTGCTGATCGCGGGTGGGATCATCCAGAACTTCAACGGCTTCCAGACCATCCACACCATCGCCGGTGGCACCCAGTCGCTCCCCGGGGGGCCGGTGGCTTCGCAAGAAGCGATCAAGATGCTCGGAACCAACGGCGGTGGATTCTTCAACGCCAACTCGGCTCACCCCTTCGAGAATCCAACGGGCTGGACCAACCTGGTCGAGATCCTGCTGATGCTGGTCATTCCCTTCTCGCTCCCGCGCACCTTCGGCCGCATGGTCGGCGACACGCGCCAGGGAACCGCGATCGTGGGCACCATGGCTCTCCTGTTTGTCGTCTCGGCGGTCTCGATGACCGCCTTCGAACTCGCCGCCGGGGGGAAAGCCACGCAGCTGGCCGGCGCGGCGATGGAGGGCAAGGAGACCCGGTTCGGCATCGCCGCGTCAGCTCTCTACGGCACCAGCAGCACGATCACCTCGACCGGTGCGGTCGACTCGATGCACGACAGCTTCACCCCACTCGGCGGCGGAATGGCTCTCATCAACATGATGCTGGGCGAGGTGGCACCGGGTGGAGTGGGGGCCGGGATGTACGGCATCCTCGTGCTGGCGATCATCGCGGTGTTCCTGGCCGGACTGATGGTCGGGCGGACGCCCGAGTATCTCGGCAAGAAGCTCGGAGCCCGTGAAATCAAGCTCGCGAGCCTGTACATCCTGACCACGCCCACTCTTGTGCTTCTCGGCACGGCCCTGAGCTTCGCGATCCCCGGAGTCAAGGAGGATGTCGCCACGACGTCGATCTACAACCCCGGTCTGCACGGGTTCAGTGAGGTGCTGTACGCCTTCACGTCGGCAGCGAACAACAACGGCTCGGCGTTTGCCGGTCTGACCGCGAACACCCCCTGGATGAACAGCGCGCTCGGCGTCACCATGATGCTCGGTCGCTTCGTCCCGATCCTGTTCGTGCTCGCACTGGCCGGGTCCTTGGCGACCCAGGATCACGTCCCCGTGACCGCCGGAACACTACCGACCCGCCGGCCGCAGTTCGTCGGGCTCCTCATCGGCACCGTCATCATCGTCGGCGCTCTCACGTACTTCCCCGTTCTCGCGCTGGGTCCCCTGGCGGAAGGGCTGAAATAACCATGACGACCGTTCTCTCCACCCCGACGAGCCCCACCCCGGGCTCCGCACCCACCGCGCTCCCGCCCACACCCTCGAGCGCCTTCTCCCTCGGTCAGCTGTGGCGCGGCCTGCCGGGCGCGTTCCGAAAACTCGACCCGCGACTGATGTGGCGGAACCCGGTGATGTTCCTCGTCGAGGTCGGCGCCGCGCTGACGACCGTCATCGCGATCGCCGAGCCCTTGGTCGGCCGGGAGAGCTCGGGCGGCACGGCCCTCGCACCGAGCTTCACGCCCGGGATCGCGGTCTGGCTCTGGATCACCGTGCTCTTCGCCAATCTGGCCGAGTCGGTAGCCGAGGGTCGCGGCAAGGCTCAGGCGGCGAGTCTGCGCCAGACCCGCACCAGCACCATCGCGCGACGCGTCGTCGGCTACGTCGAAGGGTCGGACGCCGAGAACGCAACGATCGAAGAGGTGGCCTCGTCCGATCTGCGCCTCGGTGACTGTGTCGTGGTCCTCGCGGGTGAGGTCATCCCCGGCGACGGCGACATCGTCTGGGGTATCGCCTCGGTCGATGAGTCGGCCATCACCGGCGAGTCGGCACCCGTCGTTCGTGAACACGGAGGCGACCGTTCGGCGGTGACCGGCGGCACGCGCGTGCTCAGCGACCGGGTCGTCATCAAGATCACCAGCAAGCCGGGCGAGACCTTCGTCGACCGCATGATCCGTCTGGTCGAAGGTGCTTCCCGTCAGAAGACGCCAAATGAGATCGCACTCAACATCCTGCTGGCGAGCCTGTCGATCATCTTCCTGGTCGTGGTGCTCACGCTGAATCCGATGTCGAGCTACGCGGGCGCAGCGAACACCATTCCCGTGCTGGTCGCCCTGCTGGTCTGCTTGATCCCGACGACGATCGGTGCTCTTCTCAGCGCGATCGGCATCGCGGGAATGGACCGTCTCGTGCAGCGCAATGTGCTCGCGATGTCGGGCCGCGCGGTCGAGGCTGCCGGGGACGTCACCACGCTGCTGCTCGACAAGACCGGAACCATCACCTATGGAAACCGCCAAGCGTCCGAGTTCGTGCCGGTCGGCGGTGTCTCGCTCGCCGAGCTCGCCGATGTCGCTCGGCTCTCGTCGCTCGCCGACCCGACGCCGGAAGGCACCTCGGTCGTCATCCTGGCAGGCGGACCCGTCGAAACGCCGGCTCAGGCGGTCGTCGTGCCGTTCACGGCTCAGACCCGCATGAGCGGGCTGGACCTCGCGGATGGCACGGAGGTTCGCAAGGGCGCCGGCTCCATGGTCGCGGCCTGGGTCGGCGTGACGAGCGGAACCGTTGCGGAGGAGCTGAGCGCCGCCGTCACCCGGATTTCCGAATCGGGCGGGACGCCGCTCGTGGTGGCCCGCAAGGACGCGTCGGGAGTGGGAACTGTGCTCGGCGTCATCCACCTGAAGGACATCGTCAAAGACGGCCTCAAGGAGCGCTTCGCCGAGTTGCGGGCCATGGGCATCCGCACCGTCATGATCACCGGTGACAACCCGCTGACTGCGAAAGCCATCGCGGCCGAGGCAGGGGTCGACGACTTCCTGGCCGAGGCCACCCCGGAGGACAAGCTCGCCCTGATCCGCAAGGAGCAGGAGGGCGGCAACCTGGTCGCGATGACCGGCGACGGTACCAACGACGCGCCCGCTCTCGCGCAGGCGGATGTCGGCGTCGCCATGAACACCGGAACCTCCGCCGCGAAAGAGGCCGGCAACATGGTCGATCTCGATTCGGACCCCACGAAGCTGATCGACATCGTGCGGATCGGCAAGCAGCTGCTCATCACGCGCGGTTCGCTGACCACCTTCTCGATCGCAAACGACGTGGCCAAGTACTTCGCGATCATCCCGGCCATGTTCGCCGGGGTGTTCCCGGGGCTCGCGACGCTGAACCTGATGCAGCTGCACTCGCCAGCATCGGCGATCCTCTCGGCGATCATCTTCAACGCGCTGGTGATCGTGGCCCTCATCCCGCTCGCCCTGCGCGGCGTGAAGTACCGTCCGGTCTCCGCCAGCCAACTGCTCGGCCGCAATCTGCTGATCTACGGCATCGGCGGCATCATCGCCCCGTTCATCGGCATCAAGATCATCGACCTCATCGTCACCCTCATCCCGGGCTTCTAAGCCCCCGAGCGCGACCGACATCTAGGAGAAACAGACAATGGCTACCCGACGCGGAACACTCCGCCAGACCTGGACGGCCCTTCGGGCGCTCCTGCTGCTCACGGCGGTGACCGGACTGGTCTTCCCCCTGGTGATCACCCTGATCGGCCAAGTGGCGCTGCCAGCCCAGTCGAACGGCTCACTCGTGAGTTCCGGCGGCAAGGTGGTGGGCTCGGCACTGATCGGACAGTCCTTCACCGACAAGAAGGGCAACCCGCTCCCTGAGTGGTTCCAGTCGCGGCCATCCGCGGCCGGCAACGGCTACGACTCCAGCGCCTCGAGCGGCTCGAACCTCGGGCCGAACAACCCCGATCTGGTGAAAGCGATCCAGGCCAGGCAAGCCACCATCGAGAAGAGCGACGGGGTCACGGCTTCTCAGATCCCTGCGGATGCCGTCACCGCGTCCGGCTCGGGTCTCGACCCGCACATCAGCCCGGCGTACGCGCTCGAGCAGGTTTCACGCGTGGCCAGCGCTCGGGGTCTCTCGAAGTCATCGGTGACGACGCTCGTCGAGTCGTTCATCCAGGGACGTGACCTCGGCTACCTCGGCGAGCCGACCGTGAACGTGCTGCGGCTGAACATTGCGCTCGCCAAACTGACGTCTTAAGTCCAGCCTCAGCACCGGATACGCGAGACTGGAGCCATGACCAGAGGTCGTCTGCGGGTGATGCTCGGCGCCGCACCTGGCGTCGGCAAGACCTTCGCGATGCTCGAAGAGGGCCGACGGCTGCGCGACGAAGGTCGCGACGTCGTGGTGGCGATCGTCGAGACCCACGGTCGCGCCGCCACCGCCGGGCTCGTCGAGGGTCTCGAAGTCATTCCTCGGCGGGTCGTCGACCACCGCGGGGTCAAACTCGACGACCTGGATATCGCCGCCGTGATCGAGCGGCATCCCGACATCGCCCTTGTTGACGAGCTGGCCCACACCAACGCTCCCGGATCGGAGCACGAGAAGCGCTGGCAGGATGTCGACGAGATTCTGGATGCCGGAATCGACGTCATCTCGACCGTCAACATCCAGCACATCGAGTCTCTAAACGACGTCGTGCAACAGATCACCGGGGTGCCGCAGCGCGAGACTGTCCCTGACTCCGTGCTCCGTAAAGCCGACCAAGTCGAACTCGTGGACCTGACTCCACAGTCTCTCCGCGATCGGCTCTCCCAGGGGCTCGTCTATCCCACCGCCCGGGTCGATGCCGCCCTGAGCAACTACTTCCGACTCGGCAACCTCACCGCGCTGCGGGAGCTGGCCCTGCTGTGGCTCGCCGACGAGGTGGACACGGCGTTGCAGGCCTATCGCGCCGAGCAGGGCATCAACACGTCCTGGGAGGCGAGGGAGCGGATCGTGGTCGCCCTCACGGGTGGCCCGGAAGGTGACACCCTGCTGCGGCGTGGCGCCCGCATCGCCCAGCGCTCGGGCGGAGGCCAACTTTTCGCCGTGCACGTCACGAACCCCGACGGACTCTCCGTTCCGGATGCCAGCATCATCAGCAATCAGCGGGTGCTGGTCGAGACCCTGGGCGGGACCTTCCATCAACTGGTCGCCGAGCAGGTGCCGTCCGCTCTCGTGGACTTCGCCCGCAGCGTGAATGCCACACAACTGGTGATCGGTGTCAGCCGCCGCAGCCGCCTGCAGACCTTCTTCGGCGGCGCAGGGACGTCATCCAACGTCGTCAGGCTCTCCGGCGACATCGACGTGCACATGGTGTCGCATTCCGAGGCCGGTAAGCGTCAACTTCCCACCGTCGGCGGCGCACTGTCGATCACGAGACGAGTGATCGGCCTCATCATCGCCGTGGGGGGATTGCCGCTGCTCACGCTGCTGCTCTCGCTCTTTCGCAGCGATCAGTCGCTGCCGTCTGACGTGCTTCTGTTCCAGCTTTTCATCGTCGTTGTCGCCCTCATCGGCGGTATCTGGCCCGCGCTGGTCTCGGCCGTTGTCGCAGGTTTCCTCCTCGACTTCTACTTCGTCCCGCCGCTCTATCTGATCCGCATCGCCGATCCGCTTCACTTTCTCGCACTCCTGATCTTCGTGATCGTGGCTGCCCTGGTGAGCCTGGTGGTCGACCAAGCCGCGCGGCGCGCGCGAATTGCGGCCCGCGCATCCGCGGAGGCCGAGGTGCTGGTCGCCGTTGCCGGCGGCGTGCTGCAGGGCGGCGACGTTCTGCAGGCCCTGGTGTCCCGCCTCCGCGAGAGTTTCGGCATGACCAGCGTGCTCCTCAAACAGGGTGACGAGACGGTCGCGGTCTCGAGTGACCCTGAAGCCGGACGAGCACACGACGGACGGACGACGATGCCCGTCGGCGAGAACGCGGCCATCGAGTTGATCGGGCGTCCGCTCGAGCCGTCAGACCGTCGCATCCTCGGGGCCTTCGTCTCGCAGTTGGCGGCCGCACTCCTCCAACGTCAACTCGCCACCGAAGCTGCCGACGCCAAGCCGCTCGCTCAGGCGGACAAGCTTCGCAGCGCACTCCTGGCCGCGGTCAGTCACGACCTCCGGCGCCCCCTGGCGTCAGCAACAGCGGCGGTCAGCTCTCTGCGTTCCCCCGACGTGAAGCTCGGGCGCGCCGACCGTGCCGAACTGCTAGCCACCGCCGACGAGAGCTTGATCGCGCTGGGTGCTCTCGTCACCGATCTGCTCGATGTGACCCGTCTCCAAGCCGGTGTCATTGGGGTCGTCCTCGCACCGGTCGCGCTCGATGACGTGGTCGGAGGGGCACTCGATGAACTCCGGCTCCCTCCGGGTGGCGTGACGCTCGAGTTGGCGACAGTTCCCCATGTCGACGCCGATGCGGCCCTGCTCCAACGCGCCGTCGTCAACCTGCTCAGCAACGCGATCCGCTTTTCGCCGGACGGATCGCCGCCTGCGATCTCGACAAGCCAGTTCGGCGACGCCGTGCAGCTGCGCGTGATCGACAGCGGCCCGGGGATCCCGTCCGACAAGCGGGAGGACGTGTTCGTCCCGTTCCAGCGGCTCGGCGACCTCGACAATTCGGTGGGTGTTGGCCTGGGGCTCTCCCTCTCCAAGGGTTTCGTCGAAGCCATGGGTGGAACACTGGAAGCCGAAGACACCCCCGGCGGCGGCCTGACGATGGTGATCGAGTTGCCGGCGACCGGAACAGGGGCCGCCGCGCTCGATGACGCGACGACCGCGCACCAACCGAACAACGGCATCCCCGCGGTTCACCCCCGGGTCGACGCGTGAAGATCCTCATCGCGGACGACGATCCGCAGATCCTTCGAGCACTGCGAATCACCCTGACCGCTCGCGGCTACGACGTGGTTACCGCGCACGACGGCAAAGCAGCGCTGGATGCGGCGACCAGCGTGCATCCCGACATCGTCGTCCTCGATCTCGGCATGCCCGGGCTGACTGGTGTTCAGGTGATCGAGGCGATCCGCGGGTGGAGCCAGGTGCCGATCCTCGTGGTGTCGGGCCGGAGCGAGTCGTGGGACAAGGTGGAAGCCCTGGACGCCGGCGCCGACGACTACGTCACGAAGCCATTCGCCGCCGACGAACTGCTGGCACGAATCCGAGCCCTCGGGCGCCGCACTCCGTCCGCCACCGAAGAGCCGATCGTCAGCTTCGGGGAGGTCACCGTCGACCTCTCCTCCCGCGTAGTCACGCGCAAGGGATCCTCGGTGCGGTTGACGCCGACGGAATGGCGGCTGCTCGAGGTTCTCGTGCGAAACCCCGGGCGCCTCGTCACGCGCGAGACGCTCCTCACCGAAGTGTGGGGTCCCCAGTACACGACCGACACCGGTTACCTGCGACTGTACCTCTCACAGTTGCGCAAGAAGCTCGAGGCCGAACCCTCGGCGCCCAGGCACCTCGTCACCGAGGCCGGCATGGGCTACCGATTCGTCCCCTGAACACGGTCCTGGGCTAGACCCGGCGGTACTGTGCCGCCATCGGGCACTCGAAGCCCGCGAGCTTGCCGGAGTACAGCCCGATCTCATGAAGGTAGGTCAACACGATCGCGTGGGCACGGGCCAGCGACGTCTCCGTGTACGGGATCCCCTCCGCCAGGCAGACCTGCCGCACCAGCTTGCGGGTCGAGCGCAGGTGCGGTCGAGCCATACTCGGGAAGAGGTGGTGCTCGATCTGGAAGTTCAAGCCGCCCATGAACGCGGTCATCCAGAAGCCTCCCGTGACGTTGCGCGAGGTCAACACCTGCTTGCTGAGGAAGTCCAGCTTCTCGCCCTCCGGCACAACCTGCATGCCGATGTGGTTCGGAGCGAAAGAGGCGCCCATGTAGACGCCGAAAACCGCGAGCTGCACACCGAGGAACGCGAAGGCCATCCCGAGAGGGAGCACCCAGAAGACGGCACCCACGACGATCGCCATCCGCGCGAGGATGAGCGCGATCTCGAGTGCTCGACCGTCCACCTTGCCGCGGCCGAAGACGTGGCCGAACGACTTCACGTGGAGGTTGATGCCTTCGAACAGGAGGAACGGAAAGAACAGCGCCGCCTGGTGGCGGGTGATGATGGCCCGCAAGCCACGAGCGGACGCGGCATCCTGCTCGATGAATGACACGACGTCGACGTCGATATCCGGGTCTTTACCGACCATGTTCGGGTTGGCGTGGTGACGGGTGTGCTTGTTCATCCACCAGGAGTAACTCATGCCGACGACGCCCGACGCGAGCGCACGGCCCGCGCGATCATTCGCCTTGCCGGAAGTGAAAACCTGGCGGTGGGACGCCTCGTGCCCGAGAAACGCGAACTGAGTGAAGATGATCCCCAGAGCCCCCGCGATCAGGAGCTGGAACCACGAGTGGCCGAGGAGCACGAACCCCGTGATCGCCCCGCCCAACGCGACGACCAGTGTCGCGAACACGCTGTAGTAGAAGACTTTGCTCCGCTCCAGCAACCCGGCGCCGCGCACAGAACTCAGGAGTGCCGAGTACGAACTGATCGGGGACGGTGCGCCGGCGACTCGAGGCGTCGTCGACCGGACAGCTCCGAGGGAGGAAGTGAGAGACATCATGCCTTCGAAAGTCGGATACGACTTCCCAGCCGGACAGGCGAGCAGACGCTCAGATACCTGACAGTAACGCGAAAGGCTGCAAGCCAGCCTCTAAAAACACCAGACGCGCCCGAGAAAAACACCTCACGTTTGTATTTCGGTTCCGTGAAATCTTCTCGGTGGACCCTCAGAATACGGTTGTCGTGCAGTACCGTTGGGACTTAGTTGTTGTGTTTACGCAGGTAAGTGACATGGAGTTCTGCCGCCGGCGGGGTCCATGCCATGCATGAGCGGATCAAAGACACCACGACGATCCGCTCCGAACGACGGAGCCGAGCAGTAGAGAAAGCAGTACAAGAATGCCCACTGGAACAGTGAAGTGGTTCAACGCCGAAAAAGGTTTCGGCTTTATCACCCCCGATGACGGATCTCAGGATCTGTTCGCCCACTACTCCGCTATCGAGGCGTCGGGTTACCGCAGCCTCGAAGAAGGACAGCGCGTCGAGTTCGAGGTGACCCAGGGCCAGAAAGGCCCGCAGGCCGCCGCGATCAAGCCCGTCTGATTCAACTCGCACCAAAACGGAAGCACCGCCCGGTTCACCCGGGCGGTGCTTCTGTTTTATGCAAACGGGCCGGCCGATACGCCGGGTTCTGTCCGGTGCGACGTCCCGAAGGACCTCGCGCCGTGACGGCCATCTCTCTCGGGACTACGTTGCCGCAGCCCTCTAGCGGTCTACCCGGGAACTCGGCGAGCAGCCTCAGCGTTCCCTGTCTGACCTTGCTCCGGACGAGGTTTACCTAGCGAACCCGATCACTCGGGCCCCTGGTGGTCTCTTACACCACCGTTTCACCCTTACCGCCGACCCGCCCATCCGAAGATGAACAGCCCGGGGGCGGTCTGCTCTCTGTTGCACTTTCTCGCGGATTGCTCCGGGTGGGTGTTACCCACCATCCTGCTCTGTGGAGCCCGGACGTTCCTCGGCATCCCCCCGAGGAGGGATGACGCGACCGTCTGGCCGACCCGTCTGCGTGCCCAGGTTAGCGGGTCGCGACAGGCTCAACCAGCGGGGCTGCTCCGCCCGCGCCGTCCGTCGCCCCCTCTAACGTTCGAATGAGGCCTTCCGGTCCATCGCCTCGTTCGCCAGTTTGTCGGCGCGCGAGTTGTCGGCGCGCGGGATCCATTCGAATGACACCGGGGTACCCGAGAGGATGCCGCGGGCCTGAGCTGCGAGGTCCGCCATGTCCGGGTGCTTGATCTTCCACCGGCCGGACATCTGCTCGACGACCAGCTTGGAGTCCATGCGCACATGGATCACGGCATCCGGATCCAACGCGATCGCCTTGGACACGCCCGCGATCATCGCCGTGTATTCGGCGACGTTGTTGCTGGCCACGCCGAGATACATGCCGATCTCAGCCAACACCTCTCCGGTGACCGGATCGATCACGACGGTGCCCGATCCCGCGTGTCCGGGATTCCCGCGCGACCCCCCGTCGGCCTCGACCAGCAGCTCGCGGGGCTCGCCCGGCCCCGGCGGCGTCGCTCGGAACGCGACCGCCATTACAGACCAGACTCGTGCGTGCGCACGAGGATCGCACTGGAGTCCGGGCACAGAAGCACATCGTCGGGCGCGGCGGCCCGCACGGTGATCATGTCGGAGGAATTCAGTGCGACGCCACTCGCGCTGGACACTCCTCCGCGCAGCAGCGAGGCACCAACGCCGTACCGCGCACGCTGCTTCTCGTACAGTGCGAGGAGGTCATCCGGGATCTTGGTCGCCATCTCGGCACGGCTCCCGGTCGCCTGCTGCCGATCGATGTCGAGATCGGCAAGGGCGGCGTCACGAGCGGCGGAGGCCTCCTCGATGCGCCCGTCGAGCGCCTGGAGCGCCGCACGACTGGCCGCGAGAGTCGCGGCCAGCTCCTCCACGGTCTCCATCACCGCGAGCTCGATGTCCTCGAGATCGCTCTGCCGCTTGGCGAGCGCCGCAAGCTCCTGCTCGAGGGCGGCGACGTCCTTCACGGACGCGCTGCCCTGCAGTCGTTCCTTGTCTCGCGTAACGCGCGCCTCCACCACGGCAACATCCGCTTCGGTGCGCTTCAACTCGAGTTGCGCATCCTCCCATGCGCCGTTCTGCTGAGCAACAGCGCTGCGCAGGGCGTCGCGTTCGGCATGAAGAGCCGTGATCGTCGCAAGCACAGGCAGGGTGGTGGCACGGTGACTGAGTTGATTCAACTTCGTGTCCAGCGCCTGAAGCTCCAGCAACATGGCTTGGACCTCGGGGGCAGCCTTCAGGACCATGCGGTCTCCGTTCGGGGGGTCGTGCGGGGGATGTGGGGCATCAGACGACCGCGAAGTCCCACGGATCGGTGCGCAGCTCGCTCACGGTCACGATCACGCCAGGAAGAGCCGCACGGAGTTGCTCAGCTGCGACATCCAGCCACAGCCATTCGCTGGCCCAGTGTGAAATGTCGATCAGCGACGGGCCGCGGCCAAGACGCGCGCGTTCGCGCGCTTCGGACGCGGGATGATGGCGAAGGTCGCTCGTGATGTAGACGTCGGCCGCGACCACGGAGGGGTTGCCGAGTAGCGAGTCGCCGGCGCCCGCGCACAGCGCGACGGTCGTCACGAGGTGGTCGTAGTCCCCCGCAACGCGAACCCCCTGGGCGGTCGCGGGCAGCAGATCCGCGAGCGAGCGAGCCAGCGCACCGAGGCTGGTCGCACTCTCGAGATGACCGATGCGACCGAGCCCGATATCCGGGTCGGCTGCGACCTCGATCGGACGCGCATCGCGAAGGCCCAAGCGCTCCGCCAACACAGCAGAGGTGCCGCGGACCACGATGTCGGCGTTGGTGTGAGCGGCGATCAAGGCCGAACCACCGCGAATCAACCGGCCGAGCACCACACCCTTGTATCGGTCCTCGGCAACACTGGTGACGCCGCGGAGCAGCAGCGGATGATGTGTCAGGAGCAGCTGAGCGCCGAACTCGAGGGTCTCGTCAACGGTGTCGGGCACGGCATCGACGGCCAGGTGAATCGCGCGCACTTCCGATGCCGGATCTCCTGCCACCAGGCCGACAGCATCCCAGTGCTCGGCACTCGAGACAGGCCAGAGCGCGGAGATTGCGGCATCCGCGTCGGCGAGGGTGGTCGGCATCCCCCCAGTCTACGAGCGCGTCAGGCCGTCACTGTCGTGGTCGATGCAGCGGCGCGTGCGGCACCGGCGAGAGCCGCTGCGCCCGGCCTGTGCACCCCATGATCGGGAATGGTCGCCTCTTGGCGATGGATCGCCGGGATCCCGCCGACCAGCGGAACGAGCAGACCCAGCAGCAGCGCCAGAAAGACGCCGATGTCGCTGGAGCCGAACGGGTCACCCGGCGCAATCCCGATCACCGTCATGAGGAAACCCTCCCAACGCAGGGCCACGACGTTCGAGGTCACGAACCCGAATCCAACCGCGCTGATCACGACCAGCGCGACGACGTTGAGCCAGCGCACCTGCGGGTACACGCCACCGCGAGCAAGCAGGGACGGTGTGTGGAATCGGCGAGTGCGGATCATCATCTCGGACGCGAAGATGCCCGCCCACGCCGCGACAGGTACAGCGATCGTGACGATCAGGCTTCGTGCCACAGCCGCAAAGTCCGAGACCGTAAACAGCAGCACACCGGCTGCCGCCAGCACCAGAACCGCCGCGATGACAGTGCCCAGGCTACGACGCACACGCAGTCCCGTTGCCTGCAGGGCGAAGCCACCCGAGTAGATCGTCAACACCGCTGCCGACAGCAGACCCAGTCCGGCAGCAGCAAGAAGTGGCGCCGGATACCACAGCGGCAAGAGCGACGCGATGGCGGCGAGCGGGTTGCTTCGCATCCTCGTCGCGAGAGCGGGGTCGGACGCTGCCAGCATCGCACCCCAGCAGATCAGCACAAAGGGCGCGAGTGTCGCGCCGAACGTCGCGCCGAGCATGGAAGCACCGCCCGAACTGGCGGGACGCTGATACCGAGCGATGTCGGAACTGGAGTGCACCCAGGCGAGGCCGATCACACTGAACACGATCGCGGCGCCGCCGACGGCAAGCAGCCAGGAGCCGTCGGGCACCGTGAGCGCCTCGCCCAGGTCGAGGTGCTGTGCGGTCAGCGCCACTACCCCAGCGACCAGAACCGCGCTCACGATGCTGAGCACGAGCTGCAGCTTCGCAACGAATCCGTAACCGAGGACGGCGATCACGGTCGCGACCACGAAGCCGACGACCAATACGATCAGCTGCCAGAGCGTCGTGCCGAGCCCCGCATCGAAGCCGGCGCCCACCAGTACCTGCGCGACGGCGGTCGCAAGCAGCCACAAGAGAACGCCACCCCAGAACAGCCGCGTCACGACGGCCAACACCGCCGGGATGACATTGCCCAAGTGACCGAACGTTGCCCGAGAAACGACCATGGTCGGTTGCCCGCTCCACTTCCCGGCAAGGGTCCCGAGACCCAGTGGCAAGAAGGAGATCGCGACACCGGCCAAGGTGGCCACAATCGACTGGCGCAGGCTCATTCCCGTGCCGAGGAGCACCGCGCCGAGACCGAGGCTGACGACCGAGGAGTTCGTCGCAAACCACAGCCAGAAAAGGCGCGCAGCCCTGCCGGTGCGCAGGTCGATCGCTGTCGGCTCCAGACCGGCAGTCTCGACGGTAAAGGCGGAGGGAGACGTCGGATTCACGTCCGCCTCGGCCGGTTCTGCCTCGCCGAGAAGGCTCGTCGAGATCGGTTCAGCGGGCGGCGTCAGTGGCTCCGCGACCCCACCCGGCGAAACGGGGATGGGACCGGCGCCCGTGATGCGGTCGACATCGTCGATCACGTCGTCATCATCCTCATCCAGTGATGTCGACTCGGTAACCGCCGGGACACCGTCCGTCGACGGGAGCATCGGGATCGGAAGGACGGCACCGCGAGCGGGAGCTGATGGTGGCACCGGAAGCAACGGCTCGCGCGCGACGCGCTGAACATTCTCGTAGCCGGGCGGCGGCGGCAACTCCGCGCGGTCTTCGAGCTTCGGCTTCTCGGTCGGAAGCGGCAAACGAGCCATCGTGTTGGCGGTGATCGGCGACACCGGATCAAGGGCCGGATTGGCCGGGGAATCCACAAACGCGGGCGGCTCAACCAGTGCGGGCGGCCGGTAACTCGGGGGCGGGGCGTCGAGCCAGTCAGGAGACTCCGGGCCGATCGGCGGTTCCGTCGAATAGGGCACCGCAACAGACAACTGGGGCCCCGATTCGCTGGACACCACCGACGGCGTCCCGGGGGTCGGGAACAGCGACTCGAACGGCACCGGCACGGACGCGGCCGGCACCGACGCAACCGGCACCGAAGGGGCGGGGTCGGACACGGGAGCCGGAAGGTCCTCGACCGCCGAGGGCGAAAGTCGCGGTTCCGGCCCGTCGAGGTCGAAAACCCTGCCATCCCGTGTCGAGCCGTCGATCGGGCCGTCGATCGGTTCGACAGTCGGCCCGACGCGGACAGGGTCGCGAAACAATGCCCATACTTCGTTCCCGAGCGAGCCAAGAGCCGGATCGGCAACCGCGGCCTCCGACGCCGGTGCGGTATCCGGCACGGACTCGCGCGTGGACTCCGACACGGGCTCCGGGCTCGACCATCCGAGGGCCTCTGCGCCGGGCAATGGCATGCGGGGCATCGGAGTTGTCTCACGCGACTCGGTGGGTGCCTCCGCGGGCGGTGACAATTCCGAGAGGCCGGCGCCAGGCTCCGGAGCGGGGCCATCGACGCGGGGCTGGTCCGGCACCACCGGTGTCGTGACGGGCGCGACCCGCGCACCCGTGGTTTCGGCGAGCCACGCAAACGCATCCTCCACCGGGACGGCAACCGGCTCGACCCGGGGTTCATCCACGGGATCAGCCATCGTGAGCGGTTCCTCGAGACCTGCCGGACTCGAAGCGGCCATCTCCGTCGGAGCGCGGACAGAACTGGGGTCGAATGAGGGCGCCTCGCCGTTCGAGATCCGCCGGAACACGTTCTCCAGCAAATCCATGGCCTCGAGAGTGGAGGCGCCCCCCAGCGTGCGCAGCACCTCATCCTCTTCGGGAGACGAGGCGGTCGGGTGCGGGACGACAGACACGGTTGGCGGTGCCGTTGAGAACTCCGCCCCCGCAGGAGGCAGTGTCGGCAGCTTGATCTCCGAGGTGTAGGTACTCACCTCGGCGGCCATCGCATCAGCCAAGGCGTCGTCGTCGAAAGTCGGCGGCTCGGCATCCGGCGGAGGCGGGGTGAAACTCGACCGACGGATACCCGACGGGTCCCATTGCGGCGCGGGCTGCTCGCCCCGCGCGCCGTCGTCAGGGGGTGCGTCGTTCATGATCCGGATTCTAGGGTCGCTCGGATGTTTTGCGCCCACGACGAGCCGAAACGAGTGCAGCGAGCCCCGCGAAGACCAGGAGCAACCCGGCCCAACCGACTGGCGCGAGCCGCTCCCCCACGACCATGACAGCGAGCACCGTCGCCACGACCGGTTCCAGCAGGGTGATCGTGGTGGCGACCGAGGTGCGCACGGTGCGCAGGCCGATCCCGAACAGCACGTAGCCGATCAGCGTCGCCCCGATCGCGAGATAGGCGGCTACGGCAACCGTTCCGAACGACTGCAGGAGCGGCGCGCCGACGCCGAGCAGCACGGCGAGCAATGGGACCGCGCCGATTCCGAACATTGCGCCCATCGCTCCCCGGCTCGGATGTCCCAAACGGATCACCCGAGACGAGGCATACGCATACAGCGCGTACGCAGCGCCAGCGATCAGGCCGAGGACGACTCCCGGCAGGGCGGCGGGAGCGGTCTGCGCCGGGTCCGCCGCCCGCCCGACCGCGAGGAACACGATTCCCACCACCGCGATGCCCGTCGAGACGACCCACCGACGAGACAGTGGACGCCGTTCCCCGATCCACTCGAACAGCGCCGCGAAGGTCGGTCCGGAGCCCAGCGCCACCACGTTGCCGACGGCGACGCCAGCGAGGTGCATCGCCGAGTAGAAGGCGAGGGGGTAGACCGCGACGCCGACAGCGCCGAGAACGGCCCAGTTCCGCGCGCGAGGGTCCCGCAACGCCGACCAGGACATCCGGGGCGCTGCCAGGAGCAGAAGCAGTCCGCCGACACCCATCGTCGATGCGCCGACAGCGAGGGGGCTGACGTCGGAGGGGAGGAAGCTGGCAGCCGTGCCGGTGGTCCCCCACAGCAGCGCGGCGAGAAGCAGGGCGCTGACACCCGCAGCACTCCGGTTCTCCACGACTCGACGATACGGGGCGCCGAGACGGGGCGACGAGAATGTCGGCTCCCCGCGGCTCGGCTCTGGCCTGTCATCTGACCCCCGCGACCTGACCCCACACCGCTCTCACCGGTCAGCAGAGTATGGATGCACGCGCGCAGTTCGTGGAGATCAGCATCCAGCAGGCGATGCGACGCGGGGAGTTCGATCACCTGCCGGGTGCCGGAGCCCCGCTGACCGGACTGACCGAGGTGCATGACCCGGACTGGTGGATCCGCCGCAGGATCGAGCACGAAAAGCTGACTGGCCTCGGTCCACCCGCCCTCAGCTTGCGCACCGAAGACGTCGAACTCGACGGACGGCTGGATGCTGCGGCCTCCGAGCGGGCGGTGCGAGAGCTTCTCGACGACGTTAACCGCCGCGTCGTGGAGGCGCGGCGCCAGTTGCTCGGCGGCCCTCCTGTGATCACGAAGACGCGGGACGTGGAAGCGGAACTCGCCAGGTGGCGAGACCGACGAACAGCCAGGGTCGCCGCACGGCAAGAGTCTCCGATCCCCGGTGGGGCTGCCTCACGCCTGCCGGCCTTCGCGGCACGGTTTCGCCGCCGACGCCACCAACTCCCCGTCGACTGAAGCTCCCCGCGGACAGAAGCTTGTCCCCGGTCCCCCGATTGGGGGGTCGCCGATGTACCCCGAATACGTTGACGCGAGAACCTGACCACTCCTAGGATATTGATCGGCCGGTACCCGCCGACCAGTGCTCGTCATCCCGGTGACTGTCGTTGTCGTCGTTTGTCAGTACCTTCCACAGGATCCCCACTGTGGAGTGGAGCTGCCGCATGGCACCCGCGAGTGAGTGAAACCCCGACTCACGCGCCTTACCCCCATTTCTGCAACCCGAGCAGGACTCAAGTGACCCCGATCACTCTCAGCATCGGCGATCATTCTTTCGCCCAGGATCATCTCAAAACGTCAATTGGCGGCCCCTTTCCCCTCCGGGGTATCCAGTGAGCGGCCGTCTCGCCCCGGAAACCGCACACCAGCGGTACATCGTGAGCGAGAACCTGCGCGCGCCGCGGCGCACCAATGCCTCGCGAGCCGCCGGGTATACGAGCGGCACCGTGTGGGCGAGCCGCTACCGGGTGCGGCTCGTGGTCACCGACACGCTCTTGATGGTCGCGGTCACCGTTGGCGTCTACGTGGTCTCCGGCTTCAACCCGACGATGCTCGAGTTCGCCATGCTCCTCAGCGTTCTGTGGTCCATTTCCCTCACGGCAAATCGGACCAGGAGCCCGAAGATCGTCGGCGTCGGACCCAGCGAGTACAAGCGGGTCGTCAGCGCATCGATATTCACCTTCGGCGCCTTGGCCATCGCGATTCTTCTGCTGCAGACAGACGGGCTTCGCACCTTCTTCTTCTATTCACTTCCGGTCGGCACCGTGTCCATCGTGCTGAGCCGCTGGCTGTGGCGTCATTGGCTGCTCAGACAGCGCAGAAACGGGAAGTACATGTCGAGGACTCTCGTCGTCGGCCCGAAGGACGACGTCCTTGAGATCGCTCGGAGGATCGATGGCACACCCGGCACCGCATACACGGTCGTCGGTGCCGTGCTCGATGGCCACGACGACACGGCGATCACACTCGGTGTCCGAGACGTCCCCGTGATCTGCGGTCCCGAGAACGTCGCACTGGCCGTTCGCACCATCGCCGCCGACACCGTGATTGTGGCGGGTCAGTACTCCGGCGACCAGACGTTCGTTCGAAAGCTGAGTTGGTCCCTCGAAGAGACCTCCGCTGAGATGGTGTTGGCATCCGGCCTCACCGACATCGCAGGACCGCGAATCCACATGCGCCCGGTCGAGGGATTCCCCCTGATGCACGTCGAGCTCCCGAGTTTCGATGGACCGAAACACCTCATCAAACGGAGTTTCGACCTTGCGGTGTCGGGCGTGGCACTGTTGCTGCTCTCTCCGCTTCTCCTCGCGATTGCGATGATCGTCAGGCTCGACAGCAGTGGACCGATCCTGTTCCGTCAAGAGCGCGTCGGGAAGGACGGCCGCACCTTCAAAATGCTGAAGTTTCGGTCGATGGTCACGACCGCTGAGGATGACCTCGCGGCCCTCATCGAGAAGAACGAGGGCGCCGGCCTGCTCTTCAAGCTCAAGAACGACCCTCGCGTTACTCGGGTCGGCCGCGTACTCCGCAAGCATTCACTCGACGAACTGCCACAGTTGTGGAACATCCTCGTTGGCGACATGAGCATCGTGGGCCCCCGGCCGCCATTGCCGCGGGAGGTGAACAGCTACGAGGATCACGTCAACCGACGCCTGTACATCAAGCCAGGACTCACCGGTCTGTGGCAGATCAGCGGTCGTTCCGACCTGAGCTGGGAAGAAAGTGTGCGCCTCGACCTGTACTACGTGGAGAACTGGTCATTCACGGGCGATCTCGTGATCATGTGGCGAACCATGAAGGTCCTGTTCAACCGATCAGGCGCATATTGAGTGGCTGTCGGGGCGGGCTACACTAACTTGTCGGCCTCGATAGCCCCGACCGCCCCGTGCTAGACCACGGGGTGTGGTCGTCTCCGCACGAGGGGTGGGAGGCGATTCGCCGCTCGCAGCAGAGGATGTAGGGGAACACGTGACCTTCAAGCAGATCCTCGGGGTGCTGTGGCTTCGCCGGTGGCTCACCGTTGCCGTCGTCGCCGTCGCGCTGATCAGCGCCGGTTTCGTCATCGAGTTACAGCCGAAGTCATTCGAGTCGGATGCCACGGTTCGTACGAGCGCTATCGTCAGCGACGCGGCGAGCAACGGTTCGCTTGGTGGAGTGCAGGTCGACATCGATTCGAATACCGCCACCTCACCGGCCGTGCTGAGCCAGGCGGCACGACTAGCCGGCGAACCAGGGATCAACTACTCGCCGTACATATCAACCAGCGTCACCGCCGGCTCCAAGACGGACACGATCCTGATCGCGGCGACCGCCCCCACTCCGGAACTTGCTCAGCGCAGGTCCAGCGCGGTCGTGAAGGCCTTCAACGACTATTTGCAACAGCAGATCGATAGCACCGTCGTCACGCTCAAGGATCGCGCGAGCGCTGCAAACGCAGCCGCGGTCACCTATCAAGCTCAGGCATTCGCTGCACCCAACAACGCGCTCATCGCCGCAAATCTCTCCGGCGCCTTGGCCACCCTGTCGTCGATCAATGACGAGATCGCCTTGATCACGAACTCGGGTTCACCGACCACCACGCTGAACGCCCCGCCGCTGGGTTACTCACTCGGAACGAGCCCGCTGCTCATCCTGTTAGTCGCGCTCGTGGCCGGGGTGATTGCCGGGATGGGAATCTCGCTGATTCGCGACCAGTTCGACAATCGGCTGCGCGGAGACCACGAAATCGAGCCCCTCACGAGCCTCCCATCGCTGGCCGAACTGGTGCTCGATAAGAGCGTTGCGAAAACCGGCGAGGCTCTCCCTGCCGCGCGAAGCGAGCAGACGGCACTCGGCGAGGGCTTGCGCTCTCTGCGCACGTCAATGCAGGTGCTCCTTCCTCGGAACAATGCGGTGGTTGCTTTCAGCAGCGTCGAGCCGGGCGACGGGAAGACATTCGTCTCGGCCAACGTCGCGCTCGCCTGGGCGCGCACCGGGAAACGGGTTATTCTCGTGGGCGGCGACCTTCGGCGCCCCAACCTCTGGTCCTATTTCGGCGAGGCAGCGAGAGGCCCCGGGCTCATTGAAATCCTGCAAGATGCCGAGGAGACCGGTCGTGCCGTGAGTGCACCCGACGTGACAGCCCACCTCAACGACACCGAGTTTCGAGGCCTGCGAGTGCTTCCAGCGGGAGAACGGGATGCCGACCCCGCTGACTTGTTGGCCACCGCCTCACTGAAGCAGCTGATTGCTGTGCTCCGTGCCCTCGCTGATGTCATCATCATCGATACGCCTCCTGCGATGGCGTTGGTGGATGCGAGCTTGCTCGCAGAGCAGAGCGACGGCGTCATCCTTCTCGCCAACATCAACCGCACCGATCGCACCTTCCTGGTGAACACACTCGAGTCGCTTCGCCAGAACGGGGTGCGCACGCTCGGAGTCGTCACCAACCGTTCTCGCCGCGCCCTGCCGAAGTCGTATGCTCCGTATTACGCGCGGCAGACCGCCGTGCATGAGTCCGACACGCCCGGTCGATTTGAGGCCGGTTCTTTCACCGAATGGGACCACGACAATTCTCACTCTGTGGCCGACGCGCCCGGTGACACAACGCGGCCGCCGGGAGACGGTAAGCCGTCTTTGACGGTTGACGGTGGCGAGACGTCACACGACTCCCCCGCCGTCGCCGGCCCGTGATCACGCACCGGTGACGCGCGTGCCGTCGCACGACCCAACGCGCGTCCTGTTCGTGTGCACGGCCAATCAGTGCCGCTCGTCGCTCGCCGAGGCGATCGCGAGACGCGCGGCAGGCGGATCCGCGCTGGAGTTCTCCTCTGCCGGCTTCCTTTCGGGCGGGCTGCCTGTGCCTCCACGTGGCGTCCGGGTCGCGGCCGCACGCGGCCTCGACCTCTCGACGCACCTCAGCCGGCAAATCCGTCTCTCTGACGTCGAAGCGGCGGATGTCATCCTGACAATGACACGGGCGCACTCCCGGGAGATCGTTGCGCTCGATCCCGAGGCGTGGCCTCGAGTCTTCACCGTCAAGCAGTTCGCTCGGTGGCTCCCGGGCCGAGAGCGACCCGCTGAGGGACTGCGCAACTGGCTCAACGCCGAAGCGCGCGACCGCAGCCGTTCGGAGCTCTTCGGTGCCGTTCGGGACGACGACGTCGTCGATCCGGTGAACTCGTCGGCGCGCGTGTGGCGACGAGTCGCTGTCGAACTGGAGGACAGCGTGGAAGCGATCACGCGGGCGCTGACGGTCAACCCATCCACTGGGTGATTCGTGCTCCGAAAGTCGCACGGTCGAACTCCCAGGCGCGAGCCCGACACTGCTCTCGCGACACGCCGGCCGCCGCTTCGACAGCTCTCCGCAGTTCTTCCGGCCGCGTCGAACGGAAATGGGCGCCGGTGCGGCCATCGACGACCGTCTCGGATGCGCCGCCAATCGCGTTTGCCACCACCGGGGTTCCGGCGGCCATCGCCTCAACCGGCATGATCCCGAAATCCTCTACCGGGGGGAACACGTAGACGACGGCGCGCCGATAAAGCTCACGAAGCAGCGGGGTCGATGGGCGGGAGATGAAGGTGACTGCCGCTCCGTGCTGCTCAGCGGCAGCCGCCAAACGCGCACGATCCGGACCGTCGCCCGCGATCACCACGGGCAGATCGCAGGCGGCCCCGGCAAGGATCACGGTGTCAAGCCGCTTGTATGGCACAAATCGTGAGGCTCCGAAGAGGTAGTCCGCCGGCAGGCGCTCGAGCACGGCGGTCTCTTCGACCGTGAGGTCGTCCGTGCCCGTTCGGTCGAAGGCAGCCACGTCGACCGGTGGGTAGATGACAGTGCTCTCTCGGCCCCAGTCCCTGTCGATGCGATCGGCGATGAACCGGCTGACCGCGGCGATTTTTTCCGCTTCCTGGGCGCGCGCGCGGTCGATACGTCTCAGCGGTCGCGACACCGCACGTGTCAGCAGTCCGGAACCCCGCTCATCCAGTTCCGGTTCCCAGATGTAGCGAGCTGGCGTGTGCGCAAAGACATACTTCGGCACATCTCGCGCCGCACCGGCGAGACGCGCGTGATGGGCGAAGAGGTGGCTGGAGCAGAGGATCCAGTCGGCGTCTTTGACCGGGAGATGCCGCCAACTGGACAGCATGAACGGGAGCGCGAGGGCCTTGTGATGGCGGAGCGGTGTCCGAGCGAGCCAACTCTCGTGCACGCGGTCGGCTCCAAAACGGTCGCCCGCATCATTCCATGCGCACACGATCGGTGCGTCGGGATACAGCTCGGCAAAGGCATCGAGAACCGTCTCGGCACCACCGAACGACTCGATCCAGTCGTGAGCAATCAGGCCGGTCATCGACTCACTTCCATCCGGTCGATAATCGTCCGCATCGCGTCGGCCCGGTCAGACCAGTCCGGGATCCCGTCGTGAGTTCGCGATGGCGACCACTGGCCAGCGAGGCGACCGACGGCGTCGACGAACGACTCACCGACGGCGATCGTGAAACCGTCGGTTCGCAGATGGTCCCGGAATCCGGCAACGGGAGTGCTCACAACCGGTCGCCCGACCGCCAGATATTCGTACAGTTTGAGCGGATCCAGGCTGTCGGTGAACTCGTCGACCACGTGCGGCACGATCAGAACGTCCGCGTGCTGAAGGTAGGCGGGAACCAGAAACTTCTGGCGAGGTCCCAGGACAGTGACGGCCGCGGCGGAGCGAAGGCGGGTGCTGTTGTCCGCGGTGAGCGCATCGGGGCCGAGCATGACCACCTGCCCCGAGAGCTTCGCCATCCGCTGCGCCGTCTGGAGCACGAGTTCGAGATCGAGCCTGTCCTCGTGCAACGTCCCCACATACAAGGCGATGGGGCCGGGCGGGAGGTCCGACGGCCGATCTCGCGGCTCGCGGTACCGACCAACATCGACGGCGTTCTTGATGAGCGTGACCGGACGTCTGACACCCTTGTGAGCGAGCAGTCCATCCGAACACACCACGACCTCATCGCAGTGCGCAAGCAACTCGTCGTCGGCGGTAACCAGCCGGGCATGCTCGCGGGCCCCCCGAGCCGCCTCCACCCAATCGTCGGTGATGTCGTACAGGGACGACCACCCGGACGAACTCGCCAGCGCCGCCCAACCAGGGTCGTTGATCCAGAGCACCGGTGCGGTCCACCCGAGGCGATCGACGGCACGCTTCAACTGGCAGCGCAGCATCGCGTCTGCGCCTGCCCCCCATTGTCTCGGCAGCCACTTGGTGGGTTGAAGGGTGCGGAGGCGGCCCTCGTACCCCGTAACGACGTTGAGGCCGGAGCCCCGGCGCGGAAGGCGCCGCTGCGTGATCGCATGGATCGGATCAGCAGGGGGCTCGACGAAGAGGACTTCGAGAGTTGGATCACCGCGGAGCAGGGAATCAACGAGGTATTGATTGCGTCGCCAGACGTCGTCCCAGGCCTCGAGCGAACAGACCACGAGGCACACGGCATCGGTCGCGGTCATCGCGGGTTCCTCGATGACAGAACGGCCGCAAACACGGCGATCGTGCCGGCAGTCTGACGCGCCGGAGTGAAGATCGCACGCTGCCGGTCGCAGAGCGCCCTCCCGTACGCCTCGCGCGCCGATTCGTCTCCCATCAGCCTGGTCAGTTCGACCGCTGCGGCGGCCGGATCGTCGGGGTCGAACAGGGCGGAACCGACAACAGGACCCACGCTTTCGAGATGACCACCTCCGCGCGCCGCAACAACGGGAAGAGCCGACGCCATCGCTTCGATGACCGCGATGCCGAGACCTTCCCGCGGGGTCGGAGCGAGAAAGATCGACGCGCGCCGCAGCAGGAGACCCACATCTTCCTGAAAGCCGAGAAAGTCGACGCTGTCGTCGATTCGCAACTCCCGCGCGAGCGCCTCCAGTGCCGAGCGCTCACTCCCGCTCCCGCCGACCACCAGCCGCCAGGGTCCTCGCTCGGGAACGAGTGCCCAAGCGCGCAGCGCTTGATCGGTGGACTTCTCCTTTTCGAGTCGTTGGCTGACGAGTACCTCGGCGCGCCGTCCCGCTGCCGGCGTGTCGACCACGTCATCAACGCCGGTATAGACAACCGTGCTGTCACCCTCGATGTTCGAAGACACAAACTCGGAGATCGCGATCTGTGCCGCAACGCGACGGCGAATGCCAGTTGAGACCAGGCGTGCAACCGAGCTGCTTCCGCGCGTGCTGGCGAAATGGCGGGTGCTGACAACGGGGATCCGGCGGATGCCACCCACCAGCACGCCGACGAGGTCAGCATTGGTCATGTGGGTGTTCAGAAGATCCACATCGCGAACCCGGTTCAGCGAACGCAGGGCCTGCCGGATGCTCGCTCCGGGCAGCCAGTCAACGCCCGCGAGTCGGAGCGGGGAGCTCAGCGAGCTCTGCGCACCTCCCACGACCGTCACCCGAAATCCCGCCCCACGAAGCGCCAAGGCCGAATTGAGGACATACCGCTCAACGCCGGCAAAAGCATCGGAGCAGACAACGTGAACCACATGGTGTTCGCTCATTTCCGCGCGTCCTCCCAGGCAACAGGACCCTTCCAGAAGAGGGCGCGCCGGCGCCGGGCGGATTCTCCCCGATCCCCGGGAAGCAGCAGACCTCGAATAGTCGCACCCACCAGGTTGGCGACCCGGTAGCTCTGCCACCCCCGCGAACCGTAGTGCTTTCGAATGAAACGCTCGGCACTCCCGTAGAAGTGGGCTTCGCGGGCCTGCGGGTCGCCACCCGTGCCGGCGCCTTGATGGGTGGCGGTCACATCCGCGACCTCGATCGTCCACCCCTTGTGGCGTGCGCGATACTGCCAGTCCACTTCTTCGGCGTACAGGAAGAATCGCTCGTCGAGCGTTCCCAGCTCCGCCACCGCTTCGCTGCGGAGAAGAAGGACCGATCCGATCGCAAAATCGTGACGGCGGCGCAGACGTCCGAAGCCGATGGCCTCCACCCAGCTGCCCACCGGACTCGGAAACGGCCACCAGACGCGAACAGCTGAGCCGGTCGCCGGTTCGGTTTGCGTCGCCCCGACCGCCGCGATCCGAGGACTGCGGCGCAGTTGAACCTGCATCTGCGCAACGGCGGCGCGGTCGACACGCGCGTCGGGGTTCAGAAGCAGCACATCGGCGCGCGGTCGACCGCTCCCCGCAATCTCGGCGATGCCCCGATTGACTCCGGCCGCGAATCCAAGGTTGCGTCCAGCGTCGATGTAGTGGGCTCCCGCCGCCTCGGCAACCAGACGGGTGGCATCGAGAGACGAGTTGTCGACCACCGTGACCGGGAAGTCCGAGCCGAGTGTCGACAGGCAGCCGGCGAGCAGTTCGGGCGGACCGTAGGCGACGATGACCACCTCAATCCCGACCCCCGGGACCGGATGACCGCCGAGCACTTCTCGGTAGAGCGCTTCCTGCTCGCCCGCGACGCGCTGCCAACTGAAGCGGGCCGCACGCGTGAGTCCCGCCGCGCGGAGCTCTCTCCACCTGCTGCCATCCAATGCCGATCGCAGACCGCGCTCCAAGGCTTCGGGGTCCCCGGGAATGACCAGGACACCCGCATCGGCCACCACATCGGGAATGGCACCGTCGTCGCTGGCGACAACCGGAACGCCGGAAGCCATCGCCTCGACCGCGACGCGGCAGAACTGCTCCCGCCAGCCCGGCCAGGGCAACGATGGCACGGCCAGGACATCCAGCTCGCGGTAGCGCGACGCAATGACTTCGCCGCGAGCGTGACCGAGGAAGTCAACACGACCGTCGATGCCGAGTTCGACCGCGAGGCGAACCAGATCTGCACGCGCCGGCCCGTCGCCCGTGATGCGCAGACACCAGTCGTCCGTGCGTGCAAGCGCGCGCAACAGAACGTCGACTCCCTTATGAGGTTCCAACCGGCCCACGTACCCGATCACGGGGATGCGGGATGGGCCCTTCTTTCTTGCGGGAGCGAACAGACCCAGGTCGACGCCCAAGGGGAGATAGACGGCACTGCCTCTGAGGCCTTTTATGCGCAGGATCTGGCCTGCCTCGCGGTTGCACACGTACACCGCAGACACATGCCGGAGGGCGTATCGCTCGAACCACCGAAAGGGGATCGGGTAACGCTTGTCGAGATTCTGGGCGGAGTAGAGCACGAATGGTGCACGGCTCCGACGCAGAAAGCGAAGGAACAGCACCTCCGCGGCGGCCAAGGAGTTCGGCTCCTCGTGGATGTCGATGAGGTCGGGTCGATCGCTCAACTGCCGCCAGATCGGAACCGGGTTGAAGAGGAAGACACTGGGATGACGACCGACCGTCGCAGCGCCGTGCACGAAGCCGTCGCCCTCTGGGGCCAGGGTGACATCCACTCCCCCCTCGTTCCAGCGCCGCGCCGAAATCAGAGCCACATCGACGCCGAGTTCACGCAGTTCTCGTTCGCGCTGGCGCCATTCCGACACCACGGCATGATGCGCGAGACGAAGAACCTTCATGGGAGTGGCCCCATCCTTTCCGCCGCGCGATCTCTCCCACTGTACTGAGCGGGCCGAACCAACCGCGCCGGCGGTTCAGGGCGAACCGAGCTCAGTCAGGACGCCACGAAGGTTCGCCCAAGCCCACGCCCAGTCGTGGTCGCTCGCGTGCCGCCTGGCATCGATCCCCATCCGCCGGCGAAGCTCCCGATTGTCGGCCAGCTCGGAGATGGAACGCGCGAGTGCCTGTGGATCCTCGCTGGGGATCAGGATGCCCGCAGAACCGATCACCTCGGGCACACCCCCGACACGACTGGCGATGACGGGCAAACCGCACGCCATCCCCTCCCCGATGATCAAGCCGCTCGGTTCCTGCCACCGCGACGGCACCACCATCACGTCCGCCGAGCGCAGCAGCTCGGCGAGGCGGTTTCGAGCCGAAAACGGTTCGAAAGTGACCGGAGCGCCGCTCGCCGCGGCCAACGCTCTCAGACGACGTTCATAGGCCGTGAGTGGGGCATCTCGATCGAAGCCGTGGCTTCCCACCATGACAATCTCCACGTCGTCGCGGTGCAATCGAGCGGCAGCGGCCAGAAGGACGTCGGGTCCCTTGAGCTCAATCATCCTGCCCACGAAGATCACCCGAAGCCGATGGCGGGACTCGTCATCCCTTCGTGGCTGAAACTGTGCGCAATCGACGCCGTTTCCCACCGTGCGCACGCGGTCTCGGAGACTTCGCGGCAGATGGCGACGAGTCTGTTCGGCGAGGAAGTCGCTGACGCACACAATGGCAGAGACCGTCCCCAGCGTCCGTCGGGCTTCCGCGTGACCGACTGACCGAAGGATGTCGTTATGTGCATAGAGCACGACTTTGTGGGGCGAGTTCCGGAGGAGCCACGGGAGGATCGGGGCGTTGTGTGCCAAGACGAATGCCGGCTGTTCGTCGGCGAGAACCTCCGCGAGCGGCCGGAAGTAGCGGGCGGCAGCACTCCGGGGGACGGCGGCACGCGCCAACACCGCATCCCGAATCCTTTCACCAGAACTGGGCGCAGGAACGTCTGAGAACTCGATCGCGGACGCGCTGTCGTAGCGGGGCATGAAGGTGTTCCGGCCGAGAACAACGGCCTGATCGAATCGGGGTTCGCCCGTATCCCGGTTCGCCGCAGCTGCCAGCCCATTCACCACGGTCGGGATGGCCGATCCCGTGCGAGGCGAGTAGTGGTCCCCCGGCGTGATCGCGTGGATGACGCGCGTCACCGGCGAGTCCGGGCTTCGAGCCCTGCGAACGAGGCCGCGAGCGGCTCCGCTCGCCCGGATTTCGCTCGGTCGTGCGCCATCACCCCGTAACAGATGCCGGCGACGATCCACAGCAGTGATGCCTGCCCCGCCACCCAATACAGATCGAACTGGGCTTGGGTGAAGCGGGTCGCGACAACTGCCAGGCCGACGGTTCCGTAGACCGGATCCAAGCGAGAGAGCAGCCACGCGGCGACGACGAACATGGCGAGAAACCCCACGAGGCCGACGACTCCGACGGTCGTGAGGACTTCCAGTTCAGCGTTGGGAGGTTGGAATCCGTTCGCGAAGCGACCGGTGTACCACCACCGCATCCCGACACCGAAGACCGGTGACGTCGCCCAGATATTCACCGACTGGTTGAACCAGGTCAGTCGCTGATGGGCCGAGTTGAACTGGTTACCCGATGCGAGCTGCCTATTAAGTTCAGAGACAATCACGATAATGACCGGGATGTAAACAAGCCAGATGAGCCTGCCACGTCGCCGTCCCGTCGCCACGGGACGAAGGGTCACTATGAGGATGCCGGCCATCGCGCCGATCAGCCCCTGGCGGGACTGCGCGGCAAGCATCCCGACACCGCACAGCGCCAGCGCGGCGTAGCTCAGACGGCGGCTCATTCCGAGCCAGTCCGGGCGCGCGAAAGCGATCACCGCCGCGACGGCAAGCATACCGCCGACGGTGTTCTTGTGCAGGTCCCCGACATAGGCAGGCTGGAAGGCACCGGTGCTCGCGTACGACTGCACAGCGATCACCGCCGCCGCAATCCCGACGCCTGAACACGCGGCGAGATAGACCCCGAGCGCAAGCCGGGCGTGCCCCTCACGGCCGATGACGAAGCCGACGACCATGCTCCCGAGCACCAAGAAGAGTTCGTGAACCCATTCCACCCAGTTCGACGAGTACGGGTTGAGAATCTGCGTGGGGATCGAGAGCGCGAGATAGCCGACGCCCGCGAAGATCAGCGGCTGGAGGAGGAGCCCACCTCGCCCACGAATGAGCAGCAAACTGAAAAGCGTCGCGACGAACAGAACAACATCGGAAACGCTGAGGAGCCCGCCAACACGCGCGACGACCAACGTCGCCGGCACCGCCAAGACCGGCAAGAGGCTCAGGTCGAGGGCCGCCAGCCCGATAACGAAGACTCCCACCGCGACGGGGATTGCCAGGTTCGCCACACCCGCGCTCAACGACCCGACCGCGACCCCGACGACGGCGACCAAGACGACGCCGAGCACCGTGGGACCCGCAGCGCGAGGCAGGCGGCGCGCACTGAGCACCCGCTTCAGCTCCATGCCCCAATGGTAGTGAGAACTCTGCGCGCCGGCGATCGACCGATCATGACCACCGGAAGGGGGCCGTCGTGGCCCCGCGGGTACCTTAACCGCCGTGGTACCTTCGAGAAGCCGCCGGATGGTTGGTGACTTCGCGTTTTTTGCTGCCGGGAGCCCTGACGATGAGTGCGAACGATACGGCGATCACGGTCAGTGAGTTATCAAAGACCTATCGGCTCAATGTCGCTGGCGCGCCCGTCAACCGGATCACAGACGCCGTAATCAACAAAGCTCGTCATCCGTTGCGCCGAACCCGCTACGAATACTTCGACGCGATCAAAGACGTCTCCTTCGACGTGCCGTGGGGCGAGGCGCTGGGAATCGTGGGCAGGAACGGCGCAGGCAAGAGCACTCTCCTGAAGCTGCTGACGCGCATCACCTCCCCCACAAAGGGGTCGATCGACCTCGGCGGACGTGTCGGCAGTCTTCTCGAAGTCGGCACCGGATTCCACCCCGAACTGACCGGCCGGGAAAACGTCTATCTCAACGGCGCGCTCCTCGGGATGTCGCGGAAGGAAATCCGCAGACGATTCGACGACATCGTCGAATTCTCAGGAGTCTCGAAGTTCCTTGACACGCAGGTCAAGCGCTACTCCTCCGGCATGTACGTGCGGCTGGCGTTCTCCGTTGCGGCCCACCTGGAGACCGAAATCCTGGCGATCGATGAGGTGCTGGCTGTTGGCGACGCGGAGTTCCAAGCCAAATCGCTGGCGAAGATGCGAGACGTGGCCAAAGATGGTCGCACCGTGCTCTACGTCAGCCACCAGATCCAGACCGTGACAGCCCTTTGCACTTCGGCGATCTACCTCGACAAGGGAAGACTCGTCTACCACGGGTCAGTCGATGGAGCTCTCGAGACCTATCGCTCGAGCTTCGAGAAGTTCCAAATCGAGCAGAGCGACCCCACTAAGCGATCGGGCACGGGGCAGCTGCGCCTCGCCGGGGTCCAGGTCCTCGAACCGCAACAGGCGCCAGCCGACGAGAAGCTCATCGAACTCGAACTGCCGGCGTCGTCTCATCTGGTCGGCGACTACTTCGTCTCCTGCCACATCAACGACATCAACGGCAGCACCATCGTCCAGTGCGACTCCCGCGCGGTCGGAGCGTGGTTCAGTCCGGACAGGGCACATCGGCCCGTCCTGCGCATCGACAACCTGTGGCTCAAACCGGGGACGTACACGGTCGACGCCTTCGTGTGCCAGGCGGGAATCCTCGACTCGTGGGAGGGCGCTGCGGTCTTCGAGGTGCTCCCCTCATCCCCATATCCGGAACTGACATCCGAAGAGGCTCTGTCTGCCGGCATCGTGCTGTCCGACTTCCACTACGAGGTCAGCTGACCATGAGCCGGACAATCATCACTCCACCCCGCGGCGTCGGTCTGCCCCCGTGGCGTGAGTTGTGGGAGGCGCGCGAGGTGCTCTGGCGCTTCGGGAGCCGCGACATCGTGCTGCGCTACCGACAGACGGCAATCGGAGTGGCGTGGGTGATCCTCCAGCCACTGGTCTCTGCGGGGATCTTCTCGATCATCTTCGGTTCTGTTGCCAAACTGCCCAGCGGTGGTGTGCCGTACTTCATCTTCAGTTTCGCAGGCTTGCTGGGTTGGAATCTGGTCAACGGCATCGTCGGGCGCAGTTCCGGTTCACTCGTCGCGAATCAGGCGTTGGTCTCGAAGGTCTTCTTTCCTCGTCTGCTGATCCCGCTGGCCACGATGCTGTCGGTCCTACTCGACTTCGCCGTGGCCTTCGTGCTCCTCGTCATCCTTCTGGTCGTCTTCCACATCAACCCCGGATGGCCGCTCCTGCTCCTGCCGGTCTGGATGAGTCTCGCGATCCTTCTAGCGATGGGGGTCGGCATTGCCGCTGCCTCGCTGATGGTCAAGTACCGGGACGTCGCATACGTGCTCCCGTGGCTCATGCAGATTCTGCTGTACGCGACCCCGATTGCGTACTCGCTCAGCGCGGTGCCCGCCAACCTGCTGTGGCTGTTCACCCTGAATCCACTGACCTGGCTGATGGAGGCTTTCCGGTGGTCATTGATCGGCCTCGCCGCGCCACCACTCTGGGAGATCGGCGCTCTGGTGCTCGCCTCCGTCGCGGTCTTCCTGGGCGGAGTCCTGGTGTTCCAGAAGATGGAGCGCACGTTCGCCGACGTGATCTGAACGGATCGGTCGGCGAGAGCACCGCACACGATGAATCCTCGCGATCCAGGACTGGTCGCTAAACTCAGGTCGTGCCAGCGCCTCGAGTCGTGATCGTGAGCCACACGGCACAGCTCGGAGGTGGCGAGATCGCCTTGCTCCGACTGATCGAGGGGATCGACCCGAGCAGCTTCGAGGTCCGAGTCATCCTCTTCGAGGACGGACCACTCGTCGCACGCCTTCGTCGCGCGGGAGTGGCCGCCGAGGTCATCGCCCTCGGCACGTTGAACGATGTCACGCGCACGGGAGCGACGCTCGTCGGTTCGCTCCAGATGGCGACGGGAGCGGTGGCCTTCGCGCCCCGGCTGATCCGGACTCTTCGGCGGCATCATCCCGACCTTCTCGTCGCCAACACGCTGAAGTCTGCCTTGTTCTTGAGCCTCGTGGCGCCGTTGGTCGGTTCTCGGTGGGTGTGGCACCTCCATGATCGGCTGGCACTCGACTACCTTCCAGCGCGAACGGCGGCAATTCTTCGGGTGATCGCTCGGCATTCCCCGAATCATGTCATCGTCAACTCCCTCGCCACGCGTCAGACGCTCGGTCGTATCCCCTTCGAACGCACCAGTGTGGCGTATCCGGGACTCGAGCCGTCGGCATTCACAGGGCGTTCCGTGCCGCCCGAACGTGTCATCGGGATGCTCGGACGGATCAGCGAGACCAAAGGCCAACGGGAGTTCGTCGAGGCGGCGGCCACGCTGCTCGATCGTCATCCCGACACACGGTTCAGGATCGTCGGTCGAGCCCTCTTCCAGGATGGCGACTACGAAGCCTCCGTGCGGGAGCTGGTCGATTCATCGCCGCTCGCGGCTCATCTGGACTTCGCAGGCTGGGCAGACGATCCGAGTGCGGAGATGAAGCGCCTGCAGATCCTCGTGCACGCATCTCCCGTCGCCGAACCGTTCGGGCAGGTCATCGTCGAGGCGATGGCGGCGGGCGTGCCGGTGATCGCGACGGAGGGAGGCGGGGTGCTCGAGATCCTGGACCCCGACGGTCAGGGGCACGAGATCACCGACGGCGTCCGCAGGAGCGAATTGGGCATCCTGGTGCGCCCCGGTGACGCGCCGGCACTCGCTCGAGCAATGGCCTGGGCACTCGATCACCCCGACGAGCTGACCGCGATGGCCACCCGGGCCACCACGAGCGCCCGACTGCGGTTCTCGATCCAGCACGCCCGATCGATCGTCCTCATCGCGTGGACCGCGGCGCTCCGCCCGCCACGGCGCAGACCCAGGGCGATCCGATAGTCTTCCTGACATCCAGCCCGACCACCGAGGAATGACGTGAACCTTCTCTCGCGAGCGGTGGCGTTTTATCTGCCCCAGTACCATCCGATCCCCGAGAACAGCCGGTGGTGGGGTCCTGGATTCACCGAGTGGACGAACGCGGCCCGCGCACGACCGCTGTTCCGAGGCCACGTGCAGCCGCATCTGCCCTCCGAACTGGGGTTCTACGACCTCCGGCTGGCCGAGTCCCGTGACGCGCAGAGCGACCTGGCGCGGGAGCACGGCATCGAAGCGTTCTGCTACTGGCACTACTGGTTCGGCGAGGGCTCCCGGATCCTGGAACGTCCCTTCACGGAGGTCCTGGCAGCCGGTTCTCCGAGCATCTCCTTCTGCTTGGGGTGGGCGAACCAGAGCTGGACCGGGATCTGGCATGCCGCCGGAGACCGCATTCTGCGCGAACAGACCTACCCTGGCCCCGAGGACGATCAAGCGCACTTCGACGCGATCCTCCCTGCCTTCCGCGATGAGCGCTATCTGCGCGTCGACGGCAAGCCGGTGTTCTACGTCTTTCGTCCTGAGGAGTTGCCGAACGCAGCCGAATTCGTCGATCGCTGGCAGGCAATGGCGCGGGCGGCCGGCCTCGATGGTCTCTACCTCGTCGCGGAGGTGAGCGACCTTCTGGGCGCCGGTGCCCGCTATGACGGCATCAGTGGTGACGGCTTCGACGCGGGCGTCTACGTGCGGCTCCCGGCGAGCCGGACTACCGGCGACGTGCTTCGCATGCGGATCCGCCGACGTCTCGGCGGGCCAGAGGCATACCCCTATTCCACCGACCCCGAGCTCTGGGAGCCGGTACGCCGCAACCCCCTCCTCCAACCGAGTGTCTACCCGAACTGGGATAACACGCCGCGATCGGGCACCCGCGGGCTCGTGCTCACCGACACCGAACCCCAGCGCTTCGCCGCGAACCTCGGGCATGCCGTCGCAACCCTGGATTCGCGACCTGAGCAGGAGCGCCTGCTCTGGATCAAGTCGTGGAACGAGTGGGCGGAAGGCAACTACCTGGAGCCCGACCTGGAATACGGGCGGGGTTGGCTGGAAGCCCTTCGTATGGGGCTCACACCAGGATGACTGACCCACCACTGCGAATCGCCATGATCTCCTACTACCTCCCCAGCGGAAGCAAGATCGGGGTGGGGTACCAGGTCCACGAACTCGCCAGCGAGCTCGTCCGACGTGGTCACCACGTGGAGGTGTTCAGCGACTGCCCACCCGTCGAGGGCGCGATCTATGGGCACGTACAGATTCCCGCGAGCACGCGGCTGCGCACATTCCGCTTCGCCACCAGCCTGCGTCGTGTCGACTTCAGCAGCTATGACGTGCTGCACGCCCACGGCGACGACTACTGGCTTTGGCGACGGCGAGTCCCGCGCCACATCCGCACGATCCATGGCTCGTGCTTCGAGGAGGCGCTGCGCATCCCGGGTTTCACCGAAAAGCTTCGGATGACGCTCCTCGGTTTCAGCGAGCTCCTCGCCAGCGCGGTCGCCGACGAGACGGTCGTCGTCTCGCCGCGAACTCGCCGCTGGATGCCGTGGGTGCATCGCGTGATCCCGAACGGCGTCGATTTCGGTCGGTTCCATCCGGATGCAAGCAAGCGGGCCATTCAGCCCACGGTGTTATTCGTCGGCACCTGGTCCAATCGCAAGCGTGGCTCCGCCCTGGCGGCTGCGTTCCAGCACGACATCCTCCCGACGCTGCCCAACGCACGGTTGGAGATGGTGTGCCGGGATGCGCCTGTCGACCCGGGACCCGGAGTCTCCATCCTGGGCTCATTGAACGACAGCGAACTCGCAGAGGCCTACCAACGGGCATGGGCATTTTGTCTGCCGTCAGCCTACGAAGGGTTCGGGATCCCCTACGCGGAGGCCATGGCATCCGGACTGCCGGTGGTGAGCACCCCAAACGTCGGAGCACGGTATGTGACCGATGAGGGCGCCGCCGGCATCCTCACCCCGCTCGACAGCATTGGATCGAGATTGAAGGAACTGCTCGAGAACGGGAAGAAGCGCGCCGAACTGGGCCATATCGGAGAGAGACGGGCCCAGATGTTCGATCTCCGCCGGGTCGCGGACGCGTATGAGAAGTTGTACCGACCGAAGGTTGAGCTGTAGTCCATCCGCCATGCACGGAGGATCATCGACCCGGAAGGAGGCCGCGATGACGGAGCCTCCATCGATTGGGTCGCGCCACGGGCTCGCCTGGCTCTCGGGAGCCGTGATCGGTGGGGCAGCGGGGCTCGCGCTTGGCTCGATGGCCTATCTGCTGCTCGGCCCCGTGCTGGAATCCGCCAGCGGACCGATCCGTGAGCTGCAGGGACTCTCGTGGAACGTCGTACCCGGCCTCACCGTGCTCGGCGGCGTCGGGGGCGCGCTGCGTGTCCCGACGGAGGTCTGACCGCCACACCTGACGCACCCCAACCGTTCGGCGCGAAGAACCTCCGACCCGCCGCCTGAAGAAGGAACTATGGCGAGCGAGCACCGAAAGCGGATGCCCAACGCCGCCCGAGCCATCCTCCGAATCGCCAGGCGGCATCAGCACGACCATCCGGCTGCAATATCCTGAAGGCTCGCCGTGGGAAGGATGGGCGCGACGGGATCCGAGTCGGGACGCCGTCCTCTGCGGGGCCGGCGGGCGAAGGGACGTACGCCGCCATCGCGTCTGCATGCTTGCGCTTGAGCTGGATCTCACCGACGGCATAGGAGAACGCCTGCCGGTACACCGAGCGGAGTCCTGTTCGCTTTCTGATGTGAACGACGGCACTCGCGCACTGCTCCAAGCTGCTCCCCCTCATCTGAGCCCGCCAACAGAAGTCGATGTCCTCGCCGCTGCGCAGCGACTCGTCAAAACCGTCCAAGTCTCGGAAGACCGAGCTGTGAACACCCAGGTTCGACGAAGCCGCTGAGGGGTACAACGGCCAGTAGGGCATCACAATCAGACCGTCAACGGCCCAGCTGACGGAGACGGCTCCTGGCGACGGAAGGGGGACGGTCCGGCCAGCAACGAGCTCCGAGTCCTGCAAGGCCCGTTGCATCTCGAGAAGCCAGTCGTCTGCCACGATGTCGTCGGCATCGCAGAAAGCCAAAAGCGCTGAGCGGGCGGCTTGCGCACCCACGTTTCGCGCGGCGCTGGGTCCGCGACGGATGGACGCATCAACAAGTTTCAGTTGCGGAAGACGATGCGCCCAGGCGCGAACGAGGTCGGCGGTACCGTCTGTCGAGCCGTTATCGCAGACCAATACTTCCCAGTCGAATGGCGAATCCTGGCGAGCGAGAGCACCCAGTTGCTCCCCGAGTGTGTCCTCGGCGTTGAATGCCGCGATGATCACAGTGATGGCCGGCGACCGTGTCTCTTGATCGCGTGGTGGCTCCTGCGGGTTCTCCTCAACAGACATCAGCGGTCGAGCCGCCGGGCCGGAGGGACAGCCATCTTCACAATCGCAGGGTCGACCGCTCCAAAGGACCGTCCGAGAGAACGTCCAACGCGCTTCGCGAGAAAGGCAAGATCTCTGGTGCCACGAAACCGGTGGATCTGACGGATCGCTGAGAAAATGATTTCGGGAACTGGCCGGGATCTCGGATTCCGAGGCACGCCAATATCCTCACGGTCGCGCGCGTACGCCGCCGCAACATCCGAGTACCTGAGGCGGAGCGCTCGTTCTCCCCGGCCATAGCCGTACGACTGCCAGAACACGCTCCGGAGATTGCCGCGTCGCCGGAGGTGGACGACCGCGAGAGGGCACGATTCGAGGCGATGACCCGCAAGCTGGACGCGCCAGGAGAAGTCGATGTCTTCGGCGGTCTTCAGCGATTCGTCAAATCCATGAACGTCCGAGAAGACACCGGAACGGACGCCGAGGTTGCATGACGAGGCCGCGGGAAGATGGGGAAAGAAAGCCAAACGAAACAAGACGTCATCGGACTGTGGCAACCCGATTGCCGATCGATTCAGCAGCGAATAGCTGCAACGTCCCGCGACCACATCGGCGGTTTGGAGTGCGCTGTGCATCTCTGCCAACCAGTCGTCAGCCACCACATCGTCCGCATCACAAAAGACCAACAGCGGAGCCAGCGCCGCCGCAGCACCCGCATTACGCGCGGCCCCAGGACCACGACGCGCCGAAGCATCCACCACCCTCAGCTGCGGCAACGAACCCAACCGCCACTGCTCCGCCACCGCGATTGTGCGATCACTGGACCCGTTGTCACACACCAACACCTCAAACGGGAACAGCACCACCTGCCTCGACAACGCAGCCAACTGCTCCCCCAACGTCCGCTCCGCATCGAACGCCGCAATCACAACACTCACCACAGGAACCATCAACGGCCCACTTCATGCGGCGACGCCGGAGGCTCCACCTGCGGCATCGAACGGTCCACCGAACCGAATCGAGAGCCGAGGGCAATGCCGACATTGAAGGCGATGTTCGACAAATCGGTCGGGCGACGAACACTCACGGCCTTCCGAACGACACGTCTGACCATCCTGACACCGCGCGAAACTAGGGGCGACGTTGCCGGGACCGCGCCCTTTGCTGGCGCTGAGGCTTCCCGACGATCGGCGGCAACCGGCAGCGGAGCGAGTCCATCGAAGGCCGCGATCACCCGGGCGTACTTGTAGCCGAGGCGCTTTTCACCAACACCGTACGCGTAGGCCTGGTGCCACGATGCACGCAGGGTCTCGCGGTTGCTCACCCGCACGATCGCGGTCGGCTGCCACTCGAGTCGATGGCCGGAGAGTTGCACTCGCCAACAAAGATCCAGATCTTCACCGGTCTGGAGCGATTCGTCGAATCCGCCCACCGAACGGAACACCTCGGCACGAACGCCCATGTTCCCGGCGCCGGCGACCGGCAACTGAGGGAAAAACGGGCGCCGGTATGTCGAGAAATCAAAATAGACAGGGGACTCCGGTGCCGAGTTAAGTTCGGGCCGCTTCGAGGTGCCGCTCACGAAGTCGGCGGTTTGGAGTGCGCTGTGCATCTCTGCCAACCAGTCGTCAGCCACCACATCGTCCGCATCACAAAAGACCAACAGCGGAGCCAGCGCCGCCGCAGCACCCGCATTACGCGCGGCCCCAGGACCACGACGCGCCGAAGCATCCACCACCCTCAGCTGCGGCAACGAACCCAACCGCCACTGCTCCGCCACCGCGATTGTGCGATCACTGGACCCGTTGTCACACACCAACACCTCAAACGGGAACAGCACCACCTGCCTCGACAACGCAGCCAACTGCTCCCCCAACGTCCGCTCCGCATCGAACGCCGCAATCACAACACTCACCACAGGAACCATCAACGGCCC
>JABBOD010000007.1:54287-84521 GCA_019351995.1 Acidobacteriota bacterium
GCTCCGCATCGAACGCCGCAATCACAACACTCACCACAGGAACCATCAACGGCCCGATATCCGCTGCTTCGCCGCGCTCCGAACCTGGCGATAGTCCCGGATGAGGCTGCTCACGGTCGCGGTACGGTAGTCGTGAAGCGCGAGGTGCTCCATGATCAGATCGGTCACTCGGGCGCGATCGAAAGCAGGCGCCGGCTCGCCGGGTGCCAGCGTCTCCGGGTCTCCACGATCATCGTGGAGGAGCAGGATCGCTCCTTCGCTGAGACCTGAGATGGCGCGATCCGCGATCGTCTGCTCCTCGTCGTGCACCCAGTCCAAAGCGTCGCTCGACCACATCACGACGTCGAGACCCAGCCTCGGTATCGCGATCGCTTGCGGAATCGAATCCTCTCCATAGGGTGGGCGATAAATGACAATCGGAACACCGGTGATTGCTTCGACCGCCGCACGAGCTTTCCGAATCTCACTGAGAGCACCAGCGGTGCTCAAGGTCAGAAGCGAGCGATGATCACGGCCGTGCAGACCGATCTCGTGGCCCTCGGCGGCAATGCGCCGAACGATGTCCGGATACTTCTGAGCCTGCCGTGAGAGAACGAAGAACGTTGCTGTCGCGCCGCGCGCGGCCAGCACATCGAGAATCCGCGGAGTGTGCTCTGGATGGGGTCCATCATCGTACGTGATGGCAAGAATGCGGTCTGCCGTGTTGACGCAAAAAATCCCGAGTGCCCGACTCACGAGAGGTGGGACGGGCACCGGCAGCAACCTCATCGATTCGAAGGTTCCGCCCGCTGGGCGTGGGTCGCGCTCAATATCTCGACGACGAACGACCAACGGCCACTGGGTAGACGTCATCGCTCTGTGAACCCAGGCGGAGTCCAACTGCGGGGCATGCGGGTCATCGCTGTGTGCCTCTCGGGGATCGAAGACGGCGCGTGACGATTACTCTATCGGCCAGGCATTCGCTCGCTACCATCGGATGACTCCCGAATGGGTGAACGGGTGAATGCTAAGGGGAGGAGGCGGAATGAGATCTGAAGGACCCAACCGCGTGATTCCTCTGGTGAGCGTGGTCGTCGCCACCAATCGCGTCAGTCCGTTTCTCGATGAGGCACTTCAATCTGTGGTCAGACAGAGTTACGGTCACGTCGAGGTCATCGTAGTCGACGACGGATCACCTCAACCCGAATGGGTAGCGCGCGCTGCGGGGTCCGTTGCGTCAGCGGTCCTCCTTCGTCAACCCGCGTCTGGCGTCGCCGTTGCCCGCAATCGTGGAGCAGCACAGGCTAAGGGTGACTACTTGGCCTTCCTGGATGACGATGATCGCTGGCACCCCCGTCGTCTTGAACTTCAACTTGAATCGTTCCAGGCCGATCCAACAGCGGTTCTCGGATACTGCGGGATGCAGTCGATCGATGAATCGGGGCAGGTGATCGTCACCGCGGACCAGACGGCGGTCCTCGACGAACAGGGGGTCGCGCGACGCAATGCCGGCATCATCCTTCCGAACGTGTTGATACGCCGCGACGCGTTCCAGGAGGTCGGCGGATTCCAGCCGACATTCCGATTGGCCGAGGATCTCGACCTCGTGTTGCGGCTCGCGCGACGCGGACGCTTTGTCTTCACGGCGGATGCCCTGGTCGATTACCGCACTCACCGCACGAACACCACGCAGAGTTATCGGGAGCTCGCCCGCAGTATCGATCAGGTGATTCGGCTTCACAAATGGAGCGCGGCGGAACGACGGAATGACGCACTCGTCGCAGCCCACCGAGTCAGCCTGCGAGCCAACGGGCGCTTCGCCTGGTGGTCGGCGCTGCGTGCGGCGCGTCTGAGTCTTCATGAAGGGCGCATCACGGATGCTATTGGCCACGTCACGTGGGCAGTCCGGTTCTCGCCTCTCGGTCTTCCCGACGGGCTGCTGAGGAGGCGACGGCGGGGCCGATGACCGCCCGCGGGCTCAGCGTTCGCGCTGACGCGTTGGTCGTTCTGCCGCGACGGCGAGTGCTGCTGAAACTCCCGCGCCCGCGGTCAACGCGATCCCTGCGGTTGCCGTCCATTGCTGTGAGGGGTTATAGCCGCTCGCTTCCCAGCTCATTAGGCAAAGCGCTCCCACCACCGCAGTCGCAAGAACGGCGGTCCAGAGGAGCCATCTCCGACTGGCACGTAATGTGCCGATCGGGCCCACGAAGAACACCGCGAGCAACCCGACGAGCAGCGCCCCACCAATCACATCACTCAGACGATGGGCGTAGGAGGCGACCTGGAACAACGCGGTCGCAGAACCCAGAAGTATCAAGGGGACTGTAGCCAGCAGGTGCGGTCGAGGTAGCAGCCAATAGAGGGCGACCAGAGCAGCGACGGTGACCGCAGTGTGACCGCTCGGAAAGGTGTTCTGCGGATACCCAAAGTCGCCGAAATATGGCCGGACGACGACGAAGTCCTTCAGAACGGTGCAGATCACCAGTGTGAGCACGACCAGCACGACGGGGGCGATCGTCGACCGCCAACGTCCACGAACAAGAGCAAATATCAGCGCTATCGACGCCAATGCTGCCGCGAGAGCAGGGAGAACGAGACGGGAACGATCGGCCCACACGCCGAGCATCTCGCGCAGGGGCACGACTGCTCCGAAGGTAGACGCATCCAGCCGCTGCCCCCAGGCGGTTCGCAGAAAAGCGATCTCGATGACGATGCCAATTGCCGCCAAACCGAGTGCGATCAGTGCCGTCCTGATCCGGCCTGCCTTCGACCTACCGGACCCGCTCTGTCTCATTAGTTTCCCCGTCAGTCGTTGGGAGCGGGTGCCTACACTATTCCGGTGGCTCTGGAGAAATTCTATGCGATCGGAAGGCCGGTAGGGCCGTGCTAGGTCGTCGCGGTTTCTTCGGTGTGCTCACCGTTTCCGTACTCGGCCTCTCAGGGTGCTCTCCGATCACCGCGATCCCGAAGCCCACTTCCCTGACCACGAGCAGTGGCGCAAGAACGGTGTCACCGTCTCCGTCACCTCTCGCAACCATCAGCGGACTCGTCTGGTCGGAGGAATTTGACGGCGCGGACTCGTCCCGGCCGTCCGTCGCCAGATGGAAGCTCTCGGACAAGCTCGTTGGCCTTCCGAACAACGAACTGGAGGGCTACACCTCACGGCCGGAAAATCTCTCCCTCGACGGATCCGGGCACCTTCGAATAACAGCGCTGGCAGAGAATTACTCCAATGCCGCGGGCCAGCAGGTTTCATTCACTTCGGGGCATATGGAGTCTCGACAAGCCTTTCGTTACGGCCGAATCGAGTCTCGAATCAAGGTTCCCGCTGGCGCCGGGTTATGGCCCGCGTTCTGGACGATCGGCGTTGGCGAACCCGCGATCGCGTGGCCCGCGACAGGGGAAATCGACATCATGGAGTTCATCAACGATGCCAAGACGTTGTACGCGAACGTCCATGCTGACACCTCGGTTGGTGGCCAGTGGGACGCGCAAGGGAAGCTGACCGCGCCGACATCCTTCGCTGATGACTGGCACATCTACAGCGTCGACTGGACCGCAGAACTCCTCGTGTTCAAGGTGGACGGCAGCGAATACCACAGGGTCGAGAAGGCCGCATTGCCCGCCGGCTATGTGTGGGAGTTCGACCGCCCGCAGATCATCGTCGTGAATCTCGCGGTGGGTGGCGACTTCCCCCAGACTGCTCCCGATCGTGCCGTGTTCCCGGCGGAGATGCTGGTCGACTACGTGCGGGTCTTCGATGCCGAGATCCATAGCGTTGCGTAGCCCACCGGAGGAAGCTCGACGAGGTTCCGCTCATAGCAAACGAGTGGGCCCTACCGGATTCGAACCGATGACATCCACGGTGTAAGCGTGGCGCTCTAACCAACTGAGCTAAGGGCCCGGGTGCGTGCTCTCACGATGCTAGCGAGCATCCGCCTTACACTCACAGAATGGCGACGACCGCGACGAAGAAGTCCACACACGCGGTCCCCGACCAGCCGGAGCACCGCGGGCCGGCGATCGTCGCCGTCGCCGTGGCGGTTGCGCTCTATACCTTGCTTCCCGGGAGTGCGGTCCCCGTCCCGCGATTCATCCTCCCGGTTGTCGCAACCCTGCTCGCCATCCCCCTCATGGTGCTCAACCCGCATCACTTCACCCGGCAGACCGCCTGGTCGCGGTGGGTGTCGCTCTCCCTGGGAGCGGTTCTCGTCCTCTTCAATCAGGTGGAAGTCGTCGGCATTCTGATCACCCTCCTCAACGGCAAGGCTCACGGGCCAACGGTCCTCCTGAACGCCGCGCAAGTCTGGGCGACCGACATCATCGCCTTTGGCGTTGTGTACTGGGAGCTCGACGGCCGCGGGCCCATTGCTCGGCGACTCCCCAACGACCCGGAGGCGCGAGACTTCCGGTTTCCGCAGGAGGATACCGGCAAGCCGACTCCCTGGCGCTCGTCATTTCTCGACTACCTCTACTTCGCGCTGACCAACATGATGGCGTTCAGCCCCACCGATGTCATGCCGTTGACGATCAGGGCAAAAGCACTCATGGCTCTGCAATCCGTCACCGGATTCGCCCTGCTTGCGCTGGTCATCGCGCGCGCCGTCAACATCTTGACCTAGCTCAACCGCGCAGCGCGTCGTCCCGCCATTCCACCGTCGTGAGACGTCCGGCGGCCAACTCCTCCTCGCGCACGCGCAGCTCGACGCGCCGGATCTTGCCCGAGATCGTCTTGGGCAGTTCGGAGAACTCGATACGCCGAATGCGCTGGTAGGGCGCGAGGCGATCGCGCGCGAAGACCAGGATGTCGATCGCGGTCACCTCGTTCGCTTCATACCCGGCCGCCAGCACCACATAGGCCTTCGGCACCGCGAGCCGCAACTCGTCCGGTGCCGGCACAATCGCAGCTTCCACTACCGCCGGGTGTTCGATGAGCGCGCTCTCAAGCTCAAATGGGCTGATCTTGTAGTCGGAGGCCTTGAAGACGTCGTCGGTGCGGCCGACATACGTGATGTAGCCATCGGCATCCCGCGTGGCGACGTCGCCCGTGTGGTGGAAACCGCCCGCCATCACCTCACTGTTGCGCGCGTCATCCCCGACATAGCCGGCCATGAGCATCAGCGGATGCCGAGCGAGGTCCAAGCAGATCTCACCGTCGTCGCCCACCGCGCCTGTGATCGGGTCGACCAACACCACGGGGCATCCGGGAAGCGGGCGCCCCATCGATCCGTCCCGCACCGTAGACCCGGGGCTGTTCGCCACCACCGCTGTCATCTCGGTCTGGCCGTAGCCGTCGCGGATGGTCAGCCCCCAGGCCTCGCGCACCCGGTTGATGACCTCGGGATTAAGCGGCTCACCCGCCGAGATCGCCTCGCGCAGCGAACCGGGTCCGGCGCTCAGATCGGCTTGGATCATCATCCGCCACACCGTCGGCGGCGCGCAAAACGAGGTGACATTCTCGTCGCGGAGCTTGACCAGCATGTCCGTCGCATCGAAGCGCGGGTAGTCGTAGACGAAGATCGTGGCCTCCGCGATCCACGGCGCGAAGAAGCAGCTCCAGGCGTGTTTTGCCCATCCGGGCGAACTGATCGCCAGGTGGATATCACCGGGCCGCAGCCCCAGCCAGTACATGGTGCTGAGGTGCCCGACCGGGTAGGAGACCTGCGTGTGTTCGACGAGCTTCGGCTTGCTGGTCGTGCCGGAGGTGAAGTAGTACAGCAGCGGGTCGTCGTGCACGGTTCCCGGATGAGGAGTGGGAGCCGCGGGGTTCAGGAACGCCTCGGCGTAATCGCGCCATCCTGCCGGAGCGTCCGGCCCGACGCTCACGCGCGTGTAGCCGCCCGCGACGTCATCGAACTTGGTCGCGTCCTGGCGAGCCACGATCACGTGGCGCACCCGCGCGCGTTTGACTCGGTCGGTGAGGTCGTCGGGTCCGAGAGCGGTCGTTGTCGGCACGACGACCGCTCCGAGTTTGAAGATGCCCAGCATCGTCTCCCACAGCTCGACCTGGTTGCCGAGCATGACCATCACCGCGTCGCCGCGTCTGACACCGAGCGAGCTCAGCCACGCAGCGAGCTGATCGGATCGCGTGGCCATCTCATCGAAGGATCGCTGGACGCGCGATCCATCGGCAGCCAACACAATCAACGCCGGACGGTTGTTGCCACGGGCAATGGCGTCGAACCAGTCGATCGCCCAGTTGAAGGGACCAACGACATCCGGCCACCGGAAGTCGTCGACCGCAGCCGTCCAGTCATCTCGCAGCGCGACCAGCTGGTCACGCGAGGCGCGGTACTTCTCGAAGGTGCTGCTCGGTGACATCGTCGTCGCCTTTCGCGGGGTGAATCTCAGACGTGGGCGGTCAGTACTTCGTCGAGGGCCGAGCGATACTCCTCGATCGAGCGCGCCTCGCCTGGTGCCGTGATGAAGGACGCGCGAATGACACCCTTCGTATCGATCAGGAAGGTCGCCCGGTTCGCGAAACCCTTCTCCTCCAAGAACACGCCGTACTCCTTGGCGACAGCACCGTGCGGCCAAAAGTCGGCGAGGAGGGTGAAGTCAAAGCCCTCCTGCTCGGCCCATGCGCGCAGGCTGGCCTTGGAGTCAACCGAGATGCCGATCAGCTCGACGCCGTTACTCGTGAACAGAGCCAGATTGTCGCGCAATGCGCACAACTCCCCGGTGCAGGTGCTGGAGAATGCGAGGGGGAAGAACACCAACGCGACCGGCTTGGAACCGCGGAAATCACTCAGACGGATGTGCTCGCCGTACTGGTTCGCCAGATCGAAGTCGGGTGCCTGGGTGTCGTTTTCCAGCGCCATCGGTTCTCGCTCGTCCTCTCCAAAACGGACCACCGTTCGGTCCAGCGCCCGATCTTACGCTCGCGCTCTCGGTTTCGCCGTGTGCCGGGGCTCCCGGCGGGCGGCAAGGCCTCCGGCGCAGAACTAGAGTGGATGCGCACGAACGGCTCCCCCACTGCAACCCGGCGCGCTGAGCCGCCACGACCGCTTACATGACCGTCACCTCGGTCATGTCGCCACCCACAGAAAGAGGTCAACGGTGACGGTGAACGACCAGGATCCCTACTCGGTTAATCACATCGATGCCGATCCGGACGAAACGGCTGAGTGGCAGGAGTCACTCGATCAGCTGGTCGCCGAAAAGGGCCACGGTCGTGGTCGCGACATCATGCTGAGCCTGCTGAAACGCTCGAAGGACTTGCAGCTCGGCGTTCCGATGGTCCCGACGACGGACTACATCAACACGATCGCCCCCGAGAACGAGGCCGCTTTCCCCGGAGACGAGGAGATCGAGCGTCGCTATCGCGCCTGGATCCGCTGGAATGCGGCCATCACTGTGCACCGGGCCCAGCGGCCTGGAATCGGGGTCGGTGGACACATCTCGACCTACGCATCCTCGGCGGCGCTCTACGAGGTGGGTCACAACTGGTTCTTCCGCGGCAAGGACCACCCGGGTGGCGGAGACCAGATCTTCTACCAGGGGCACGCGTCCCCTGGAATGTATGCGCGTGCCTACCTGGAGGGTCGACTGAGCGAGCAGGACCTCGACGGGTTCCGCCAGGAGAAGAGCAAGGCACCGCACGGACTGAGCTCCTACCCGCACCCGCGACTGATGCCGCACTTCTGGGAGTTCCCGACGGTCTCGATGGGCCTCGGCCCGATCAACGCGATCCACCAGGCGCAGTCCAACAAATACCTCACCAACCGCGGCATCAAGGATGCATCCGACCAGCATGTCTGGGCATTCCTCGGCGACGGTGAAATGGACGAGGTGGAGAGCCGCGGAGCCTTGCAGTGGGCCGCCAACGACAAGCTCGACAACCTGACCTTTGTCATCAACTGCAACCTGCAGCGTCTCGACGGACCTGTTCGCGGGAACGGCAAGATCATCCAGGAGCTGGAGAGCTTTTTCCGCGGAGCGGGCTGGAACGTCATCAAGGTCATCTGGGGTCGCGAGTGGGACTCGCTCCTTGCCGCCGACACCACCGGCGCGCTGGTCAACCTGATGAACAGGACCCCGGATGGCGACTACCAGACGTACAAGGCCGAGAACGGCGCGTACGTGCGCGAGAACTTCTTCGGTCGCGACCCGGTCACGGCGAAGCTCGTCGAAGGCCTGACAGATGACCAGGTCTGGAACCTCAAGCGCGGCGGTCATGACTACCGCAAGGTGTACGCGGCGTACAAGGCGGCCATGGAGCACAAGGGCCAACCGACGGTGATTCTGGCCAAGACGGTCAAGGGCTACGGCCTGGGTCCGAGCTTCGAGGGTCGCAACGCGACTCACCAGATGAAGAAGCTCACTCTCGACAACCTCAAAGCGTTCCGCGACGTCATGCGCATCCCGATCACGGATGCTCAGCTCGAAGAAAACCCGTACGAGCCTCCGTACTTCCGACCGGGAGCGGACGACCCGGCGATCCAGTACCTCCAGGAGCGTCGACGCGAGCTCGGTGGCTACGTCCCGGAACGTCGCACCAAGTACACCCAGATCGCGATTCCGGGGGACTCCGTCTACGAGATCGCCCGGAAGGGCTCCGGCAAGCAGGAGGTCGCCACCACGATGGCGTTCGCCCGCCTGCTCAAAGACCTGCTGAAGGAGCCGGGCTTCGGTCACCGAATCGTGCCGATCATCCCCGATGAGGCCCGTACCTTCGGAATGGACGCCTACTTCCCGACGGCGAAGATCTACAACCCGAATGGTCAGCACTACACCTCGGTGGACCGTGAGTTGCTTCTGGCGTATAAGGAAAGCCCACAGGGACAGATCATCCACACCGGGATCAACGAGGCGGGCGCCTTCTCGGCGTTCACGGCAGCCGGCACCGCATACGCCACGCAGGGCGAACCGCTCATCCCGGTCTACGTGTTCTACTCGATGTTCGGCTTCCAGCGCACCGGCGACGCCATGTGGGCGGCAGGCGACCAGATGGCCCGCGGGTTCATCATCGGGGCCACCGCGGGTCGCACCACCCTGACCGGGGAGGGACTGCAGCATGCAGATGGGCACTCCCACCTGCTCGCCTCCACGAATCCCGCGGTGGTCAGCTACGACCCGGCGTATGGATACGAGATCGGCCGCATCGTTCAGGCCGGCCTCGACCGCATGTACGGCACTGACGCGAACGGTGCGGCGCACGAGAATCCCAACGTCATGTACTACGTGACGGTCTATAACGAGCCGCACCAGCAACCCGCCGAACCCGAGAACCTCGATGTGGAAGGTCTGCTCAAGGGCATCTACTCCCTCAAGAAGGCTGGCAACGTCGGGCCGAAGGCGCAGTTGCTGGCGTCAGGTGTCGCAGTGCCGTGGGCGCTCGAAGCGCAGGAGTTGCTCGCCAAGGACTGGAACGTCGCTGCGGATGTCTGGAGCGTCACCTCGTGGACCGAATTGCGCCGTGATGGTCTCGCCGCCGACGAGCACAACTTCCTCTTTCCGGAGGAGCCGCCGCAGGTCCCATACCTCTGGTCGAAACTGGCCGGATCCGAAGGTCCGTACGTGGCGGTGTCTGACTACATGCACGCGGTGCCCGACCAGATCCGTCCCTTCGTGCCCGGCGAGTTCGCGACGCTCGGAGCCGATGACTTCGGCTTCAGCGACACTCGCGCAGCGGCTCGCCGCTTCTTCAAGATCGACGGTGCTTCGATCGTGGTGCGCACCCTGCAGGCGCTCGCACGTCGCGGGGAGATCGACGCCGGTGCGGTCTCGCGGGCGATCGAGATGTACCAGCTTCACGACGTGAGCGCGGGGACCTCGGGATCGGCGGGCGGCGAGAGTTGATGCCGTGCGAGGCCGATGGGCTGAGAGGCACGGTTGAGAGGCGGGCTTGAGCCTCATGCCTGAGCGGCAGGACTGACGATATGGCGGAGAGAACCCGCGAGCAGACGCTCGCGTGGCTGCGTACCCTCTCGGGCGAGCTGTCAACCGCGACCCTCAAACGGCTGGATGACACCCTTCCCTGGTACCGCGACATGCCACCGGGGCGACGCAGCGCTGTCGGGCTGGTAGCCCAAGCGGGCATTACCTCGTTCATCTCCTGGTTCGAGGATCCGAGCTCCACGCCGTGGATCGCGGCTGACGTCTTCGGGGCGGCACCTCGGGAGCTGCTGCGATCGGTCAGCTTGCAGCAGACCCTTCAGCTGATCCGCGTCACGGTGGAGGTCGTCGAGCATCGCGTCAAAGACGCCGACGCGTCGCTGCGCGATGGAATCCTTCTCTACTCGCGAGAGATCGCGTTCGCCGCTGCCGACGTCTACGCGCGGGCGGCGGAAGCCCGCGGACTCTGGGATGCCCGCCTTGAGGCACTGGTCGTCGACTCGATCCTCACCGGCGAATACGACTCAGAGCTCCCGAGCCGGATCGCCGCACTCGGTTGGAACGGCCACGGCGCCGTCAGCGTGCTCGTGGGAACGGCCCCGCGCATCCTCGATGTCGACATGTTGCGCCGCACGGCTCGCCACCTCGATGCCGATGTGCTGATCGGCGTGCAGGGCAGTCGGCTCGTGATCGTCGTCGGTCGCGTTGACGCGCCAGAGGAGTCCGACAGCCGCGAGCCGCTCACATTTCTCGAACTGGCGGTGCAGCTGGAACCCGGCTTTGGGCCGGGGCATCTGGTGCTCGGCCACGAGGTCCCGTCGCTCGTGGATGCCGCCCGCAGCGCCAAGGCCGCGCTCGCCGGCTTTGCGGTCGCGAAATCTTGGCGGAACGCCCCGCGGCCGACCCTCGCGGACGACCTTCTGCCGGAGCGGGCACTGGCAGGTGATCCCCTCGCCAGGAGCACCCTCATCAACCGGATCTACCTGCCACTGCAGAACCACTCGACGGAGCTGCTCACCACGCTCTGGTGCTATCTCGACAACGGTCGCTCGCTCGAAGCGACCGCTCGCGAGCTCTTCGTGCACCCGAACACGGTCCGCTACCGCCTCAAGCGCATCAGCGAGGTCATCGGCTGGGACGCGACCGGCGCCCGGGAGGCGCTGATCCTGCAATCCGCGCTCATCATCGGCTCGATCGCCGACCACGACGGCCGCAAGTAGCTCGGCACTCGCCCGCCCCCCTGTCGTCCCGCTGAGAGCACGTATATCTGCGGACTCTCAGCGGCGAAAGCGACCCGTAGCACGTACTCTCGGCACGATGGGCGGGCCGTTCTGTGGGGATCCGCCAAGGTCTCGGCCGATTCTTCGTGCGGGATGTTCGACGTCGGGCCCCGAGACTTGGCACACTGGTCACGTGAGTGTCGTTATCGTCGCGCCCGGTCAGGGATCGCAAACCCCCGGATTTCTGGAACCCTGGCTCGCCGTACCGCGGTTCGCCGACCACCTGGGCGCCCTGTCGGAGGCGGCGGGCATCGACCTCGCGGCTCACGGCACCGTGTCGGACGCCGACACCATCCGAGATACGGCTGTCGCGCAGCCACTGATCGTCGCCGCCTCGCTGGTGGCACTGTCGGCGGTTCTCGACGAAGGCTCCGGCTCGGGATGGAAGAGCAAAACCGCAGGAATCGCCGGCCACTCGGTGGGTGAGATCGCCGCTGCAGCCGGTGCCGGCATCCTGAGCGAGCACGACGCCATGACGCTGGTCACCGCGCGTGGCAACGCCATGGCGGCCGCAGCCGCACAGCTCGCCACCGGCATGAGTGCCGTGATCGGCGGCGACCAGGATGAGCTTCTGGCCACACTCGAAGCGCTCGGCCTGCAGCCGGCCAACTTCAACGGCGGTGGCCAGATCGTCGTCGCGGGCGAGCTGCCCGCCCTTGCCGCGCTGCAGGCGAACCCGCCGCCCGGAGCCCGGGTGATCCCCCTCCAGGTCGCCGGCGCCTTCCACACCCGGTTTATGCAGCCGGCCGTCGAGACCTTGCGCGCCGTGGCGAGCAGCCTCACCGTCAACGACCCGCACTGGACCATCTGGACCAACAAGGATGGGTCGATCGTGACGAGCGGCACCGCCTTCGTTGATCTGCTCGTCGGCCAGGTGGCGTCGCCGGTGCGCTGGGACCTGAACATGGAGGCCTTCGCGGCTGCCGGCATCACCGGACTGATCGAGCTGGCACCGGCGGGTGCGCTCGTGGGACTCGCGAAGCGAGGGCTGAAGGGAATACCGAGCGTCGCGGTGAAGACCCCGGACGACATCGCCGCCGCCCATGAACTCCTCGATGCCGCGCAGGACGCAGAAATGGAAGTGTCAGAATGACGTCCCTCAAACAATCCGTCGGACACCCGTACACGCGGATACTCGCACTCGGTGCCGCTCGCGGCGATCTGGTCGTCACCAACGACGAGCTGGTCGAGGCGATCGATTCGAGCGACGAGTGGATCCGTCAACGCACCGGGATCATCACCCGCAGACGAGCGCGAAAAGGCGTCGACGCCATCGACCTGGCAGAAGCCGCTGGACGTGAAGCGATCGAGAAGTCCGGAATACGGCCGGAACAGATTGGAGCCGTGCTGGTCTCGACCATCAGCAACGTCGCCGTGACCCCGTCCATGGCATCGCTGCTCGCCGAGCGTCTGGGCGTCGCCCCCGCTCCCGCCTACGACATCAGTGCCGCCTGCGCCGGCTATACATACGGGATCGCCCAGGCCGACGCGCTGATCCGCTCGGGCGCAGCGGAATACGTGCTCGTCGTCGGAGCCGAGAAGCTCTCGCAATACGTGCACCCGAACGACCGCTCGATCTCGTTCCTGCTCGGTGATGGCGCCGGGGCTGCGGTGGTGGGCCCGGCCGACGAACCCGGCATCTCGGGCACCGTGTGGGGCTCGGATGGCTCGAAGTGGGACGCCGTCGGAATGAACGCGACCTTCGAGGAGTACCTCGACAAGATCAAGCCGTGGCCGACCATGCGCCAGGACGGGCAAGCGGTCTTCCGCTGGGCCGTCTGGGAGATGGCGAAAGTCGCCAAGCAGGCGCTTCAGGAGGCGGGAGTCGCTCCCGATGAGCTCGCCGCCTTCATCCCGCACCAGGCGAACATGCGGATCATCGACGAACTCGCCAAGCAGATCGGGCTCCCTGATTCCGTTCAGATCGCCCGCGACATCGAAACGACGGGCAACACCTCCGCCGCGTCGATCCCGCTGGCGACCCACCGACTGCTGGAGGAGCATCCAGAGCTCAGCGGCGGACTCGCGCTTCAGATCGGCTTCGGCGCCGGGCTTGTCTACGGGGCCCAGGTCGTGCGGCTCCCCTAGGATTGTCCACGGTCGTTCGACACCCCCCTCTGCACCACCCCCTCAAGGAGATATGAAATGGCACTGTCCCAGGACGAGGTTCTCGCCGGTCTGGCTGAACTCATCAATGACGAGACTGGCATCGCGACGGACACGGTCGAGATGGGCAAGTCGTTCACCGACGACCTCGACATCGACTCGATCTCGATGATGACGATCGTCGTCAATGCCGAAGAGAAGTTCGACGTGAAGATCCCCGACGAAGAGGTCAAGAACTTGCAGACCGTCGGCGACGCCGTCACCTTTATCGTCAACGCGCAGAGCTAGAGCCCTGCAGTAGGCACGGGCGGGGACCGCAGCGCGGCACCCCCGCCCGCCGCCCGGCACCCGCCGGGTTCTTCCACGGGAGAAAGATCGAATGACCAAGAAGATCGTCGTTACGGGTATCGGTGCGTCCTCGCCTGTCGGGGGCACTGCACCCGACAGCTGGGCCGGCCTGCTGGCCGGAGAGTCCGGAGCCCGCTCCCTCACGCACCCGTGGGTCGCGGAGCTCGATTTGCCTGTCACCTTCGCTGCGGAAGCCAAGGTACGACCTGATCAAGTTCTCGAGCGCATCGAGATCAAGCGCCTCGACCCGGTGAGTCAGTTCGCTCTCATCTCGGCACGCGAGGCCTGGGCGGATGCCGGCGAACCCGAGATCGAGCCCGAGCGCCTCGGCGTCGAGTGGGCCACCGGCATCGGCGGCCTCTGGACCCTGCTCGATGCCTGGGACACGCTCAAGGAGAAGGGCCCGCGCCGGGTTCTCCCGATGACTGTCCCCATGCTCATGCCCAATGCGGCTGCGGCAGCAGTCAGCATGAGCCTCAACGCGCGAGCGTTCGCCCGCACGGACGTGTCCGCATGTGCTTCGAGCACCGAATCCATCGCGAATGCCTACGATCACCTGCAGGCCGGCTACGCCGACATCATCGTCGCGGGGGGCTCAGAGTCCTGCATCCACGGGATCACGCTCGCGTCCTTCTCGTCGATGCAAGCGCTCAGCAAGCGCAACGACGACCCCGCAACCGCCTCACGTCCCTACGACGTCAGCCGCGACGGTTTCGTCATGGGCGAGGGCGCTGCGGCGCTGGTGCTCGAGACGGAGGAGCACGCGCTCGCTCGTGGTGCGCACATCTACGCCGAGATCGCCGGCGGCGGTGTGACCAGCGACTCGTACCACATCACGGCTCCCGACCCGGAGGGCTGGGGAGCCGCCCGCGCGGTCCGGGCTGCTCTCGAGCAGGCGGGCGCAACGGTCGATGATGTCACCCACATCAACGCGCACGCGACGAGCACCCCGGTCGGGGATATCGCGGAGTACAAGGCGCTGCTGGCCGTGTTCGGCGAACGCGTGCATGACGTCCCGATCTCGGCCACGAAGGCGGCCACCGGTCACCTGCTGGGCGGTACCGGCGCGCTCGAAGCCATCTTCACCATCCTTGCGGTGAAGAACCGGCTGGCACCGCCAACCATCAACCTCACGGAGAAGGATCCCGAGATTCCGCTGTCGGTGGGCGGTGAGTCTCAGCCGCTGGGAGACGGCCCCCAGTTGGCGATTTCGAACTCGTTCGGATTCGGCGGTCACAACTCGGTCGTGGCGATTCGCAGCTACGACGGCGACGCCTGAGTCAACCGAGAGCGGATGAGGCGGGCGGAACGTACCCCGGTGCGAAGCGCTGCCACGGCCTGAGAGTCTCGAGCAACCCCGCCACCGAAAGCAGCAGGGACTCCCCACCCAAAGGTGCCACGAGTTGCACCGACAGGGGCGTACCGGTGCTGTGCACGCCCGCGGGAACGGCCATCGCCGGCCACCCGGCGATGTTCCAGGGCGCCGCAAAGGGCGCGTAGCGCGTGTTCGCCCTCATGTTCGCCAGCCACGAGCGGGTGCCCCAGCGAATCGCCTCGAGCGGTGGCTGGGCCAGAGTCGGGGTGACGAGGACGTCGAAGTCGGCGAAGAAGGCCGAGGCGACAACGCGCCAGGCATCTCGGGCCTTGGGCTTGACCAGGCCCAGCCGCAGCGCAAGCCGTCCGAGTGCGGCGTGCCGTGCGACGCGCGGCTCGAGCAGCTGACGGTCGGCCAGGGTGCGAGCGTCCAACTCGGTACCCGCAAACCACCGAGCAAGGACAGCCAGCGCAACCGCTGTCGGGGCCGGAGGGTCCACATAGCTGACGGTGTATCCCTGCGAGGCGAGCAACTCGCCCGCCTGGGTGGCAGCAGCGGCCCACTCACGGTCGACGATGCTGCCCGGCACCGGGGACTTCACCGACACAGCGACCCGGAGTCGCTTCGGTGCCGAGGCGACGATGGCGAGCTCCGGTCGATCGGCCAGCACGGACAGCACGAGCGCGCAGTCGGCCACGGTGGTGGCAAGCGGGCCGTTCTCGGCCATGTCGAACCAACTCCCGTTGCCGAGCTGCGCGGGCACCGTGCCCAGACCCGGCTTGATTCCCACGAGTCCGGTGCAGGCGGCCGGGATGCGGATTGACCCCATCCCGTCGTTCCCCTGCGCGACCGGGACCATCGCGGATGCCACCGCCGCGGCGCTGCCGCCTGACGACCCGCCCGGGGTGCGTGCGAGCGACCACGGGTTGCGGGTGACGCCGAACACCGAATCCGTGGCGCCGAAGACGCACAACTCCGGCACGGTGGTCAGACCGACGACCACGGCCCCGGCCGCTCGCAGCCGGCGGACCACCTCGTGATCTCGGACCTGCGGGCTCTGGTCAGTGCCTGCGGACCCGTCGCGCATCGGTTCTCCAGCGACCGGGACGTTGTCTTTGATCGCCAGCGGCACTCCCGCCAGCGGCAACATCGCCAGATCGGGACGTGCTGCCACCGCGTCGGCCTCGGCGAGGGCAGCCTCGCGCCGGACGACTTGAAAGGCCGCCAGGTCCCCGTCGACGGCGTCAATGCGGCCCAGCACGGCTTCGACAAGTTGCCGGGGAGTGCGACGCCCCGCACGCACGTCGGCGGCGAGCTCGCGTGCCGTCAGACCGAGCGAGGAACTCAGGGCGGGGTCGCTGTCGGCAGAGGACATGCGACAGATCATAATGAACGACGTCCGAGGCCGTCGCCATCGGCTGAGCCGCGGCGGTACTCCTAAGGCAGGACTTGGATGCGGTCCGCAAGGCCGATCGAGACACCCACGTATTGAGCACGCCGGTCCGAAATACGCTCGAGGATCTCCATCGCCTGAAGGACCGAGATCCCGGGCGCAGATGCCTGTCGGCTCTGCCTGTCGAACAACCGCCCCCGTGGCTCATCGTGATCGTCTGCCCTCGGCCTGATCCCGATGCGCGGGAGCATTCCCGCTGTCCGTCCTGCGCGGTGCTTACCCAACTTTGTGCAACCAGACGACCGGCGAGTCTTCGCTCGCGTGGCGGAAGGACTCCAACTCGTCATCCCAGGCCTGACCGAGGATGAGACGCAACTCTCGGTGCAGTTCGAACGCATCGGATCCGGCGGACTCCATCGCGAAGCGAACACGGTCCTCGGGAATCACGACGTTTCCGGCCGTGTCCGTCTGCGCGAAATAGATGCCGAGGTCGGGGGTGTGCATCCAGCGGCCACCGTCGGTGCCGAGACCGGCATCCTCCGTGACCTCGTATCGGAGGTGCTCCCAGCCTCGCAGGGCGGATGCCAATGTCGCTCCGGTGCCGCGAGCACCTTCCCAGTAGTACTCGGTGCGGTGCGCGCCCGGCAGGACCGGCTGCTCGCGCCAGTCGAAGTTCACGGCACGACCGAGGGCACGCCCAGCAGCCCACTCGACGTGGGGTCGGAGCGCGCTCGGAGCAGAGTGGACGAAGACCACTCCACGTGCGACGGCACGCATGTTCGTTGCAGCAGTCACTACTCTCTCCATTCGTCGGTGCGACTTCCCCATCGACTGACGAACGGATTGCGGCGGTGCTGACTGAATTATGCCGGAACGCGAGCCAGAATCACAAGACTGTGATTTCGACACGCTCTATTTGGCTAGGTCGTAGCGATCAACAACCGCCACCGTGATCGCGAACTCCACCGGCGCTGCCCCGAACAGCAGCCGACCGGCTTCGGCGGCCGAGTCGCGCAACGCCGTAGACACGTCCACCGCAAGCCGAATCGGGCTGTGCACGATCAGCTCATCGTGCAGGAAGAAGACGAGGTGCGGGCGCGCCGTCAGCTCGGTCGCAGCGCCGTCCCCCCCACCAACCTCCCATAGCCGCCGGCGCAGGGAACCCATCCAACAGAGCGCCCACTCGGCCGCGGTTCCCTGCACCACGAAGTTGCGAGTGAAACGTCCCCAGCCGCGCGCGTCGTTGCGCAGTTTCATGAGCTGCGCATCCGATGCCGTCTCGTCGTAGGAGTCTCCGCGCCCCGGGGGCGAACTCCGGCCAAGCCACGTGCTGACCACCTCGCCCCGCTCTCCCGCTCGCGCCGCCGCCTCGACGTACTCCATGGCACGCGGAAATGCGCGCTCGATGCGCGGTTTCATGCGACCGCTCTCCCCGGTCGTGCCGCCATAGATGGCGCCGAGCATCCCGTACTTCGCCTGAGGACGTGTTTCGACGGCCCCGGAATCCACCATGCCCTGGTACATGTCCTGCGACTGACCAGCCCGGGCCATCGCGGTGTCGCCGGAGATCGCTGCCAGCACGCGAGGTTCGAGTTGTGCGGCGTCGGCGACCACGAAGGTCCACCCCGGATCCGCAATCACCGCGCCCCGCACCTGGCGCGGGAGTTGAAGCGCTCCTCCGCCGTCCGACGCCCAGCGGCCCGTGACCACTCCGCCCGGCACATAGCTCGGTCGGAAGCGACCGTCACGTACCCATTCGTCGAGCCAGTTCCATCCATTCGCCGAATGGAGCCGACTCAGCTTCTTGTACTCGAGGAGCGGGGCGATGGCCGGGTGCGTGAGCTGCTTCAGGTCCCCCGACCGCGCGGAGGTCGCGCGCACCCCGGCGCGCTGGAGACCTTTCACCAGTTCGACGGGCGAATCCGGACTGAACTCCTGATCGTCGAGTGCCGCGCGCACCCGCGCAAGGACGGCCTCCATCTTCGCGGGACGGCCGACGGTTGGTCGGGGTCCCAAGAGTTCGGTGAGCAGCTCGTCATGTCGCTCATGGCTCCACGGGAGGCCGGCAAACCGCATCTCGGCCGCGACGAGCGCACCAACGCTTTCCCCCGCCAGGAGCAATGCCAGCCGGCCCGGCCGAGCGCTCCCCTCGACCGCCTCCCGCTGTCGACGCCATTCGGCGACGGGATCGTCGTCGACCGGCGGCGGTTCGAGCTCGAAGAGCATGGCCGACGTGGTGGGCGATTCGGGTGGTCGCGCCGGCGAGTCCCAGCCGCCACGCGGAGCGCTCGCGAGTTCAGAGGCGGCCGCGGATGCCGCGCGGCGCAGGATGCGGTGGCACAACCGCAGATCCACGCAACGCGAGATCCGCACTCCCGCCGCGAGGAGGCTCGGGTACCAGTGCGCCGTGTCATTCCACACCCAGCGCGGATGATCCGCTTCGCGTTCGCGGATCCACGGTGCGAGTGCCCGCGCGTCAAGCTCATGTCGCGCAAGCTCGTGCCCCGATTCCTCGAGTTCCACTGCCGTGACCACCGAGGCGGCACGACTCAGAGCGATGTGCACAGGGTCAGTCTGCCGCGGACGACCGACTGGCGCGCAGGGGCCGAAGGTGAGCGGGCTGACGGGGCACGTGATGTTCTCTGTCAGCCCGCCGCTCACGACCCGATCAGTCGACGAACGAGGCGTCGCTCACCGCACGGCGACGCCCGTCGTCGGGTCGAGGCACAGCGGGTGCGTACCGTCTTCGCGGTGGGAGGCGAAGTCGAACATTCCGGTGAGATCAGCTTTCCGGGACGAGCTCTTTGACCATTCCCAGCTCGCGGCCGTGCTCACCGACGAAGTCGCTTTGGACGTCGAACCCTGCGCGTTCGTACGCGTGGATCGCCGGGAGGTTGCTCTCGTGGACATCGAGCGTCAACACACGGTCACCGCGAGCCCGAGCCCACTCCGTCGCCGATGCCAGGAGCGTGTCGATCACGCCGAGACCGCGGCCGCTCGGTGAGACGTACACACCGACGACCGTCGGCAAACCGACCTCCGAGATGCGCCCGAAGTAGTCCGGCACGCCTGCCTCGCGCACGAAGACGGCGAGCATGCCGATCAGTTCAGCGCCGCGCTCGCCGACAAACTGCACCGAGGCGTCATCATCGGCGCGACGTGCGGTGACCGTGCGCCATTCGTCGTCAGGTCGGGCCGCGGCCTGCTCGACGGTCTCCAGGAATGCGACGTGTGCCATCGGGTCGGCGAGGGCCTCCAGCCGAAGCGCACGAACCCGCTGCCAATCGTCGGCGCGCACACGGCGCACCACGACATCATCCACACGTTCGGGCATCACGGGTCCTATCCGTGAAGCAGTGTGCCGTCTTTCGCGAGCACGTTCTTCTCGCCCGCCTCGATTGCCACGGCGAAGCGGTTCTGCTTGGGGGGCATCGGGCAGTTGAAGGCGTAGCTGAACGCGCAGGGCGGCAGGATCGCACGGTTGAAGTCGAGCGTGATGGTCCCGTCCGCGTTCGGGGCGACGAAGAGAAACCGTCCGACGCTGTAGGTGGAGTCTCCGTTGGTGGCATCCGCGAACACGAGTTGCAGTGCACGGCCGGATTTGAAGGCGGCCAGGTCGTAGTCCACCCCGTCGCGGGTGAAGGTGATCTTGCCGGGAACCACCTCCTCACGCGCTTGACCCTCGTCTTTGAGGTGTTCGAAACCGAGCGTCGTGCCTTCCGGGTTCTCCTCCCAGGTGGCGGTGACCACCCAATCCGGGTCGTAGTCGAAACCGTCGATACCACCGAAGTTTTCGATGGCCGCCGACTTCGCGTCGAAAACCCGCAGCGCGTAGCTGCCACCGTCGAGCCTGATCACAAAGCCGGTCACCGTGTCGCTGAACACGATCGCGCTCGGCGCCGGATCATCCTTGCCTCGGACGACGGCTTCCCCGTCGACCAGCACGCCATCCACATGGATGCCGTCGACACTCGCCGCAATCACCTTCAGCCCCGACTCCCCCGCCGGCAGTGGCGCCCATCGCCCTGGCACGCCCCAGATCGTCTGTTCCGAGTCGATCGCCTGGGTGTTGGTCAAGGCGAGGCTGCCCTGGGGCTGCACAACGGCCAGTTCCCGACGCGCGTGAAAGTACGCGTACTGCTCGACGGGGGTCTTGGGGGTCGCCGCGGTCTCGCTCATGGGTTCCATCCTCTTCTAGGTCACCGGGCTCAACCCAGCTCGACACGGGGGCATTCCTGGGGAGCACCCACCCGACGCTCAGACACGCCCTCCGGGAAATCTCTAGACTGCATGCCGATGCCATCGACCCCGAAACCCAGTCAATCTGACGACGACAGCGTCGCTCCCGTCGGACGCGAACTGACCAACAAGCAGCGTCGCAAGTTGTCCAAGCGCGAGCAGGCCACCTACTCACTGGAGATGGTGGAGGTGCGCCGCCGGGAGGCTCGGGCTCGTCAGTTCCGTAGGCGCGTGATCCGGGTGATCGCCGTCGTCGCCGCGGTCGCCATCGTCGGCACGGGAAGCGGGCTGATCATCTGGGCCACCATCCGAGCGGGAGAAGTGGGTCCGGCCAACATGCTGAGTGACGGCATCCTGCTCACGGGTTCCACCAACTCGTCGACGAATCAGGCCACCATCACCCCGATCACCACCGAGGCGCTCCAAGCGGGTGCCTCCCCGGTCGCGACGGACCTCACCGGTTTCAAAGCCACCGCCAACATCGTGATGTACGTGGACTACGGAGATCCGAAGACGGCGATCTTCAACAAACAGGAGGGAATCACGATCGACAACTGGTTGGCCGCGGGCTACATCACGCTCGAGATCCACCCGGTCGCGATCTCGAGCACGAGCGCGAATGACTACTCGGCGCGCGCGGCCAATGCCGCGGCCTGCGTGGCGGCCAACGATCCCAGCAAGTTCCTCGCGGTGCACGCCGCCCTTCTGTTGGCGGCTTCCACCACGAAAGAGACCTCGATGTCCACGACCGCGCTGTCGGCGTTGGTCACCAAGGCCGGCGTCTCCGATCCCAAAGTCACGAGTTGTATCACGGGCATGACCTTCGGCAACTGGGTGACAGCGGCCACCCAGCGCGCGACACACGGTGGCCTGCTGAATGCCAACATCACCACGCTGAAGTCGGCGCCGCTCCTGGTCGTGAACAAGAAGGTCTATACCGGGAAGTTGAGTGACCAGTCGGCGCTGACCACCTTCATCAGCAGTACCTTCGCGGCGAGCCAGAGCAACGGGTCGACAGCGACACCGACGCCCACAGCAACACCGACACCGACACCCTAGGGAGTTCCTTACGGCGTCGGCACCTCGTCGTCCTCCGCGCTGACCGCCTTCTGTCCAGGAGGCAGGTTCGACAGGTCGGGGGCGATGACAAGCGCTTCGACACCGGAGTCTGGAAGGCCGAGTACGGGCGTCCGACCCTCGATGCCCACCAGCACGAGGTCGGCGGTGCGCCTGCTGAGGGTTTTGCCCTGGAAGAAGTCAGGCCGACGCCAGCGCCAGATCAGCATCAGGACGACCCCGAGCAAGAGCCCTCCAACACCGACCACCGCCTCCGCGCCGATACCGAGGATGGTGACGTTCTTTCCATTCGCATCGGTGAGCCAGTCCGGCGCGGCGAAGGAGATCAGACCGTAGACGAAGACCGCGAGCAACATGGCACCGCCGAGGAACGGGAAGAGACCGCGTAGCACGAAGTTCCTCGCCGAGGAGAAGAGCGTCCGTCGGTAGAACCAGACGCAGGCGAATCCGGTGAGCCCGTAATAGAAGGCGATCATCAATCCGATCGAACCGATGAGGGCGCTCAGCAGGTTCGGGCTGATGAACGTGAAGATGAGGTAGAACGCCGCAGAAATGACCCCCATCCCGATCGTCGACCAGGTCGGCGTCAGGTACTTGGGGTGGATGCGGGCGAACCGCTCCGGAATCGCCTTGTAGACCGCCATGGAGAGCGCGGTCCGTGCCGTCGGAAGGATGGTGGTCTGGGTCGATGCGGATGCCGAGGTCAGAATCGAGGCCGCCAAAAGCAGCAACAGAATGTGGCCGATGACACTGTTGCCGAAGAGAGCCGGACCGATCGCCGAGAAGACGTCGGCGGCGTTGTTGGCGTTCCCGAGTCCGATGCCCTTCGTGCCGACTCCCGCGAAGGCGACCGTCGCGGTGGAGACAACCGCGTAGGTCGCGAGCAGCAGCAAGGTGGAGATGACCGCGGCACGGCCGGGGGTCTTCTCGGGATTGCTGGTCTCCTCATTGACCGAGACTGCCGAATCCCAGCCCCAGTAGATGAAGATCGCGGTGAGCATGGCCGGAGCGAGCACACCACCGAAGTCGAGGGTGAAGGGGTTGAACCAACTCCACTGCGGGATGAGCGAGTAGCTCTCGGCGTTGCCGCTGTAAACGCGCACCAGCGCGAATACAGCGAACATGATCAGGACGATCACTTCGATGCTCAGGAGTACGTACTGCAGGCGGGCGGAGATCTCGATACCGCGATAGCAGATCCAGGTCATGATCGCGATCCAGGCCAAGCCGGCAAGGGTCGACCAGAGCACGTTGTTTCCGAGATCCGCTGCACCGGGGACTCCGAACTCGCCGATCAGGGTGAACGAATACGACCCGGCGATTTGCGCCAGGTTTGCCATCACGATGATGTCCGCGACGATGATGCCCCAGCCACCCATCCACCCGGTGACCGAGCCGAACGCGCGCGTGGCCCAGGTGAACGTCGTGCCGCAGTCAGGCTCAGCGCGGTTGAGTTCTTGATACGAGACAGCGATGAAGAACATCGGCACGAAAGCCAAGAGGACGACGCCGGGAGCCTGCTTGCCCGCCAACAGCGCGCCGCCGCTGGCGACGATGAACCCCAGACTGGCGGCGAGACTGTACGCCGGGGCGGTGGACGCCACCCCCACCACGATGCTGGAGACGAGACCGAGAGCCCCTGTCTTCAATCCCTTCGCGTCCGGCGAGTTTGTTTGGACAGTGGTGGGTGCGGTCATGGGTGTCCTCCCTAGCCGTTGGTCGCGTGGGGGTCGATCGGTAGCCAGACAGTACACCCGAGCCGGATTCCGGCGGTAGCACCAATCAGATCCTGTGCCAATTCGTTCGGACACGACGGAATCAGTTGTCCGAGCGCTTGCAGATATCCTCGCGGAGTGCGCATTTTCCACGTGACCATGGCGGCGGAGTGGGCGGAGGCGGTTCGCGAGGGCGCGTACCGCCGCTCGACCCGTCATGCCTCGCTCGAGGAGATCGGCTTCATCCACCTCTCCGACGTCGAGCAGTTGCCGCGGGTTGCCGCCTTCCTCTACCGGGATGCCGGCGAACCGTTGGTGGTCCTCGAACTGGATTCGGACGACATGCTCGCCAGCGGAGCGCACCTCGTCTGGGAGGATGGCGGCGGCGAAGAGTTCCCGCACCTGTATGGCCAGATCGAGCTGCCGTGGGTGGTCGCGGCATGGCCCGCGGGTTTCGGCGCTGACGGCGATTTCGCGTCGCCACTCATCTGACGACGCGTGCGGTCCGAGCTGCTTCGGTCGGGAATAACTTGCGTATACATGCGTTTGCATAGTAAGTCGAACTTCACGAAGGGATCAGCCATGAACATGGTCACCGAGGGCCTGCACCACGTCACCGCGATCGGCGGAGCACCGCAGCGCAACATCGACTTCTACATTCGCGGCCTCGGGCTGCGATTGGTCAAGAAGACCGTCAACTTCGACGACCCCAGCACCTACCACCTCTACTACGGCGATGACGCGGGTACGCCGGGCTCGCTGATGACCTTTTTCCCGTGGTCCGGCATCCGCTCGGGGCGGGTCGGTTCCGGACAGTCGACGGCGACCGCGTTCTCGGTGCCTTCCGGCTCGCTCGGTTGGTGGCAGAACCACTTCCGCGAACTGCACGTCGAGACGGCGATCACCAGCATCTCCAGCGACGAGGAGCGCCTCACCCTGCGCGACCCCGACGGCTTGGTACTCGAGCTCGTTGCCTCCTCGACCGTCGACCCCCGGACGCCGTGGGACTCCGCCTCCGTGCCCGCCGAGTACGCGGTGCGCGGGCAACACTCCTCGATCCTCACGGTCACCGACCCCGCGGGCACGCTTCGTGTCCTGACCGAGGAGTTGGGTTTGGCGATCGTCGACGAGCGCGCGGATCGCTTCCGACTCGCGGCCGGTCCGCAGCATCCAGGAGCGATCGTCGATGTCATCGCCGACCTCTCAGGCCCGGTAGGCCTGACCGCCGGCGGCACCGTGCACCACATCGCCTTCCGAGTTCCCACCCGAGACGGTCAGGAGCAGTGGATGCACCAACTCGCCGATCACGGATACCAGGTGACCGAGATCCTGGACCGCCAGTACTTCACCTCGATCTACTTCCGCGAGCCGGGAGGCGTGCTGTTCGAGATCGCGACAGACACCCCCGGATTCGATATCGACGAACCCCTGCTGGAACTGGGTCGCAGCCTGAAGCTGCCGCCGTGGCTCGAGCCCTCCCGCGAGCAGATCGAACGCGCGGTGGCCCCGATCACCGTCCCCACCGAGAACAACCCGGCGGTGGCGCGGTCATGACGACGGGCGCCACGGCAGCTGTCGAAGCATGGCCGCACCTGTATCGTCCCGGCGACGGCGTGGCCATGCTCGCCCTGCACGGCACCGGCGGCAGCGAGGAGGATGCCATGGCCCTGGCCGCCGCGATCTCTCCCCACGCGGCCATCATTGCGCCCCGCGGCAGGGTCGTCGAGGGTGGCATGCAGCGCTGGTTCCGCCGGCGATCCGAAGGCCTCTTCGATGTCGCCGACGTCCACGCGCGAGCCGATGAGCTCGCAATCTTCCTGCGCGACGCGGTCGAGCACTACGGGATCGCACGCCAGGTCATGATCGCGACGGGTTTCTCGAACGGAGCCAACATGGCCCTCGCGCTCGGCGCGCTGCATCCGGATACGGTGGATCGCGTGCTCGCGTTCTCGGGAATGTATCCGCTCGGTGACGAAGACGTGCCCGGGCCGCTCACGACGACGAAGGTGTTGCTCCTCAATGGTTCGGATGACCCGATGGCACCCGCCGCCAGCGTGACGCGACTCGAGGCGCAACTGACGGGGCGCGGCGCCGAGGTGGATCGCCGGACCAGGTCGGGCGGCCATGGCGTGACGTCGGACGAGGTGCGGTTGGCCGGGGAGTGGCTGCGCGCGCTGGAGACCTCTCACCAGCCGAAGGTGCGGTGAGTACGACCGTGTCGTCCATCTCTCCGGCGCTTCGCACCGGCACCGGCGCGGATGTCGACGCATGCGTCGCGCTCTGGGTCGCGGCCTGCGGAGCCCGGGACGGGGAATTCGTCGCCGGTGTCGATGAACGAGCTCGACAGAAGTTCGGTCACGAGGTGGCGTGGGTTCTCGCCGAACGTCGGGATGCCACGGTGGCGGGATTCGCCCTCGCCACGGCTCCGGGTAGCGGGCTCGCGACGGATCCTTCGGGTGCGACCGTCCTCGGTCTGCTCGCGGTCGACCCACAGGAGCAACGGTCGGGTGTCGGGGGCAGGCTCCTCGTCGCCATCACCGCCGCCGTCGCGAGCCGTGGCCACAGCCAGCTTGTGCTGCACGCCCTGACCGACAACGTCCCGGCCCTTCGGCTCTACGAGAAGTCGGGGTGGGTACCATATCGCGACCCGTTCGAGCATTCCCTGCTCAAACGCCCCATGCAGACCTACCTTCTCAACCTCCGCTAGACGGAGGGACAGCGAGACAGAAGGACGGCTACCGCGTCTTCCCGGGAGGATTCGGCTGAGTGCCGCCGCCGGACGCGGGCCGGCCGCCGGACTGGATCGGGATTCCGTCGACAGCCCCGCCGTATTCCGGGCTGTACGTCGAACTGTTTCGGAAGGTGTCGACGAACTGCTGCAGCCGGGGGTCAGTAGGACTCGTGACCCGCAGCTGGTGCCCCCACGAGCTGATCACGATCGGAGCGGGGAGGGCATCCGTGGCCCACGGCGACAGATCGACATAACGGTTCGCATCGTTCGAGATCCCGGTCTCGCTCGCGGGTTCTGGGATGAGCGACTGCTTCGCGACGAAGGCCACCAGTTGGGCGACCGAGTCGATCGAGAGGCTCGGGTTGTAGGTGATCCAGACGGCCCCGTGTTCGAGGTTGTGGACCGCTCGCTCACTGGGGATGGGCTCGGTGTAGACGCCCGCGTTCATCCAGATCGGGTTGTGGGGACCGCCGACCGGCGGGAGCACCGAATACGTCACCGGTCCCGTCACGTGATCGTGCTCAAGGGCGCCCGGGTGCGTCGCGCCATCGCCTGGCCAGCCGGTGGTGTCCCAGGCGAGCACCCCGGGGATACCGGACGTGTCCGAGACCGGCGTCGCTTGCGCCTGGACCGTCACACTTCCCGACGAGACCGCCGGAAGGATCTGGCTCGTCGGGGAGCCACCGCTGGGCTGCGGGGCGATTGTGTTCGGACGCGAGGCTCTCGACGAGATGAGCACAACCGAGATGATCGCGACCGTGGCCACCGGAATCACGATCGCGACGACACGCCGACGGCGTTTCGCCCGCCGGGCTTGCTGAGCGGCGGCGAGCATCTATCGACGCCGTTCCGCGGAGGGGCGCTCTGACTGCGTTGACACCTCTCGAATGTAGAGGCCGAATGCTGTCAACCGGCTCAGCCCTTCCGGATCAGATCGGCCGCCTTCTCCCCGATCACGATCGACGGCGCATTGGTGTGCCCGCGGATGATGTTCGGCATGACCGAGGCGTCGGCGACGCGCAGGCCCTGTATGCCGCGGACTCGGAGTTCAGGGTCCACCGGCGCGGCGTCGTCCGAGCCCATCCGCACCGAACTCGTCGGGTGGTAGAGCGTGTGGGAGAGCTGGGTGACCGAGGCCAGGTCGCGAGCGGCCCGATCCATGTCGTCCGCGCCTTCCGGGGCGAAGAAATGCCCATCGGTATCGGCACGCATCGCAGATGTCTGCAACACGTTCTCGCAGAAGTCGAGCCCCGCCATGAGCGTGCGCAGATCGTCACCGCCCGGATCGCTGAGGTAGCGGGGGTCGACAATCGCCTTCGCGAGCGGGTCCGTGGACGCGAGCGTCACCGTGCCGTGGCTCTTCGGCTGCAGCAGGATCGCTCCGAGCCCCACGCCCTGTCCCGGGATGCCGGTCAGTCCCTCGTTGACATAGAGCGCGGGCGCATAGATGACTTCGATGTCCGGAAGGGGCTGCTGGGTCGTGCTGATGAATCCGTACGCCTCCGCGACATTCGATGTCAGCATCCCTCGACGACGAAGCAGATAGTTGGCGACCTCCCGCGGCCTCGTCGCCGCGAACAGCGTGTCCCTCTCAGCGCCCATACCGAGCAGAGCAAGCAGGTGATCGCGGAGGTTCCTGCCGACCTCCGGCGCGTCGACGACGACATCGATTCCCCGTTCGCGCAGCTGCGCGCCCGGCCCGATTCCCGAGAGCATCAGCAACTGAGGGGTGTTGACCGCTCCCCCGCTCAGAATGACCTCGCGCCGCGCGCGCAGCGTCCGTCTCGCACCGCCGATGACGGCCTCGACGCCGATCGCGCGGGCGCCGTCCAGCAGAACGCGCGTCGCGTGCGCACCGGTGCGGATATCCAGATTCGGTCGGCGGCGGGCGGGCTTGAGGTACGCCGTGGCGGTGCTGGACCGCGCGCCGTTCTTCTGGGTGACCATGGTCTCGCTGAAGCCCATCGGGGCACGCGAGTTCGCGGGAATGGTCGGGTAACCGAGCTCGCGAGTGGCCTTGAGGAAGACCGCGGTGTGGCCGCGCGGGCTTCGCTGCGGCTGGATGCTGACGGCCCCGTCGGTCCCGTGGTCCGGATCGCTCGTGCCGGCCACGGCCTCCACTTTTCGGAAGTAGGGCAGCAGCGCCTCGAACGACCAGCCGCCGCTCGCCTTTTCGGCCCAGCGGTCGTAGTCGGCCGCGAAACCGCGAACCCACATCATCGCGTTCAGCGACGACGAGCCACCGAGTACCTTGCCCCTCGGCCAGTAGATCGATCGACCGGCCAGGTGCTCCTGCGGGGCGGTCTGATAGTCCCAGTCAAGCGCCGACTTGAACAGCTGCGAGAACGCCGCGGGAATGTGGATGGCCTGATTCTTGTCGGCGGGGCCCGCCTCAAGGACCATGACGCGAACGGACGGATCCTCGCTCAGGCGAGCGGCGAGGGCGGCGCCCGACGATCCCGCCCCGACGACGATGTAATCGGCCGTGTCAGCCGCCGTTGCCGCGTCACTGTCGCTCACGATGGTCTCGTTTCTTCGGGGAAACCGCTCTCGGCGTTACGTTACGGCAAGCCAACCGGGCGGCGAGGGTTCGTTGACGGCGGGCCCGCTCGGATAGTGATTAGCTTGTCTAATGAAAACCGAGACGGATCCGAGCCTGGATCCCCACCGGTGGCGCGGTCTGTTCGTCATCCTCCTCGGGCAATTCTGCGCGCTCCTCGACGTCAGCATCACGAACGTGGCGCTCCCGTCGATTGGGCGCTCGCTCGGGGCAGGCTCCTCGGAGTTGCAATGGGTTGTCTCCGGCTATGTGCTGGCATTCGCGCTCGTCCCCGTGATCGGCGGTCGACTCGGCGACACGCGCGGCCGCCGTCGGATGTTCTTCATCGGCCTGACCGGGTTCGTATTCGCCAGCGCAGCTGTCGGGTTGTCGCCCGTCCCCCTCGTCATGATCGTCGCTCGGGTCGTTCAGGGATTCTTCGGTGGTCTCCTCGGACCGCAGGTCTCCGGTTACATCCAAAACAGCTTTGCCAAGAGCGAACGGGGACGCGCGTTCGGCATGCTCGGTGCGGTGGTGGGTGTCGGCACCGCCCTCGGACCCGTTGTCGGCGGCGTGTTGATCGGCATCGGGGGGCCCGACTTCGGCTGGCGACTGGTCTTCTTCGTGAACGTCCCGATCGGCGCCGTCGCCCTCCTCCTCGCCGCACGGTGGGTCAAGCGGGACCTGCCCGCAGTCGATCCGAAGTCGACGAAGCTGGACGCTCCCGGTGCGGTGCTTCTGGGCGTCGGGCTCCTTCTTGTGCTGTTCCCTCTCGTCGAGTTCGACCAGTTCCACAGCGGGTGGCTGTTCCTCTTGCTCATCCCGGGGGCGGCGTTTCTCGCGGCGTTCATCCGCCGTGAGCGGGAACTGAGCGTCCCCGGGGGGTCACCGCTGCTCGATGTGCGTCTGTTCCGGGTCCCGACCTTCACGACCGGTGTGGCCTTCGCCGTCGTCTTCTTCTGCTCCAATACCGGCATTCCCCTCCTGCTCTCGCTCTACTACCAACAGGGGCTGGGCTTCTCCGCACTCGATTCGGGTTTGGGCATCAGTGCATTCGCCATCGGTTTCGTGCTCGGCTCACAGGTCTCCGGCCGACTGATCACGCGACTTGGACGACCCCTCGTGCTCACCGCGGTCTCCCTGTTCTTTGCCGCCACGCTGGCGATCGGCGTCACGGTGCATGCCGCTCAGTCCGTCACCAACCCCGCGGATCTCATCCTCCGGCTCGCCATCCCCCTGTTCATTTTGGGAGTGGGCGGTGGCTCGATCGTGACGCCGAACCAGACCCTGACGCTCATGGATGTCGACCCCCGCATGGGCGGAGCGGCCGGCGGTGTGCTCCAGACAGGGCAGCGCGTCGGATCATCCATCGGGCAAACGGTTCTCGGGACGCTCTTCTTCGCCTCTGTCGCACAGGTGGGGGCGTCGCAGCAGATCGGACGACCCGCCACCAACCATCTGGCCTTCACCAATGCGCTCGATCTCGGCCTCACTGGTTCGCTCGTCTTCTCGGGCGCTGCACTGATCCTCGGCTTGATCGACCTCCGAAGGAAGCGTGAGAGTCCTGCCGCCACCAGGCGTGGCGCCCTGTCACCCGAGAAAAGACCAGCGCGCTGAGCAAGTCGCCCGGCAGCGCGTTCTGACCTGACTTTCAGCTTCAGGAACACCGCCCGGG
>JABBOD010000036.1 GCA_019351995.1 Acidobacteriota bacterium
GAGGCTCCGGAGTTTTCGCCGGCGGCTCTCGATGCGCTCAGACAGCCGCTCGAGTCCGGTGTGATCACGATTTCTCGCGCGGCCGCCACGGCGCGGTTCCCCGCGCGCTTTCAACTCGTGCTCGCGGCCAATCCCTGCCCATGCGGAAACGCCGGGACGCGTGACGGCGACTGCCGATGCACCCCGTTTGCCGTGCGTCGCTACCTCGGTCGTCTCAGCGGTCCGCTGCTTGATCGTGTTGACATCCGCATGGATGTGCACCGCATCACGGCGGCTCAGCTGCGTCTGCGCGATCACGGATCGCGGCTCGATACCGCGGCGGCTCGGGTGCGCATCCAGGCGGCTCGGGAGGCGGCGAGCGTGCGCTTGCGTGACACACCGTGGCGCCTGAACGCCCATGTCGACGGCGCGTGGCTGCGTTCGCCGGCAGGAGCACCCACGCAGGGCGCCACGACCGGCCTGGACCGAGCGCTGGAGCGCGGCGGCATCACGATGCGCGGCTACGACCGCGTGCTGCGTCTCGCGTGGACACTCTGCGACCTCGACGGGACGGCGCGTCCCGACGCCGATCACATCGGACGCGCGCTCTACCTGCGCAAGGCCGCCCGATGAGCACGTTCACCACGAACGGGAACGCACGGCCGAGACACCAGGAACGAGACACGGTGAGACGGCAATCATGACGAAGGAGAAATGATGACGATCCTCGGACTTGCGGACGCGGTGGTTTCCCCGCTGATCCGTGCGCTCAGCCCCGACGACGCTGAGTTGGATCGCGACGCGCTCGCCGACCGCTTCGCCCGTGCCGCCTGGAGCGGTATCGCGGAGCCCGGCGATCGGGATGCCGGACACCTCGTGGCCGCGCTCGGCGCCGAAGCGGCCCTCGCGGCCCTGGCGGCCACCCCGCCGCCCAACGGAGACGAGGTGGATGTCCGTGTTCTCGTGGCGGCCATCGTGTCTGCGGGAGGAGACGCTGTGATCGGAAGGGGGCTCGACGGCGAGGACCTCGCGAATGCGGTTCGCCGCTGGCGACCGCGGGTTTCGTCGCCGACGGCGCTCCTCGCCCTCCGGCAGGCGGCGCGGTTCGGGGCGTCGCTGCTGGTCCCCGACGATCGGGACTGGCCTGTCGGTGTCGACGAACTGGGTGAGCATGCGCCGCTCGCTCTGTGGGCGCGCGGCGACCGCGCACTGCTGGGCCGGCTCGACCGCTCGATGGCGATCGTCGGGGCGCGGGCTGCCACCGGCTACGGCGAACATGTGACGGTCGAAGCATCCGCGGGTCTGGTCGACCGGGGCTTCACGATCGTTTCGGGTGCCGCATACGGCATCGACGGGATCGCGCATCGCGCCGCCCTGGCCAGTTCCGGTTCGACGGTCGCCTTCTTGGCCGGCGGGGTCGACCGCTTTTATCCCGCCGGGCACGAGGCACTCCTGACCCGGATTGTCGAACGCGGGGTCGTCGTCTCCGAAGTTCCGTGCGGCACGGCGCCGACCAAATGGCGGTTTTTGCAACGAAATCGCCTGATTGCCGCCGCGAGCCGCGCGACCGTGGTGGTCGAGGCAGGCTGGCGCTCCGGTTCGCTGAACACGGCGAGCCATGCGGCCACCCTCGGTCGACCGATTGGAGCCGTGCCAGGTCCGATCACGAGCGCCGCATCGGCCGGATGTCATCGGCTTCTCCGAGACTTCACCGCTGTCTGCGTGACGGGTCCAGACGACATGGCGGAGCTGCTCCCGTTCGAGCAGAACTCACCCGGTCACGCCTCTTCGCCACCACCCGCCTCGACCCGTCCCGTTGCACCGCGGGCCGATCCGACCGGCACCCGAGTGCGACTGCTCGATGCACTGAGTGAACGGTCCGGTCGCCCGGTCGGGGTGATCGTCCGTCTGTCGGGGCTCGCTCCCGATCGGGTCCGAGCCGAACTCGGCAGATTGGAACTGGAGGGTCTTGTGCACGAGCGCGCGGCGGGGTGGCTCAAGTTCACCGCCAAACAACTCGAGGCGGCACGCGGGTGAATCGGTCGCACCTCGGTGCGCGTCGTCGTTCAGCTCACGGGCACCAGAGGGTGGATCGCCGGAGCGACCGCCAGGTGATCCGTCGCGATCGTCAAGGCCTCCGCGATGTGCGGTGAGGTCATGTGGCCGTCCAGATCCGCCTGCGATGCCCACTTCTCGACGGTGATGAAGACGGTCGGGTCGGCGGCGGAGGCGTAGAGCGCGTAGCCGAGGCATCCCGGCTCCGCGCGCGTGGCGACAGCCAGGGACTCCAACACCTCACGAATGATCTCCTCCGATCCCGGCTTGGCAGTCAGCAGAGCGACGACGTTCAGATCTGGCACGGTTTCCTCGGTTCCGGCCGTCATCGTGGGCGGCCTGCGGCGAGGCTACGCTCCCGTCACCCGCCGCGACTAGAGTGCGCTGCATGATCCAGCTCGGCCAGCACGGCCCGCCGACCCACACCATCGCTCACATCAGTGACACGCACTATCTCGGCGGCAGACGAGCGCTCTACGGGTCGGTCGACACCGACCGCATGCTGGCCATGGCCCTCGAACAGCTGGAGCGCTCCGGCACAAACCCGGACGCCATCGTGATCACCGGTGACCTCGCCGATCTCGGTGAGCCGGATGCCTACCACCGGTTGAAGGCGGAGATCGAACCGGTCGCGGCGCGCATGGGCTCGACGATCATCTGGGTGATGGGCAACCATGACGAGCGTGCGCCGTTTGCCGCGATCCTGCTCGGCGAGGAGGAGACCGACTCGCCACAGGACCGCGTCTACGACATCGATGGACTCCGCATCATCGCCCTCGACAGCACCGTTCCCGGCTATCACCATGGAGAGTTCAGTCCGGCGCAGCTGTCCTGGTTGGAGGAGGTGTTGGCGGTTCCAGCGACGCACGGAACGCTGCTCGCGCTTCATCACCCCCCGACGCCCACCCCGGTCGAGATCATGGCGATCATCGAACTGCAGGACCAGCCGGCATTCGCCGAGGTGATCCGTGGGACGGATGTGCGCGGGATCCTGGCGGGCCATCTCCACTATTCGACGTTCGGCAGCTTCGCGGGCGTCCCCGTCTCGGTGGCGTCGGCCACGTGCTACACCATCGACTCGAGCGCGGAACCCGACACTCTGCTCGGTGTCGACGGCGGTCAGTCGATCAACCTGGTGAGCGTGTACCCGGACAGCGTCGTGCACGCGATCGTGCCGGTCGGCTCCTTCCCGCAGGTCGCCGGATTCCCGGCCACCATGCTCGAACGGCTGGCCGCTCTGACCCCGCACGAGCGGCGCGAGGCGTTCTCGAGGAAGACCTCCACGGTGGGCGCCGCGGACGCCGAGAGTTCGGCGGCGCGGCAGCCGCGGTGAGGGGGCTCGTCGCCCCCCGAATCCGCTGCGCCCAGCTCCGTCACCCGCCGCGCGCGGGTCGCAACCGGTGAGGACCCGCTCGAGGGGTGACCATTGCAGCATGGAATTGCGCGACGCTATCGAGGCGTTCGCCGTTCACCTCCGGGCGGATCGAGGCTTCAGCGAGCACACCGTGCGCGCCTATCGCGGCGACCTGGCCGACCTGACGAGTTTCGTCGAGGAGCGGGCGACCGCGGCATCCGATGCTCCGGATGCGGTGGACGTGCGCGAACTCGACCTCGAGACCCTGCGCGATTGGCTGTGGCATGGCAGTGGCGCGGGGCTCGCGAAATCCACCCTGGCCCGCCGGTCCGCCGCGGTTCGCGGTTTCACGAGATGGTTGGTGACCACGGGGGAGGCCTCCGCGGATGCCGCCGGGCGTCTCAAAGCCCCACGTCCCGACCAGCACCTTCCGCGCGTGCTCACGCGAGCTCAGATGTCGAGCATCTTCGAGGGCCTCTCGTCGCGGGCTTCCACCCGCGACCCGGTCGCACTCCGCGATCAGGCGATCGTCGAACTGCTGTACGCCTCCGCGATGCGCGTCAGCGAGTTGATCGGGTTGCGCATCCCTGACCTCGATCGAGCACGGCTCACGGCGCGCGTGCTCGGCAAGGGCGGCAAGGAGCGGGTGATCCCATACGGGGTGCCGGCGGCCCGGGCGGTTGAGCGATATCTCGTCGACGCACGTCCCGCATTGCGCGGCGATCACCCCGAGACGGGGTCGCTCTTCCTCAACTCGCGGGGCGCGCCGATGAACGCACGTTCGGTCTACGAGCTCGTGGCCAACATCCTGCACGAACTCCCCGGTTCGGGCCCGAGCGGCCCGCACGCCTTCCGGCATACGGCGGCGACGCACCTTCTGGATGGGGGAGCAGACCTGCGCGCGGTCCAGGAGATCCTCGGCCACGCGAGTCTTGCGACCACGCAGATCTATACACATGTGTCGACCGAGCGCCTGAGGCAGAGCTACGCGAGCGCGCACCCTCGCGCCTGAACTCTCGCAACGAGAAGCTCGCGAACGCTGATGCTGACGGCACGGGAGGCCACAGCACCGACCACGGCACTCCGCCCAAAAAGACCAGCGGGTTCACATACTGTCCATTCACCCGCGCGCCGAGGTGCACGCACGGGGTCAGGCAGTGTCCCGGCATGACTGTTCCGATCACCTGACCGCGCCTCACCGATTCGCCGTCGACCAGCGATGTCGCGACCGGCTCGAAGCTCGAGAGCACCCCTGCTCCGTGGTCGATCGACAGCACCGGCCGGTCCACCACCACGCCGGCGAAGTGCACAACGCCATCGTCAGGGGCGAGGAGTTGGGTGTCGGCGATCGTTCGAACGTCGACACCGCGATGACCGGCAGCGTAGGGCGTCGAGGGCGCGAGATACGGGCGTGCGACGGCGTGCGGGGGAGCGACCGGCCAGCTCCACGAACCGCGCACGGCGAGCGGACCCTCCAGAGGCTCGGAGCCGGTGTGGCGCGGCATCCGCGACTCGTGTGCGGGGTCGGCCGAGGAGGAGGCGTCGAGCATCAGGGTGACGAGTATCGTGAGGGCGAGTATCCAGGACCGCATGCCAGCAGCGTGGTGCCTCGGAACCCCGCCGGAATGCCGCGCCCGGCCTCCGGTGGAGAAGGTCGATCCCCAGCGTCAGGGGACGAGCGGAAAGCGGCCCGACTGCTACACTGGTCGTCGCACTCCGTTTCGGCGGAGTGACTACGCGTGCCCACGCGACCGACGGACGAAACAATCGGCCCATCGGCGCGGCACCGGCCTCCACCTCCTTCAGTCACCACGGAATCCCGCGTGAGAACGCAGAGAAACCGTGCAAGTGGATGTGCGCCCGGGCACCAGGGATCGCCGACCATCCGGTCGTGCGGCGAACAACTGAGAACACGCAGGCGAGAGCCCGCCCAACAATCGCGTGCGACGATGTCGCGCGCAGAACAGGACACGACCATGGCCGTCGTCACCATTCGCCAGCTGCTTGACAGCGGCGTCCACTTCGGACACCAGACCCGCCGCTGGAACCCGAAGATGAAGCGCTTCATCCTGACCGAGCGCTCGGGCAGCCACATCATCGACCTCCAGCAGTCGCTGAAGCACATCGACACCACATACGACTACGTCAAGGAGACCGTCGCCCACGGCGGAACCATCCTCTTCGTGGGCACCAAGAAGCAGGCGCAGGAAGCGATTCAGGAGCAGGCGACGCGCGTCGGCCAGCCCTTCGTCAACCAGCGCTGGCTCGGCGGTCTGCTGACCAACTTCCAGACCGTCTCCAAGCGCCTCGCGCGCATGAAGGACCTGGAAGAGATCGACTTCGACGACACCAGCAAGGGCTTCACCAAGAAGGAGCTGCTGATCCAGAAGCGCGAGCTCGTCAAGCTGCACAAGACGCTTGGTGGTATCCGCAACCTGACCAAGACGCCGTCGGCGATCTGGGTCGTCGACGCCAAGCGCGAGCACCTCGCGGTCAACGAGGCGACCAAGCTCGGGATCCCGGTCATCGGCATCCTCGACACCAACGCAGACCCCGACGAACTGCAGTACCCGATCCCGGGTAACGACGACGCGATCCGCTCGGTTGGCCTGCTCACCCGCATCATCGCCGACGCCGTCGCCGAGGGCCTCATCCAGCGCCACCAGAAGCCCGAAGAGGCCGGCAACGTCAGTGCCGTCGAGCCGCTCGCCGAGTGGGAGCGCGAGCTTCTCGAGGCGTCGGAGACCCCGCAGAGCACCGCCGAGCGCATCGAGGCCGTCGACCAGAAGGATGAGAGCCCGGCCGAGAAGGCCGAGGAGATCGCCGAGATCATCGCTGCCGAGACTCCGACTGAGGAGAACGACGCGGACGCGCTCGTCGCCGAGCACGAAGCGGCCGCCGACCCGACCGTCGTCCCGCACCACGCACCGGAGTCCGACGAGATGACGGAAGCCCGCATCCAGGCCGAGGAGGTCGTCCCGACCGAGCCGTCCGACGAGGCTCCCACGACCGTCGAGGCCGCCGACGAGAAGCCGGCCGCCACGAAGCCGGCCGCGAAGTAATTCGCTCCTCACTGAGCATTTCCACCTTCAAGCAGTAAGGAACACATCCATGGCCAACTTCAGCCTGGAAGACGTCAAGACCCTGCGCGAGCGCCTGGGCACCGGCATGGTCGACACCAAGAACGCTCTGGTCGAGGCCGATGGCGACATCGAGAAAGCCGTCGAGATCCTGCGTCTCAAGGGCGCAAAGGGCAACGCAAAGCGCGCAGACCGTTCCACCGCCGAGGGACTTGTGTCGGTCGTCGAGAGCGCGACCGCCGTCACGATGTTCGAGCTCGCGTGCGAGACCGACTTCGTCGCGAAGAACGAGAAGTTCATCGCGCTGGCCGCCAGCATCGCGCAGGCCCTCGCCGACTCGGGCGCCGAGACGGTCGATGCCGCGCTCGCCACCCCTGCCGGCTCCGGCTCGGTGGCCTCGCTGATCGAGGAGCAGGCGGCGACACTCGGCGAGAAGGTCGAGCTGCGTCGCCTCGTGCGCCTCAGCGCGGACCACTACGCCGTGTACCTGCACCGCACCAGCAAGGACCTGCCGCCTCAGATCGGTGTCGTTCTGGCGTACCAGGGTGACGACGCCGAGACCGCGCGCAGCATCGCTCAGCACATCTCGTTCGCCGACCCCGTCTACCTGTCGCGCGATGACGTGCCACCGGCCGAGGTCGAGAACGAGCGCCGCATCGTCGAGACGATCAGCCGTGAGGAGGGCAAGCCGGAGGCGGCTCTTCCCAAGATCGTCGAGGGTCGTGTCGGGGCCTTCTTCAAGCAAGTCGCCCTGCTCGAGCAGGATTATGCCCGCGACAACAAGCTGAGTGTCGGCAAGGTCGTCGCCGACGCGAAGCTGACCATCGCAGGGTTCGCCCGCTTCAAGGTCGGCGCGTAACGCCTCTGTGCCATGAAGAGCCCCCGAGTTCGCTCGGGGGCTCTTCTGCGTCCGCCGAACAGTCGGCCGAGCGCACGAGCACGTCCAGGAGCGCTGAACCGGTGGGTTCCGCTTCTGCTGCCGTCGCACAGCCGCGCCGGGGTAGCCTGGTTCAGGCCCACCCGACCCCCGCCGCTGGAGGACAAGCATGACCCATCGTCGACGTCGAGTTCTTTTGAAGCTGTCTGGCGAGGCATTCGGCGGTGGATCGCTCGGCCTGAGCCCCGACATCGTCGCCGGCATCGCCAAGGAGATCGCGGCGGCGGCGCCGAAAGACGCCAACGACCCGGATGGGGTCGAGATCGCGGTGGTCGTCGGAGGTGGCAACTTCTTCCGCGGCGCTGAGCTCAGCCAGCGCGGCATGGAACGCGGTCGAGCCGACTACATGGGCATGCTCGGCACGGTGATGAACGCGCTCGCACTGCAGGACTTCCTCGAGCAAGCCGGTGCCCAGGTGCGCGTGCAGTCGGCGATCGCGATGACACAGATCGCGGAGCCGTACATCCCGCTGCGCGCCGAGCGGCACCTGGAGAAGGGGCGCATCGTCATCTTCGGCGCCGGTGCGGGCCTGCCGTACTTCTCGACCGATACGGTGAGCGCGCAGCGTGCGCTCGAGATCGGGGCGGATGCCGTGCTGGTGGCGAAGAACGGCGTCGACGGGGTCTACACCGCCGATCCCAAGACCGACCCGACCGCGCGGAAGCTCGAGACCCTCAGCTACCAGGACGCCCTCGTCCAGGGACTCAAGGTGGTCGACTCGACCGCGTTCAGCCTCAGCATGGACAACAAGATGCCCATGGTCGTTTTCGGGATGGAGCCGGCGGGCAACATCACCAAGGCGCTGCGCGGGGAGAAGATCGGCACGCTGGTGACCGCGTGACCACGGGAGTGCCATCCGCCGCCGGTGCCCAGTACACCGAGGGCCACGTGCCCCAGACGGTCGCCAAACAGGTGCGGCAGCGCGCGATCTGGGATGTCGCGCTCTCGATCGCCCTGCTCGTGGTCAGCAACGGGTCCTTCCTGATCGGGGCGATCTTTGCGATGGTGGGTGTCGGATTCAGCCAAGCCTGCTCGGCGGGGTGCAACACCGGTTCGGTGGCAGGCATCCTGTTCGCGACGGGCGCGATCCTCGCCTTCGTCGGACTCCTCGGCAGCATTCTGACCATCGTCGCCCTGGTGCGGCGTCGGCGTGCCTGGTGGATCGCATTGACCACCGTGATCGTGATTGCTGTCGGCTGGATTGCGGGTTTTCTCGTGTCCGCGGCCGCCATGGTCACGCGCTAGCCGTGGAGGATCGTTACGGTCCCGACGTGCTGGCCGCTGCCCGCGCCGTCGCCGCGGCCCGGGTGACGCCCGCCGTTGATGCCGAACGCGATCTCGTCGTGGAGCTGGCAGACGGGGGCTTCGTGGGTGCGGTCACGCGCGTCGAGAAGGGGACCGTCGAGCTCGAGGATCGCCGCGGCCGGCGGCGGAGTTTCCCGCTCGGCGCCGGGTTCCTGGTCGACGGGGTCGCGGTCGTGCTGCGCGCCCCGACGACCGCGCCTCCGCGTCAGAACCAACTGCGCACGGCATCAGGATCCGTGGCCCCGATCGCCACACGAGCCCGCGTCGCCCGTGCCAGCAGAATCTTCGTCGAAGGCCGTCACGATGCCGAGTTGGTGGAGAAGGTGTGGGGCGCCGACCTGCGCGTCGAGGGTGTGGTGGTCGAATATCTCGAAGGCATCGATCATCTCGCCGAGGTGCTGCGCGAGGTGCAGCCGGGACCGGAACGCCGGATTGGCGTGCTGGTCGACCATCTGGTCGCCGGCTCGAAAGAGAGCCGCATCGCGGCCCAGGTGAGCTCCCCATCGGTGCTGGTGGTCGGGCATCCCTTCGTCGATGTCTGGCAGGCTGTGAAGCCGTCGCGCCTCGGGCTCGAGGCGTGGCCCGTTATCCCTCGAGGCACGGAGTGGAAACACGGCATCTGCGACTTCCTGGGCTGGCCGCACGACGACCAGGTGGATATCGCCGCGGCCTGGCAACGGATTCTCGCCACCGTGCGCGACTACCGCGATCTCGAACCCGCCATGCTGGGTCGTGTCGAAGAGCTGATCGACTTCACCACGGCGCAGGCCGACTGAGCGCGACGACCATGTGCGGTCTGCGCCCGACGCCAGCGCCGACGCCCGCCTCGGGCGGCGGGCCCTAAACTTGGCTGACGCCGTTGTGAAGGAGTGTGTGCCGTGATTAGTGACGTTCTCGCCGAGGCGACGGACAAGATGAACCGTGCCGTCGAAGTCGCGAAAGACGACTTCTCGACGGTGAGAACCGGTCGCGCGAACCCGGCGCTGTTCCTCAAGATCATGGTCGAGTACTACGGCACGCCGACTCCGCTCGCGCAGTTGGCCAGCCTGCAGAACCCCGAGGCACGAACACTCATCGTGACCCCATACGACAAGACGGCGCTCAAGGAGATCGAGAAGGCCATCGTCTCCTTCCCGAACCTCGGGGCCACTCCCAGCAACGACGGCACCATCATCCGAGTCACCATGCCGGAGCTCACCGAGGAGCGTCGCAAGGAGTACGTGAAGATCGTGCGGACCAAGGGTGAGGATGCCAAGGTCGCGATCCGCAATGTCCGTCGCAAGGCGAAAGACGATCTCGATGCCCTCAGCAAAGAGGTCGGCGAAGACGACATTGCCAGAGCGGAGAAGGAACTCGACGCGCTGACCAAGGCGCATGTCGACGGCATCGACGACGCGCTCAAGCGCAAAGAAGCCGAACTGCTCGAGATCTGATGGCCGGTTCCGAGGTGCCGAAGAAGCATCCTCCGACTCGTCAGGACCTCGAGGCGCGAGCGCAGCACACCCGCGCCGAGTTCGAGGCGAGGGCGCAAGAGGCTCGGGCTCAGTTCGACGCAACGCAGGAGAAGATCCGCGCCCGCACCGGACGCAACCTGCTGGCGGCCATCGCCATCGGGGTGGTACTCGGTGCCATGTTCATCGCCAGTGTGATCTTCCAATGGCCATTCATCATCTTCGGAGCGGGACTGGTCGGGTTCGCCGTCTTCGAACTCGCCACGGCGCTGCGCCAGGCAGGGCGCGACGTGCCGCGCGTCGTCTCGACGGTTGCGGGTCTCGCCGTCGTGCCCACCGCCTTCTTCCTGCACGTCCAAGGCCTCTGGCTCGGCACGATCGCCGCGGTGCTGCTCGTCACGATCTGGCGCCTCGCCGAGTACATCATCCGTCAGAGTCACCGCACGGGACGCCGCGAGGTTCTGCTGGATCTCGGGGCCGGCGCCCTGATCCAGGTCTACGTCACCTTCATGGCTGGCTTCTACCTCGTGTTGACCGGCAGCCCCGGTGGTGAATGGTGGACACTGGCGTCGATCGTCATCGTGGTGTCGACGGACATCGGCGCATATGCCGCCGGCCTGAACTTCGGCAAGCACAAGCTCGCGCCCAACATCAGCCCCGGTAAGACCTGGGAAGGTTTCATCGGCTCGATCGTCATGGCGATCGTGGTCGGCGTGCTGCTCGCGACCCTGATGCTGCACCAGCCATGGTGGCTCGGCGTGGTCATGGGCGTTCTGCTTGCCCTGGTCGGCACCGCTGGGGACCTGATGGAGTCGTTGATCAAACGCGACATCGGGGTGAAAGACATTTCGAGTTGGCTGCCGGGGCATGGGGGATTCCTGGATCGCCTCGACTCGATCCTCCCGTCGGCGGCTGTTGCGTACGCGATCTTCCTCATCGCGCACTGAGGACGAGGCGAAATCGCATCCCAGTCGCCTCCGGTACGATGGCGCGCGTGAGTTCGACCTTTCCCCGATCCCGTAAATCGCGCCTCGGGTACGACACCGACGAGGTCGAGGAGTTTCTCGAAGACGCTCGTCGGGCGTACACCGCCGCGCCCGGTGCCGGCACGCTCATCTCCGCCGACGCCATCCGCGACACCGCGTTCACGATGCGCAAGGGCGGATACTCGCCGGCTCACGTGGATGCCGCCCTCGAGCGCCTGGAAGACGCCTTCGCGACGCGCGAGCGAGAGCGTGTCATCGCCGAGGCGGGGGACCAGGTCTGGTACGCCCAGGCCCGGGGAAGCGCGCAAGCGATCCTCGATCGCATCGTGCGACCGCGGGGAAAACGCTTCCGTCGCATCTCGATTCTCTCGCTCGGTTATTCGGTGCAAGACGTCGACGCGCTGACCGATCGGGTCGCGCAGTACTTCCAGAATGGCAAGCCGCTCAGCATCGAGGAGGTGCGTACCGTGGCCTTTCGATCCCAGCGTGGTGGGTACCTCGAGGCCCAGGTCGACATCCTGCTCGATGCCGTCACGCGAGTGATGCTGGCGGTCCGCTAGCGGTCTGCCAGACTCTCCCGGCTACACTAGGGGCACTGTGAGTAGCTATCGGCGTCATCGGACGCGTCACCGGGCCGTGGCCGAGGTGGCAGCGACTCAGAGCAGGCAGCGGCATGTGCGTGCTCCACGTTCGCTGTCGACGTTCGCGGTTCTCGCGGTAATGGCCCTCTCCCTGGTGCCGCTTGCCACGCCACCGGAACCGAGTCAGGCCGAGGCCCTTGCGGCATCCTTCCGCGGAGGCTCGCAGCAGGTCGCCGTCGGTGCAGAAGCCGCCTCCAGTGTCACTCGAGACGGCTACAGCGTCACCAAGCTCGCGCCCCAGAGGGTCATCAACCGCTCGGCGCCCGCCGTGGGGACCCCCGATCCCGGGACCGCGCAGGCGATCGCCTACCAGATGGTGACGGCGCGTGGGTGGCCGTCCAGCGAGTTCGACTGCTTGGTTGCCCTCTGGAACAGGGAATCCCACTGGAACGTCTACTCGAACAACGTCGGTTCTGGCGCGTACGGGATTCCGCAGGCGCTGCCAGGAAGCAAGATGGCCAGCGCCGGTGCGGACTGGGCCACCAACCCCGCCACCCAGATCACCTGGGGGCTCGGCTACATCACCGGCCGCTACGGGACTCCGTGCGGTGCGTGGAGCCATTCGCAGGGCTTTGGGTGGTACTGAGTTAGTCCTCTGCGCCGCCGCTTCTGCGGCGCAGCCGCTGCGCGCGACGTGCAGGCCGCCGCGCTTTGCTGGGTTAGTTTCTGCGCCGCCGCTTCTGCGGCGCAGCCGCTGCGCGCGACGTGCAGGCCGCCGGCGGCCGTCCAGGCGGCAATCAACCGCTTGTTTAGACTTGGGGCATGCCTCGTTCGAATCGACCGCGCTCGGCTCGCGGGCACGAACAGGAGGCGGAGCCGCTCGACCTGGAGCGTGCGCTCATGGGACGGCTGCGCACCGAGGCGAAGCGGGACGGCGCGTGGAACGTCCAGCCACACGGTGCCGGAGCGGCCGTGAAGGTCTACATCTGCCCGGGCTGCGGCCTCGAGATCGCGCCGGGCACCGCGCATCTTGTCTCGTGGCGAGCCGACGGGATCATGGGTGAGGCCGACGACCTGGCGGGGCGACGTCACTGGCACAGCCACTGTTGGAAGATCCGCTCGTGAGCGTCGTCTCGGAGATCAGCGGGGGGATTGAGCTGCCGGCACGCCGCGAGGAGATCGAACTGCACACCGCTGACGGCCTGACGCTGGTGGGGGAGTTGGCTCTCCCTCCCGAACACGAGCCCGTCGCGACCCTGGTCTGTCTGCACCCGCTGCCCACCCACGGCGGCTTCATGGACTCGCATATTCTGCGAAAGGCCGCCGCCCGGCTCCCGGCCCTTGCCGATCTCGCCGTGCTGCGTTTCAACTTCCGTGGTGTGACCTCGCCCCGCGGCACCTCGGACGGCACGTTCGGTGACGGCATCCTCGAGCGGTACGACCTCGCCGCCGCCATGGACCTGGTGGCGGCTCGCCGCCTGCCGGCCCCGTGGCTGCTCGGCTGGTCCTTCGGCACCGAGGTCGTGCTGACCTGGGGGTTGCGGCATCCGATCATCGGGGCGATCCTGCTGTCTCCGCCCGTGCACCGCGCGACGCCGGATGACGTGGCGGCCTGGGCGGGCAGCGGCAGACGACTCGTCGCGATCATCCCCGAGTTCGACGACTACCTCCGCCCCTCCGACGCACGCGAGCGTTTCGCGTCCGTGCCCGAAGTCGAACTGGTCGCTGTCGAGGATGGCAAACATCTGTGGGTCGGCGAGAAGCAGACCCGACGCGTGCTCACCGAGATCGTGGCGCGCGTCAATCCCGACGCGCTCCCGCTGCCCACCCACTGGAACGGACCCACCCCATGACCACTGCCGTCACTCCGACCGAGTTCGCCGCCCTCGGGGATGATGCCACCCTGATCGACGTCCGCGAACCGGACGAGCTGGCCCAGGTGCGCATCCCGGGAGCCCTTTCGATGCCCATGAGCACGCTCGGCGATCACCTCGACGAACTGCCGGACGGAACCTTCTACCTGGTGTGCCACTCCGGGATGCGCAGCGCTCGGATCACCGAGTCGCTGATTCAGCAGGGCCACGACGCGGTGAGTGTCACCGGCGGAATCGTCCAGTGGCAGGCCGAGGGCCTCCCCGTTGACCGGTGATATTGACCGGTGACGTCGACCGGTGACGTTGACCGGTAGCGGAGTCGCTCTGCAGCCTTAGAGCTCGTTCTGCCGTGGCACCACGACCTGCTTGATGATCAGCAGCACCGACGCGGCCACCGGGATCGCGATGAGCGCACCGAGCACGCCGAGAAGCGTTCCCCCGGCCAGGGCGGCGATCACGACCAGCACGCCAGGCACCTTGACGGCCCGATTCATGATGTTGGGACTGATCACGTATGCCTCGACCTGCATGTAGACGAGGTAGTAGAAGATCGGCCAGATCACGGTCGGCCACCCGTTGAACAGCAGCACGAGCAGGCAGATGACCGCCGAGCCGGTGATCGTGCCCACCAGGGGTACCAGCGAGAACAGGAACGCGATGAAGGCCAGAAGCGCGTAGTACTTGATGTTGACACCGAACAGCAGCAGCACCGAGAAGAAGAGGAAACTCAGGATGCCGTTGGCGAGCCCGAGCGCCCCTTGCCCGATCACGTAGCGGCCCACCGACTTGCTGATCTGCTCGGCGATGTCGATGAACTTCTCGCGCTTGGTCGCCGGCACCAACTGGTACAGCCCGCGCTTGATGCTCGAGAGGGAGGCAACGAAGTACAGGGTCAGGATCAGCACGATGATCGCGCCGAAGACGCCGGAGCCGATCGTGACCACCGTCGAGAACACGCCGCCGGTGATGGTGGCGATGTTCTTGGTGAGGTAGTCCTGCACGTTGGTCACGGCGGTGGCGAATGGCAGCCACGGGAGGGTGCCGTCCCACCATTTCTGCACGGGGTTGTTGCTGCTCGTGAGGGTCTTGACGATATCCGGGACACTCGCGATCAGCTTGTTCACCTGGTCGATGATGACCGGAATCACCGCCAGCACAAGGCCGGCGAACACGGCGAGGATGGCGACCAGAACGGTGAGGATCGCCACGAAGCGCGGGAACCTGTGGCGCTCAAGGAATGACACGGCCGGGTCGATGCCCAGAGCCAGGAACAGCGCAGCCCCCACGTAGGTCAGAATCGTGGCGAGCGTCCCCAGACCGGAGCCGATGACGATGGCGACGAGGACGCCCAGCCCGCCGAACAGGCCCAGGCGAAATGAGTTCTGAATCTTCACCGCGTCAGAGCCTTTCGTCGGAAGTCCCTCGAGGCTACCTGAGCCGATGATGCGCGGCGGATGCGGCTAACTGGCGTGTTCGCGTTCCCGAGTCTGTTCGTCGATGCCGTTGCCGTCCTGATCGGTCTCGCCGGCCACGTCGACTTCCGAGGCGGCCTCCTGTGTTCCCGGCTCATCGGGCGCTGAGGTCGGGAAGTCGTGCTCCGCCGAGACGCGTTCTGCCGAGTCCAGAACGCCACGCAGGTTCGCGATGTAGCCGGCAACCGCCTCGCGTTCGACGCGGATTTGCGCGAGGCGCTGCTCGGCATCCTTCATCAGGGCGGTCGACTTCTTCTCGGCATCCTTCACAATCGCCTTGGCGCGGTTCTCGGCATTGCCCAGAACCTCCTTGGCGGTCAGTTTGGCCTGATCGGCGACGGCCTTGGCGTTGGCCTTCGATGAGGTCTCGAGCGTGTTGGCCTCGTCCCGCTTCTCGGCGGCACGGGCCGTGGCCTCCGCCAGTTGGGCGTTGGCCTCGTCCAGAAATTTCTGGAGGGAGGCCGCGGCCTCCTGGTGCTTGGCTGAGTAGTCCTTCTCTGCTTCGTCGCGGCGGGCCGTGAGCTCCACCTCGAGGTCGGCACGTGCCTGCGTTGCCTCGGCGGCGAGCGTGCTGGCCAGCGCGGCGGTTTCGTGCTGGATCCGCGCGCGATGCGTTTCGAGCTCCTGCGCGAGCTCCGCCCGCTGGCGGGCCACCTCGCGGTCGTGGTCAGCGCGCTCTTTGCTCAGCGCGGAGTCGTGCGTCGCCCTGGCTGTCGCGAGTTCGTTGTCGTGCTGAGCACGCTGACCGCTCAACTCGGCGGCGAGCGCGTCGCGGGCACCCGTCTGTTCGGCCTCGAAAGCGGCGCGGGCGCCGGTCAGCTCGGCGTGGTGGGTTTCCGCTGCCTGTGCGAGCTCGGCGTCGTGGATGGAACGCTTGCTCTCGAGCTCGGCGTCGAGTGCGGTGCGCTTGGCAGCCACCTCTTGGTCGATTTCGGTGCGCTTGGTGGTGACCTCGGCGTCGAGGGTTGCGCGCGCCTGAGCCGCTTCGGCGGCCAACTCTGCCTTCGCGGTCGCGGTGGCGGCGTGCCGCTCCGCCTTCCAGGTGGCAACCTTCGCGGCGTGGTCGGCGGCGGCCTGCTGCGTGCGGGCATCCAGCTCCGCTCGTGCCCGCTCGGTGTCGGCGTCGAGCGCCGCGTTGGCGGCACGCGTATCGTTTTCGAGCTGAATGCGGGCATCCTCGGTCTCGCGCGCCAGGTTCGTGCGCCCTTCCTCGAGATCGTGGTCCAGTTCGGCGCGCCGACGGGTGATCTCCGCGTCAAGTTCTGCGCGCTCGCGGTCCGTGTCGCGGGCCAGTTCGGCGGCGGCCTCGCGCGCCTCGGCGACTTCGCGCTGCGCAACGATCTTGAGTTCGGCGATCTCGCGCTCCGCTTCGGCGCGCAGAGCGGCGACTTCGCGCTTTCCGCCGGCACGGGCTTCGGCCACCTCGGTCGCCACGGAACCTCGGATGGCGGCGGCCTCCCGCAGAGCGTCGTTCGTGACCGCCTCCGCCTCGGCCGTCGCGCGAGCCACGACGGACTCCGCTTCGTCGCGGGCTCCTGAGGTGATCTGCTCGACCTGGAAATGCGCGTCAGCAAGCAGCTTCTCGGCGTACGCGGCGGCGTCGTCACGCTGCTGCTGCACCTCGGCGGCGACCCCGGCCCGCAGCTTCTCGGCGTCGATGTCGGCCTGACTGATCAGGCGAGTGGACTGCTCCTCGGCAACGCGGAGGGTGTTCTCCAACTTGGTGCCGAGTCCGGAGTATGTGGGGCTTCCGACCTCGTCGAGTTCAGCCTGCAGGTCTTCGGCGACGGCTTGGAGACGTTTGAGTTCCTTCGACTGATCGGCCTTGTCGGCGTTCGCCTTGATCAGGTCACGACGCAGTTCGTTGACCGCTGCGTCGACCTCTTCCTTCTTGTAACCGCGCAGTTCGGTGCCGAAGCCCGCGTCGTCTACCGCCACAGTTCGCTCCTTGGCTGGAAATACTTCTAATTTCGGCCCGAAACCGGGGCGAAAGAACTCCATGAGTCTAGCCGCCGGGAGCGGTCTGGCCAGAGCGAGGCGGCGCAGCTCGTTCAGGACACTGACAGTCTTCTCCCAGGGCCGAACGCCGAAGCGCCGGGGCCATCGGGTAGGCTGGCGTGTCTTTGTCTGCTGCCCCGATGCCCTAGTCCGTCGGGTGCTGGTTCCGGTGCGTCTACCGGTTCGAGTCGCGGCGCGGCCTCCGGTCGCCCAGGCGCAGCACGAGAAGAGGAGCCTATTTTTTGCGATTCGTGATTGCGATCGTGCTGTTTCTGCTGGCATTCGTGTCCATCGGGTACGGCATCGCGCAGCGCACCATTTTGGCCGGTCCGTCATCCTTGTCGGCGAGCGTGACCACCACGGGCGACGCGAGGATCACCCTCGTCGACGGCGCGACGCTGCATAGCTTCCCCGGCACCCAAGGCGTCATGGTGTCGGGTGCGTCGACGCTCTTCGTGGCCGACGGTCGGACCGCCGACGTTCTGGCCTGGGTGGGCACGACGACATACAACCGGGTCACCTTCGATGCGACAACGCAGAAGCTGGTCAGCAAGATCGTCAGCGGAAAGGACACCATGGCGCCGTCGCCGGTCGGCTCCGATCTCTGGGACCAGGAGTTCACCGGTACTACCGAGTTGATCCGGCGCATCAATGTGCCAGAAACCGCCACCGTGATCATCATGTCCGATGGCACCAAGCCGGCCCCGAAGTCGCTCTCGATCACGTGGCCGCTTGACAACTCTGCGCCATGGTCTGGGCCCCTGATCATCGCGGGTATCGGCGCCCTCTTGCTCGGACTCGGGGCGTTCCTCTGGGCCCTTGTGCATGCCCGTCGGCGGCGCGGCCCCCGGCGCAAGCAGCCGCGTCTGCCGCGGAACCCCAAGCCGCCGCAGTTGAAGCGGGGCCGTCTCGGCACACAGCCGGCCATCGCCGCCCCCTCGCGCGGACGTCGCCGCAATTTCATCGCAACCTCCGTGCTGGTCAGCAGCGCCCTGGCGCTGACCGGATGCTCCGCCTTCGGGTCCCTGGGCGGAGTGACCGCGACGCCGACGCCGACCAGCACCTCCGCGGTGCCCGGCGCCGCCGATCTGCAGGCCGTCGCGGTCACCGATCCGCAACTCACCCATATCGTGTCCCAGGTGGTGAAGACCGTCGCGGTCGCTGACGCGAAGGGTGATGCAAAGCTCGCCGCCACCCGGCTCGGGGGTCCCGCGCTGCAGCTGCGCGTAGCGAACTACGCGACTCGCGCCGCAGACCCCACCATCGCGGCAGTGCCGGCGCTTCCGAACTGGCCGGTCAAGATCGCCCTGCCGCAGCAGAGCGACACCTGGCCGCGCAGTGTGTTCGCGGTCATCCAGAGTCCCACCGACGCCAAGGCCGCGCCGATCGCGCTCATGCTCGTGCAGGACACACCTCGCGACAACTACAAGGCGCACTACGTGATGACTCTGGAGCTCGATGTGCCCGCTGTCGCGCCGGTGACCCTGGGAGCTGCACGACTCCTGAACGACAACAAGCTCGGCATCCTCACGCCGGCAGCCCTCGCCGCGGCGTACGGCTCGATTCTGATCCAAGGCGACGCCAGCACGTCGAACAAGCTCTTCTCGGCCATCGGCGACAAGCTCCGTACCTCGGTCGGGTATGACTACAAGCAGAAACAGAAGGCTGACCTGCCTCCGACCGCGGCCATCGCCTATGCCAACGGCCCGGGACCCGGGCAGGTGATCGCGTTCGGGACCAATGATTCCGGACAGATCGTGGCCGCCAATCTGAATGACACGGAGACCGTGACACCGACTCAGCCGGGCGCGGCCATCAATCCGAGCGGTGCGATCAAGGCGCTATTGGGGAAGTCGGAGACGGTCAAGGGCGTCGTCGCGACATACGGATTGCAGCTGTTGTTCTACGTGCCGCCGGTGAGCAGGTCGAACGCGAAGATTCAGCTCCTCGGCTTCGCGCAGGGCCTCATCGCGGCCACCGAGGTACCGTGACGCCGATGAGCGGCCGGCTGGGACTGATGACAGGATTGTCGGCGTGAGCAACGTTCCCCCCGGACCTAATCTGCGCGGCGCGGTCGACCTTTCGGCCCTGGTGCGGAGGGCGAACGCCCCCAAGCCGGCCCCCGGCGCCGAACGGGCGGCGGCGTCATCCCCATCCGGACTGGTCTTCCCGGCAGATGATGCGAGCTTCGACAGCGTGATCGAGCTGTCGACGCGCGTCCCGGTCGTGGTGGAGTTCTATGCGCCCGGCCTTGAGCCTGCGCTCGCGGCAATCGTGTCGAGCTATGGCGGCAAACTGGTGCTTGCCACGGTCGACGGTTCGACGAGTCCGCAGCTGGCGCAGGCATTCCAGGTGCGCGAGGTCCCGGCGGTCGCCGCCCTCGTCGGCGGTCGTCCCGTCAATCTCTTCGTCGGAATGCCAGCCGACACCGAGATCCGGCAGGTCTTCGATGAACTGCTCGCCCTGGCGGTCCAGAACGGGGTCGCCGGCACCGTTCCGGTGGGTGAGGATGCCGCATCCACCGGCGAGGGAGCGAACGTCGAACCCGTCGACGAGCCGCTACCGCCCCACCACCAGGAGGCATACGACGCGATCGCGAGCGGCGACTATGCCGGCGCCGTCGCGCAGTACAAGCTCGCCATCAGCCAGAACCCGCGCGATGCTCTTGCGGTGGCCGGTCTCGCGCAGGCCTCGCTGCTGCTGCGACTCGACGGCGCTGACGCGGGCGCGATCCGCGCGGCGGCCGCGGCCTCCCCGCGCGACGCGGATGCCGCGCTGGCGGTCGCCGACCTGGACGTGAGCGGTGGCCACCTCGACGACGCCTTCGAGCGTCTCCTGGAGCTGTTCACCTCGCTGGACCAGCCACAGAAGGATGCGGTACGCGCCCGTCTGCTCGAGTACTTCGAGGTTGCCGGTGCCGACGACCCGCGCGTTCTCTCGGCGCGCCGGCGGCTCACCAACCTGCTGTACTGACATCCGCGTCTAGCGAACGCCTTTCAGCCACACTGCGGCCAGCGGCGGCAGGGTGAGTTCGACGGACGCCGGCTGGTCGCCCCACGGCTCGGCCACCGCGTCCACTCCTCCGTAGTTTCCGACGCCCGAGCCGCCGAAGTCCTCAGCATCCGAGTTCAGGATCTCCTCCCAGCGCCCGGCGAACGGGAGTCCGACCGTGAACTGCCCCACCGGATTGCCGCCGAAGTTCACCAGGCACGCGAGCGCGTCTCCCGCTGCCGACCAGCGCACGAAACCGACGACGTTGCGCGCCGGATCGTTGACCAGCCACCCGAATCCGGCGGCGGTGTTGTCCTGCTCCCAGAGCGCCGGATTCTCCTGGTAGACCCGGTTCAGCTGTCCGACGAGCCGTTGCAACCCCTGGTGCGCCGGCTGGTCGAGGATCCACCAGTCCAGTCCACGCTGCTCACTCCACTCGGAGGGCTGGCCGAACTCGCTGCCCATGAAGAGCAGCTGCTTGCCGGGGTGCGCCCACATGAAGGACAGGTACGCGCGCACGTTCGCGAGTTTCTGCCACTGATCTCCCGGCATCTTGGCGAGCAATGAGCCTTTGCCGTGCACGACCTCGTCGTGGCTGATGGGCAGCAGGAAACTCTCGCTGAAGGCGTAGAGGAAGCTGAAGGTGATGTCGTTGTGGTGGTCGGCCCGCCACATCGGGTCCTCGTGCATGTACTGCAGCGAGTCGTGCATCCACCCCATGTTCCACTTCAGGCCGAACCCGAGGCCGCGGTCGGAAGTGGGATGGGTCACGCCACCCCATGAGGTCGACTCCTCGGCGATCATCACGATTCCCGGGTTGCGCTTGTACGCCGTCGCGTTCGTCTCCTGAAGGAACGAGATGGCCTCGAGATTCTCCCGTCCACCGAAACGGTTGGGGACCCATTCGCCGTCCTTGCGCGAGTAATCGAGATAGAGCATGGATGCCACGGCATCCACCCGGAGGCCGTCGATGTGGAACACCTCGAGCCAGTAGCTCGCATTCGCGACCAGGAAGTTGCGCACCTGGGAGTCGCCGAAGTTGAACACCAAGGTGCCCCAGTCCGGCTGTTCCCCGAGCCGCGGGTCGGAGTGTTCGTACAGCGCCTGTCCGTCGAACTTCGCGAGCGCCCACTCGTCTTTCGGGAAGTGGGCGGGGACCCAGTCCACGATGACGCCGATCCCGGCCTGGTGGAGCCGGTCAACCAGATACCGGAAGTCGTCGGGATGTCCGTACCGCGAGGTCGGCGCGTAGTACCCGGTCACCTGGTAACCCCACGAGCCACCGAAGGGGTGTTCCGCGACCGGCAGGAACTCGACGTGCGTGTATGCCAGCTCGGCAAGATAGTCGATGAGCTGATCGGCGAGTTCTCGGTAACTCAGCCCCGGGCGCCAGGATCCCATGTGCATCTCATACACACTCATCGCGGAGTTGTGGGAATCGCGTTGCGCGCGGGCGGTCATCCAGTCGGTGTCGCCCCATTCGTAGAGCGTCTGGCCGACGACGGACGCCGTCTTGGGCGGCACCTCGGTGTAGCGGGCCATCGGGTCAGCTCGCTGCACCCAGTCGCCGCCCTCGGTCAGCAGCTCGAACTTGTATGTGCTCCCGGGTTGCAGCCCGGGGATGAACAACTCCCAGACTCCGCTGCCGGCGAGGCGTCGCATGGAGTGCTGCACGCCGTTCCAGTTGTTGAAGTCGCCGATGACTCGCGCGGCCTTGGCATGCGGTGCCCAGACCGAGAAACTCGTTCCGATGATGTCCTCGTGCGGACGGTAGTGCGAACCCAGCACTTCCCACAGCTGCTCGTGACGTCCTTCGCCCCACAGATAGAGGTCCATGTCGCCGACGGTGGGGACGAAGCGATACGGGTCGTCGGCCGTCCAGCTCGGCGCGCCCTCGTAGCTCGTTTCGAGCAGGTAAGCCTGGCCGGCGCCGGGCGCGAAACCCTGCCAGAGCCCGTTGGCGACGTGCTCGAATGGGATGCGCGTGCCGTCCTTGTGCACGGCGGTCACGGTCTCGGCGAGCGGTCGCACCGCACGGATCACGAAGCCGTCGATCCCGCCGACGTTCGCCGGATGCTGCCCGAGCGCGTCATGCGGATGCGGATGCCGCCCCTCCACCAGCGCCAGCACGTGATCGGGGTGGAGGTCCGGGATCCCGGACCCGAGCGGTGACGACGACGGGGTGGTGGGTGTGGTGGACATCAGCGAACTCCCTTGTTCCGGACGGGACGGGTCGTGGCAGGAATCGGGTGCTGGATCGCCAGGATGTGCACGGGCTCGGTGAACGCGTCGAGGCGCACGTAGTTGTGCTCGCCCCACGTCCATTCCGCGCCGGTGAGCAGCTCGGTGACCCCGTAACTGTCGCCCGGTTCAAGGCCGAAGGCGGTCAGATCCAGGTGCACCCTCGTCTCGCGCACCGAGTGCGGGTCGACGTTGACGACGATGATCAGGGAGTCCGCCATGCCCGAGGGGGTGAAGGCGCCGTCCAGATGCTTTCCGAAGACCAGAATCGAGTCGTCATCGCTCCAGTGCAGCGAGAGATTGCGCAGTTGAGCGAGGGCTGGATGCTCGGCACGGATCCGATTGAGTCGGGTCAGGTACGGCGCCAGTGAGGTTCCCGACTTCGCAATCGCCGCCCAGTCGCGCTTCTTGAACTCGTACTTCTCGTTGTCGATGTTCTCTTCGCTCCCGGGCCGGGCGACGTGTTCGAACAGCTCGTAGCCCGCGTACACGCCCCAGCTCGGAGACGCGGTGGCGGCGAGCGCCGCCCGGATCTTGTACGCGGCGGGGCCGCCGAACTGCAGGAACTCGGTGAGGATGTCCGGCGTGTTCACGAACAGATTCGGATGGAAGTAGTCGGCGGAGCGTCCCGAGATCTCGGTGAAGAACTCCTCGAGTTCGAGCTTGGTGTTGCGCCAGGTGAAGTAGGAGTACGACTGCTGGAACCCCGCGCCAGCGAGCGACTGCATCATCGGCGGTCGGGTGAACGCCTCGGCCAGGAAGACGACATCGGGATGCCGCTCGTTGACGACGCCGATCAGCCACTCCCAGAAGTCGAGCGGCTTGGTGTGCGGGTTATCGACCCGGAAGATCGAGATGCCTTTCGCGATCCAGAACTCCACGATGCGGAGCACCTCGGCGCGCAAGCCCGCCGGGTCGTTGTCGAAGTTGATGGGATAGATGTCCTGGTACTTCTTGGGCGGATTCTCGGCGTAGGCGATGGAGCCGTCTGGCCGCTGCGTGAACCACTCGGGATGTTCGGTGACCCACGGGTGGTCGGGGGAGCACTGCAGTGCCAGATCGATGGCGACCTCAAGCCCGTTCGCTGCCGCCTGGCCGAGGAAGTAGCTGAAGTCGGCGAAACCACCGAGCTCGGGGTGGAGGGCGTCATGACCGCCATCGGCCCCGCCGATAGCCCAGGGGCTGCCGGGATCGTCGGGTCCCGCGACGGTCGAGTTGTTCGGGCCTTTTCGAAAGGTCTGCCCGATCGGATGGATGGGCGGCAGGTACAGAACGTCGAATCCCATGGCGGCGACGCCCGGAAGTCGGCGGGCCGCCGTGCGGAAGGTCCCGCTGATCCAGCTGCCGTCTTTGGCCTGCTTGGCGCCTTCGGAGCGTGGAAAGAACTCGTACCAGCTGCCGACGGCCGCGCGAGCACGCTCGACACGCAGGAGTTGCCGGGGCGACTCGGTCACGAGTGACTCGACCGGATGCGTGGCCAGCGCCGCCGCCAGCCGCGGGTCGTGTGCTCGGGCGAGCCGGGCAGCCGCCGTCAGCTGCACGTCCAGGAGCGCGGCCCGCGTTTCGGCGATCGCCTTCACCTTGGAGTGCCCGAGCAGCGCGGCGCCGCTCGCGAAGACGAGCTCGACGTCCTGTCCCGCCTCGATCTTGATGTCGGCGGTGTGCAGCCAGCTGGCCCAGTCGTCGCCGGCTGCCCGAATGTGCCAGCGCCATGCGCCCTGTTCGGTGAGCTGCACGTCGCGGCGCCACCGGTCGGTGCCGGAGCCGACCAGTCTCATCGGATACCGGGACGTCGTCCCACTCGGACTGGTCATGACCACCTCGACGCGCAACAGGCCGTGCCCCTCGCGAAAGACCGTGGCTTCGAAGGGAACGACCTCTCCGAGGTAGCTCGCGGCGGGCCACCGGTTCTCCGGCTGCTGCGGGGCGAGATCCCGGATCGGGATTCGGCCGATTGCGGCAGGGAATGCGGCCAGCGGTGACAGGAAGGCCGGTTCCGATCGAACTGCGTCGTGTGTTGGCATCGCTCGAAGGTACCGCGTCGGGAGGGCCGATGTCAGGGTTTGCAGGTGACCCCGAGCTTGCGTTCGTACCCCACCTTCGGACGGCGCTCGAGTCGCTTTGTACCCCGGGTGACACGATCTGTCTTCCCCCGGGTAAAAGCAGGAAAACTCCTGGTCAGAAGGGCTAAAGAGATCCTCTGGTCGGGGGTAGACGCTCCCCTCTACTGGGGGTACCGAATCGCTTGTCCACACTATGGAGGACACGTAATCTCTGTGTCGGGGGGAAATTCCCTGTGCCGGGTGGTCGTGATCAGATCGCAGGCGCATCGCACGCAGCATCACCAACTTCACAACCCGAATCTCGTCGCGAGGCAGGACACCTCGTAGGCGGCTGCACGCCGTCACGCCTGTCTTCCGCGCGCCCACACCTCGACATCAGCACGATGCCGTGAAAGGAAAATCGAAATGAACAAGCTCACCAAGGGCGCCATCGCCTCCGCAGCCGGCATCGTCCTTCTCATGGGTGGCGCGGGAACCCTCGCCTCCTGGAACGCGTCGGCCACCGCCGGTGCCTCGCAGACCATCACCGCCGGTCAGCTGTCCGTCGTCAGCGCCGGAGCCGGCGCCTGGAAGAACTCCCTCGGCGCCACGGTCACCCCGTCGAGCTACAAGGTCGTTCCCGGTGACACGCTCACCTACACGCAGACCTTCAACGTGACCGCGAGCGGCGACAACCTGTACTTCACCGTCGCCGCCTCGTCTGGCGCTCTGTCGAACGCCACTGGCGCCGCGAACGCCGCGCTCCTGTCGCAGTTGACGAACGCTGCCAGCTACAGCGTCACCGGTAACGGCATCGTCCAGGCCACCTCGCCGAACACCTACAAGGTGGGTGCCGGCACCACGGCCAGCACCATCGTGGTGAGTATGACCATCGCCTTCCCGTACGGCACGACCGTCGACAACAGCGCCCAGCTCGGCGCTGTGACCCTCGGCACCGGTGCTGTCACGCTGACGCAGACCGCGACGGCGTAGCCCGCTTCGCCGGGGTCGGTCGGCCCCCACGCGGACCGACCCCGGCGGATATCCCCGCAGCACCGCTCCACCCGTTCTCCACGATTCACCACCGCACGAAAGGCGGACATCATGGGCAGCACCCCACGCCTCTCGGCCCTCGGCACCTCGTGCCGTCGGCCAACGGTGCTGGTGCTCCCGCTTGCTCCGCTCGTGCTTCTCGTCTTCGCCGCCGTCAGTGCCGCCGCCACGGTGCGTGCTCGCCTGGACGTTCGACTCGCCTCCGCCGCGGATGCCGCGATCGCGTCCCCGGAGCAGCTCGCCCCAGAGCCCACGCGCCTGTCGCGCGGGCTCTCCACTCTTCGCCCGACGCCGCGCCGCGTCCTCGGCGGCGCCGCCGCTGTCATGGGCGGCATTCTGGTTGCCGCCTCCTTGGCCGGTGGCACCTACGCGTTCCTCAATGCGCAGGCCACGACGCCGGCCGTCACGGTGTCGAGCGGCAACCTCGCGGTGACCGTGCAGTACGGCAGCGGTCCCGCCGGCTCGACGGCCGCCATACCGACGACCGCCTGGTCGAACATGCTCCCGGGCGATGTCGTCGGCCAACAGTTCACCATCGCGAACACCGGGTCGGCGAACGCGACGATGAGCGCACGCCTGTCGGCGACGACGGCCTGGGACATCCGCCTGGCAGCGGGCACATGCCCGACCGCTCAACTCACCTCGGCGCCCATCACGACGGCGGCTGTCTCCTACGGCACGCTCTTGAGCAACACGAACTCGGTGATCTGCGTTCAGGCCAGCCTCCCTGCCGGGGCCCCCGCGTCGACCGAGGCCTCATCGGTGTCGTTCACGATCATGATCGACGCGAAGCAGGTGGCCCCGTGAGCATCCGCCGCATCGTTCCGAACCCGCGTACGCTGCGCGGCAAGCTCGGCATCGCTGCATTTCTGACGACCTTCATCGTTCTTGCGAGCAGCACGGCGAGTTTCGCGTACTGGCAGTCCAGCCAGACCGTGACCAGCACGGTCGGGGCGGCCAACCTGACCATTTCGACGGCGAACCTGACCGGAGCGACCTTCACCAACGACACCCTGGTTTCGACCGGCAGCATCACCGCGACGAACACGACCACCACGAGTAGCAC
>JABBOD010000037.1 GCA_019351995.1 Acidobacteriota bacterium
CATACCTCTACGGCCTGATGGCCGGCGGCCGCGCCGGCGTCGACCGCACCATCGCCATCCTCCGCGACGAGATCATCCGCACCATGAAACTGCTCGGCGTCGCCACACTCGACGAACTCACCCCCGCACACGTCACCCAACTCCAACGACTCACCCCCCGCACCCCCACCGCGGCAGCAGTTCCCGCCCGCACCCCCGCGAAACGCCCCTAGACGCCGCTCGGGCGGGGCTGTGGTGTTCCCCGCCGCGAGACGGCTCCGCTACAGCGTCGCCTCGGCCGACAGCCAGGCACCCGCGATCAGCGTGCTGCCCAGCGCGGTGGGGTGCACCCCGTCCTCGGCGATCGAGTCCGCGCCACCGTTCTGCGCCGCGGCATCGGTGAGCAACGACTGCAACGGCACGAAGGCCGCGCCGTATTCAGCCGCGAGCTCCGCGACCACCGCGCGCTTCGCATCCAGGTCCTCGGAGCCCCAGTGCTTCTGCTCGCCTGTGACGGGAAGCACGAACGGCTCCAGCAGGATGAAACGGGGGGCGAACCGTGTCTGCGCCGCCTCGAGCAGAACACGGTAGGTGGCGGCGAAGTCCTCGGCCGACGTCGGGTCGCCGCTGTCGTATCGTCGCCAGGTGTCGTTGATGCCGACATAGATCGAGAGCAGCTCGGGCTCATAGCTGAGGGCGTCGTCGTCCCAGCGGGTCAGAAGGTCGACGGTGCGGTCGCCGCTGACTCCCGTGTTGACGATCGCCCGGGCGTCGCCACGAGCGGCCAGCTCGGCAGCGATGAGGCGCACGTAGCCGTTCCCCAGCTTTTCGGGATCCTCGCGCCGTCCCGCGTCGGTGATGCTGTCGCCGATGAACACGATCGTTGCTGCCATGCTCCCAGCCTAAGCAGCGCGCCCGGCATGACAGCCTGCTTCATCTGGCGCAAGTTGGAATCCGCGGAGCCCGCGCCGCGTTCCGTGAAGAGGAGCATGGAATCTGCCCCGCCACCGGGCGCGGAACTGCCAGACTCGTGACATGACTGTGCGCGGTGGAGCCGCGCGAGGAGGGACGGATCACGTGAGTGACTGGGATGACAAGCTGATTGCGGAGTTCCGCGAGAACAACGGCACGACCGAACAATTCGGACGCGGCCTGGTGATCATGCACACCACCGGCGCCAAGTCCGGCGAAGAGCGCCTCGTGCCGGCTCTCGGCTTCGGGAACGACGATGGCTGGCTGGTCGTCGCCTCGGCAGCCGGTGCCCCGAAACACCCCGGCTGGTACCACAACCTCACGAAGAACCCCGAGTTCGAGGTCGAGGCCGCCGCGGAGGGCGACGGAATCGAGACCACCGTCGTCACGGCGACGGAGCTCTCCGACGAGAGCTATCCTGCCGCCTGGCAGCAGGTCATCACGACAGCGCCCGGCTTCCTCGAGTACGAGAAGACGACCGAGGGCCGCCGGATGCCGATCTTCCAACTCTCCAGGAAGTCCTAACCGCCCTGTCCGGCGGGTCCTAGTGGCCGGGTGGCGTGGGTCCGGGTGGCGAGACCCGGGTCCTAACCCACTCGTGCATGACGATCGCGGCGGCGGCGCCCGCGTTGATCGAGCGGGTTGAGCCGAACTGTCGGATCTCGACAACGGCATCCGCGGCTGCCAACGCCTCCGGTGTCAGGCCCGGTCCCTCCTGCCCGAACAGCAGGATGCACCGCTCCGGGAACGCGAAGCTGCTCACCTCGACCGATCCGGCGACGTTGTCGACAGCCACGATCCGCCGGCCATCGGCGTGGGCCGCGGTGACGAACGCGTCGATCGTGTCGTGATGGATGACGTGCTGATACCGGTCGGTGACCATCGCCCCGCGCTTATTCCAGCGCCGCCGACCGATGATGTGCACGCTCTCGGCGAGGAACGCGTTGGCGGTGCGCACGATCGAGCCGATATTCATGTCGTGCTGCCAGTTCTCGATCGCCACCGAGAAGCCGTGCGGGCGGGCGGCCCGCCGCGCGTCGAGTTCGGCAACGATCGCCTCGATGCTCCAGTAGCGGAACTCGTCGACCACGTTGCGGGCATCCCCGTGCTCGAGCAACTCCGGGTCGTAGCGCGGATCGGTCGGCCAGCCATCCGAGCCTGCGGGCCAGGGGCCGACTCCGACCGGGGCACGATCGGCCTCGGCCGGGGTCTCATCGGCGGAGGTCCCGCCCCGGTGGTCGTCCCGGTAGTCGTCGCTCACCTCGCGAGAGTAGCCTCGCGACATGGCCCACCGTCAGCGCACCGCCGTTCGCGACGGTGCCGGTCGGGTCTCCGGCCCCAAAAGCTGCGCATCCTGCGGGCGAGACATCCAGTGGCGAGCCGCGTGGGCGCGTGACTGGGATGCGGTCCGTTTCTGCTCGAACGCCTGCCGGCACCGCGGGGTGACCGCCGTCGATCGCGCGCTGGAGGCGGGCATCCTGACCATGCTCTCGGCCGCGCCGAGCATCGACCCGCTGGATGTCGCGCAGCAGATCGGGGGCGACGAGTGGCGGGCCATGGTCGAGCCGGCTCGTCGCGCCGCACGTCGACTCGTCGCGGCGGGAGAGGTCGAGATCATCCAGGGCAGTCGTGTCGTCAACCCGTCGACCGCGAAGGGACCGCTCCGGGTGCGGCGGCCCCGAGCATGAGCGGCGAGCGCGCGAGCGGGGATGGGCCGAACGGCGGTGGCCGGGCCCACGTCGCGGCTGCGGCCGTTCTCCTCGCAGAGGCGATCGCGGTCGCGGTGGTCGTGACGCGCGCCCCGGCCCTTCTGCTGCCGGTGAGAACGTCATCCGGTTCCACCAGCTTCGTCGTCACGCAGGTGGATGTCGGACTCGGCGTGATCGTTCCCCTCGCGCTGGGTGCGCTGGCGCACCTGTTCAGCGCACCTGTCCGCGGCCCCGCTGCGGCCGCGCTCGGCCCTCTCCACTGGGTTGAGCGCTCGCTCAGCGCCTCGATCACGGTGTTCCTGATCGCCGAGCTCAACGGCATCCGGGAACTGGGAATGCTGGTGGCGATCTACGCGCTCACCTCGGCGATGGTGCTTTTCGGCGTGCTCCAGGAGCGCTGGACCTCCTCACCCCGCATGCTGCCGGCGATCTTCGCGGCGATGATCGGCATCGTTCCGTGGGGGCTGATCGCCTGGTACGAGATCGCGCCCGCCGTGGTCGCGGGCGGGGGGCCGACGGTGTGGGTGCGCGTGCTGACGGTGCTGATGCTCGTTCTGTTCCTCGTCGCGGGGGCGCAGGCGTGGCGGTCATCAGCAAGGTCACGGGCCTCGATGGTTCTCGGTGTTGTCCTGCGCTCAGCACTGGCATGGGGGGTGGCGGCGGCGATCATCGGCGGGGTCGGCGGGTCCTGACTCATCCGGCCTGTTAAGTTCGGCGCATGTCGTCATCCGAGCCGCACCACGGCGCTCCCGCAGACGGGCATTCCGATCTCGGGCATCCGGGGCTGGGGCCGTTCTGGGATCAAACCGCGTCCGGCACCATCGTGCACGGTGACAACCTCGCCGTCACGGCAACCCTCCCCGACGCCAGCGTTCGCCTGATCTACCTCGACCCGCCGTTCAACACCGGGCGGACGCAGCGTCGGCAGAGCGTCACGACGACCCGCAATCCGGACGGTGCCCGCCAGGGCTTTGGCGGCGCGAGCTACGACACCGTCAAAGGCACGCTGTCCCGCTACGACGACCGCTTCGAGGACTACTGGGCGTTCCTCGAGCCGCGACTCGAGGAGGCCTGGCGCGTGCTCGACGATCGCGGAACGCTGTACCTGCATCTCGACTACCGCGAGGCGCACTATGCGAAGGTCGCCCTCGACGCCCTGTTCGGACGAGACTGCTTCCTGAACGAGTTGATCTGGGCGTACGACTACGGCGCGAAGAGCACCAGACGATGGCCGGCCAAGCACGACACGATCCTCGTCTATGTGAAGAACCCGGCGACGTATTACTTCGACAGCACGGCCGTCGACCGCGAGCCGTATATGGCGCCCGGACTCGTCACGCCCGAGAAGGTGGCGCGCGGCAAGCTGCCGACCGACGTCTGGTGGCACACCATCGTCACGACGAGTGGACGCGAGCGCACCGGCTATGCGACGCAGAAGCCGCAGGGCGTTCTGCGTCGCATTGTGCAGGCATCGAGCGCTCCCGGCGACCTCGTACTGGACTTCTTCGCCGGCTCGGGCACCACCGGAGCCGTTGCTGGCGCGCTCGGCCGCCGCTACCTGCTGGTCGACTCCAGTGCGGATGCCGTGGCCATCATGCACGCACGTCTACCCGAGGCGACCGTCCTCGCCGTGTGACGACACCACGTCACCGTCGCCGCGTCAGCGTCGCTACGCTCGTCCCATGAGCAACCGCGGCGATGTCGAGTGTTGGCTGACCGACATGGATGGGGTGCTGGTTCACGAGAACACCCCTCTCCCCGGCGCGCAGGAGCTCATCCGCCAGTGGCTCGATTCCGGCACGCCGTTCCTCGTCCTCACGAACAATTCGATCTTCACGCCCCGCGATCTCGCCGCCCGGCTGCGGGCATCCGGGCTCGATGTTCCCGAGGACCGCATCTGGACGAGTGCGCTGGCGACCGCGGATTTCTGCGCCTCCCAGATCCCGGGCGGCTCAGCGTTCGTGATCGGTGAGTCGGGGATGACCAACGCGTTGCACGAGGTGGGCTTCACCCTCACCGAGACCGCCCCGGATTACGTGGTGGTCGGCGAGACCCGCAACTACTCCTTCGAGGCGATCACGAAGGCCATCCGCCTCATCAACGACGGGGCGCGCTTCATCGCGACGAATCCGGATGCCACCGGCCCGAGCGCGGACGGCCCGATGCCGGCGACGGGCGCGATCTCCGCCCTCATCACGAAAGCGACCGGGAAGGAACCGTACGTGGTCGGCAAGCCGAACCCGATGATGTTCCGCTCCGCGATGAACAAGATCGGCGCGCACAGCGAGAACACCGCCATGATCGGCGACCGAATGGACACCGATATCGTCGCCGGCATCGAGGCGGGTCTGCACACGGTTCTCGTGCTGACCGGGATCAGCGATCAGGCCGAGATCGAGCGGTACCCCTTCCGTCCCGATGAGATTCTGGATGGCGTGCATCAGCTGCTCGCCTCGGGTCCGTGCGAAACCGAGTTGCTCGGCGACGAACTCTAGTCGACCGCCATCGCTCCAGCCATGGCGCGAAAGACCCAGGAACGCCTATGGCGTCGGTGCCGCCTTCGTCCCCGCAATGCTGCCGGTCAGCGGTTCACCCGACGAGCGGCTGATGAAGCAGAAGTAGTCATGCTCCCCGGCATCCCATTGTGTCGCGCTCACCGGATAGCTCCCCTGCACCTGGGCGTCGCTGTACTGCCCTGCGGCCGACAGGTCGAGCACGCCGGGAGCGGTGCAGAGCAGCGAGATCTGCGCCTGCAGAGCCGCGACGCCCGGGAATGAGCTCACCGGCACCTGCCCGGCGTTCGTCGATGGCGGGGCCGAGGAGGGAGCCGCGGATGGCGGCAGAGTGGCGGGAAAGGTGCCGCGGAAAACCATCTGAGCCGGATGCGCGCCCGCACAGTCGACGACCGTGAACCTCTCCGCCCACGGCGTGCGGAACGGGTCAAGGCACTCGCCACCGCGCAGCTCATTCCACCCGTGGACGCCCGATGCGGCCGGCCCCTGTGTTGCCACGGTCGGCGTCGCCCTGGGCGTCGCACTCGGCGTTCTCGACGCGGAGGCCTCGGTGGATGCGGCACCGGTCAACGTGGGGAGCCTGGTCCCCATGAAAAAGAGAGCGACAAGGGCCAGAATCGCGGCCAGCCCACCCAGGGAAATGATCATCACCTTCTGGGTCCGTGAAACCCGAGGGGGCGGCCCGGTCACCCGAGCGGGAGGGCCGGCGACGCGCGCACCCCTCGAGGCGGAGCGACGCGGGACCGGGAGCGGCACCGGGACGAGGTTCTCCTCGTACTCCCGGAACCGACTGTGGGCGAACAGATCGTCGACCGCCGACATCGGCTCGGCGGACGGGACGGCCATCGCGGACAACTCACCCGCGGCCGCGGACGCCACCACGGGGGAAGGAGCGGTGTCCAGCTGATGGTCGATGGGCTGGGTGGCATCGGGCTCGGGACCGCGCTCCGCGCGTGGCGCTCCCGATTCAGCAACCCCGGGTTCGTTCGGCTCGCGTTCAGGCTGCCCGCCTTCACCCCGCGCCCTCGGGCCCCGAAAGAACGGCCGACCGTTCCCGGGGCCGTCCGCGGTCACTGCGGAGCCAACCCGAGATCCGCCAGTTCGATCGCCGCGAAGTACGGATACCCCGCGGCCTCGATGATCTGCTTCGCACCGGTGGCGCGATCGACCACCACGGCGACGCCGACCACGATCGCCCCGACCTTCTCGAGCGCCTCCGCCGCCTTCAGCGGTGAGCCACCGGTGGTCGAGGTGTCCTCGAGCACGACGACGCGCTTGCCCGCCAGGTCCGGGCCCTCGACCTGCTTGCCGCGGCCGTGGTCCTTGGGCTCCTTCCGCACCACAAAGGCGTCGTAGCGTCGCCCGCGCGCCGCGCCCTGATGCAACACGGCCGCCGCGACCGGGTCGGCGCCCATTGTCAGGCCGCCCACGGCATCCACGTCGGGGATGGTGTCGATGATGTCGGTCATGACCTGCCCGATGAGCGGGGCGACGCGGTGATCCAGCGACACCTTGCGAAGGTCGATGTAGTACGTCGCCTTCTTGCCGCTGGTGAGAGTGAAATCGCCGTGGAAGACGGCCTCACTCGCGATGAAATCGATCAGTTGGCTGCGCGGGTCGGTCACACCCACCAGATTAGGGTGCGACACCCGCCCACGCCTTAGGGCGTCGGTGTGGGTGTTGCGCTCGACGATGCTTCTCCGGCAACTCCCTTGGCAATTGCGCGCATCGGCTTCTCGTCATGCAGCGCGAAGGTGTCCAGCTGACCGTGCTGCGTGTTGACGCCTGCCGCCTGCGGAACGATGGCTTCGGGAGTCCCGCCTCCGGCGAGAAATCCGGCGATCGCGACCACGGCGCCCGCGACAAGGACACCGGCAGAGCCCAGCACGAGCGCGCGAAAGGACGGCCGCGTCGCGCGGTCGTTCGGGTCGGGGTATTCGGAGTCGGGGGTCACCGATTCTTACGGTACCGACGCAGGTCGATGGCGGGCAGTCTCCCTTTCGGGGGTCGATCGGGCGCTCGCACCGGGGGTGCGCGATAGTTTGGGGGTCATGCGCATCGCCACCTGGAACGTGAACTCCATCCGTAGCCGGGTCGGCAGAGTGGTCGACTGGCTTGGCCGGGAAGATGTCGACGTGCTCGCGATGCAGGAGATCAAGTGCACCCCCGCCCAGTTCCCGATCGAGGAGTTCGGCGAGGCCGGCTACGAGGTGCAGCTCCACGGTCTGAACCAGTGGAACGGGGTTGCCATCGCCAGCCGGTTTCCGCTGGAAGAGGTGCACATCGGCTTCGACGGGATGCCCGGGTTCCTGAAGGGCGCCGAGGGTCCAGACCTCCCTCTTGAGGCTCGCGCGATCGGCGCCACCGTCAACGGGGTGCGGGTCCTCAGCCTGTACGTCCCCAACGGCCGGGGACTCGGCGATCCGCACTACGACTACAAGCTCGACTGGCTGGCGGCGCTGGCCGGGTCGACCGCAGACTGGATGCGCGAGCATCCCGGCTCCCCTCTCGCCCTCACCGGCGACTTCAACATCGCCCCCCTCGACTCGGATGTCGGCGACCCGACCTTCCTGCCGGGCATTTCGACACACATCTCCGTCCCCGAACGCGCTGCCTTCGAGGAACTCGAGCGAATCGGGCTCTCCGACGTCGTGCGCCCGATCGTCCCGGACGGCTTCACCTTCTGGGACTACAAGCAGCTGCGCTTTCCCCGCAACGAGGGCATGCGGATCGATTTCGTGCTCGGCAATCACGCCTTCGCCGACCGCGTGACCGACGCATCGATCCATCGCAACGAGCGCAAAGGCGACGCCCCGAGCGACCACGTGCCGGTGGTGGTCGACCTCGACCTCGACGCGGTCGACGACGATCGGCCGATGATCTTCTAGGTGGGTGCGAGCAGCGCGGCGATGATCACCAACGCCACAATCGAGAGCGCCGTGGTGATCAGCACGGTGTCGCGCGCGATCGTGACGCCGCGACCGTAGCGCTGGGCGTAGTTGAAGACGTTCTGGGCGGTCGGTAGCGCGGCGAGGACGACCACGACGAAGAGCTGATGCCCGCGCAATTGCCAGACAAGGGCGCCGAGCAGCCAGGCGACGACAGGCATGACCGCCAATTTGAGGGAACTGGCAAGAAGGACATCCTTGCGGTGGGTGCCCGGCGCCAGTGCGCGCTGCCCGTGAAGAGACATCCCGAAGTTGAGCAGGATCACCGGCACCGCGGCCGCGCCGATGAGCTGGAACGGCGCGAGAACCGGCGCCGGAAGCTGTACGTGCGTCAGGGCGACGATCAGCCCCAGAAGTGATCCGATGATGAGCGGGTTCCGCACCGGCTGCATCAGAGCGCGGCCAACGGAGAGCTTCCCGCTGGTCGACACGTCCAGAACGGTAAGCGCGATCGGCGCCACGACGATCAGCTGGAGCAGGAGGACCGGGACCGAGCTCGAGGCATCTCCGAGCACGTACGCAGAAACCGGCAGGCCGATGTTGTTGGCGTTGACATACCCGGACGAGAGAGCGCCGACCGTCGCCTCCGGAAGGCTCCGGCGCCAGAGCAGGAGCGCGATCAGCAGGAACACCGTGAAGTCGACGACGGCTGCGACCGCGGAAATGGGAAGCAAAGCCGAAAAAAGGTGTCGGACATCCGCCTCCGCGAGAACGGTGAATAGCAGCGCCGGAAACAGGACGAAGAAGGACAGCCGGCTGAGGACGTGCTCCGCGGCGGGGCCGAGGAGCGCGAAGCGGCCGATCAGGTAGCCCACCGAGATCACCGCACCGATAATCGCGAAGCCGATCAACACGCCCACCATGGCTCCCAGGCTAGGGCTACCGTGGGGACGTGCCGATCGTCGAAGTGCCAGGAGCCCAGCTCAGCTACGACGTCGCGGGGGACCCCGCCGATCCGGCGATCGTCTTCGTGCACGCCGGGGTGGCGACCCGCGCGATGTGGGACCCGCAGTTCGTCGACCTCGCGCGCGATCATTACGTGATTCGCTATGACACCCGCGGTTATGGCGAGTCGCACGGCGAGGACGTCCAGTTCGCCGACCGCCACGACCTGATCGCCGTGCTCGACGCGCTCGGCGTCGAGCGGGCCACCTTCGTCGGCGGTTCACGCGGCGGTCGCATCGCCCTGGATGCTGCGCTCGACGAGCCAAGCCGCGTGACAGGTCTCGTCACCATCGGGTCGACCCCGGGAGGGCAGGACCAAGACGGTGCGACGGCACTCGAACTCGAGATGCTCGCACAGATGAAAGAGGCAAGCGAGGCCGGCGATGTCGACCTCCTGGTGCGCATCGAGGTCGCGTACTGGGACCTCGGCCCGAGTCGCGATGTGGATGACGTGGATCCCGAGTTCCTCCAGCGCGCGATCGAACTCAATGCCACCGCCGCGCACTGGGACTTCGCGGGCCTGGATCAGCCGCTTGACCCGCCCGCGATCGCCCGCCTGCACGAGATCACCGTGCCCGCGCTGGTCGTGGTGGGCGAGCTGGATGTCACCGAGTCGAAGCTCGGCTATGAGCTGCTGATGGACGGTCTGCCCAACGCCGAGGGGCTGCGATTCGCTGACTCCGCACACCTGCCCAGCGTCGAGCGCGCCGAGCAGTTCACCTCCGACCTGCGGGCCTGGCTGGGGGCGCACGCGCTGTAACGCACGCGCTGCCCCGATCCACGCTGTTTTCCTGCGTCGATCGCCACGCTTCGCTTCGCGCCCCTCCGTAGCCTGGAAGGCAAGGAAAGGAGGCGCGCCATGTCATCGATCACGCCCACTCGCACGAAATCCATCGTCGGAGAACCCGAGGTCGTCGAGGATGCCGCCCTCCTCGTCTCCACCATCGAGTCCAGCGCCGCGTGGCTCGACCTGAAGGCCGCCGCGATCGCGCTGCAGGCCCACCAAATCAAGGACGGCAGCATCCCGGATGCCGCCGCACACCCGGAATCCCGGGAGTTGGTCGCCCGGATTCGCCGCGCCATCCTTGATGTGGCACCGAGCTTTCCGCACGACGCCGAGTATCTCGACGCACTGGACGCCGACTTCGCGCGCTGGCAGGCCGCCGATTTCGGCGTCCCCGATTTCCATGACTCCCTCGTCGCCTTCCACCCCGAGCGGCACCGCGTCGACGGGCTGCGGCACCTGGTGGTGTTCCCGATGGTCACGCAGAACGGCTCGAGCGATCGACTGGTCGAAGCCGTGCTGGTCGAGGTGATCTGGCCGGAGTTCCTGAACACGGTCGAGGAGCAGTACGCCAACAAGTTGTTCGTCTCGCTGCGCTTCATCGACTTCACGCCCGGCTACGACAGCAACTCCGCTGTGCTGTTCCCCGAGACAGTCGCCATGCGCGAGATCCCGCCGTTCACCTGGGGCGCGATCTTCCAGGATCGCGAAGCCGCGCGTTTCCGGCGCGTGGTGCGCGCCGCCGCCGAGACCACCAAGCTCGAGCTCCTGCCATCCCAACAGCGCCTGCTGGGAGAGCAGGAGGTTGCCGAGCGCGCCTTCGTGCTGTGGGACCTCATCCATGACCGCAGTCATATGCGCGGCGACCTGCCGTTCGATCCGTTCATGATCAAGCAACGCATGCCCTTCTTCCTGTACTCGCTGGAGGAGCTGCGCTGCGATCTGACCGCGTTCCGTGCGTGCGTGCAGCTGGCATCCGACAGCGACGACGAGCTGATCGTCGAGACCGCGATCAACGCGCAGCACGCCATCGTGTTCGACCGCATCTTCCGCTTCCCGCTCACCGGCAACCGGGTGCGCAACTACGACGGTGCCGGCGGCCAGCTGCTGTTCGCCTGGCTGCACCAGCACGGTGTGCTGCACTGGACCGACACCCGCCTCGCGATCGACTGGGCCGAGTTGCCCGCCGTCGTGATCGCCCTCTCGGATGCCATCAACGAGTTGTACTGGAAGAGCATCGACCGCCCGAAGGTCGCCCACTGGCTGGCGGCATATGAGCTGGTGCGCGCGACCCTGACGCCGAACCCCGCGTCGGTCTGGGCGCGAGGACTTCCGGACGAGATCCTCGCCGGGGCGCCGAAGGGGTACACCGACGCGGTGCTCGATGACGAGTTCCCGCTCTCGATGTTCTACGAGGCGCTCGCCAAGAAGATGGGCGAGGTCATCGCGAGCACACGGGGAATCACCGCCGCCGCCGTCTGACAGGCACTCCGACTCCTGAAAGACTGATCACGTGACCTCACTGCACGATGCCAAGCTGCGCTCCTTCGCCTCCGACAACTACGCCGGGGTGCACCCCGAAGTGCTCACCGCCATTGCCGAGGCAAACGGTGGCCACCAGATCTCGTACGGCGAAGACACATACACCGAACGCCTGCACGAGGTGGTCCGCACAGAGTTCGGGGACGCGGCCGAGGTTTTCCCGGTTTTCAACGGCACCGGCGCGAACGTGGTGGCCCTCACCAGCGTGATTCCGCGCTGGGGAGCGGTCGTCGCGACCCGCACCGCGCACATCCATACGGATGAGGGCGGTGCCCCCGAGAAGATGGCCGGCCTCAAGTTGTACACGGTCCCCACCCCCGACGGAAAGCTCACCCCCGAGCTGATCGCCACGGAGGCCTGGGGCTGGGGCGACGAGCACCGCTCGCAGCCGCTGGCGGTCAGCATCACGCAAACCACCGAGCTCGGCACTCTCTACACTCCGGCCGAGGTGCGCGCGATCGCGGACTGGGCACACGCCAACGGCATGGCGCTGCACATGGATGGCGCCCGCATCTGGAACGCGGCCGCCGCCCTGGGCGTGCCGTTCCGTGACTTCACCACGGATGCCGGCGTCGATATCCTGAGCTTCGGTGGCACCAAGAACGGCCTGCTCGGTGCGGAGGCGATCGTCGTGCTGAACCCGGATCGCGTCGACGGCCTGATCTTCCTCCGCAAGACGAGCATGCAGTTGGCCTCCAAGATGCGTTTCATGAGCGCCCAGTTGCTGGCGCTGTTCCAGGACGGGCTCGGCGTGCGCTCCGCCACGCACGCCAACACGATGGCGACGCGGTTGCGGTCCGCTCTCGAGGATGGCGTCGCGGCGGGATCCATCCGCGGGCTGGCGTTCTCCCAGGCGACCCAGGCGAACGCGGTGTTCGCGGTCCTGGCGAACGAAGCCGCCGACCGCATCCGGGACCGCGTGCGCTTCTACGATTGGGATCGCGCGGTGGGCCAGGTGCGCTGGATGTGCGCCTTCGACACCACCGAGGCCGACGTTGACGCATTCGTCACCGTCATCCGCGAGGAACTGTCGCGCTTAGGCTGATGCGGTGACCGACGCCGCCGCACCTCGTCCCTGGGTCTCCTCGTACGCCGAGGGCGTGCCGCACGACATCGAACTTCCGACCGGATCACTGTCGGATCTCATCGCCGCCTCGGTCAACGAGTTCGGCGATCACGTGGCGCTCGAGTTCTTCGGACGCGAGACGACGTATGCCGAGTTGGGCGAGCAGATCGACCGCGCGGCCGAGGGGCTCCGCCGGCTCGGCGTTCGCAAAGGCGACCCGGTCGCGCTCATCATGCCGAACTGCCCGCAGCACGTCGTCGCGTTCTACGCGATCCTGCGGGTTGGCGCGATCGTCATCGAGCACAATCCGCTTTACACCCACCGCGAGATGCGCCACCAGTTCGAACAGCACGGTGCCCGGTTCGTCATCGCGTGGGACAAGGTGGTGGAGACCCTGCAGGCCTTCCCCGATGATGTGCAGCTCGACCACATCGTCTCGGTGGACATGACGCGCGCCATGCCCTGGCGATTGCGCTTCGCCCTGCGACTGCCCATCCCGCCCGCCAGCAGGCAGCGCGGCGAACTCACGGCGCGCGTCTCCGGAACGACCCGGTGGGACGAGCTCCTCGGCAACGACGGCATCAAGCCGTCCGTCGCGGGTCCCACGGCGGCGGACGTCGCCGTCATCCAATACACCAGCGGCACCACCGGCAGCCCCAAGGGAGCGACCCTCACGCACCTGAACCTCGGCGTGAACGCGGCCCAGGCCCGCGCCTGGGTCCCCACGATCCAGCGCGGGACCGCCAGTGTGCACGCGGTGCTGCCGCTCTTCCATGCCTACGGCCTCACCCTGTGCCTCACGTTCGCGATGAGCATGGGCGCCAGGCTCGTGCTGTTCCCGCGTTTCGACCCGGATCTCGTGCTGCCGGTGATCAAGAAACGTCCTCCGACTTTCCTGCCCGCCGTGCCACCGATCTACGAGCGGCTCACCCAAGCCGCCCAGCAGAAGGGCGTCTCGCTCGAGGGCATCGAGATCGCGATCTCGGGGGCGATGCCGCTGTCGCAAGCCATCATCACCCCGTGGGAGGAGCTGACCAAGGGCTACCTCGTCGAGGGCTACGGCTTGAGCGAGTGCAGTCCGGTGCTGACCGCGAACCCCGTCGCTCACAACCGCAAGCAGGGTTCGATCGGGCTGCCGTTGCCCGGCACCGACATCCGGATCGTCCACCCAGACGACCCGAGCAGGGATATGCCGCAGGGGGAGCCGGGCGAGCTGCTGGCCAAAGGCCCGCAGGTGATGAGCGGCTACTGGAAGAAGCCCGCCGAAACCGCCGAGGTCTTCGCTGACGGGTGGTACCGCACGGGCGACATCGCGACGATGGATGCGGACGGGTTCATCACGATCGTCGACCGGATGAAGGAACTCGTCATCACCGGTGGCTTCAACGTGTCACCGACCGAGGTCGAGGACGCGTTGCGCGGCTTCGAGGGAGTCGCCGATGTGGCGATCGTCGGCCTCCCGAGTGCGCGTGACGGCGAGCACGTGGTGGCGGCGGTGGTGCAGGCTCCCGGCAAGACCGTCGACGAGTCGGCTCTCCGCGCGTACGCCCGCGAGAACATGGCCGGATACAAGGTACCCAAGCACGTGTACATCGTCGATGAGCTGCCCAAATCGCTGATCGGCAAGGTTCTCCGCAAGCAGGTCAAGGAGTCGCTGCTCCAGCGCGGCGACGTGAAGGCCCTCGACGGCGCCTGACCCCCCTGAGTGCGAGCGCGGGGTTCGCGTACGAGCGCGGGTGTTGCGCGCCCCGCGCTCGGCCGCGCACCCCGCACTCGCGGCTCTTAGGCGGGCTGGTTGGGCGAGCCCGGCACCGGCGGCTGAAGGTCACCGGCAGAGAAGCGGATGACGCTGAGAGCATCGTCGGCGAGGTCAACCATCACGGTGTCCCCGTCGCGAACCTCCCCAGCGAGCAGCGCGCGGGCGAGCTTGTCGTCGATCTCGTGCTGCATCAGCCGGCGGAGCGGACGGGCACCGTAGATCGGGTCGTAGCCGCGCTCGGCGAGCCAAGCGCGTGCGTTGGGGGTGACCGCGAGCTGCAGGCGACGCTCGACGAGCCGTTTCTCGAGTCGGTCGATGTAGAGCGAGACGATCTGGCCGAGATCCGCCTCACTGAGCGGCGAGAAGATCACGATGTCGTCGAGCCGGTTCACGAACTCCGGCTTGAAGGCCTGGCGGACGAGGTCGTTGACCGCGTGGACCTTCTGGTCCCAGCTCATCGACTGGTCCACCAGGAACTGGCTGCCGAGGTTCGAGGTCATGATGAGGATGGTGTTGCGGAAGTCGACCGTGCGCCCCTGCCCGTCGGTCAGTCGCCCGTCGTCGAGCACCTGCAGCAACACGTCGAAGACCTCCGGATGCGCCTTCTCGATCTCGTCGAGCAGAACCACGGAGTACGGCCGGCGGCGAACGGACTCGGTCAGCTGACCACCCTGCTCGTAGCCGATGTAACCAGGAGGGGCGCCGACCAGCCTCGAGACCGAGAACTTCTCGCCGTACTCGCTCATGTCGATGCGCACGAGCGCCTTCTCATCGTCGAACAGGTAGGCGGCGAGCGCCTTGGCGAGCTCCGTCTTGCCGACCCCGGTCGGACCGAGAAACATGAACGAGCCGGTGGGCCGGTCCGGGTCGGAGATGCCGGCCCGGGTGCGACGCACTGCCTCACTGACGGCGCGGGTGGCATCCCGCTGGCCGATCAGACGCTTGGCGAGTTCGTTCTCCAGGTGCAGCAACTTCTCGGTCTCACCCTGGCGGAGTTTCGCGACCGGGATGCCGGTCCAGGCCGCGACGACGGAGGCGATGTCCTCGTCGGTCACCTGATCGTTGACCATGCGCGGACCCTGCTGCTCCACGGCTTCGGCGGTCGCCAGTTGCTTCTCGATGCCGGGAATCACCTCGTAGTTGAGTTTGGACGCATCCTGGTATCGCTGCTCGCGCATCGCCCGGTCGAGGTCGATGCGCGCGTCGTTGAGCCGACTCTTCAGATCGCCGACGCTGTGCAGCCCGGCCTTCTCGGCCTGCCAGCGGGTCTGCAGTTCGGTGAGCTCGGACTCCTTGCCGTACATGTCGGCGCGCAGCTTCTCCAGGCGGTCCTTGGATGCCTGGTCCTTCTCCTTCTTGAGGGCGAGCTCTTCGATCTTGAGGCGATCGACCGCGCGCTTGAGCTCGTCGATTTCAACCGGACTGGAGTCGATCTCCATCTTCAGTCGCGATGCCGCTTCGTCGATCAGGTCGATCGCCTTGTCCGGCAACTGGCGGGCGGTGATGTAGCGGTTGCTGAGGGATGCCGCGGCCACCAGCGCGCTGTCAGCGATCGTCACCTTGTGGTGGGCCTCGTAGCGTTCCTTGAGGCCGCGCAGGATCGCCACGGTGTCCTCGACGGATGGCTCCCCGACGTAGACCTGCTGGAAGCGGCGCTCCAGGGCGGCATCCTTCTCGATGAACTCGCGGTATTCGTTGAGCGTGGTGGCACCGATCAAGCGGAGCTCGCCGCGGGCGAGCATCGGCTTCAGCATGTTGGCCGCCGCGACCGAACCCTCACCGCCGCCGGCGCCCATGAGCGTGTGCAACTCGTCGATGAAGGTGATCACCTGGCCGTCGGAGTCGGTGATCTCTTTGAGCACGGCCTTCAGTCGTTCCTCGAACTCGCCGCGGTATTTCGCGCCGGCCACCAGTGCTGCCAGGTCGAGGGAGATGAGTTGCTTGTTCTTGAGCGAGTCGGCGACGTCGCCCGCGACGATGCGCTGGGCAAGACCCTCGACGACGGCCGTCTTGCCGACCCCGGGCTCGCCGATGAGCACCGGGTTGTTCTTGGTACGACGGGTCAGCACCTGGCTGATGCGCCGAATCTCCGCATCGCGGCCGATGACCGGATCGAGCTTGCCGCTCTTGGCGATCTCGGTGAGGTCGATGCCGTACTGCTGAAGCGCGGTCTTCTGGGGCTCCTGGGATGAGGGAGCGCCCTGCATGTTCGCCATGGTTTCTCCGTCTACATTCTGGTTCTAGGCCCGGGACCCGAACGGTCGCCAGACCACGAGCTGGTTGGCTTTCTTGGCACGCTCACCGGCTCGCAACGACACGACGTCGCCCTCGGCGCCGGCCGCGAACACGCGTCGTCCTGGCCGGTTGAGCAGTTCGTCGGCGAGAGCGGACTCGAGTTCGTGCACGCGGTGCGAGAGCGCGGCGACCTGGTTCTCCAGCTCCAGGATCCGGCGGATGCCCTCGAGATTGAGACCCTCGGCGCTGAGGCGCGAAATCTCCCGCAGCTGCACGACGTCCCGCATGGTGTACCGCCGAGACTGCCCGGCGGTGCGGCGTGGACTGACCATCCCGAGCCGGTCATATTGGCGAAGCGTCTGGGGGTGCATGCCGCTCAACTCGGCCGCGATTGCGATCGCGAACAGCGGGCTGTTCTCATCGACGTCCACCGGGCAGCTCCGTTCTCACCGACCGCTACGGGAAAGCAGATCGTCTCGGGGGTTCTCGTCCGGCATCGCCGCGGTGAAGGCCTCGAGTGCTTCTTTCGCGGCGGGTGTGAGGTGACGCGGCACCGCCACGACCACCTCGGCAAGCAGGTCGCCCGTGCCCTTGCCGGTGGCGACGCCGCGTCCTTTGACGCGCAACACCCGTCCCGATGGAGTTCCGGGGGCGACGCGCAGTTTGACGGGCGGGCCATCCAGGGTGGGCACCTCGATGGTCGCGCCGAGGGTCGCCTCCGCGAAGGTGACCGGGACATCCACCCGAAGGTTCAGTCCGTCCCGCTCGAAGATCGGATGCTTTCGCACGGCCACGGTGAGCACGAGGTCACCGGGCTCACCTCCGTCGGGGCTGGGCGCACCCTTGCCCTTCAGGCGGATCTTCTGACCGTCGGCGACACCGGCCGGGATCTTGACCTTCGTCTCGCGACCGTTCTGCATCTGCAGCCCGACCGTCTCGCCACGGATCGCGGTGAGGAAGTCCAGCGTGGTGTTCGCGGTGGCATCCGAGCCACGAGTGGGGCCGCCGTAGCCCTGGAAGCCGCCCGACGCGCTCCCGAAACTGCCATTGCGTCCGCCGAACATCCCGCCCAGCAGGTCGTCGAAGCCGCCGGCCGAGTACCGCGCCCGACCGCCGCCGTTGAAGAGACCGCCGAAGACGTCCTCGAAGCCGCCGGCCTGGCCGGCACCACCTGCGGTGAAGCGAGCGCCGCCGCCCATCGCGCGCACCTGGTCGTATTCGCCGCGCTGCTCAGGATCGGAAAGCACCGAGTATGCCTCGCTGATCTCCTTGAAGCGCGCCTCTGCCTTCGCGTCCCCGGCGTTGGAATCGGGGTGGAACTGCCGCGCAAGCTTGCGGTATGTCTTCTTGAGTTCCGCGGCCGACACATCCTTCTTCACGCCCAGCACGGCGTAGAAGTCTTTGTCGAACCAGTCCTGGCTGGCCATGGGCTATTCGGGAACGCTGACGGCGACCTTGGCCGCGCGGATGAGACGCTCGCCGAGCCCGTAGCCCGGCTCGATGACATCCGCGACGGTGTTGACCGTGACGCCCGCCGTGGGAACTTGCACGATGGCCTCGTGCACCTGAGGATCGAACGGCTCGCCGACCTCGCCGACGCGGCGCAGGCCGTAGCGCTCGAAGCCCGCTCGGAGCTTCTGCGCCACGATCGCCAGCGGACTGCCCTCGGTGAGGTCGCCATGCGCCTCCGCGCGATCGAGGTCATCGATCGCGGGAAGCAGCGTGCGGATCACCTCGGCGATGACGGCCTCGCGGTTCGCGCCGCGGTCCCGCTCGACGCGGGTGCGGAAGTTCTTCAACTCCGCTTCCGCGCGAGCGGCCCGCTCGCGATACTCGGCCACCAGGTCGCGCTCGGCTTCCGCCAGCAGCGCGGTGTCCTCCTCGGACAGCTCGGCATCGGGGCCTTCGGCCTGAATCAGTCCATCAGCATTCGCGGCGTCACCCGTTCGCGCCTGTCCGGTCTCGGGGTCGATCTTCCGTTTGTTGCGGATGACCGGCTCCTCGGATTCGTTGGGGCCCTTCTGGCCCTTGTCCTGGGAGGCCATCGCTACTTCTTCGACCCCGAAGGCTTGTCGGAGGCACCGTTCTTCGCCTCGTCGGACCCGTCCTCATCCACGATCTCCGCGTCGACGATGTCCTCGTCGCTCGCGGAGCCGGACTGCTCGGAGTCGCCACCCGATGCGGGAGCCTCGGCGGCCGCAGCGGTCGACGCGTTGTAGATCGCCTCGCCGAGCTTCGTCTGGCTCGCGTTGAGCTTGTCGAACGCCTCCTTGACGGCGGCCTCGTCTTCCGACTGCAGGGCGGTCTTCAGCGCGTCCACATCCGCCTGCACCTCGGCCTTCACGTCGTCGGGCAGCTTGTCGTCGTTGTCCTTGATCAGTTTGTCGATCGAGTACGCGAGCTGCTCGGCGTTGTTGCGCACCTCGGCGGCTTCGCGACGCGCTTTGTCTTCTGCGGCGTGCTCTTCGGCCTCGCGCACCATGCGTTCGATGTCTTCCTTGGGCAGCGACGAGCCGCCCGTGATCGTCATCGACTGCTCCTTGCCGGTGCCCTTGTCCTTGGCTCCGACGTGCACGATGCCGTTGGCGTCGAGGTCGAAGGTCACCTCGATCTGCGGGATCCCGCGAGGTGCCGGCGCGATGCCGGTCAACTCGAAGGTCCCGAGCGGCTTGTTGTCGCGGGTGAACTCGCGCTCGCCCTGGAAGATCTGGATCGCGACGGACGGCTGGTTGTCATCCGCCGTGGTGAAGGTCTCGCTGCGCTTGGTCGGGATGGCCGTGTTGCGCTCGATGAGCTTGGTCATGATGCCGCCCTTGGTCTCGATGCCGAGGCTCAGGGGCGTGACATCGATGAGCAGCACGTCCTTGCGCTCTCCCTTCAGCACGCCGGCCTGGAGCGCGGCGCCGACGGCGACCACCTCATCCGGGTTGACGCCCTTGTTGGGGTCCTTGCCACCGGTCAGCTTCTTGACGAGCTCGGTCACGGCGGGCATGCGGGTCGAGCCACCGACGAGCACGACGTGGGCGATGTCGGCGACCTTGACTCCTGCCTCCTTGATGACGTCCTCGAACGGCTTCTTGGTGCGGTCGAGAAGGTCGCTCGTCATCTGCTCGAACTGCGCGCGGGTGATGGTCTCGTCGAGGTTGGCCGGGCCGTTCTCGGTCAACGACAGGTACGGCAGCTGGATGCTGGCACTCATCGAGCTCGAGAGTTCCTTCTTGGCCTGCTCAGACGCCTCCTTGAGGCGCTGTTTCGCGATCTTGTCGGTGGAGACATCCACCCCGGTGGTTTCCTTGAACTTCTTGATCAGGTAGTCGACGATCCGCTGGTCCCAGTCGTCGCCGCCGAGGCGGTTGTCGCCCGACGTCGAGCGCACCTGGATGGTCGAGAAGTCGTCGTCCTTGCCCACTTCGAGCAGGGAGACATCGAAGGTGCCGCCGCCGAGGTCGAAGACCAGGATGAGCTCGTCTTCCTTGCCCTTGTCGAGGCCGTACGCCAAGGCAGCGGCGGTCGGCTCGTTGATGATGCGCAACACGTTGAGGCCAGAGATCTCGCCCGCCTCCTTGGTGGCCTGACGCTCGGCATCGTTGAAGTACGCGGGGACGGTGATGACGGCATCCGTCACGTCTTCGCCCAGGTACTGCTCGGCGTCGCGCTTGAGCTTGGCCAGGATGCGCGCCGAGATCTCCTGCGGCGTGTACTTCTTGCTGTCGATCTCCGTCTTCCAGTCGGTGCCCATGTGGCGCTTGACGGAGGCGATGGTGCGGTCGACGTTGGTGACGGCCTGGCGCTTGGCGGTCTCGCCGACCAGCACCTCCCCGTCCTTGGTGAAGGCCACGACGGATGGGGTCGTGCGGAAACCTTCGGCGTTGGCGATGACGGTGGGCTCGCCACCTTCGAGGACGGCCACCACCGAGTTGGTGGTTCCGAGGTCGATACCTACTGCTCGAGCCATGAGAGGTTCTGCTCCTTGAACGTATGGATGTCCGACTTGAGCCGGACAATGTCAAGTTTTACAGCCTGTGGAAAACTTGTCAAGCTCGCAAGCTGAGAGTTGAGCCAGGATGACTCATATTTGGCGAAGCGGTCGATATTTCCCCCACCGGACGGCAGGATATGACCAACGCCCAGCACCGTGCGTTCACCCGACGGAAGTAGCTTCCCGACATGACCGATCAATACGGACCCGGCCCCATCGGGAGCCCGACCCTCGTCTCCGGCCTCGAACTGCAGTCGGACCGCGTGATCCCGCGTCGACAGGTGATCGCCTGGGCGTCATGGGACTGGGGTTCAGCCGCATTCAACGCGGTCGTCACCACCTTCGTCTTCACGGTCTACCTGACCAGCACGAAGGGATTCGGCGGCGTCGACTTCGTCTCGCCCTGGCTGGGCTTTGCGCTCGGCATCGCCGGCGCGTTGGTGGCGGTGACGGCGCCGATCACCGGCCAGAAGGCAGATGGCGCCGGCCGGCGCAAGTTCTGGCTCGCCATCGAGACCGGCATCGTCGTTCTCTGCGTCGCCGGCCTGTACTTCGTCGAACCTTCGCAGCAGTTCCTGTGGCTCGGGCTGGTCCTGCTGGGCATCGGCACCCTGTTCTACGAGATCGCGGCCGTCAACTACAACGCGATGCTCGTTCAGGTCTCCACCACCAAGACGATCGGGCGGGTCAGCGGACTCGGCTGGGCCTCCGGTTACTTCGGCGGCATCATCCTGTTGCTGATCCTCTACTTCGGCTTCATCCACCCCGACGTCGGACTGTTCGGCGTGACCAGCGCGAACGGCCAGTCGGTGCGCGTATCGATGCTGCTCGCCGCGATCTGGTTCGCGGTCTTCGCCGTTCCGGTGCTGCTCGCCGTCCCCGAATACCGGGCGCCCGCGGCGGTTGCCCGATCGAAGGTGAGCGTGTTCGGCGCGTATCGGCGGCTGGGCAGCGATATCGCGGCGCTGTGGCGCGAGAGCCGTCACACGGTGTTCTTCCTGCTGGCGAGCGCGGTGTTCCGCGACGGCCTGACCGGTGTCTTCACCTTCGGCGGCGTGCTCGCTGCCGGCACCTTCGGGTTCTCGGCAGGCGAGGTGATCATCTTCGCGATCGCCGCGAACGTCGTCGCGGGGCTCTCGACCGTCGTGGTCGGCACCCTCGACGACCGAATCGGCCCGAAACCGGTCATCGTCGCGGCGCTGATCGGCCTGATTATCAGCGGTTTGGCGGTGCTCGTGCTCCATGGGGGCGGCCAGACCGTCTTCTGGATCTTCGGGCTGCTGCTGTCGATGTTCGTCGGTCCGGCGCAATCCGCGAGCCGCACCTTCTTGACACGCATCGCCCCCGCGGGTCGCGAGGGCGAGGTGTTCGGCCTGTACGCGACCACCGGCCGGGCGGCCACCTTCCTGGCACCGACGCTCTGGGGCATCTTCATCGTGATCTTCGGCGCCCAGTACTGGGGAATCCTGGGCATCATCCTGGTGCTCGTGGTCGGACTCGCCCTCATCATCCCGGTCACGGCGCCGCCGCACGCCCGGGCGCTCGAGCGCCCCCGGAACTGAACGGTCACGGCCGTTCGGTTCGCCGCCGCTCCGCCACCCGGAGCCCTGCACCGCCACCACCCCGCTGCCCCGCTGCCCCGCTGCCCCNCCACTCCCAAATCAAGGCTGCGGGAGGCGAGCCGGCGAGCTCTTCACGTGGAGACGGGAGCGCGAGATCGGCGCAGCCTTGATTTGGGGACAGCGCGCGGGGCGGCGGGCTGAGGCGCCGAGCTCAGCGGCGCACCAGCACCCAGGCGATCAGCAGCATCGTGACGAGGAACCCGGTCGCGAAGTTCAGCCAGAGGAAGCGTCGCCAGCCGCGATTGGCGGATGCGGCATCCGCCTCGGTCACGTTCCACCAGGGCAGCGCGTTCGCGGCGTACGGCAGCACCAGCACGGACGCCAGCTGGCCGGGCCAACTGGTGAACAACAGCAGGACCCCGCCGAGCAGATACAGCACCACGGCGAGCCGCACCGTCGCCCGCGCGCCGATCACGGTGGCCACGGACCCGATGCCGCCATCCCGATCGGCCTGGATGTCCTGGACGGCCCCGAAGGCGTGCGAGGCGGCGCCCCAGAAGAAGTACGCGATCAGGAGCGCGACCAGTGGCCAGGTGGGAGTGACCGCGGCGAGCGCGAGCCCGAACACGGCGGGACTCACGAAGTGCGTGCTCGAGGTGAGCGAGTCGAGGAACGGCCGCTCCTTGAACCGCAGGCCCTTCGCCGAGTAGGCGACGACCGCGAACAGGCTGATCGCGAGGATGCCGGTGCTCAGCCAGCTGCCCACGACCACCAGGTAGACAACGAACGGGAGTGGCAGCAGGATGGCCGTCCACAGCGTGGCACGGTGGTGCTCGGGGGGCAGCAACGCGCCCTCCACCCCGCCCTTGCGCGGGTTGCGGAGGTCGGACTCGTAGTCGAAGACGTCGTTGATCCCGTACATGGCGAGGTTGTACGGGATGAGGAAGAACACCGTGCCGACAACGAGGGGCGCATCGATGCGCCCCGTCGCGACGAAGTAGGCCGCCGCGAAGGGGAACGCGGTGTTGACCCAGCTCAACGGGCGGCTGGTGAGGAAGAGATCCCGGATCACGTGGTCGGCTCCCCGCCCGACGAGCGCCGCGAGCGCGGGGTTGCGGCGCGAGCGCGGGGTCTGCGCAGCCCGCGCTCGCCTCCGCGGCCCGCGGTCGCCGCCCCGCGCGGCGTGAGCAACGCCCACAGGCACGGGAGGAGCACGACGGCCGCGATCGAGTAGCTGAAGTCTTCGAGGGGCGCGACCCCGACGAACACGCCGGTGATCAGCCTGGGGTCGTACGACACGATGTGGCTGCCGACCAGAACGTTGTCGAACACCGCGGTGAGCACCAACAGCGGGATCGCGGCGAGGCCAACGAGACGCCAGGCCGGCATCCGGTGCGCCAGCCAGGTGACGAGGGCGACAAGCGCGACGCCGCCGAGGAAGGCGAGGTTGAGAAGCCAGTAGGTGGTCATGAGCTGACCGATTCGACATGACGGCGTCTCCGGATGCTCAGCCAGCCGTACGCGTTCATCGTCAGATAGCACAGCAGCACGAGGAAGAAGAGCTCCTCGACGGGGATCTCCGGCGCCAGCTGCACCCCGGTCAGCAGGGCCAGGTCGCCGCGAAAGAAGATGCCGAGGCCCACACCCGCCGCATCCCAGCCCAGAAAGAACGCGACCCCGAGCACCAGCACGATGGTGGCGCGCAGCGGGGCGCGCCCGAAGAACAGCCGGAACCGCAGGTCGACAACGACCATGCCGAGCAGGGCGAACAGCAGCCCCCCGAGGTACAGAAAGCTCATCACGTCGCCTGAAGCGGCTCGGGCAGCGGACCTGCCGAAACGTCACCACGCAGTCGCTTGATCACCAGCTCGGCGCTGATCAGGCACATCGGCAGACCGATCCCCGGGATCGTCGACGAGCCGGCGTAGTAGAGCCCGCGCACCTTCTTGCTCACGTTGCCGGCGCGGAAGAACGCACTCTGCCGCAGAGTATGGGCCGGGCCCAGCGCGCTTCCCTTCCAGGAGTTGAGATCGTCGACGAAGTCGGCCGGGCCGACGCTGCGACGCAGCACGACGCGCTCCGCGAGATCCGGGATGCCCGCCCAGTCTGCGATCTGCGCGATCACCCGATCGGTGAGGGCTTCGATCGCAGCGTCTCCCGCCCCGTTGATCCCGCCGTGTCCCAGTGCCGGATCGGCCGGAAGCGGAACGAGGACGAACACGTTCTCCGTGCCGTCCGGAGCGACCTGCGGGTCGACGCCGCTCGGTTTGCAGACGTAGAGCGACGGAATGTCTGGCACGCGAGTGGGCGAGCCGAAGATCGCGTCGAAGTTGCCCTTCCAGTCCTCCGAGAACAGGAGGGTGTGGTGCTCCAGTTGGGGCAGCTCCCCCGAAACGCCGAGGTAGAGCAGCAGTGCGCTGGGGCCGGCGACGCGCGCGTCCCAGTAGCGCTGCGGGTAGGTGCGGTCGCGCTCGTGCTCGAGCAGGACCGTCTCACTGTGGTGCAGGTCGGCCGCCGAGACGACGACCTCCGCGCGGAACGTCTCGAGGCTCCCGTTCTCATCCTCGACTTCGACGCCCACCGCGGCTCCAGCCTCGATCAGGATGCGGCGCACGGTCATTCCGGTGCGCACCTCGACACCCTCGGCGATGGCGAGTCCGGCGATCGACTCGATGAGGCGGGTGAAGCCGCCCATCGGGTAGAGCACCCCGTCGGCGAGATCCAGGTGGCTCATCAGAGAGTAGAGGCTCGGCGCTCGGTCGGGAGACGAGCCGAGGAACACGGCCGGATACCCGAGGATCTGCCGCAACCGGCGGTCCTTCACGGTGCGCGCCGTCAGCCGCGACAACGAGGTGGTCAGCAACGACACGAGTCGGCCACCCCGACGCACGACGTCGCGCGTGAAGACCGGGCCGAGCTTCTCGAATGTCGAGTAGAGAAACTTCTGCACCGAGAGGTCGTACAGTTCCCGCGCGTTGCTGAGGTATCGCGCCAGTTTGGCGCCCGCCCCGCGCTGGACGCTCTCGAACAGAGCGATGTTCCCCGCGGCATCCGCGGCGACGTCGAGGGGTTCGGCGTATCCCTCGCCGTAGACCCGGTAACCCGGATCGAGCTGCACGAGTTCGAGCTGCTCGTCAGCCGTCGTACCGAGCAGCCGGAAGAAGTGCTCGAACACCTCCGGCATCAGGTACCACGACGGGCCGGTGTCGAAGCGGAACCCGTCGCGCTCCCACGAGCCGGCGCGGCCACCGAGCTCCTGGTTCTTCTCGAGCAGTACGACGTCGTGGCCGTCCCGCGCGAGCAGGGCAGCGGTCGCCAGTCCGGCGATGCCGCCGCCGATCACGATCGCGTTGGTCATGCGGTGCCTCTCGTTCCCCAGGCGCCCAGCGCGATCCGCAGCTTCACCGGATCGGGCACCCGAACTCGCGTCGTCAATAGGGATGTCGCGGCCGTCCGTCGCAGCCGGCGCGACAGCTCCGCGAAGAGACCGTGCGCCGTCGCGACCGCGCGCCGCGAGCTCGTCGGCAGCAGCGGGACCGAGCGAGCGGCCAGCGCGAGCTCACCATCGATGTCATCCAGGAGCACGTTCTTCTGCTCCTCCGTCAGGGCGGCCACATCGATCCCCGGGAAGTACGAGCGCCCAAGAGCCTCGACATCGGCGGCCAGGTCCCGCAAGAAGTTCACCTTCTGGAACGCCGAGCCGAGCGCGCGGGCCCCGATCTCGAGGGTCTCGCGTTCGGCATCCGTGTAGACCCGCTCGGTGTCCGCGAGGAAGACGCGCAGGCACATCAAGCCGACCACCTCCGCCGAGCCGTACACATAGCGGTCGAAACTGGCACTGTCGTGCTCGGTGGCGGTGAGATCCATCCGCATCGACTCGAAGAACGGAGCGGTCAGC
>JABBOD010000081.1 GCA_019351995.1 Acidobacteriota bacterium
CTAGGGCCGGTCACCGAAGGGGTCGTCGTCGTCGTCGACGTCTCCTTCGAGCGCGGCATCGCTGATCGATGTCGCCGCGGCGGCCGCGAGGTCTTCGAGCTCGTTGAACAACCCTGGCAGGGTCTGCGAACGAAGCAGGTGCAGCTGATCCATCTCGCCGAGCGGGGCGATGGCGGCCAGTTGCCAGGCGGCATCCACCGGATCGTCCTCGAGCTCGACCGTGGCCGAATATGCCACCTCGCCGAACTCGGCACCGACCGCCAGGGCGCGACGCACGGTCTGCTCCACTCGGTCGCGGGTGCCGTCGAGGGTGTCATCCCAGTCGAACCGGTCGAGCTCGGCGACGAGAGCGCGGGGATACGGGTCGTCTGGCAGCCACTCGATCACGCGAAAGCGACGGGTGCCGTGGGCGAGCATGGCGATGAAACCCTCGGCGCTTTCGATCTGTGCAATGCGGGCGATCGTGCCGACGTCGAAGCGCTTCTCGCCTCCGCCGACCTCCTGCCCGCGTTCGATGAGCACGACGCCGAACTCGGAGGGCTCGTCCTGCAGCACCCGCGCGAGCATCGCGAGATATCGCTCCTCGAAGACCCGCAGCGCGAGAGGCATCGACGGGAACAGCACAGAGCCGAGCGGAAAAATCGGCAACTCGAACGTCTCGGTCGCGGCCGGGAACTCGCTCATTGGACGGTGCCCTCTCCGAACGTCACGCGTTGTCGCGGATCCAGTGCCAGTCGTCTTGAGTGAGGTCGTAGCGGTCCGGTTCCAGTTGCCCGGTACCCGGGGTGAACTCGCCCTCTGGTTCGCCGCCGGCCGCGACCACGGCATCCAGAATCTCTTCGGTCAGGGCCTCGTTGTGGTGGTGCTTCAGCCATGCTTGCGTTTCGGTGTCGAGGTGCGGCCACCAGGATGCTGCGCTCATGCGCTCACCTTAGCGAGCGAGTCCGACAGCGCCGCTCGATCACGGGGTCTACTGCATTCCGCCGGCGCTCGGGGGGGCGAAGATCGCCCACAGCAGCGCGAGATAGATCAGCACGAAGATCGTCGGACCGGTCGCGGTGACGATCGAGGTGCGCTTCGCGTTGGCGATGATGCGCGCCGTCACCTGGCTCGCGGTGTCGATGGCGGCGAGGTCCGCTGCGATCGCCTTCGCCTCCGCCGCGGACGAATACTGCGCGGCGAAGCCGAGAATCCCGCCGGCGAGCAGGATCAGCGCCAGGGCGAGGCGGATCGGCGTCGGCATATGCCCGATCCCCGCCATGACGAAGCCGACGGAGGCGGCGAGCAGCAGCGTCGGGGCAAGCTGCGAGGCGATGATGTGCCAGCGGGCCGTTGCCCACATTCCGTGAAGCTCGTGCTCGGTCATCCGGTGCTCCTTGCTGTGTGTGCCTGATCAGTGACGAGCCTACGGCCGAGGCATGGCGGGCGGGATTCTAGCGCTGGGCCTCGCCGGCGCCCTCGGGCGGATGCGCCGCCAGTTCGGCGCGCTCGCGAAGGTAGTCGGCGAAGGGGCGCAGCGAGTCGGGGGTGCGGCGCGCGTTCCAACTCACCGTGAGCGCGCCATCGCGGAGCACCAGCGGTCCGACCGTTCCGAGGGTCTCGTCGAGCGGGAGTGGCATCACGTCGAAGTTGACGGTGTCATGGATGCCGAATCCCGCCGCGCGGGCCGCCTCGCGAAGCTGCCGCCGCTCCTCGCCCGAGACCGAGGTGTGGTTGGGATGCTTCGGGTCCCGCGCCCTGGTGACCGCCCCGGTGGCGAACATGGCCCCGTCCACGTCGAGCAGGAGCACCCCAAGCCGCCACACCGGTCCGATGGTGGTGAAGCTGGCCCGCCGCGGAACCAGCAGCGTGCGGTGCGCGGGCCGGTACTCCGCGAGTGTCTCCGTGTTGGCACCCGCGGCGAGCAACTCGGCGATCGTGGTCGCAATCGCGTCGCGGGCGGCGGTGGCGGCATCCATCATGTCGCCGTCGGCGCAGGGGAAACACGCGACGCGGGCATGCGAACCAGCCTACGAGCACGTCGGCACGGTTCGCCGAGCAGTCCCGCGGGAGATGAGGGCCCTTCACCCAGATGTGGGATCTCTCATCTCCAAACTGCCGGATCGGACCTCGACCACAGCAAGCTCCGCATAGCGTCGCACTCGTGAACGATCCAGCATCCTCGTCCCTCGATCGTGGCTCGCTCGCCCGCTGGGGCTTCGACTTCCCGGCCGCACGAGCCCTGCCGCGCACCTGGCGGTTCATGCTGGCCACCGTGCTGGCGGTGCTGCTGTCGTTGGCCGCGTGCGCCGCGCTCGTGGTGGTGGGTACCGCGGTGTTCCCCGCGACGGCGGGCTACGGGCACTACCAGTTCGCCGACTACTCGAAGCTGACCATCATCGGTGTGGTGATCGCCTCCTTCGGCTGGCCCGCCGCGTGCTACGTCTCGACGCGTGCGCGTCGGCTCTACCTGGTGATGGCAGTGCTGGTCTCCATCGTGGCGCTCGCCCCCGACGCCTGGATCCTGTACGGCGGCGCGTCCGCCCAAGCCGTGTTCGTGCTGGTGTGGATGCATCTCGCGCTCGCCGTCATCACCTACCTGAGCCTCGTGCTGATCGCCCCGCAACGCCGCGTCACCAGCCACCGCGCCTAGCTGCGGGAGTCCCGGCCCGGCGTGGGAGTCAGCCGAGAAGCCCGCGGATCCCGTCCCCGGTGGGGGAGGATGGCGCCATGAATCAGATCGAAGCAGCGTTGACCTCGTCGGATCCGATCTGGAAGACGATCGGCACGCAGTTCTCCGACGATGAGCAACCCCTTCCGGCGATCCTGGCGCAACTGGTGTCGATCGTCGGCCAGGCGGCTCCGCTCTTCGTGCAGACCAGGCTCGAGCACGCCGACCAGCCGGGCGAGCTGAAAATCGAGGTCTTCGCGATCTGGGATCACCTGGTGACATCGACGACCTTCGCGGAGGGAAGCACCGGGACGACGGTCGTCGGGCGCAGGTCCCTCCGCTCGGTGCAACTGCGTGGAGCGCCGATCGCGGGTCGGGAGGGGACGCAGCTCGAGGGGTTCCTGAGCTACACGGACCTCGGCGACATCCGCGTTCCGAGCAATCGCGACCACGCTCCGTTGCGCGAGCAGTTGGCCGTCGTGTTCCCGCTGCTCATGGCCGATCTTGCGGCGTAGCGCCATTCCACGTTGCGGCGGCTCGTGCGGGGTCCTACGAATGCAGCCCGGGAGCGCAGAACGGTTCGTAGAAGTAGAGCTTGCCGGTGAGGAGCGTCACGTGGACGTTCACCTTCGATGACCTTGCAGGGTAGTTGGTGTATTGATCCGTCACGTTGATCGTGAGAGCGAACGTACGACCCTTCGGAGGGGCGACTCCGGCAGGGTTGCAGGTGCTGCCGGGGATGGTCCAGGTCGGTGTCGGGCTGATCGTGGTGAGGTCCGGCACGGCACTGTGCCGGTAACCCGCCTGAGCGAGATACGCCACGTTGTTCGCCCAGACAGGGTTAGCCGCGTCGAACTCCCCGGGATATTCGTGAGCGAGGTCAAACGCGGTTCCGGCGGCAGTACTGGACTGGTATGCCTGCGTCTGGTTGTCGTACAAGGTGCGGATCAGTGCCTTGATGTCGACGACCGTCAGCGTGATTGACTGCGAGGTCGCAAGGAGTTGGGGCTTGTCGCCCGTGGAGGAGACGGTCGCCCGGTAGTGGGCAGTGCCGGCCGCGAGGGTGAGATCGTCGGTCGTCGTGAAGGTGCCGGTCTTGGACACCTTCGTCCCCAGCGGGGTCCACGACCTGCCGTCGCTGGAGGTCTCCATCTGGAGGATCACCCTGTCGGTGCGCTGGTGCAGGACCTGCACGGAACTCGTGAGGGAGGCCGTGTCGCCGACGACGAGATTGGCGCTCACCGGGACGGCCAGGCTGACCTTCACGTCGCTCGTGGTGAGCGGGGCCGCAGCGCAGCCGGCGAGGACGATCACGATCAGGGCGGCAACGGCTGACGTAGAGATGAGACGGCGCACGGCACTCCCAGGGATTTTCGACTGAGTCCACGCTAGTGGGAGCGCTTTGCCCACGGAGACCTCATTCCTGCAATGACCTGCGGGATTGCAGCCGCTGTGTTCGGCGGAGTGATCCTGATTGCCGCGATCTTCGTCACCCGGGGGTGCAAGAGGCCTCATCACACGTTGAAGGCGGAACCAATCCGATAACTTCGGCGGGGACTGCAGAGCGTTGTCTGCGCCGTAATCATTGGGATTTCGGGGTGGCTGGGTGTTGCGCGTGCATGCCCTAG
>JABBOD010000038.1:0-10137 GCA_019351995.1 Acidobacteriota bacterium
ATGACAACCGAAACGAGTGAGACCCGGCTCAGCGGGCCGGCGATAGCATCCGAGCTCGTCCGTTCGGCGAACAGCGACCAATTCGGCCACCTGATCGGCTGCATCGATCGCCTCCACGAGGCGCTCGTGACCTCACCGCCCGACCCCGACAAGACCTCGACCCGACACCACGATGGGCCGACCGGCACCCGGTCGGGACACGAACAAATGCGGTGACCTCATGACAACTCCGCTGCAAACCCAGCCCGCTGAAAGCTTGGTCGTCTTCACCCCCCGCTCGGCGAGAGCGCAGGACGAGGGCGCGATCGCGGTTGAACTGACACACGTCCTCCACAGCTGGATGGCCGACGTCGCACCGCCGACACACCATGCTGACCCGCGCGAGAGTACGAGCGATCGTCGATCGGAAAGCGAAGAAGCTTCTCTCCGCACCTCGCGCTCACCATCTCACCCGGGATGACAAGACCGAGAGCGGCCCCACATGAGGGAGAGCCGCTCTTCGAGATGCTCCAGCCGCCCCTCAGGCCGGAGCATCCACAAGGGGGACCGGAAGCGACGCTTATCCCAGCCAGTCTCGCTTCCGGTCCCCACCAAGAACCTCATTTTTGCAAAGCTCCGGCGGCGTAAATCTTTCTAAATAGATCATCCGGTTGAGCGGAGGAGGGAGCGACAGTGGAGCATTCATTTCTTGATCTTCTGGGGCGTTCAGTCGTGAGGGCCTGGTTGACCCAGTCGCAGCACTCGTGGCGGAGGCTGCCGGTCGCGCATGACTCCCCTCACGTTCACGCGCCCGGCGCCAATCCGGATCGGATTCTGCTTGCCGGGGATGGCGCGTCGGCAGGCGTCGGGGTGCTCACGCACGAGTTGGGCCTGCCCGGGTATTTGGCCCGGAGAGTGTCCGGCCTCACCGGACGAGCGACGGATGTTGACATCGCGGTGAGCACGGACATGACCGTATCGAAGTGCGTCGCTGCGCTCGTCGAGAGCCACCTCAACCGCTACGACGTCATCGTCCTCTCGCTGGGGGTGAATGAGAGTTTGAACTTGGACAGCATCGACCGTTGGCGAATCGAACTCACCGCCCTTCTCGATTTCATTCAGAGGGACTCACCAGCGTCGACCGAAACGATTGTCTTGTCTATTCCTTACTCCAAGTCGCGCTCCGGGTTTCCCAGGCTCCTTGCCCGTGTCGTCGACCGACGGGCGGCCCGGATGAACGCGATGTCAAAGGCGATCATCAGTCGAATGGACCGGGTCTGTTTCGTCGCCTTTGCCTCGGGTGAGGACGTCGAATCGGATGGCGCCCACGCTTATGACCAATGGGCCCGTGGCATTGCTCCCGCGGTGAGCCGGCTCCTGGCCCCGTCGTGGAGTACCAGCATGCGCACTCATGTCGACCACGAGCAGGACCGGCAAGGGGCTGTCGAGGGCCTGGGGCTGCTTGACATGCCGTCCGACGAGATCCTGGATGAGATCGCGACTACGGCTCGCGACTTGTTCGGAACACAACTCGCCGCCGTCACCTTCATCGATTCGGACCGCCAGTTCATGGCTTCCGCCGTGGGGATGGATGCCCAGGACCTGGACCGCAAGGACGCGTTCTGCGACATCACGATCAGGCGACCTGAGCACTTCGTGATCGAAGATGCCCTGCTCGACCCGCGCTACTCGGCAAACCCACTTGTTGCCGGAGCCATGTCCATCAGGTTCTACGCGGGGTATCCGCTCGAGGCACTCAACGGACAGCGAGTCGGGGCCCTCTGCATCATGGATACGTCTCCCCACCATTTTTCGAAGAGAGACGCTGCCCTGTTGCGGGACCTCGCGCAGCGAGCCCAGACCAGACTGTGGGATCTCAGTGAGGATCGTCCGGCTCCGCCACCTCGGTAAATCATTCGACGATGGAAAGTTCCCGCCGCTCCGACTCCCAGCTGTCCACACGCAGGCCTCGCGAGCTGACCGCCTCAATGGAGGCGGAGCGGTGACGCTAGGCCGACTTCACTTCCCCCTACCTCAGCAGTTCCGCTGCGAGGATCGGCCAGAGGGCCTGCCGTGGCTGGATCCCTTGGCGAACTGTTCAGCCGGCAAAGCCGAGGAAAACGAGCGCTCGGCGTTCGAACTCTGTGAGCTGCGCCGGAGCGAGAGCCCCCACCCGTTGGGCAACGTTGGACCGTCGCACTGTCGTCAGCTTGTCGATCATCAAAAAGCTGGGCTGAGTTATGCCCGAGGTGGCGTCGGCCGGGATGGGGAGCCGCAGGAGCGGAGCATCGAATTCGGTCGTGGTGAACGGACAGACCGTCACCGAATCCGTTTCGAAGCGATCGTCCTGGACGATCAGTGCCGGGCGCGGTTTGGATGCGTAGACGCCGCCAGCGACCAGCCAGATCTCTCCGCGCTTCACTCGTCCCAATCCGCCGAGATCGCCTCGACGAAGGCCTGATCGTCGGACCGTGCATCGGCACTGGCCACCAGCCGCGACTGTCGTCGGGCTTCCTCGGCGAACCGCTCTGACCGCACGTCGGGCACCCAGATCTGGATGGGGCGCAGACCCTGTTCGCGAAGTCGCGCGCGGTGCGCCGAGACTCGTTCTCCAACAGCCATACCGAAATGTTACATGTAACGCAGTGCCGAGTCCAGCCCAAAATCCGCCAGAAATCCCCCACAAACGTGATGATCGAGGAGGGTTCCATGGGTTCACAGCAAGGTGAGAAACCCCGGAATCACGGGCTTTTTGACACACTGTCCCACGATCAAAGGGGTAAAACACGGGTTCGGATGCCACCTTCCGCACGTCGAAGATCCCCGAACATTCACCGCTTTTCGGGTAGTCTCCGACATGGAAAGCACAATCCCCCACACCTTCCGAACACGGACAGCGATGGCCATGGAGCCTTCCACCCCCTGCCGCTCGAGTGACTGCCCGCAGTCGTTTCGCGAAACCACCGCGGCAAGACCGTGGATGCGCGCGATCGGCGTCGTCCTCCTCGTGGCAGCCGTCGTCACCGTCGTGGTTCTTGTGGTCTCCGGTCCCCCATTTTTCCGAGATCAGACCTCTGCCGCCGTCAGCCTGGTGGTGAGCTCGGTTCTGGAGGTTGCTCTCGGCCTCGTCGGCATCATCAACCGGATCACGCTCGAGGTCGACACACAGCACGTGACCCTCGGATTCTGGCCGATCTGGAAGAAGCGGATCCCGAGCGAGGACATCGCGGAGGTGGCGCCAACCCAGCTCACTCCCGTCATGTTCGGTGGGCTCGGCCTGCGTCGGATCCCGGGACGAAGGTGGGGACTTCTGTTCTCTGCTGGTGCAGGACTCGTCGTGACCAGGAGGTCGGACGGCGCCGCCTTCTACATCCGCACCAACCACGCCGACGACGCCATTACTGCATTTCGTCGCAGGTCTGCCGCATCAGGCGACTGAACCGGGTCTCCCGCGGCGAGCCAGACACGGTCCGCCGGCCGTCAGCCGGACGTGGAGCGCTTTCGGGCCTTCCGAAGCCAGTCGTGAAGCACACCCACGACGGCGTCGCCCGCACGGTCGCCGCTTCCGCCATCCGTGCGGCGAGCGGCCTGCGGCGCGAAGAACCCGTCGGGATCCGGCAACTCCTGCGACGACGACAGCTCAGACGCGAGGTCGTCAGGGAGAGGAGAACGTGTCATGGTTCCTCCAGAGCGCAAACGAATGAGGTCCGCTGCCGAGGTCTGGAGCAACACCTGCAGTGTACGCCGGACGGCCTGCCATGTCGGGGAATAATCAGAAAATGCATCCGCGAGTGCGAGTCGAGGCGTCGCCACTGCGTGGGCGGCGTCGGGTTCACGCCATCGCGATGCTCAGCGCGGGCGAACGGGACCGGTTCGCCCGCGCCGCGAACCCGGAGCGCTTCCTCGCGGGCCGGATGCTGCTGCGCGAGCTGGCATCCGAGTTCACCGGTCTGCCGCTCACGTCGATCGCGATCGATGCACGCTGCCCGGACTGCGGGAGGCAGCACGGACGCCCCACCATCACGGGGACGGACCTGTTCGTCAGCCTGTCGCACGCTGATGACCTCACCGTCGCCGCCCTCAGCGAAAGCGCACCCATCGGTGTCGACATCGAGCGGCGTCACGCATCGGCGGAGCGGCTCGCCGCGATCCGTGAGATCACCGGCGGCGGCGACGTGCATCACTGGACCGCGGTCGAAGCCGTGCTGAAAGCCGATGGCCGCGGCTTGCGCCTCGACCCGCGAGCCGTTCACATCACCGGTGGCAGCGCCACGCTCGAGCGCGTCCAGTACGCGCTCTCCGACGCGAGCGAGAGGCGCCGCAGCGACTACGTCATCAGCGTCGCCGTTCGCCTGGGTCGCCGTGACGGAGAGGGAACCGAGCGTCAGCGCAGTCTGGGCAGCGCGGTCCCGGCCAGCCAACCATCGAACAGCGTGTCAAGCGGTGAGACGGAGTAACCGGCCGCGAGCCGTCGGAAGTCGTCGGTGGTCGCGGTCGCGCCGCCATAGCTGGCGACCCAGTCACGCAACAGCCGGAAGAAGGCCGGGTCGCCGATCGCGGTCCGCAGCGCGTGCAGCGTCAGCGCCCCGCGCTTGTAGATGCGGTCATCGAACATGAGGTCGGGGCCCGGGTCGCCGATGACGATGTCGCACGGCCGGCCGGCGAGGCTGCGGCGGCTCTGCCGGGCCAGGGTATCCGCCGTCGGCCCGCCGCTGTGCTCCGACCAGATCCACTCCGCGTAGCAGGCGAATCCCTCATTGAGCCAGATGTCCTTCCAGCGGGCGAGACCGACGCTGTTGCCGAACCACTGGTGGGCGAGTTCGTGGGCGATCAGACGATCGGAACCGTGGAATCCATCGACGTGGTTGGCACCGAAGATGGCGAGGCTCTGCGCTTCCAGCGGAATCTCGAGCTCGTCCGGCGTGATCACGACGGTGTAGTCGTCGAAGGGATACGCACCGAAGCGATCCTGGAACAGCGCCATCATCCGCCCCAGCGGCCCGAAATCGGTCTCCACCCGCGAGGCGAGCGCGCGGGGGGCGGCGATGACGCCGGACACCCCGTCGAAGTTCACCGCATCGAGGGTGTACCGGCCGATCTGCACGGTCGCGAGATACGTCGCGGTCGGCTGCGTCTGCACGTAGCGCCAGTGCCCCTGCCCGGCCGCGGTGACGTGTTCGGCGAGGTGTCCGTTGCAGACGACCGTGTACGCCTGGTCGGTCGAAATCCGGATGTCGTAGCTCGCCTTGTCGGCGACCGCATCATTGCACGGGAACCAGGTCGGGGCGCCGGACGGCTGTGCGGCGACGATCACCCCGTCGTCCAGTTCCTCCCAGCCGACGGTCCCCCATCGGCTGGATGACGGCACGGGAGCGCCCGCGTAGTCGAGCGCCACCACGAACTCCGTATCCGCGGGGATCCCCGTCGCGGGTGTGATGACGACTTTCCGCTGGGTCTGTTCGAACCGCACGCCGCGCTGCCCCTCGATCCGCACCTTGCTCACGCGAAGGCCTACCAGATCGAGGCTGAAGCGCTCGAGTCGCTGGGTGCTGCGGGCGTGGATCGTCGCGGTGCCGGCCAAACGGTTGGTGGGAAGCCGGTAACTGAGGTCGAGTTCGTAGCGCTCGACGCGGTAACCGCCGTTGCCGTGTCCCACGAGGTAGTTGTCGCCGGCCGAGCCCGCGCCGAGCGACTTGCCCGGCACTAGGAGCTCTTCGCGTGGTAGTCGGCGAAGGTGACCTCGCGCCACGGGCCGATCGGATTGCCGCTCCAGCGCGAGCCAATCGGCACGAACTCGCCGCGCATCACGAGCGAGGCGGGGCCGACCGTCCCGTGCGCGCCGATCCTGGCGGCGGGAAGGATGACGGAGTGCGGGCCGAGCGTTGCGCCCTCGTCCAGCGTCACCGTGTCCATGCTCATGATTCGATCATGGAACAGGTGGGTCTGCACGACGCACCCCCGGTTGACCGTCGCGCCGTCGTGCAGCGAGGCGAGATCCGCCTCCGGCAACCAGTAGCTGTCGCACCAGACGCCGCGCCCGATGTGCGCGCCGAGGCTGCGCAGCCACCACACCTGGGCGGGCGTCCCGGCGGCCGCCTGCGCGAACCAGGGCGCTGCGACCATTTCGACGAAGGTGTCCGAGACCTCGGTGCGCCAGACGAACGATGACCAGAGCGGATGCTCTCCCACGCGGATGCGCCCCACGAAAGCCCACTTGGCGGCCGTGGACACCAGCGCCGCCGCCGCGCCGACGGCGAGCATCACCACGCCGCTCAGCAGGGCCGCCACGATCGCTCCCCACGCGACGGTCAGCGCGGCGAGCGTGAACAGCACACCGAGCCCGAGAGCACAGCTGATCACGACTGGGACAACGCGGCAGAGCTCCCACAGCGCACGAGCGAGTCGCAGGCCGAGTGCCGGTCGAAAGGTGCGTCCTTCATCATCCGGCGCCGCGACGGTGCGCCGCAGCCGGACGGCGGGTGACCCCAGCCAGGACGAGCCGGCCTTCGATTTGCGCGGAGCGGCCGAGAGCACCGCGACGAGTCCGTCGCGCGGGACGACGTGGCCCGGTGCCGCCATCCCCGAGTTGCCGACGAACGCGCGTTTGCCGATCTCGACATGCCCGATCCGCAACCACCCGCCGCCGAGTTCGTAGCTGGCGATCATGGTGTCGTCCGCGAGAAACGCGCCATCGCGAATCGTCGTCATGGTGGGCAGCAGGAGCACGGTCGAGGCCTCGACGTCCTGCCCGACCGTCGCCCCGAGCATCCGAAGCCAGACCGGCGTGAAGAGACTCGAGTACAGCGGAAAGAGCAGCACGCGTGACAGGTCGAGCAACCGCTCGACGCTCCACACCTGCCATCCGACGCGACTCCGCACCGGGAACGTGCCTTCGCCAACGCCGATCGAGAGCAGCCGCACGAAGGCGACGACCAGGCCTGCCATCACCACGCCGGATACCAGTGTCGCCGGCACGATCGTGGCAAGACCGCGCGCGACGGCCTCGCCGAGCGTCGATGAGCCGTGGATCCCCGTGGCGACCACGACGCCGCCCACCGCCAATGCGAAAACCGGCAGCACGGAGAGCACCGTCGAGGAGAGCCCGAACGCCGCCACCCATCTCCGACCGCTCGGCGGACGGGCATCGGGCCACCACGCCGCGCTCTGTCCGACTCGCTGTGCGGGAGAGCCGGCCCAGAGTTGGTTGGATGGCACGCGCCCGAACACCGCCGAGCCGGGCGCGATCTCGGCGCGCTTGCCGATCCGGGTACCCGGGAGCAGGGTGCTCCGTGCCCCGACCGATGCGTTGGCGCCGATCCTGACCGCGCCGATCCGCAGCACGTCGCCATCGATCCAGTACCCGCTCAGGTCGACCTCGGGCTCGATCGATGCACCCGGCCCGATCGTGAGCATTCCGGTGACCGGCGGCAGCGTGTGCAGATCGACGCCCTCGCCGATCCTCGCGCCGAGCGCGCGGGCGTAGTAGCTGATCCACGGAGCACCGGCAAGGCTCACCGCACCCACGAGGTGGGCAGCCTGTTCGGCAAGCCAGAGACGCAAATGCACGGCACCGCCTCGCGGGTAGTCACCGGCGCGCACACCCCAGAGCAGAACGCGCGCGCTGGCAACGGCGATCGCCATGCGGCCGAAGGGGGTGCTGAAGATCAGGAGTCCGACGATCAGCGCCCACATGGGAACCACCGGCAGTACGTCGAACCCGCCGAACGGTCGCAGGATCGCGCCGGCCGCCAGAACGTAAACCAACCAGCGCACGCCGCTGAGCACGAACAACGGAATCCCGAGAACCGACTGCAACACCTGCATTCGCCGCGGAGTCGGCGTGACGCGGTGGAACTCGCGCGCCGGCAGCGGATGGCCGCCGATCTCTCCCACGCGAGCCGTGATGGCATCCGCCATGGCACCGAGTCGCGGGTGCGAGTAGATCTCGGCCACCGTGAAGTCGGGGTCGTCATCCCGAATGCGCGCCACGAGTTGGGCGGCGGCGAGAGAGCCGCCGCCGAGGTCGAAGAAGTTCGACCTCGCCTCGGTGACCGGGATGCCGAGCACCGCCGTCCACTGCTCGGCAAGGTGGCGCTGGTCCGCATCCAGGCCGGAGTCGTCGTCGGCCTCACCGACCGTTGCGGCGCCGGGCAATGGCCAGGGAAGCGCCGCCCTGTCGACCTTGCCCGACACGCGCACCGGCAACTCGTCGAGCACGGCAAGAAGCGGAACGAGAGCCGCGGGGAGTTCCTGGCGGAGTCGCGCCACCGCGACGGCGCGATCGAAACGTGACGGATCCGGCACCGCCAGGTACCCCACGAGAACACGGTTACCTGCCGCCGTTTCACGCACGGCCACCGACGCGGCCGACACCCCGGGGAGTTCGTGCAGGGTCGCCTCGATCTCGCCGAGTTCGATGCGGCGGCCCCCGACCTTCACCTGGTCGTCTGCCCGGCCCTGAAAGACCAAGCCGGCCCGTTCATACCGCACCAGGTCGCCGCTTCGGTAGGCCCTGTCCCACCCCAGGGTCGGGAACGGCGCATACTTCTCGGCATCCTTGGCGAGGTCGAGGTAGCGGGCGAGCCCGACGCCGGCGATGATCAGCTCGCCCACCTCGCCCTCCGGCACCGGCTGACCCGCGGCATCCACGACGGCCAGATCCCAGCCGTCGAGCGGCAGGCCGATGCGCACCGGCGCGTCACCGTCGAGCAGCGCCGCGCAGGCGACAACGGTTGCCTCGGTCGGGCCGTAGGTGTTCCAGACCTCGCGGCCGTCGACCGCGAGACGGGCGGCGAGTTCGGGCGGGCACGCCTCACCGCCGAAGATCAGCAGGCGCACGTTCTCGAGCGACTCGGCCGGCCACAGGGCAGCGAGGGTCGGAACGGTCGACACCGCGGTGATGCCGCGCGCGGTCAGCCAGGGGCCGAGGTCGACCCCGCTGCGCACCAGCGAGCGGGGGGCCGGAACCAGACACGCACCGCATCGCCACGCCAGCCACATCTCCTCGCAGGAGGCGTCAAAGGCGACGGAGAGTCCCGCAAGCACCCGATCACCCGGGCCGAGAGGCTCCTGCCGCAGAAACAGTCGCGCCTCCGCATCGACGAACGCCGCAGCGCTGCGGTGCGTCACGGCGACGCCCTTCGGCGTGCCAGTCGAGCCCGAAGTGAAGATGATCCAGGCATCGTCGGTGATGAGCGGTGGTGCCGTGATCGGCGTTGCGGAGGTGGAGGGATGCGGTGGCCGCCCCTCGAACAGCGCCCCGGACCGGGGGCTCCCTCCGGGGTCGGGCTCGGGCGCGGGCGCGATGTCGGGCCGCTGGCCCACCTCTTCCGCACTCGGCGTGAATTGGCCCGTCCCGGTGATGACCCCTCGCACGCCCGACTCGCGGAACACCAGCTCGGCTCGCTCCTCGGGGTCGTCGGCATCCACCGGAACGTATGCGGCCCCCGCCGCGATGATGGCGAGGATGGAGATGTACAGTTCACGCGTTCCGGAGGCCATCCGAACCCCGACGCGGTCCCCCCGATGGACGCCGCCCAGCTGCAACCGTGCGGCGGCCGCGATCACCCGAGCCATCAACTCGCGGTAGCTCAGCGCGCCGCGTCCATCGTCAAGAGCGGAGGCTTCTGGATGCCGCAGCGTGGTCTCGCGAAGGATGTCCAGCAGAGTGCGGGGTGGGGCCGCGAGCGCGACCGCGCTCAGGACTCCGGTCATCGTTGGGTCTCGTCTCGTTCATGCGTGGGGTCACGCCGATCGTCTCGCCACACTACGCGCGACGACACGTCTGACACGGGGAAGCACCAAAAGTTCACTTCGGCGGCATAAGATCACGCGCACCGAACCTCATGGTTCGGGAGGAAAGCAGGAGCACGATGGCGGCCAAGGCAGCATCCTCACGATCCGGTGGATCGACGAAGAAGTCCTCCGCCTCGAAGTCGGGGGCATCCGGCTCGACCACGGTTCGCGGCGCCGCACGTGACGCCGACAAGGTGAGCAAGAAGAAGTTCGCGAAGCTGAAAGAGGCGGCGAAGAAGGCGGCGGTCAAGGCCAAGGAACGCGCCAAAAAGGACGCGGCCAAGGCCAAGGAACGCGCCAAGAAAGACGCCGCCAAGGCCAAGGCGAGCGTCAAGAAGGACGGTGCCAAGGCGAAGGCTGGCG
>JABBOD010000038.1:10310-19846 GCA_019351995.1 Acidobacteriota bacterium
GGCGCTGGCGCTGGCGAGACCGTCGCGGCCCTGCGCGTTCGCGCCCGCGAACTGGGCATCACCGGATACTCGAGACTGACCAAGGCTGAACTACTGACGCGGATTCGGGCGAAGTAGCGGATCGACGCTCGACGGAGGCTCGATCGCGCTCGCAGGGTGAAGGTTTTCGCACAGCATCCTCAGAGAAACGTGAGAGCTAGCGAGTACGCTGGGGCAGAACGTGATCGTCGATCGTTCGCGCGGCCGCCGACTGGAGCGTCATGATCCCCGCCATCTTGCACCCGGCCACGGGCCTCCTCCCCGGGATCAACGTCGAGCAGTTCTTGCAGGGGTCTGGTGGCTGGGCGCTGGTCATCGTCTGCGGCTTCATCTTCGCCGAGACCGGGCTCCTGGTCGGCTTCGTGCTGCCCGGTGACACGCTCCTCATCATCACCGGCGTGCTCACCTTCACGAACGCGGCGGGGAAGTCGACGATTCCGCTCCCGATCTGGCTGGTCTGCTTGCTCGTCGCGGTGTCGGCGTGGCTCGGTGGCGAAGTCGGCTACCTGATCGGCCATCGAGCCGGCCCGCGCATCTTCGAGCGGAAGGAAAGTGGCTTCTTCAGCCGCAAGAACGTCGAACGGACGAACGCGTTCTTCGTTCGATTCGGCGGCTTCGCCGTGATCGCGGCCCGCTTCGTTCCCATCGTGCGCACCTTCGCTCCGATCGCCGCCGGGGTCGGGCACATGCCATATCGCCGTTACTCCCTCTACAACGCGATCGGCGCCATCATCTGGGGAGCGGGTCTCGTCACCGCGGGCTACCTTCTCAACTACATCCCGCCTGTTCGGGACTTCGTGACGTCCTACATCGACCTCATCTTGATCTGCGCCGCACTGATCGCGATCGTTCCGACCGCCTACCACACCATCCGCTCGGTGCTGGCGGCCCGAAGGGCGCGTGCCTCCGGAATGACCGAGGCGATGAGCGAAGAGGATGCCGCGCTCGACCCGAGCGTCTTTCAGCGCAAGAAGTAGCCCCGCGCCGAGCGCGACAGGAACGCGTCGACGAGTGCGACCCACTGCTGCACGTCGGCCGGACTCGTGGCGACGTGCAGCTCCGCATCGGGCAGCAGTGCGATGAGTTTCTCGGATGTCGACAGCGGGTGTCCCGGGTCGCCCACCCATGCCAGGATCAGCACCGGCCGCTGGATGCGCGCGATCTCCGCGGGCGACGGCAGGTCGCTGCGCGCGGCTCCGCGGAAGACCGCGGGCAGCAACTCTTCGCTGACGTCGGCGTCGAGCCGCAACTCCGGAGAGAGTGCGGGAGGGTTGGGGTAGCTCGCGGCCAGCTCAAGATAGGCAGCAAGGCCCTGGTCCTCAACCACCTTCGCCTGCAGCTCGTAGCCGGAGGCGATGACCGCGCGCGTCTCCCACGCGGTCGGCGGGATCACGAGTACCAGCCGCCGAAAGCGCTCCGGCGCCGCAACGGCGCCGTGCAGAATCGTGGCGCAGCCCATGGATGCGCCGACCGCGTCGACCGGAGCATCCGGCGACACCTCGTCAATCAGCGCGAGGAGATCCTCCGACAGCGTCGTCCAGGTGTAGTCGGCCGGGATCGGACGCCCGGTCGACGCGCCGTGGCCGCGCGCGTCGTAGTCGACGACGGTGCGACCGTGCCCGCTCAGGCCGATGAAACTCGTCCCCGCCGCCAGCACGCTCGCACGGCTCATCGACAGGCCGTGGGCGCTGACCACGACCGGTCCAGAACCCTGCACCGAGTAGGCCAGCTGGGATCCCGGGCGGGTGAGGATGCGGTCGGTGCGCGTCGAGGAGGTGCGCTTCGTCGTCGTCACCGCCTCATCCTGCCACCAGCAGCACGATGAGCGTGATGTTCAGGCTGATCAGGAGCACCGCGACCACGATCGCGAAGACGGTCGTCCACCACCGGTTGGTGGCATTCCCGAGAAGCGACCGCCGCGAGGTGTACCGCACGAGCGGGATCAGGGCGAACGGGATGCCGAACGACAGCACCACCTGGCTCAGCACCAGGGCGAAGGTGGGGTCGACGCGGAGCGCGAGGACCGCGAGCGCCGGGACGAGAGTGATGACTCTCCGCGCCACGATGGGCACCCGCGCTCGCAGCAGCCCGTGCATGATCTCGGCCCCCGCGAACGCACCCACCGAGGTGGAGGCAAGGCCAGATGCCAGGAGTCCGACGGCGAACAGGGTCGCGACCACCGGACCGAGGGCGGCGGAGATCGCGGCGTGCGCGCCCTCGATCGTGTCGGCACCCGTCACCCCGGGGAGGGTCGACGCGGCCAGCAGCAGGATCGCCACGTTGACCGTACCGGCGACGGCCAGGGCGACGGTCACGTCAATGCGGGTGGCCAGCAGTACCCGCTGGCGCTCCGCTCCGTCGGCGATGCCGCCGAAACGGTCGCGAGTCAAGGCGGAATGGGCATAGATCGCGTGCGGCATCACGGTCGCACCGAGGATGGAGGCGGCGAGCACCAGAGATCCCGAATCGGTGAAGTGCGGGACCAGACCGCCGACCGCCGCCGCTCCGTTCACGGGGGCGAACACGATGCCGGCGCAGAATCCGACCCCGATGATGACGACCAGCCCGGTGACCACGTGTTGAAAGAGGCGCGAGCCACTCCGATTGAGTGCCAACACCAGCATCGAGACGATCCCGGTGATCAGCCCACCGAGTAGAAGGGGAACCCGGAACAGCAACTGCAACGCAATCGCACCGCCGATCACCTCGGCGATGTCGGTCGCCATCGCGACCAGTTCCGCCTGCAGCCAGAACGCGGAGCGGCCGAATCGGCTCTGGATGCTGTGGCCCAGCAGCTCCGGCAGGCTCTGGCCCGTCGTCAACCCCAGCTTGGCCGACAGGTACTGAACGAGCCACGCCATCATGTTCGCGACCACGACCACCCACACCAGCAGGTAGCCGTAGCGTGCACCCGCACTCGCGTTGCTGGCGACGTTGCCGGGGTCGAGGTAGGCGACGCCCGCGACCATGGCCGGACCGAGCAGAGGCAGAAGCTCCCGCACACGGCCCGCCGGTCGGCGCACCGCTGTGGTGGTCATCGAGGCTCCGATCCTGAGATTTCGGTATACCGAAACTATCAGACGCACGGTCGCCTCCCGCCGCGTCACATCGTGGTTGCCACCCAGACCGCGGCCGCCTCGTCCGGGCCCAGTTGCCCCGCCACGATCGACGAGTCCAACCCGACACCGGCGGCCGTCAGTGCACGCAAGACGTCAGGATCGCGGTCGCTGATGCGCACGACTCGGCCCCGCGATCCGGGCGCGAGCGTCGACGCGAGCACACCGCCGAAGGCGGGGATCGTCAGATCGGCGGCCGGAATCGGATCGCCATGCGGATCACGGCTCGGCCGTCCGAGCTGCTCATCGATGGCTTCCAGCAGCCGGTCGCTGAGGGTGTGCTCGAGGATCTCCGCCTCGTCGTGCACCTCGTCCCAGCCGTAGCCGAACTGATCGACCAGCCAGGTTTCGACCAGGCGGTGGCGCCGCACCATCCGCAGAGCCTCACGGCGTCCGGATGCCGTCAACTCGATGGCGCCGTACGGTGCGTGCTCCACGAGACCCTGGGCGACCAGCTTCTTCACCATCTCGCTCACCGAACTCGGCGCAAGCCGCAACCGCTGCGCGAGCTCAGAGCTTCCGATCGGCTCCGGCTGCCACTCGGTGTGGGCGAAGATCACCTTGAGGTAGTCCTCAACGGCCGAGGCGGTGCGCCTGGTCGCGCTAGCGATGAGACTCCCCCTCGTGCTCCGCGTGGCTGGCCGGCTCGAGCTGGAAAGTCGAGTGCTCGACATCGAAGTGCCCCTTGAGGCAATCGCCGAGGCGATCGAGCATCCCGTCGGTCTCGCCGTTCTCGAACACCCGCGCCTCCACCTCGACGTGCGCGGTGAACACCGAATCGCCGCTCGTGATGGCCCAGACATGCACGTCATGGACGTCGACAACGCCGGGCGTCTCGAGCAGGTGGCTGCGGATCTGCTCGACATCGGTGTCACGCGGAACCGACTCGGTCAGCACGTGCACCACGTCACGCAGCAGCGCGACCGCCCGTGGCACGATCAGCACCGCGATGAGCAGCGAGGCGATCGCATCGGCGCGCACAAATCCGGTGGTCAGGATGACGACACCCGCCAGCAGCGCCGTCACCGAACCGATGAGATCACCGAGCACCTCGAGGTACGCGCCGCGCATGTTGAGCGAGTGACGATCACCGCCACGCAAGATCACGAAAGCGACCAGATTCGCCAGCAGCCCCACCGCCGCGACGATCAGCAGGGGAAGTCCGCTGACGTGTGCACCGGGAGCGATCAGGCGTCGAATCGCCTCGATCGCCACCGTGACCGCAACGACCGTGAGCAGGGCTCCGTTGACGAGAGCGCCGAGCACTTCGACCCGGCGGAATCCGAACGTGTGCCGGTCGGTGGCGGGCCGCGCGGCAATCCCGCTGGCGACCAGAGCGACGACGAGGCCGATCGCATCGCTCGTCATGTGGCCGGCATCCGCGAGGAGGGCCAGCGAGCCCGAGAGCCAGGCGCCCAGCAGCTCGATCAGGAGGACAACGACCACGATGGCGAGCGCCACCGCGAGCCGACGGCGATTGCCGTGAGCATGCTCCGCGTGGTCGTGGGCCATGCCCCCCAGGGTAGTTGCCTAGCCGTACCGCTCGCGAAGGACGGTGATCAGCAGCCCGAACGCGCGGCCGCGGTGGCTGTCGGCATCCTTCTGGGCGGGAGTGAGCTCGGCGGCGCTGACGCCCCAGCCGTCGGGAGCGAAAATCGGGTCGTAGCCGAATCCACCGGATCCGGCGGGCGCCTCGAGCACGGAGCCCGGCCAGGTGCCGCGCTCGGTGTGCTCACCGGGCGTTCCGGCATCCAGTGCGGCCACGTCGACGAGTGCCGCGGCGCAGACGAACTGGGCCCGGCGATCCGGTTTGCCCGCCATGTTCGTCACCAGCAGCCGCAGATTGTCGAGGTCATCGCGCGCGGTACCGTTGTGCAGCTCGGCATACCGCGCCGAGTGGATGCCGGGGGCACCGCCCAGCGCATCCACACAGATCCCCGAGTCATCGGCGATCGCCGGGAGCCCCGTGAAGACGGCCGCCGCCCGCGCCTTGATCAGGGCGTTCGCCTCGAAGCTGTCGCCATCCTCCGCCGGCTCCGGGCCGTCGTAGCCGATCAGCTGGTGGTGTCCGAGTCGATCACCCAGGATGCGCCGCAATTCCTGCACCTTGTGGGCGTTGTGGGTGGCGAGCACAAAAGTGGTCACGCGCCCAACTCCACCGCGAGCGCCCCCGTCTGCAGCTCGGTGAGCGTGGTCGTCCCGCCGATCGCGAGGTCGAGCAGTGTGGTGAGTTCGGAACGGTCGAACGGCGCACCCTCGGCCGTGCCCTGCACCTCGACGAAGAGACCCCGCCCGGTCACGACAACGTTCATGTCGGTTTCGGCCCGCGAATCCTCGGTATACGCGAGATCGAGCATGGGAACGCCGTCGATGATTCCGACGCTGATCGCCGACACCGAGTCGATCAACGGCTTCGCGTTCTTCCCGATGAAACCCCTCGCACGTCCCCACTCGATCGCGTCGGCCATCGCCACATAGGCGCCGGTGATCGACGCGGTGCGGGTGCCGCCATCCGCCTGCAGCACGTCGCAGTCGATCACCAGCGTGTTCTCGCCGAGCGCCTTCGTGTCGATGACGGCGCGCAGGCTGCGGCCGATCAGTCGTGAGATCTCGTGGGTGCGGCCGCCGATGCGACCCTTGACGGACTCGCGGTCCATCCGGTCATTCGTGGAGCGCGGGAGCATCGAGTACTCGGCGGTCACCCACCCCTTGCCTTTGCCGGTCAGCCAGCGTGGCACGCCGTTCGTGAAGCTCGCCGTGCACAGCACCCTGGTGTCGCCGAAGCTGATCAGAGCACTCCCCTCTGCCTGCTTGCTCCAGCCGCGCTCAATCGTCACGGGGCGGAGCTCGTTGTTGTTGCGACCGTCGATGCGGGTCATGATGCCTTTCGAATGTTCTCGGTTGCTGGCGCTCACGCGCGGGGGAGCTGGATCGCTCCCGTTTCGAAGGTCTCGACCCGGGTGACCTCGGGTCCGAGGAACCGCGCCGCGAGCCGCTTGAACGCGGCCTCATCGTCGCCGGTGCTCTCGAAGATGTGGGTGGGTGGCGTGGCGTTCCTGCGTTCCAGCCGGTTGCTCACAAGCACCCGGTAGAGGTCGGCGGCGGTCTCGTCCGCGCTCGAGACGAGCCGGACATCCTGACCCACCACGTATTGGATCGCGGCCGACATCAGTGGATAGTGCGTGCAGCCGAGAACGAGCGTATCGATGTCGGCATCGCGGAGCGGGGCGAGGTACTCCTCGGCCGCGGCGAACAGCTCGGGGCCGCTGGTGACGCCCGCCTCGACGAACTCGACGAAGCGCGGGCAGGCGCGGCTGAACAGCTGGAGCCCGGATGCCGCCGCGAACGCATCATCGTAAGCTCGCGACTGGATCGTCCCGGCCGTGCCGATCACGCCGACCCGCCCGTTCCGCGTGGCACGGACCGCGGCGCGCACCGCGGGCTGGATCACCTCGACCACCGGAATGCCGCTCGCCGCCTCGTACCGCTCGCGGGCATCCCGCAGCATGGCCGCGCTGGCCGTGTTGCACGCGATCACGAGGGCCTTCACACCCCGCGCCACGAGGTCGTCCAGCACCTCGAGCGCGTAGGCGCGCACCTCGGCGATCGGCTTCGGGCCATACGGCGAGTGCAGGGTGTCGCCCACGTAGAGGATGGACTCGCCCGGCAACTGGTCGAGGATCGCGCGCGCGACCGTCAGGCCGCCGACACCGCTGTCGAAGACACCGATCGGGGCGTCGGTCGGCACGGCGATGGTCACGGTCCCCCACGATACCGGGCGACTCGGTCGATAGGCTCGACCCATGACGAGCGCGCTCCTCACCGACCGCTACGAGTTGACGATGATCGACGCGGCATTGCGCGACGGCCGGGCGCTCCGGCCGAGCGTCTTCGAACTCTTTGCCCGCCGCCTGCCCGCCGGACGCCGTTTCGGTGTCGTCGCGGGCACCGGGCGGTTTCTCGAGCTCCTGGAGGAGTTCCACTTCGGGCCGAACGAACTCGCCTGGCTCAAGGCGGAGCGAGTGGTCTCCGACGACACGCTCGACTGGCTCGAAGGGTTCCGGTTCACCGGCGACATCCGTGGCTATGCCGAGGGCGAGTTGTACTTCCCGGGATCGCCGCTCCTGGTCGTCGAAGGCAGTTTTGCGGAGGCTGTCCTCCTGGAGACGCTCGCGCTGAGCGTGTTCAACTACGACTCGGCCGTCGCGTCTGCCGCCGCCCGGATGGTCTCGGCGGCCGGTGGCCGGCCGCTGTCCGAGATGGGATCGCGGCGTACCGGGGAGCGGTCCGCCGTGGCGGCCGCGCGCGCCGCGTACATCGCCGGGTTCACCGCGACCAGCAACCTGCAAGCCGGGCGCGAGTGGGGCATCCCGACGATGGGAACCGCCGCCCACGCTTTCACACTGCTCTTCGACAGCGAGGAGGAGGCATTCCGCGCTCAAGTCGACGCGATGGGACCGGGGACCACGCTGCTGGTGGACACCTACGACATCCCGCGCGGCGTGGAGACCGCGGTGCGGGTGGCGGGAACGGCGCTCGGCGCGGTGCGGATCGACTCGGGCGATCTCGGCGTCGTGGTGCGGGAGGTGCGCACTCAACTCGACGCGCTCGGTGCCACGGGCACGCGGATCACCGTCACGAACGATCTGGACGAACATGCCATTGCGGCGTTGAGTTCCGCCCCCGTGAACTCTTACGGTGTCGGGACCGCGGTGGTCACCGGGTCCGGATCCCCCGCTGCCGGCATGGTCTACAAGCTCGTCGCCCATGTCGACGCATCGGGTGACTGGCTCGCCGTTGGGAAGAAGTCGGCGGGCAAGGCAACCGTTGGGGGCCGCAAGCAGCCGATACGTGCGCTCATCGACGGCGTCGCCGTTGCCGAGGACATCTACGTCGAAGACCCGCCGATGGATGCCGCGGCGGGCCGACCGCTGCTGGTCGGGCTGGTGCGCGGCGGCTTCGTCGAGCCCGTCTTCACGGGGGCAGCCGGCGTCGCCGAGGCTCGCGCACGCCACGCCGCGGCGATCGCCGAGCTGCCTCCCCAAGCACTCTCCCTCTCGCGCGGCGAGCCGGCGATCCCCACCCGCTACCTGTAGCCCGCCGCCGCTCCCCCTCCCCCTCCCCCGCGGCACCCGCTGCCGCCCCCGCACCCGCCGCCGCGCACCGCTCCCCCGCGGCCACCGCGCACCGCGACCGCGACCGCCCCGTCGCCGCTCCCGCCGCCGCGCACCGCTCCCACAACCGCGCAAAAACCGCCAGTCATCAACGTAACCAACTGGCGGATTTTGCGGAGCGGTGCCGTCCCGGTGGCGCCCAGCCGCGTTCCGTGAGTCGACCTGCCACACGGGTAACAGCAGAATCCGGGTGCCAGAAGAGCTCGGTGCGCTCGACGTTGACCGTCGTCCATCCGATGTCCGTGAAGTCATCGATGCGGCGAAGGTCGTGGACTCGCTGCTCCGGCTCGTCGTGATGGATGCCGTTGTACTCGGCCGCGACCCGATACGCGGGCCACGCGAGGTCGGGGATGAGCTGGCGCCCGCTCGGATGCGCGAGCGGCCGGTTCAGTTCGGGTTCAGGAATCCCCGAATCCAGGAGAACGAGCCGGAGGAGAGTCTCCGGTCGTGACCATGCACCCTGCCGCGCCAGCCGCCGCGCTCGTCGCAGTGGTGAGATGCCTCGGGAGCGCGTCGTGCTGAGCAGGAAGGCATCGAGCTCGACGAGCGTCGACAACGGATTGCGCCCGCGGTCACCGGTCACCACGAAGTCGATGACCGCGGTGAGATCCGGGATGGAAAGCACCAGCGCGAGCGAACGGCAAGTCTCCCAGGTCGGCATGACCGAAAGTCCTCGTAGCCAGACGGGATCACCGGAGTAGCGCCGTGATCCGGCGACAGCCGCGCGACGCATCGGCGCGACCGGTGGCCGGGACGACACGAACAGCGTCGGCGATGCCGCACCGCGCGATGGCAGCGGCATTCCCCACAGAAGCGCGGCAGTCGGCCCGGTGAAGGCATCCCCGGCCCTGAATCGAGTAGCGAGAGCGCGGCACCGAGTATCGAGCGTCTGAGGCGCGCTGGCCGCGACCCTGGTGCCATGAAACGGCCGTGTGAGATCGGCAGCTTCGAGCCGATGCAGCGAGACGCCTGCCTCACGGGCTTCACCGACGGAGAACGTCGGTCCCAACTCAGTCGGGAGTTCGCGGCGAGCGGTCATGGCCCGAGACTCGCGCGACCCCGGTCGGGGCGGTCGGCGCGTTCCCTACCAAGTGCGCAAAGTCCGCCAGTCGATCGTGGGAAGGAGTGGCGGTTTTTGACGAACGGGGAGTTGCGGGAGCGGTGCGGCAGCGGTGCGGCGAGCGAGTGGCGGCGGCAACAGGAGGAG
>JABBOD010000038.1:19859-25464 GCA_019351995.1 Acidobacteriota bacterium
AGCAGCAGCAGCGCTACTTCATGCGGTCGTAGATCTTTTTGCAGTCGGGGCAGACCGGAAACTTCTCGGGGTCGCGACCCGGGACCCAGACCTTGCCGCACAGCGCAATGACCGGCTTGCCGCTCACGGCCGACTCGAGAATCTTGTCCTTCTTCACGTAGTGCGAGAAGCGGTCGTGGTCACCGTCCTCGGTGAGTTCCTTCTCGAGGAGCTCCTGCAGCTCCTTCTCGAGCAGGTCGGTGCCGGCTCCTCCGCCCACGGTGTCGGGGTTGCCGGGTTCGGTCAGGCTCATGTGCCTAGTTTTGCATGGTGAAGGCCAGCAGTTCAGGACCGCGACGATCGAAAATTCTGCCACCCGCGCGAACGCCGATCACCAGCGCCAGGCCACCGGATACCACCCCGGCCACCAGCGCGACCAGCGGCCACGGCCCGGCGACTCCGAGCACCCAGATCACGGTCGCCGCAATCGCCGGCGAGGCCACCAGCACGGTCAGCAAGAACGATGCGCCCTGCGCTGCCCCGCCGGCTGCACCGCCCGAGGCCTGCGGGTAGGTGAAGGGACCGTCGCCGGGGCGCGGGGCGGGGTAGGGGAAGCGCGACGAGAGCCCGCTCCCGACACCGAGGCCGCCAAGGAGGAGTGCGACGTTGATGCCGAGCACAGCGGGAAGCGACGCCAGATCGCCCTGCACCCAGACCGTGATCGGCGTTCCCACCGCGATCAGCAGGATGCCGAAGAACAGCACCGGCCAGATCCGCCCGAGACGGTCGTGCACCCCCCGGGTCTGTGCCGAGAGGTGGCTCCACACCGCCGTGGAATCGTAGGCGATGTCGTTGTGGATCGTTGACCACGCGAGCACCAGCACCATCAGTGGCAATGGCACAAACGCCGCGATCGACGCGGGGACCCCGCCGACCCAGAACGCCAGCGCCGAGAAGACCAGCAGCAGCGGCAGAACGCCGAACACGACCAGATAGCGCGGGTCGCGTACCCAGTAGATGAAACTGCGCGCGGCGACCGCACCAGCCGGGGTTGGTGGCATCGCACGGAACCAGCCGGGCACGCGATCGACTCGGTTCAGGTGCAGTCTCCGCGTGGGACGGAGTGCGCCCGCCACCAACGCCCACCAGACCACGGTCAACAGCGCGACGACGGCGACGCCGATCCAGATCGCCGCGCGCGGATCTCCCGCGCCGGCGACCGCCAACGCGGGCGCCCCCCACAGCGACGCAAGCGGCGAGCCGGCCAGCAGATCGGCGAGGAGTCCCGCATGGAGCGGAAGCAGGACATGCGCGACCGATCCCAGCGGCGCGAGCGAGCGACCGTCGGCGAGGAGCACGACACGCGGCAGCACCAGGGCGAGCAGCACGAGAAGCCCCCCCAGCAGCACCACAGCGCCGAGAACGCGCACCCATCCGCGAGCACGCGGGCGATCCCGGAGAGCCGAGCCGATCGCCGAGCCGATGCGCAGCAGCAGCAGCAGCTGCATCAGCAGCAGCGGCGCCCCGATCAGTGGAAGCGAGCCCGCATCCGGAAAATCTCGCCATGCCAGCACCGGCAGGAGCACGAGGGGAATCAGGAGCAGGGCCGGACCCAGCAGTGTGACCAGCAACAGGATCCCCGCCAGGACAGGCGACCGGATGCCGTAACCGACGAAGGCGCGCGGCTCCAGCAGCTGCATCCTGCTGAACATGGCGGGAAGCAGCAGCGCCGCAAGGGTCGCCTCCGCGCCCGCAACGACGATCACGCGACCGACGATCTCGCCGTCGAAGAATGTGACGGTGGATGCCGTGCTCGCAAGCCGCAGAATCCCCACGAGCGCCAACACGAGAAGAACCGCCGATCCCACAACCTGGTTCGCCGGTCGGCGGAATCCGTTGAGGAGCGACCGCCCCTTCAGTCGGAGAAGCTCTGCAACCACTCCATCCCCTCCACCGCTGTCGCGCCGCCGGCGAGTTCGACGAACCGATGCTCGAGCGACCGGCCTGCCAGCACCTCGCTGATCGGGCCGCTTGCCAGCATCCGACCATCGGCGATGATCGCAACCGAATCGCAGACGCGTTCGATCAGGTCCATGCTGTGGCTGGACATGAGGACCGTGCCCCCAGCGGCCGTGAATTTCTTGAGGATGTCGACGACCAGCTCGGCCGACACCGGATCGACCGATTCGAACGGCTCATCGAGAACCAGCAGTCTGGGCGAGTGGATCATGGCCGCGGCGATCGCGATCTTCTTCACCATGCCGGCCGAGTAATCCGAGACCAGACGCTTCGCCGAATGCTCGAGACCGAAAGCACGCACCAGGTCGGCGACGCGCCTCGCGATGGTCTGCCGGTCGAGGCCGCGCAGCGCTCCCGCGTGGTGGAGGAACTCGGAGCCGGTGAGTCGGTCGAAAAGCCGCAGGCGGTCGGGGAGCACGCCCAGCGACCGCTTCGCGACCGCGGCGTTCGTCCAGACATCGACACCGTAGATCGTGACGACCCCGGAGTCGGGGCGCAGGAGACCGGTGACCATCGACAAGGTCGTCGTCTTGCCCGCGCCGTTCGGCCCGACAAAACCGAAAAAGGATCCCGCGGTGACCGTGAGATCCAGATCGTCGACGGCGATGTGCTCGCCGAAGGTCTTCGTCAGCCCCGTCACCGACAGGGCAACCTCCGCCGGCCGCGCCGGGGCTCGTTTGGCGGATGCCGGCCTGGCCGCCCCCGACCGACTCGTCGACCCGGGTGCGCCAGAACGCGGAGCGCTGGTGGCCGGAGCGCGGGCGACGGATGACGCGGGGGAACGTCCCGACTCCGGCCGTCGCTTCGCGGGTGACTTCACCGGTGCAGGCACCGGAGTCGGCGCCGCAGGCGCCTCGGACTCGGGACCAGGAGCGGCCGTCACGGCCGGTTTCGCCCTCGAGGTGGCGGCCGGTGCGCGTCCCCGAGCCGCCCCGGTTCGCGCGGGTCTCGCCACGCTGCCGGGACCCCGCCGAGCGGGTGTTGTCGGGTCGGGCTCGGCTTCCACCTCTACAAGGTACCAAGGAGACAAGCGAGCGAGCCTCACAGTTACCGCGCGATCACGAAACGACAACGGATTGCCCAGCTTCCGCTGACATCCAGCCCGCCTCGATAGAGTCTGAACAGCACGATGAGGTGTCGAACTGACCGGGCGGTCGGGTAATCACGCGATGACATCGCGCCACACAGGCGGTCGCCCCACACGAACCACTGCGAGAACGCGGGGTTCGACATGACGACAACACACTGAGGAGCCCCGATGGCGAGCACCCCGAAGCCGACGACGCAAGTCGTCATCCTCGCCGCTGGCATGGGTAGCCGCCTCGGCCGCTCGCTTCCGAAGCCGCTCACCGAACTGGGTGACGGACGCTCGATCATGCAGCAGCAGTTCGACAACATCCGGGCGGCTTTCGGGAGTTCCGCCGGCATCAGCATCGTGGTCGGCTACAAGCTCGAGCACATCATCGAGGCCTTCCCCCAGGCGTCATACGTCTACAACGAGCAGTACGACCAGACGAACACCAGCAAGAGCCTGATGCGGGCGCTCCAGGCGTCGACCACGGGCGGGGTGCTCTGGATGAATGGCGATGTCGTCTTCGACCCCGAAGTGCTCGTGCGGGTTGGCGATCTGGTCGCTGCCGACCGCAGTTTCGTGAGTGTGAACACGGCGAAGGTTTCCGACGAAGAGGTCAAGTACACGACGGACGCGGATGGCTTCATCCTGGAGCTGTCGAAGACCGTCGTTGGCGGGCTCGGCGAAGCCGTGGGAATCAACTACATCTCCAGCGCGGACAAGCTCACCCTGCTTCACCAGCTGACGAAGGTCGGCGACCAGGACTACTTCGAACGTGGTCTCGAGCTCGCGATCGCACACAACGGCCTGCAGATTCAGCCCGTCGACATCTCCGACCTCTACGCCGTCGAGGTCGACTTCGCCGAAGACCTGGAACGCGCGAACCTCTTCGTCTGAGCCGCGGGAGACGAACGCAGCTCGACGCCAAACCCAGCGACACGCTCCCAGTCGGGTCATCTAGATTGGTCCGGTGACTTCTTCGACGCTGACGGGGACGTCGTGGTCGCCCGTGGCGCGCTACCGCCGCTCGCTCTGGTTGTTGACCGCACGGGATCTCAAGGTCCGGTACACGACATCGGCCCTCGGCTATCTGTGGTCCATCATCGATCCACTGCTGATGGCGGCGATCTACTTCTTCGTCTTCGTGCTGGTCTTCAATCGGCACGTTCCAGGTCAGGAGCCGTACATCGTCTTCCTGGTGTCGGGCCTGCTGCCGTGGACCTGGTTCAACGGAGCCATCTCCGACACCACGCGCGCCTTCACCAGCGAAGGCAAGCTGATCAGGTCGACCACCATCCCCCGAACCATCTGGGTCGGGCGGATCGTGCTCAGCAAGGGCATCGAGTTCCTGTTGAGCATCCCGGTGATGGTCGTGTTCGTGCTCGCCACCGGGGCCCCTGTCCACTGGGAGGCGGTGTTGTGGATTCCGGCAATCATCCTGCAGGCCGCACTCACGTTCGGGCTCGGCCTCATCATCGCGCCGCTGGTGGTCTTCTTCCGCGACCTGGAGCGCGCCGTCAAACTGATCCTTCGACTGCTGTTCTACGCCTCGCCGATCATCTACGGACTGAACGACCTCGAAAAAATGCACCTGACATTCTGGGGCGCCTTCAATCCGCTCGCGGGAATCATCGGCCTCTACCGCAGCGCCTTCTTTCCGAAGGACCTCAACTGGTTCGATGTCGGGGTCAGTGTCGCCCTCACGGCACTCATCGTCGCAGTCGGCATCCTGGTGTTCCGGCGCACGATCCGCACCGTGCTGAAGGAGATCTGATGGCTGCGCCCGCGATGGCTTCTGGCGGCATGCGCGTCGAGGGGCTCGGCATCCGTTTCAAACGCAACCGCATGTCACGGCGCAACTTCAAGGATCTCTTCGCGGGCCGCAACCGTCGCTCCCGTCCTGGCGAGTTCTGGGCGCTGAAAGACATCAGTTTCACCGTGAACCCCGGCGAATCGATCGGCGTCGTCGGGCGTAACGGACAGGGCAAATCCACGCTGCTGAAGCTGGTGGCCCAGGTGATGTTCCCGGATGCCGGGGAGGTGCAGGTCAGCGGCGGCGTCGCCCCGCTGATCGAGATCACCGGCGGCTTCGTCGACGATCTTTCCGTCCGCGACAACGTCTATCTCACCGCAGGGCTCCACGGGATGACCAAGCGCGAGATCGACCGGGCGTACGACGAGATCATCGAGTTCGCCGGCATCCGTGATTTCGTCGATACCCCCTATAAGCACCTGTCGAGTGGCATGAAGGTGCGGATCGCGTTCTCGGTGATCTCACGCCTCGATGAACCGATTCTGCTGGTCGACGAGGTGCTGGCGGTCGGCGACAAGGCGTTCAGAGAGAAGTGCTTCACCCGGATCGACGAGATGCTCGCGGACGGACGCACGCTGTTCCTGGTCTCCCACAGCGAGTCCGACCTGCTGCGCTTCTGCACGCGGGGGCTCTACCTCGACAAGGGCGAACTCGTGCTCGACGCCCCGATCGGTGATGTGATCGACCGTTACAACGCGGACTACAACTGATATGTAGTTGTT
>JABBOD010000082.1 GCA_019351995.1 Acidobacteriota bacterium
CCGACGCGCCTCCTTCCCGCCTGACGGGCGGCCGGGGTCCCGGAGTCGCCACTAGCCGGGGATCGGGGCCGCGGCGACGCACGCTTCCATGCCGGGCGTGCACGCGCAGCTCCCGCTGAGCGTGACCGCCACCGTTTCGCACCGCGGCAGCTTGCGCTGGGGAGAGGGAGTCCGAGACAGTAGCGAGGAGACGTTCTGCGACAGAGCGACCTCCCGGGGGCGGAAAGGCCAATCGAGTGAAAACGACCCGAGCGAACGCAACGCCTCACAGCACCATGCGGTTCCAGGACACGTACGGACCGTACGCACTGGTCGCCGGAGGATCGTACGGATTGGGCGCCGCCTTCGCCGACGCGATCGCACGACGGGGAGTGAACCTCGTCCTGCTGGCCCGCGACGAAGAACGCCTCACGGCGACAGCGGCCCGACTGAGGGATCGATACGACGTCGATGTCATCGCCGTCACCGCGGACATGGCCGACTGGGACAGCGTGAGAGAACGGCTCGGCGAGCTCACGGCATCCATCGGCCTGCTTGTTTACGATGCCGCCTACGCTCCCATCGGCCGGTTCGAAGACGTCACCGACGAGCAACTGGCGCAAGCCGCCGCCGTCAACGTTCGAGCCCCACTGCTGTTCGCCAAGCTCGTCTCGGCACCGATGATCGAGCGAGGACGCGGAGGCATCCTGCTGATGTCATCACTTGCCGGGTCCCAGGGCAGCCCGAACATCGCGGCATACGCGGCAACTAAAGCCTTCAACACCATCCTGGCCGAGGGCCTGTGGAGCGAACTGAAACCGCGCGGCGTCGACGTGCTCGCCTGCTGCGCCGGCGCGATCCTCACCCCCGGCTATCAGCAGGCCGAGAGCGCCAAGCCGGCACCGGGAACGCTGGCGGCAGACGACGTCGCCGAACAGGCACTGAACGCGCTGGGGAAAGGTCCGATCGTCATCCCGGGAGCCGTCAACAAGCTCGGCCGCTTCGTGCTCACGAGGCTGCTGAGCAGACGAGCCGCCATCGCCTTCATGTCGAAGAACACCGGAGGCCTGTCATGACGATCGTCCTGGGTCTGCTCACCCCGCTGATCGCGTACGCGGTGATCACACTGCTGCACATCGCCATCCCCGTGAAGCGGAGCAGAGGCTACGTGACGAGTGACGCAACCGGCGAGGTGATGAACTACCGGATCAACGGACGATACGTGCTCGCGGCGAGCGTCGTCCTGTGGTTCCTGCTCGGGTACTTCCAGATCGTTCCGTACACCTGGCTCTACGAAACCCGCTGGTGGGGGCTGATCGGCGCGTGCGCAATCGGTCTGGCCTTCGCGTTCGTCATCGTGGTGAGGTATCCGTCGACCGGCAAGCCGTTCCTCGCCGACCTCTGGTTCGGCAGATCGAAAGATATGCAGATCAACAACGGCTTCGTGGATGCGAAGGTCTGGCTGTATCTCGTCGGCGCCGTCATGCTGCAGCTGAACGTGCTCTCGTTCGCGGCGTTCCACCTGATGAAGTTCGGTGCGCATGTAGGTGCGAATGCGGGTGCGGATGCCGGCGCACAGGTCGGTGCGAACGCCGCGAGCATCAACCCCGGCTTCCTGCTCGGCTGCGCGATGCTCACCTGGTTCTGCTGCGAGTACCTGATCTTCGAACGCATCCACCTGTGGACCTACGATTTCATCGCGGAACGCGTCGGCTTCAAACTCGGATTCGGATGCCTCGCCTTCTACCCGTACTTCTATTCCGTCGCGCTCTGGTTCACCGCCGATCGGCCGAATCCGGGTGTTCCCGCCTCGCTGACGATCCTGTTCGCTGTGCTCTTCCTCGGCGGCTGGGTGCTCACCCGTGGCGCCAACATGCAGAAGTACTTCTTCAAGACGGCACCGGAGCGGACGTTCCTGTGGATCAAGCCCGAAGCCCTCAGCGACGGCACCCACAGCCTCGTGGTCAACGGCTTCTGGGGTGCCAGCCGTCACATCAACTACCTCGGCGAAGTCATCCAGGCGGTCGCCATCGCTCTAGCCTCCGGCTACTTCGGGGTCTGGATGGTGTGGCTGTACCCGATCTACTACATCGCCCTCTTCCTCAGCCGCCAAGCCGACGACGACAAGGTGTGCCGAGCAAAGTACGGCGAGCTGTGGGACGCCTACACCGCGAAGGTGAAGTACAAGATCGTGCCGGGGCTGTACTGAGCGCAGGGTGCCAGGGTGCCGGGGGTACGGGGCGCAGCGGCGCTGGGTGCCGGGGCGCAGGTGTGCGGGGGTGCAGGTGTGCGGGGGTGCAGTGGTGCCGGGGGTGCCGGGGGCGGAGCACGGCAGCAGCCCGCACCGAGCTCACACCACCCGCGCCACCAACTGCGCCGACACGTCGGCGTCCTCGCTCAGGTGGTACGACGCGCAGACACGGTGATACCCGTCAGCGATCAACAAAGGTGCACCATTCAAGTCGCCACGCACCAGCAGCACCGGGCTGAGCTTCTTGCCGGCGCGGATCCGCTTGAGGTCACCCGCGACGTAGGGATCGTCGAGCGCCAGAAGCGGCAGTCGGGCGGCGCGCAGAATGTCTTTGGCTTTGTGGAGGGTGATCGGCTGGGTCGAGAGCAGGCGAACGAGCTGCGCCGCGGCATCCGGATCGGTCAGGAGACCCAGATAGGACTGCGCAGCCGGATAATCATGCGGCTCGGGTGCGCTCGACCAGCGAACTTTCATCGACGTGGGGCCTCCTCTGGGCCACAGTAGTCCCAGGCGCAGCAGCCCAGAGCGCAGCAGTCCAGAGCGCAGCAGCCCAGAGCTCGGCAGCCCAGAGCAATCAGCCCAGAGCGATCAGTCCAGAGCGATCAGTCCAGGAGGTCAGACCCGTGGTTGCAGAACACTTGCCCCTGTCGCCGAAGCAACGGCAACAGGTGGCCCAGTTCGACGACCGCACCCACGAACTGCGGCGACTCGGAGCGGAGGCGTTCGGCACCTTCCTGCTGGTGCTGGTGGCGGCGGGCGCTCCCGTGGTCGACCAGCTCACCCACGGGAGCATCGGCCGAGTCGCCGCGGTGACGGCCCCCGGCGTGATGGTGATGGCGATCATCCTGTTCATGGGCGCGAACTCGGGCGCTCACCTGAACCCGGCTGTCACCATCGCGTTCGCTCTGCGGCGCGACTTCGCCTGGCGCCGGGTGCCCGGCTACATCGTCGCCCAGTCCATCGGAGCCACACTCGCCGCCCTCACCCTTCGACTGGTGTTCGGATCGGGAACCGCACTCGGCGTCACCGTGCCGGGGCACGGTTTCAGCCAGCTGCAGGCCTTCGCCATCGAGACACTGCTCACCCTCGGACTGGTCAGCGTCGTCCTCGGGGCGGCGTCGGGTGCGCAGAATGTCGGTGCCCTGTCCGCGGTGGCGGCCGGCGGCTACGTCGTGCTGGCCGGCCTGTGGGCGAGCCCGGTGAGCGGCGCATCGATGAACCCGGCCCGCTCGCTCGGCCCCGCGCTGATCAGCGGCGACTTTACGGGCTTCTGGATCTACCTCGCCGGCCCGCTGCTCGGAGCGATTCTGGCCAGCGGCGCCGGCTACCTGCTGCGCGGACCGGGAGGCGGCGAAGCCGCGTCGGCTGCGGCACAGGGCACCGGATAGCGCCCTCACCGCCGCGATAGTCCGCGCCGCCCCGCCCGATTCTCGCGCCGGTCCGCCTCCGCCCGCAGCTGGAATCCGCGCACATCACCGGCCGAGAGGCTGACCAGAATGCCGATGTCGAGCATCAGGTTGGTGCTCCACAGCGGCGCCTCCAGACCGACAGCGGCCGGCCCGCCGAACAGCGCGACCAGGATGCCCGCGACACTCAGGGCCAGGATCGCGAGGCGCGCGATCAACCTGCCGGTGAAGGTGAGTTGCGCCAGCACGAGATAGCCAACCCCTCCGACGATCACCGCGACAAGCAGCAGCCCCCAACCCGGCAACGAAGGCGTGGCGGCCAGTGCGACGAGGGCGGTGGTGACGGCGACGAGCCCTCTCGCCACGGTCAGCCCGTAGCCGATGTACACGGTCGGCGGACGCTTGACCCGGTTGGACGCGCCGCTGTCCTGCGCGTTCTCGATCACGTGCCGGGCCTGATCGAGCAGGGTCCCGTCGGCGTGACGCCCGCCCGCGGGCACCGACACGCCCGCTGGCATCCGCGCCCCGGCAGACACCGGCACCGACACCACCTCCGAGGCGGTCTCGACTCGCGCCAGGTCGACGATCGGCAGGTCGCCATCCGTCTTGATCGCGTCCCCGCCCC